>NZ_JBITKL010000007.1:0-676 GCF_044460945.1 Micromonospora sp. NPDC049903
CCCCTTCCTCATAAACGGGCTGGTTTGTCCTCTGGCCGATTTTTCTCCCGGGCCGGGTCCACCGTTTCTCGGGGTACACCGCTGACGCCAACCCGGGCCGGGCCCCCCCCCGCCCCGGAGGCCCGCCACCACAGCCCGCAACACGGCCCCGGTGTGGGCCCCCTCGCCCCGGTCGGTCGAGGTGTACGACGACCGGGGCGACCAGGGCTCGGCGGCCTGTGCGGTGCCGCCGGTGGTGACCAGTCCGGCGCCGAGCAGCGCGGCGGTCGCGGTGAGGGCGGTGGCCCGTCGACGGGCGACTGAGGTGCTGAGCTGCCGGAACGGGGCGAGGACGGTGTCGATGTTCATCCGCCTGATGAGGGATCGGAGGCGGGGCGTGCGGGAGCCGACGAACACCTGCATACGAACTCCAGAAGCGAGGTGACGGGGCCCCTAGCTTGTTAGCGTTAACATGGATCGTCAAGAGTTTCCGCGATACTCGCCTGAAATGTCCGCGTAACACCGTCATCGATGCCTCGTGGGTGCGCTCCCACGAGTCGGGCCGCCCCAGAGTGTCGGGGGGGGGGGGGGGGGCCCCCCCCCCCCCCCCCCCCCGGGGGCGGGGGGGGGCCCCCCCCCGCCCCGCGGGGGGGGGGCGGGGCGGGGGGCGCCGCGGGCCCGCCCCCCCCGCCCGGCC
>NZ_JBITKL010000007.1:686-269024 GCF_044460945.1 Micromonospora sp. NPDC049903
CCCACACACCCCATTTTTTTCCCCTAAACACTTCACTGGGTGGGCGGGGGGGCGCCCCCCCTGCGGGCGCCCCCCCCGTGGGGGGGGGGGGGGGGCCCCCCCCCCCCCCCCCCCACTCCACACTGTTTCTGGCTAGACGAACCGCCAGAGATTGGCGTTGCCGCCGTTGTCGTCGGCGAGCACGATCTGCGCCCCCTGGGCGGACGAGGAACCGCTGACGCCGAGAACACGTCCGCCGTTGCCGGACTGGATCCGGAAGGCGCCGCCCGAGCCGTACCGCAGTCGCCAGCGGTTGGCCGCCGTGCCGTTGTCGGCCCACTGCACCACCCGCGTGCCGGCGCCGGTGCCGCTGTTCTCCAGGCCCAGCACCTTGCCGCTGTGCGAGTTGCGGAACCGCAGATAGCCGTTGCTGTCCACGAGCGCGGTCCAGAGATGGTCGGCGGTGCCGGTGTCGCCCCACTGGATAACCAGGCCACCGTCGGCGGTGGACATGTTCTGCACGCCCAGCACCAGGCCGCTGGCCAGATTTTGGATCCGCCGCGCGCCGTTGGGCAGGAACCGCCACTGGTTGTCCGGCGTGCCGTTGTCCGGGTCCTGCACCACCCGCGCGCCCTGGGCGGTCGAACCGTTGAGGACGCCCAGCAGCTTGCCGGTGTGTCCGTTTCGGATCTTGTGGGACCCGTCGCCTGAGTCCACCACCGTCCACCGGTGGTCGGCCGTGCCGGTGTCGCCCCACTGCAGGACCTGGGCGTTGTCGGCGGTCGACATGTCCTGCACACCGAGCACCTTGCCGCTGTTGGCGTTGCGGAACCGCACCGTCGCGCCGTCGACCACGAGCTGCCAGTTGTGGTCGGCGGTGCCGGTGTCGCCCCACTGCAGGGCGGGAGCGCCGTCGGCGGTGGACATGTTCTCGACCCCGAGCACCAGTCCGCTCGCGGCGTTGACCAGCCGGAACGTCGCATCGCCGGTGCCGCCCGAGCCGCCGGTGCTCCAGTAGACGGTGTAGTTGTGGCCGTGCGCGTCATAGAACGGGATCAGGTTGACGGTGGACCCGTTGGCGGTCGCGGTGAAGGTGAGCGCGGTGCTGCTGGTCCGGGTCACCGAGCCGGCCACCAGGGCGGGCAGCGCCGACAGCGCGGTGTTGCCGTAGTTGCCGGAGAGCACCGCCGGGCCGTACCGCAGCGCCGAGACGGTCGGGTTGTCGTTGGTCGGCTCCAGAACCACCCGCATCGGCAGACGGACGGTCACCGTGTCACCCGAGGTCCAGTTGCGGGTGAGGGCGGCGTACGTGCCGGGCGTGGTGGCGATGTTCTGTGCCGTGCCGTTGACGCTGACCGTGGCGCCCTGCGTCCACGCCGGGATGCGGATCCGCATCGTCCACGACCCGCCGACGCTGCCGGTCACGGTCAGCGTGGTGGTGTCGCCGGCCGGGAAGCTGGTGGACTGGGTGACCGTGATGCCGCGCTGCGACCAGGTCAACACCGACGGCATGAACAGGTTCACCGTCAGGGTGCTGCCGTTGTGGAAGTAGATCGCGTCCATCAGCGTGGTGTTGCTTTCCAGGCCGGTGCCCTGGCAGCACCAGAAGGAGTTGTAGTCGGTGCTCCAGGTGCCGCCGCCCCACGCCGGGCCGACCCCCCGACGGCCACCCGGTTGCAGTGGCGTGAAGTAGGTGACGTGGCCGTGGTTGTCGCCCGGGTTCTGCGCGCCGATCAGGTGGTTGAGCAGGGCCCGCTCATAGAAGTCGAAGTACGCGACGCGGCTCGGGTCGAGCAGCCACAGTTCCCGGGTCAGCTTGAGCATGTTGTACGTGTTGCAGTGCTCGCAGGTGTCGTTGCGCAGGTACCCGGCGATGGCGTTCGGCGCGCGGAAGTGCTCGGCCTGGCTGTTGCCGCCGATCGCGTACGTGCGCGTGTTGACGGTGAGGTTCCAGGCGTTGCTGGCGATGTCGCGGTAGCGGGTGGTGCCGGTGGCCTTGAACTCGCGGGCCGCGCCGATCCACTTCGGGATCTGCGTGTTGGCGTGCAGTCCGTTGAGCTGGTCGGAGTTGGCGGCGAGGGGGTTGAACACGGCGGCGTGGTCGAAGCGCTGGGCAGCGGTCAACCAGCGCCCGTCACCGGTCTGCTGGTACAGATCGGTCAGCACCGCGTTCATGCCACCGAACTCGGTGCCCAACATGGCCTGCATCTGGGTGGAGCTGAGCCGTCCGGTGCGCCAGTCGACCCAGCCGGCGAGCGCCAGCAGCACGTCGCGGGCCTGGGTGTTGCCGATGTGCCGCCACACGTCGAGCAGCCCGGCCATGGTCTTGTGGATGGTGTAGTACGGCACGTTGCCGTTGCTGAGCGTGCGGTTCTCCACGGCGGTGAAGTCGGACTCGGGATACCCGCAGAGGTATCCGGTGTTGAACCCGGCCGCCGCGTTGTTGGCCTGGCACTTGGCCAGCTCGGCCACCATCAGGTTGGCCTTGTCGCGGCATGTGGTGTCGCCCAGGACGGCCCACATCTGCGCCCAGGCGGTCAGGAAGTGCCCCTGGGAGTGGGTCCGGAACGGGAAGGTGGGCGCCTCCCAACCGCCGAGCGCCGCCGCGCCGCCGGTGGAGAGGCGGTGGTTGGCGCGGAAGTTGTAGAGCAGCCGGTTCACGTCCACGAAGCGCAGGTAGTTCAGCGTCCGGTTCTGGTTGTCCAGCCAGCGGCTGGCGGTCAGCCGCACCTGGCCCGCGTCGAAGGCGTACGCGGAGACGCCGATGTCGGGCCGGGCCGGTGGGATCGCCGCACCGGCGGCCTGGCCGCGCAGCACGGGGCCGATCGTGCCGGCGACGGCCGCCACGCCGGCGGCCTGGAGAAGGTGGCGACGATTGAGGGACGGTTGGGGCATCACGGCCTCCGGGTGCGGGGACGGGAGCGACTCGGGCGGACGGTGGCCGGGCCGGGGCGACGGCCCGGCCACCGTGGGTACGGCATTACGAGGTGACCCGGAAGGTGGCGTCCTGACGGTCGGCGGCGCTGGAGGACGAGCTGAGCGGGTCGATGCGCAGCACGTAACCGGCGTGGCGCAGGTAGTACGTGGGGAAGTTGTACGAGCGGAACGACGACCAGGCGCCGTCGGCCAGCCCGGCGGTGCGGTAGAACGTGGCGTCGGCGCGGAAGGTCGCGCTGTTGTCGTTGGGGTCGAGGCGGGCCACGTACCCGCTGTGCCGCAGGAAGCTGCCGGGCACGTTGATCGACTCGAAGGACACCCCGGCCGAGTCGGCGAGGCCGGGCACCATCCGCCACATCTGGTCGCGGTGCGGATCGAACGGGTACGGGTCGATGCGGATCGCCCGGTTGGAGTGCCGCACGAAGTAGTCGGGCAGGTTCCAGGACTTCAACCGGACCCAGTTCGGCAGGCCCCAACGGCTGACCGCGCCGTTGTACTCGGCCTCGGTGATGCCGACGATCGAGCCGTGCTTGGAGTTCAGCGGCGGCGTGTAGTCGCGCTGGTTGAGCACCGACCACGAGTTGGCGCCGATGTTGCTCGTGCCCCAGAGGTAGAAGTCGTTGTTGATCGGGCTGAACGAGTCGCCCCAGAGCCACCAGCCCGACCCGTCGTTGCGCTTGAGCAGGTGGGCGCCCTCGATCGCGTTGCCCTGCCGCAGCCCGCCGGTGTAGGTGGTGAAGCTGTTCGGGGCGCCGGTGTTCGACCGGGCGCCGTACAGGTTCCCGTTGGACAGGTTCTTGTAGTACATGTACGTCACACCACCGTCGACGTGGATGTCGGCGTCGAGCACCGGGAAGCCGGGGCTGAAGTAGGTCTGCGGCCCGCTGACGGTGCGGAAGTCGCTGGTGTAGTTCACCAGGAACAGGTCCGTGGTGGTGTTGGCCGAGTAGACGATGGCGTACTGGCCGCGTCCGGCGTCCCAGAACACCGTCGGTGCCCAGGTGTGCACGTTGGCGTAGGTGTGCATCTGGATCCGTCGGTACCCGGTGAAGCTGGTCAGGTTGGTCGAGTCCCACACGTGCAGGTACTGGCTGTTGCGGCCGAAGTTGAGCCCGAACAGGTCGGTGGCGACGACCACGAAGGTGCCGTCCTGCTTGCGGAAGATGAACGGGTCGCGCAGTCCCAGGTCACCGGCGGTCGGGGTGACGACCGGGTTGTTCTGGTTGAGCGGTGACCAGTTCAGGCCGTCCCGGCTGACCGCGAGGTGCAGGCCGTAGTCGGCCGCCGACTGGTTCGGTGACTCGGTGAAGTACGTCTTCAGGTATGCGGTGTAGGTGGCTGCCGATGCGGCCTGCGGATTGATCGCCAGGCCGGAGGCGGTGAGACCGGCGGTGGCGATCGCGCCCAGCGTGAACGCTCGTCGAGTCAGAGCCATCGTACTGACCTTTCTCGGGGTGGGGACGGGGACGTGACTCCGGCACGACAAGGACTGGGGGGGCGGCCCTTGAGCCCAGGCGGTGGCGTGCGTTCAGACCGCGTCGCCGCGGGAGGTCGAGGCGTCGAGACCTCGGCACGCGCGGGAGTGGGCGGAGCCGTGGTGGGCCCTCGTCACACGGGCGGTGCATCGTGTGCTGCCTGCGGCGATGGGCGGCCCTCGCCCGTCTCCACGGGCCTGAGGTTTCGACTGTGTTATGCGCCGATGTCGATGTTATCGCTAACAATACGATGCGGTTAACGGGCGCGCAAGACTCGGATCGGCGGGCGTCGAAGCCCCGCATTCGTCCGCCGTCCGGGTCTGGTGCGACAGCCGCGCGAGGCGGCGTCCTACCGGCGGCGCCGACCGGCTGCCGGGGCTGATTGCGTTCTTTGGGATCCCGATACCGGTTTGGCGGTTTTTGCGGCATATCGACCTCGTGGTGAAATCCGCTCAATACGCTCCTGGACGACGGAACCCATGCCAGATGTGTGAGGGCACGATGAGGGACGCCGACACCATCGTCCTGCCCCGGCTCGCGTCGCCGGAGGCCAGCGACGAGGACCCCTGGGGGGAGGGCCGGGACGGCGGCCCGGTCCGGCCGGTGACCGACACCCGCTGGTGGCGGGTTGCCGCATGGCTGCTGCCGGCGCTGCTGATGGGCGCGCTCGGCACCGTGCGGGCCGGCGCACCCGGCCTGCGCCTGGAAGAACTCGCCACCTGGGGCAGCGCCGCGTCGTCCTGGCGGGACACCTGGTCCCTGCTCCGCTCGATCGACGTCACCGTGGTGCCGTACCACCTCCTGGTGCGGGGCTGGTCGGAGGTCTTCGGCACCTCCGACCTCGCGCTGCGCGGACCCTCGATCCTGGCCATGACCGGGGCGGCGGCGCTCGTCGGTGCGATGGCGTCCCGGCTGTTCACGCCGGGCACCGGCGTGCTGGCGGGCGTCGTCTTCGCCCTGCTGCCGACCTCGGCCCGGTACGCGCAGGAGGCCCAGCCGTACGCGTTGACCCTGCTCGCCGCGGTGCTCGCCTCCTGGCTGCTCCAGTCGGCCGTCGACCGGCCGAGGTTCGGACGTCTCGCGCTCTACGCCGGTTCGGTGGTGGTGCTGGGTCTGTGCAACGTGATCGCGCTCCTGCTGCTCGTCGGTCACGGCTGGACGGTGTTCGCCTTCCGGCGTGCCGTGACCGGCCGATGGCTCGTCGCGGCGGGCGTCGGCGTGCTGCCCGCCGCCGGGCTGCTGTGGCACGCGATCGTGCAGGGCGGCCGGCTGCCGAGGTTGTCGAGCCCGAGCCTGGACGCGCTTGCCGCGACCCCCAGGGAACTGTTCGGTGTCACCGCGCTGGGGGTGGTGCTGCTCGCGCTGGCGCTGTTCAGCCTGCCGATGCGCTATCCCGCCGCCATCTACACCACCTGGGCGGTGGTGCCGCCGCTCGGCTTGCTGATCGTCGCGCAGGTGGCACCGGTCTGGCTGCCGCAGTTCATGCTCTTCACGCTGCCCGCGTGGGCCACGCTCGGTGCGGCGGCCCTCGCCAGGGTGCGCCTGCGGTGGGCCGCGGGGGTGGTGGCGGCGATCGCCGTGATCGGCGCGCCGATCCAGGTCGCGGGGCGCGAGCCCGACGGGCACGAGCAGGCCACCCGGCAGCTCGCGGAGATCATCGACAGACGACTGCAACCCGGCGACGGGGTGGTCTACGAGTCCGCCGATCCCGAGGGCGGGTGGGTCGGCCGGCACGTGGTGGCGCACTACCTGCCGGCCGACCGTCGGCCGCAGGACGTCCTCGCCGCCGGTCCACGACACCTCCGCAGCCGGCTTCCGGTCGCCGAATGTGCCGACGTGGCCGGATGCCTGACCGGTACCCGGCGACTGTGGGTGGTCCGACTCGGCGAGCGGACCGACCCGGTGCACGCCCTCGGCGGTGCCAAGGAACAACTGCTACGCACCCGGTATCAGGTGGCGCAGGTCTGGCGACCCACCGGCCTCACGTTGGCGCTGCTGGTGAGCGAACGGGATCAACTGTAACTCTTCGTGTTCTTCGTGGCCGCCTCGGTGGCCGGAGCCTTGGGAGGCAACGTGGGCGTCGTCGTCGACACACGCCTGTCTCGAACCACACCGAAAGCGAGCCCCGGAGGTGGATCCCCGGAGGTCGCTCCGGACCGACCGCCACCCGCCCGACGTCCGGACCGTCGCCAGCTCAACATCCGGGCCCGGCTGGCCTACGCGAGATGCGGGGCGGCCGCCGGACCGCTGGTCACGCCCCGGGATCCGCAGGCGGCCGTCGAGTTCCGGCACGTACTCTCGCCCGCCGCGCGGTTGATGCTGACGCTGCTGGTGCTGCTCAACAGCGCGGCCGGCCTGCTGCTCGTCGGCTGGCTGCTGCTCCCCGGACACGTGCCGGGGTCCGACGTGACCGGGCTCGGCAGCTGGCAGACCACCGCTGCCCGGCTCGGCTTCTGCGTGGTGGTCGGCGTCGAGCTGATCCGCCTCGCGCAGAACATGGTCGTCTGGGTCTTCGCCTACCACGCCCGGGACCCGGTCCCGGTCGACCCGCCGGTCGGCCTGC
The DNA here is from genome assembly GCF_044460945.1 of Micromonospora sp. NPDC049903. Taxonomy (NCBI): domain Bacteria; kingdom Bacillati; phylum Actinomycetota; class Actinomycetes; order Micromonosporales; family Micromonosporaceae; genus Micromonospora; species Micromonospora sp. NPDC049903. The sequence goes on from NZ_JBITKL010000007.1 coordinate 7,641, forward strand.
GGGTCGCACTGCTCACCACGATCGTGCCCAGCAAGGAGCCGCTCGACGTCGTCGAGCGGACCCTGCGTCGGATGCGGCAGATCGTGTACTGCGGACGGGTCGACGTCTGGATCCTCGACGAGGGCGACGACCCGGCGGTGAAGGAGATGGCGACGCGACTCGGGGTACGCCACTTCAGCCGATCCGGACGGCCGGAGTACAACCAGCCCAGCGGGGAGTTCCGGGCCCGGACGAAGTCCGGCAACCACAACGCCTGGCGGGCCGAGCACGAGCACCGGTACGACGTGGTCGCCAACGTCGACCCGGACCACGTCCCGATGATGAACTTCCTGGAACGTACGCTCGGCTACTTCCGCGACCCGGACGTGGCCTTCGTGGTGACGCCGCAGGTCTACGGCAACATGCACCAGAACCTGGTCGCCCACGGCGCTTCGGTGCAGCAGTACCTGTACAACGGGCTCATCGCCCGCGGCGGCAACGGGCTGGACGCGCCGCTGCTCACCGGCACCGGTCACCTGTACCGTCCGGCGGCCTGGCGCAGCGTCGGCGGCTACCAGGACTCGATCATCGAGGACCACCTGACCAGCATCCGGATCCACGCCGCGAGGAATCCGCAGACGGGGAACCAGTGGAAGGGCGTCTACACCCCGGACGTGGTCGCGATCGGGGAGGGTCCGACGTCCTGGGCCGACTACTTCAACCAGCAGAAGCGCTGGGCGGCCGGCATCTGCGAGATCCTGGTCCATCCCGAGCTGCGCGCGCCGCGCGAACTGCGCTCCCGCCGGCGCTGGCAGTACCGGCTGCTCCAGTTCTACTACCCGAGCGTGGCGGTCAGCCTGTTGCTGGGCAACTTCGCGACGGCCATGTACCTGCTCACCGGGGTCAGCGCGGCCCGACTCGACGTCGCCGTGTGGTCGGTGCTCTGGGGCTCGACCATCGGCACCTGGTTTCTGCTCTGGCTCTGGCTGCGCCGATTCAACATCGCGCCGCACGAGCGGGAGGAGATCGGCCTGGTGGGCATGGCACTGGCGCTCTTCGCGGGTCCGATCTACGTCGGGGCTGGCTTCGGTGCGCTGCTGCGCCGAAAGCTCGGCTTCGTGGTGACCGCGAAGGGCCGGTTGCGCACCACCGAGTCGCTGGGCACCTTTCGCCTGCACCTGTGCTGGGCGGCGGCCGCCGCCGGCCTGCTCGCCGCCAGTTTCGCGCTGGACCACGACTTCACGTTGCTCCGGGTGTGGCCGATCCTGACCATCCTGACCGGTCTGGGCCCGCCGCTGATCGCACTCGGGTCGAGCCTGACGGCCCGGACCGAGCCGGCCGTTCCCGCTGAGTCCGACACCGCGCAGGCGGAGCGCGCCCGGCCGACGGCCCGGGGGAAGGCCCGGGTGGCGGTGGAACCGGGGACACCATGGTGAGGCTGACCGTGCCACGGGTGACGGTGGCGCTGCTGAGTGCGCTCCTGCTGGCCTACGCCTTCGCGATCGCGCCGATGAACGGGGCGGGGAAGCGTCCCGACCCGTCCCGGGCCCTGGTCGCCGAGGCGACCGCCGCTCCGTCGCCCGCTGTGTCGCCACCGGCGGCGGTCTTCCCGCCGGCCGGGAAGACGTTCGTCGGTGTCGCGACCAAGGAGGGGCCGTACGACTTCACGCCGGTGGACGCCTTCACCGCGGCGGCGCGTCACCAGCCGCAGGTCATGCTCTTCGGCTCGGGTTGGGCGACCGACACCTTCGACCCGGCGCTCTTCGCGGGCATCAGCGACCGCGGCATGCTGCCGATGCTGGCGTGGGAACCGTGGGACTACCGGTTGGACGAGGAGGCCCGCGAGAAGGGGACCGAGCGCCACAAGATCGACAAGCTCCGCTCGAACCAGCCCGACTACCGGTTGTCCCACATCACCCGCGGCGACTTCGACCGGTACCTGCGGTCCTGGGCCGAGGGGATCAAGGCGCTCGGGCATCCGGTGGCGATCCGGTTCGCGCACGAGATGAACGGCAACTGGTACCCGTGGTGCGAGATGGCCAACGGCAACCAGCCGGGCGACTACGTCGAGGCCTGGCGCCACGTGCACGACCTCTTCGAGGCCGCCGGTGCCACGAACGTGATCTGGGTGTGGAGCCCGAACGCCAGGTGGAGCAACTCGACGCCGGACCTCGCCGGCCTCTACCCGGGCGACGACTACGTCGACTGGGTGGGGCTGTCGGGCTACTACGGGATGGGCGCCTTCTCGAAGTACCGCACCTTCGACGCGATCTTCGCCGAGACCATCAAGGAGATCCGTACCTTCACCGGAAAGCCGTTGGTCATCACCGAGACCGCTGCCTCCGACATGGTGGGACGCAAGGCCGAGTGGATCACCGAGACGTTCCGGTCGCTGCCGCGCCACGCGGACATCATCGGCCTGATCTGGTTCGAGGTGAACAAGGAACGGGACTGGCGGATCGTCAGTTCCCCGGCGGTGACCAAGGCATTCGCCGAGGGGGTGGCCGACCAACGCTACCGCTTCACCTGGTCGCCCGACCTGATCCCGCGCACCGAACTGGGGGACTAGCGCGCGGCTTGACCCTCCACCGGGTCGAGGCCGCACAGTGCCTCACCGGGACACCGGCCGGTACCGCGACCAGCGGTGCCGGCCTGGCGCGTCGGCGGTGGACGGGGAGGACCGTGGTGGTTGCGGCGATCGGTGGCCGGTCGGCGGTGCCCGGCGCGTACTGGGCGTGGCTCGGCGGGACCGCGTTGAGTCTGGTCGGCGTACAGGCCATGGCCTTCGCGATGACCTGGGTGGCGGCCGGGCACGGGGGCCGCTTCGCCGCGGTGGTGCTGACCGCGATCAACCTGCCCCGCGCGCTGTTGCTGCTGGTGGGCGGCGCGGTGGCCGACCGGGTCGGCGCCTGGCGGGTCATGGTCGTGTCGGACGCGGTGATGGTCGCGGTGACCGTGGCGCTGGCCGCCGCCGCGTGGTCCTCGACCGACCCACGGCTGCCGCTGCTGCTCGCCGCCGTGGCCATCGGGGTCGTGGACGCCTTCTATCTGCCCAGCACGGGCTCGATGCCCCGTCGTCTCGTGCCGCCGGACGCGCTGGCTCGCGCGATGTCGGCCCGCCAACTCGCCGGCCAACTCGCTCTGCTCGCCGGGCCGTCGCTGGGCGGTCTGCTGCTGGCCGGGGCCGGGTTGGCCGGCGCGGCCCTGACCAACGCCGTGACCTGCCTGGTGATGCTGTCGATTCTGCTGGCCCTGCGGTCGCGGGCCGGTCGGTCGGCGCAGCCGCGAGCGGCGGACCGACGAGCCCGTGCGGCCCCGGAACCGCCCATGGACCCGGCGCAGTCGCTGTGGCGGGCCTGTCTGGACGGGGTACGGGTCGTCTCGTCGCACGGTGCCCTGCGTCCCGCGTTGCTGCTCACCGGTGTCGCCGCCGGGTTCCTGCTGCCGGTCTCCTCGCTGCTCGTGCCGCTGCTGGCCCGGGAGCGGGTGTGGTCGCCGCAGGTCACCGGTGCCGTCGTCGCGGCGGTGGCGCTGGGTACGGCCACCGCCGCGGTGACGGTGCTGGCCCGTGGCGCGCTGCCCCGCGCCGGCCGGGCGGCCGCCACCGGACTGCTGGTGGCCGCCGCCGGAGTGGCCGCGCTGGCGGCGGGCGGCTCGCCGAAGTCGGCGGTGGCGGCCGGGGTGGCGGTCGGCGCGGGGTCCGGACTCTTCGGCACCCACATCGGCCCGCTGATCCTGGCCGCCGCCCCGGTCACGCACCTGGCCCGGGTGCAGTCCGTGCTGGTGCTCGTGCAGAGCCTGCCACTGCTGCTGACCACCAGCCTGCTCGGCTCGCTCGCCGAGGCCGCGCGGGTCTCGACGGTGCTGCACGGCTGCGCCGGGGTGCTGGCGGTGGCCGGGCTGGTGGCCCTGACCTCACCGGCCCTGCGGCGTTGACCGGCCACGTTCGGGGTTACCGGCCCGCGCCGGTGGAGACTGGATGATGGTTCGCGCCCGCACCGCCGAGGGGAGTCCCGTACGTGGCCACGCACGAGGTGTTCAACCAGGTTCCGCCGTTGGTCGGCCACGACGTCGCCGACGACCCGGCGTTGCTGGCCGGGCTGGCCCGCGAGGGTGCCGAGTGGGCAACGGCCGACCTGCGTGAACTCGGCCGACTGGCGGGCGGCGAGGCCGCCGCCGAACACGGCCGGCTGGCCAACGAACACCCGCCGACGCTGCGCACCCACGACCGCTACGGCCGTCGGGTCGACGAGGTGGAGTTCCACCCGTCCTGGCACGAGCTGATGCGCACCGCCGTCGGCCACGGGCTGCACGCCGCGCCCTGGGCCGACCCACGGGTCGGCGCACACGTCGCGCGGGCGGCGAAGTTCTACACCTGGCGGCCGGACGCCGGTCACGGGTGCCCGATCTCGATGACCTACGCCGTGGTGCCGGCGCTGCGACACGCGCCGGAACTGGCCGACCGCTACGAGCCGTTGCTCACCGCACGGGTGTACGACTTCGGGCTGCGCGAGCCGCTGGGCAAGCGGGGACTGCTGGCGGGCATGTCGATGACGGAGAAGCAGGGCGGTTCCGACGTGCGCGCGAACACCACCGCCGCGCGCCCGCAGGCCGACGGCAGCTATCGGCTGGTCGGGCACAAGTGGTTCACCTCGGCGCCGATGAGCGACCTGTTCCTCACCCTGGCCCAGGCGCCGGACGGGCTGACCTGCTTCCTGGTGCCCCGGGTGCTGCCCGACGGCGACCGCAACCCGATGCGGCTGATGCGCCTCAAGGACAAGCTGGGCAACCGGTCCAACGCCTCCGCCGAGGTCGAGTACGACGACGCGGTCGCCTGGCGGGTCGGCGACGAGGGCCGGGGCGTCCGCACCATCATCGACATGGTCAACCTGACCCGGCTGGACTGCGTGATCGGCGCGGCGGCCGGGATGCGGCAGGGCGTGATCACCGCCGCGCACCATGCCGCGCACCGGCAGGTCTTCGGCCGGTACCTGGCCGACCAGCCGCTGATGCGTAACGTCCTGGCCGACCTCGCGGTGGAGTCCGAGGCGGCGACCGTGCTGATGATGCGCCTCGCCGGGGCGACGGACCGCTCGGTGCGGGGTGACGCGGTGGAGACCGCGTTCAAGCGGATCGCCCTGGCCGTCGGCAAGTACTGGGTCTGCAAGCGGTGGCCGGGGCACGCCGCCGAGGCGCTGGAGTGCCTGGGCGGCAACGGGTACGTCGAGGAGTCCGGGATGCCCCGGCTGTTCCGCGAGTCGCCGCTGAACTCGATCTGGGAGGGGTCCGGCAACGTCGCCGCGCTGGACGTGCTGCGGGCGCTCGCCGGGCAGCCCGAGGTGCGGGCGGCGTTCGAGGCCGAGGTGGGCATGGCCGCCGGTGTGGACTCCCGACTCGACGCTGCGGTGCACCAGCTCCAGGTCGCCCTGGACGACCCGGTGGACCTGGAAGTGCGGGCCCGTCGGGTGGTCGAGCAGTTGGCCCTGGTGTTGCAGGGCGCGCTGCTGGTGCGCCACGGTCATCCGGCCGTCGCCGACGCCTTCTGCGCCTCCCGCCTCGGCGTCGACCGGGGGCATGCGTACGGCACCCTGCCGGCCGGCGTCGACTTCGCCGCGATCATCGACCGGGCCACCCCCGAGGTGGCCTGACCGCTGGCTCGCCACCGAATCGGTCCGGCGCGTCGTTGAGTCCACGTCGGAGCGTGTGGGATTCTGATGCGTCGATGCCGGTCGCGTGAGCGCGCTGACCGTCGCCTCAGGGGCACCCGGAGCCGCCACGGCCTCCCGGGAGGCGGCGGACGAGCTGTTGTCGTGGCGTCCGCCCGCGTCCGAGGCCGCCTGCCTCGGACGCCGGGCCGGGCGGGTCGCCGCCGTGAACACACGAAGGACGACCATGACCATCTCGAACAGGCACGGTGTTCGACCCCTGAACCCGCCGTTGCGACTCTCCCGGCGCGGCCGGGCGGCCCTGGCGGCGAGCCTGCTGCTCGCCACCGGTGCGCTGCTCGGTGTCGCGCCGCCCAGCGTCGGCGCGGCGACGGCACCGGTGGCGGTGACGGTGAACGCGCGGGCCGGGCTGGCCGCCGTGCCGGACACCGCCCTCGGCGTGAACCACGCCATCTGGGACTCGCAGTTGGGCACCACCGAGACGTCGGACCTGCTGCGCGCGGCCGGCGTGCAGATGATGCGGTACCCCGGCGGTTCGTACGCCGACATCTACCACTGGCGTGACCACACGGCACCGGGCGGGTACGTCGCGCCGAACACCGACTTCGACACCTTCATGGCCGGGGTGCGCCGGGCCGGCGCCCAGCCGATGATCATTGCGAACTACGGCACCGGCACGCCGCAGGAGGCGGCCGAGTGGGTGCGCTACGCCAACGTGACCAAAGGGTACGACGCCCGCTACTGGGCGGTCGGCAACGAGAACTACGGCAACGGTCACTACGGCTCGGCCTGGGAGGCCGACGAGCACCCGGACAAGAGCGCCACCTACTACGCGAACCTGGTCGTCGACTACGCCGACGCGATGAAGGCCGTCGACCCGGACATCAAGGTCGGCGCGGTGCTGACCATGCCGGCGAACTGGCCCGACGGGCTGACCGCCGGCGCGGACCCGGGCCCCTGGAACCAGACCGTGCTGTCGATCGCCGGGCCGAAGATCGACTTCGTCGACGTGCACTGGTACCCGGGCGGCAGCCCGGCCGAGTCGCTGCCCCGGACCAGCCACATCACCGACGCGGTGCACCTGCTCCGGCAGCAGATCAGCCGGTACGCCGGACCGGACGCGGACCGCATCGGCATCAGCCTCACCGAGGTGAACGTGACCGCCGAGGGGATGACCAGCCAACCGGCCGCGTTGTTCCTGGCCGACGCCTACAGCGGGTTGCTGGCCAACGGGGTCTTCACCGTGCAGTGGTGGAACGTCCGCAACGGCATCGGCAAGGTGACGACCGTGGCGGGGCAGACCGACTACGGCGACTTCGGGATGCTCTCCAGCGGCACCTGCACCTCGGACGGGTCGGTCTGCGAGCCGCCGCTGAACACGCCGTTCGCGTCGTACCACGGGCTGACCATGATGAGCCGGTTCGCGCGCACCGGCGACCAGTTCGTCCGGGCCGGCACCAGTGACCCGCTGGTCGCCGCGCACGCGGTACGCCGGGCCAACGGGGAGGTCGCGGTGCTGCTGATCAACAAGGACCCGGACAACGCGCGGGAGGTCGACATCGACTACGCCGGGTTCGCCCCGTCGGCCGCCGCGCCCACGGTGCACACCCACACCAACGGCGCCACCGCCGTCGCCACCGCGCAGACCGGCAGCGCGACCAGCCGGACCCTGCCGCCGTACTCGCTGACCACGCTCGTGGTGCGTCCGGCCGCTGCGCCGGGCGGTCAGCCGAGCGCACCCGGCCGACCCACGGTCGACGACGTCACCCACCGCAGTGCGACCATCTCCTGGCCGGCGGCCACCAGAGGCGCCGCCCCGATCGCCAAGTACGAGGTGTACCGGCAGCACGGTGCGGTCAGCGAACAGCTCGGGGAGACCTCGGGCACCAGCCTCACCGTGGACAACCTCGCCCCCGGCGCCCGGTACACGGTCAACGTGCTGACCCGCGACACCGCGGGCCGGGTCTCCTGGGCGTCCCCGCCGCTCACCTTCACCACCGGCAGCCCGGCGACCAGCACCTGCGCCGTCCGGTTCGCCAGCACCACGGACTGGGGCAACGGCTACGTGGCCGACGTCGAGGTGGCGAACACCGGGGCGGGCGCGGTCGACGGCTGGACGTTGACCTGGACCTGGCCGACGAGCTGGCAGCAGGTGAGCAGCGGCTGGAACGCCACCTGGGAACAGGTCGGCACCGCCGTCCGGGTGACCGGCACCGACGACAACCGCCGGATTCCGGCCGGGGGCACGGTCACCGCCGGGTTCGTCGGGGCGTACAGCGGCCCGAACGTGACGCCGACCGCCTTCCGGCTCAACGGCACGCTCTGCACGGTGCGGTGAACCGGGCCGGGGGGGGGGGGGGGGGCGGCGCCCCCCCCCCCCCCGCCCACCCCGGTGACTGGCGATTTTGCCGATGCGCTGCCGGCCGGACATCTCGAACACTGATCGCAGTCGATACCGCCCGGACCGAGGGAGTGCCCGACGTGCGATCATCCACCACCACCCGTTCCCGTTCCCGTTCCGCGACCCTGGTGGCCCGGCTGGCGACGGCCGCCGTGCTGGCCGCCACCGGTGGCCTCGTCGCCACCGCCGCGCCCGCCCAGGCGGCCAGCCCGTACGAGCGCGGCCCGGCACCGACCGACGCGATCCTGGAGGCGAGTCGCGGTCCATTCGCCACCTCCTCGACGAACGTCTCCTCGTTGAGCGTCAGCGGCTTCGGCGGCGGCGTCATCTACTACCCGACCAGCACCAGCGAGGGCACCTTCGGCGCGGTCGCCATCTCGCCCGGCTACACCGCCTCCTGGTCGAGCCTGAGCTGGCTCGGTCCCCGGATCGCCTCGCACGGGTTCGTGGTGATCGGCATCGACACCATCACCCGTCTGGACCAGCCGGCCAGCCGGGGACGTCAGCTCCTGGCCGCGTTGGACTACCTGACCCAGCGCAGCTCGGTGCGCGGCCGGATCGACGCCGGTCGGCTGGCGGTGGCCGGTCACTCGATGGGCGGCGGCGGCAGCCTGGAGGCCGCCGCGAGTCGACCGTCGTTGCAGGCCGCGGTGCCGCTGGCCCCGTGGAACCTGACCAAGAACTGGTCGAACCTGCGGGTGCCGACACTGATCATCGGCGGGGAGAGCGACAGCACCGCTCCGGTCGCCACGCACTCCGAGCCGTTCTACACCAGCATCCCGGCCTCGGCGGAGAAGGCGTACCTGGAGCTGAACAACGCCGGGCACTTCTTCCCGAACACGGTGAACACGCCGACCGCCAAGCAGGCGGTGGCCTGGCTCAAGCGGTTCGTCGACGACGACACCCGGTACGAGCAGTTCCTCTGCCCGGGGCCGGGCGGCCTGGCCGTCGAGGAGTACCGCACCACCTGCCCGCACTGATCCGACGCGCGCCACCACGGATCGCAGGCCGCCGGTCCACCGACCGGCGGCCTCACCGTGCATGAGGAGTGCATGGAACGGCGATCGGTGGCGTGCCTGGTGACACCGCTCGGTGGCTTTCCCGGCACCGTCGTCACGGGCTGCGAGGGCTTGACGTCATCACGGAGAAACGTACACTCCGAGTGTAATTAGTTTGGCCCGACGCGAGGAGGTGGGTCGATGACCGACGGCCTCGCGTTGCACGACGTCGGCGTGCGGTTCGGCGGCCTCACCGCGCTCGACGACGTCTCACTGCGGGTGTCCCCGGGCGAGGTGGTCGGCGTGATCGGCCCCAACGGCGCCGGGAAGACCACGCTGTTCAACGTGGTCTGCGGCTTCGTCACCCCGCACCGGGGCACGCTCACCCTGGACGGCCGGCCGCTGCGGCCCGCACCGCACCGCCTCAACCAGCTCGGCATCGCCCGGACACTCCAGGGCACCGGGCTGTTCGCCGGGCTCAGCGTGCTGGAGAACGTGATGGCCGGTGCCTCGCACCTCAGCCGGACCGGCCTGCTGCCGGCGCTGCTCGGGCTGCCCCGCAGCGACCGCGACGAGCGTCGGCTGCGCCGGCACGCGATGACCGTCCTGGACGAGCTGGACGTCGCGGCGTACGCCTCGGCGGCACCCGACACCCTGCCCCTCGCCATCCGCCAACGCGTCGGCCTGGCCCGGGCGCTGGCCGCCCGCCCCCGGCTGCTGCTGCTCGACGAGCCCGCCGGTGGGCTCGGCGGCGAGGACGTGGCCGCCTTGGCCGACCTGGTCCGCGCGCTCCCGCACCGGGCCACCGACCCCTGTGCCGTCCTGCTGGTGGAACACCACATGGACCTGGTGATGGCGGTCTGCGACCGGATCGTGGTGCTCGACTTCGGTCGCGTCGTCGCGACCGGTCCGCCGGAGCAGGTCCGCGAGGACCCGGCCGTGCTGGACGCCTACCTGGGCGCGGCGGTGCCGCAAACCGCGACGGTGCCGCAGGACGCGACGCACCCCGGCGGGACCGCGTCGTGAGCGCGCCGCCGGCTCTGCTCAGCGTCGAGGCGCTGGCCGTCGGCTACGGCCCGGTGCCGGTGCTGCACGGCGTGGACCTGCGGGTGGCCACCGGCACCATCGCCGCCGTGCTCGGGGCCAACGGCGCCGGCAAGACCACCCTGCTGCGGGCACTCTCCGGTGTGCTGCGTCCCACCGCCGGCACGGTCTGCTTCGCCGGTGAGGACCTGCGTGGCGTACGGGTCGAGCACCTGGTCCGGCGCGGCCTGGCGCACGTCCCGGAGGGGCGCGGCGTGATCGGCGAGTTCACGGTGGAGGAGAACCTGCGGCTGGGGGCCCTGTGGCGGTCGGACCGGGCGGACGCCGCCCGTGCCCTCGACGAGGTCTATCACCTCTTCGCACCGCTGGCCCGGCGGCGCCGCCACCTCGGCCACCAGCTCTCCGGCGGGGAACGGCAGATGCTGGCGCTCGGCCGGGCCCTGGTGGCCCGGCCCCGGCTGCTGCTGCTCGACGAACCGTCGCTCGGCCTGGCACCTCGGGTCGTGGCGCAGACCATGGCGCTGCTGCGGCGGCTCCGCGACGACACCGGGCTGACCGTGCTGCTGGTCGAGCAGAACGTCCGCAGCGCGCTCGCCGTCGCCGACCAGGGCATCGTGATGGCGCTCGGCCGGGTGGTGCTCGCCGCCCCGGCGGCCCGGCTCCGCGACGACGCCGACCTGCGCCACGCCTACCTCGGGTTCTGACGCAGAAGGAGGATCGTTGGACCGCTTCCTCTTCCTCACCCTCGACGGGCTGTCCCGAGGGGCGGTGTACGCGGCGTTCGCCCTTGCCCTGGTGCTCATCTGGCGGGCCGCCCGCATCGTCAACTTCGCCCAGGGCGCGATGGCCGTCGCCGCCGCGTACGCCGGGTACGCGGTGACCGCCGCCACCGGCTCGTACTGGGTGGGGTTCGCCGCCGCGCTGGTGGCCGGTCTGCTGCTCGGCGCACTCGTCGACGTGGCGGTGATGCGGCTGGTGGACCACCGCTCACCACTCAACCCGGTGATCGTCGCGCTCGGGCTGGTGCTGCTGATCCAGGCCGTCCTCGGCATGGTCCACGGCAACGAGTACCTGCCGGTCCAGGCCCCGTTGAGCCGTACCGCACTGACCGCCGGTGGGCTGGCCGTGCTGTCGCCGTACGACCTGTTCGTCCTCGCCACCGTCGGCGTGGTCGGCGCGGCCCTGGTCTGGATCTTCACCCGGACGGCGGTCGGCCTGCGGATGCGCGCGGCGGCGTTCGCGCCCGAGGTCTCCCGGCTGCTCGGGGTCGACGTGGCCGGGATGCGGACCCTCGGTTGGGCGCTGGCCTCCGGCGTCGGCGCCCTGGCCGGCATGCTGGTGGTGCCGACCGAGCTGGGCCTGCACCCGCACGCCATGGACCTGGTCTTCGTCACCGCGTTCACCGCGGCGGTGGTCGGCGGGTTGGACAGCCCACCCGGCGCCGTCGTCGGCGGCCTCGGCGTGGGGCTGCTGCTCTCCTACGTCAGCGGGTACGCCGGTGGTGACCTCATCCCCCTCGCGGTGCTCGCCCTGCTGCTGGCGGTGCTGCTGCTGCGTCCCGGTGGCCTGTTCGCCCCGGTGCGCGCGAGGCGGGTGTGAGCGCCACCCGGGCGGCGTCGCCGCCCCGCCCCGCCGTCGACGCGCCCACCGGATTCCGGCCGGTGCCGACCCTGCTGCGACACCTCGCCGTGGCGCTCGTCGCCGCGCTGGTGGTGCTGGTCCTCAGCTACCAGCTCGACCCGTTCCGCAACTTCCAACTGGCCACCGTCGCCGCGTACGTCTGTGCGACCGCCGGGCTGACCGTCCTGACCGGACTGTGCGGTCAGCTCTCCCTCGGGCACGGGGCGCTGATGGCCACCGGCGCGTACACCGTCGCGCTGTGCCAGCGCGCCTTCGCCGACCGGGGCGTCACCTCCGGTGCGGTGCTGCCGGTGTCGTTGGGCGCGGCGGTGCTGGTCACCGTGGTCGTCGGCGTGGTCGTCGGGGTGGCCGCCGCCCGGCTGCGCGGCCCGTACCTGGCCGGGCTCACCCTGGCCGTCGCGGTGGTGGTGCCGGCGTCGGCGGTCACCTTCGACGGTCTCCTCAACGGTGAACAGGGCCTGGCGGTGCCGACCGCCCCGGCACCGGCCGCCCTGGGGGCCGCGTTCCCGTACGAGCGCTGGCAGCTGTGGTCGGCCGCCACGGCGGCCCTGCTCTGCCTGGTGCTGTTGGCGAACCTGGTCCGCAGTCGGTACGGCCGCGCCTTCCGGGCGGTACGCGACGACGAGGTGGCCGCCCGCCTCGCCGGCATCCACGTGGCCCGTACCCAGGTCGTCGCGTTCGTGGTCAGCGCCGCCGCCGCCGGTCTCGGCGGTGCCCTGCTGGCGGTGCTGGCGCAGAGCGTGTCGCCCGGCGCGTTCGGCCTGACCCTGTCGCTGTTCCTGGTGATGGCGGTGGTCATCGGCGGCCTCGGCCGGCTGGCCGGCGCGGTCTGGGGCGCCGTCGCGCTGGTCGCCCTGCCCGACCTCGCGCACTCGGTGACCGACCTGCTCACCCTCGCACCGGCGACCGCCCGACGACTGGAGGGCAACCTGCCGTTGGCGATCTTCGGCAGCACGTTGATCGTCGTCATGATCGCCGCGCCCGGTGGCGTGCAGGGCGCCCTGTCCCGCCTGGGCCGGGCGCTGCGGAAACGACGGCCGCCACACCCCACCCACCACCCCGCACCACCGGACCGATGAAAGGTCGGTGTCCCATGCGCTCCACGACACGACGCGGTCTCGCGACCGCCACCGCGCTCGTCCTGCTCGCCGGCTCCGTGGCCTGCGGCGGCGACGATTCCTCCGGCACCGTCCCCGGAGTCACCGACACGGAGATCGTCGTCGGCACCCACATGCCGCTGACCGGTCCGGCGTCGGCCGGCTACTCGAAGATCGCCCCGGCCACGAAGGCGTACTTCGACCACGTCAACGCCACCGGCGGCGTGCACGGCCGGAAGATCACCTACCGGTTCGTGGACGACGGGTACAACCCGGCGAACACCCAACAGGTGGTCCGGCAACTGGTGCTCCAGGACCGGGTCTTCGCGATCCTCAACGGTCTCGGTACGCCCACCCACACCGGCGTGCTCGACTTCCTGCACACCAACCGGGTCCCCGACCTCTTCGTCGCCTCCGGCAGCCGCAACTGGGACCAGCCCGACCGCTACCCGGGCACCTTCGGCTTCAACCCGGACTACACCGTCGAGGGCAAGATCCTCGCTCACCACGTGCGGACCACGCTGCCCGGCCGGAAGGTCTGCTTCCTCGGTCAGGACGACGACTTCGGGCGGGACGCCCTGGTCGGTGTGGAAAAGGTGCTGGGCGCCGAGGCGATCGTGGCCCGGCAGACGTACGTCACCAGCAACACCAACGTGGCGCCGCAGATCGGTGCGTTCAAGGCGGCCGGCTGCGAGGTCGTCATCCTGGCCACCGTGCCGGGCTTCACCGCGCTCTCCGTCGGCACCGCCGCCCGGCTGGGCTTCCGCCCGCAGTGGCTGGTCTCGAACGTCGGCGCCGACCAGCCGACCCTGGCCCGTCAGCTCGGCGACGCCGCCGGTCTGCTGGAGGGGATGGTCGGGCTGAACTACCTGCCGATGCCCACCGACACCGGCGACCCGTGGATCCAGCTCTTCAGCCGGGTGAACGCCGAGTACAACGGCGGCGCGGAACTCGACGGCAACGTCGTCTACGGCATGGCCGTCGGGTACCTCTTCGTGCAGGTGTTGCTGGCCGCCGGGCCCGAGCTGACCCGGGGCGGGTTGCTGGCGGCCGTCGCCCGGGGTGGCTTCCAGGGCCCGGGTGTGGCGCCGCTGCGGTTCTCCGCCACCGACCACTCCGGGTACGGCGGCGGCCGGCTGAGCCGGGTCGACGGGGGAGTGCAGCGCTACTTCGGCCCCACCTACCAGACCGACGAGGAGGACGGGTCGGTCGAGGAGTACACCGCGCCGCCGGTGACACCCCCGGCCGACGGGGTGCCGACGACCTGACCGCCGACACTCCGACTCGCCGGACACGCAGCACGGCATATCGGGCGCAAACCCCCGCCGTCGCACGCGTCTAGACTCGGCTCGCACGACGGAACGTGACGGTGGGGGAGGCGGGCGCGGATGGGCAGGGCCGAGGCAGCGGGTCGGGCGGCGACACCGACGGCGGCCGAGGCGACAGGCCGCGTCGACGGGCGGACCGCCCGGGCCGAGCGCACCCGGGCGGCCATCGTGGAGGCGCACCTGGCCCTGATCTCCGAGGGTGACCTGCGCCCGACCGGTGAGCGCATCGCCGAGCGGGCCGGGATCTCGCTGCGGACGCTCTGGACCAACTTCAAGGACATGGAGACCCTGTTCGAGGCGAGCGGCCGGGAGCTGCTGCGCCAGCAGGACGCCGCCTGGCGGCCGATCTCGCCGACGTTGCCGCTGGCCAAGCGGGTGGACGCGTACTGCCGGCAGCGGGCGAAGCTGCTGCAACTCATCGCACCGGCGGCGCGGGCGGCCCAGATGCGCGAGCCGTTCTCCGCGCAACTGCGTCGCAACCGGCTCAAGCACCTGGCCCGGGTACGCGACGAGGTCGAGGAGTTGTTCGCCGCCGAGCTGGCGCGCGCCGGCGCAGGTCGTGACCAACTGGTTCACGCGGTGGTGGCGGCGAGCACCTGGCCGGCCTGGTCGACGCTGCGCGACGGTCTCGGTCTCGGTGTGGACGCCGCCCGCGCCGTGTTGACCCGGACCGTGGAGGCCCTGTTCAGGACGGTCGCCGAAGCCTGATCCCCCTTTCCAAGCCGCCCGACGTGGGCGAGACTCGATGCATGGTTAATGCATCACGAGTGCAAATAACCTTCATCTGCGGTCGGCAACACGAGTGTCGGCAGATCCGGGACCTGCTCGCGACACCACCGGGGGCGGCCCTGCTGCTGCACGGCGAGCCCGGCGCGGGCCGGACCACCCTGCTGGCGTACGCCCACCGGCACGCCGACGACCGGACGGTGCTCAGCGCGGCCGGACTGGCCGACGAGGCCGAGCTGCCCTACGCGGGTCTGCAACGGCTGCTCGATCCGGTCCGCGACCACGCCGCCGACCTGCCCGAGCGGCAGCGTCGGGTGCTGCACCGCGCGCTGACCGGGGACGGCTGCGGCGACGGCGACCGGCTCACCCTCACCGTGGCCGTCCTCGGACTGCTGGGCCGTGCCGCGCGGGAACGCCCGCTGCTGTGCACCATGGACGACCTGGACACCGGGGACGCGCCGACCGCCCGGATCCTGGCCTTCGTGGCCCGGCGGCTGCGGCACCTGCCGGTCACGCTCCTGCTCACCGCCGGTGAGGGCAGCCCGCTGGCCGGGATTCCCAGCCGTCGACTGCCGCCGCTGGACGAGACCGCCAGTCGTGCGCTGCTCGCCGCCCGGTGCCCCGGACCACCGCCGGACTCGGTGCTCGCCACGCTGGCCGCGATCGGTGCCGGCAATCCCCAGGCCCTGGTGGACCTGGCCGACGCGCTCACCCGGGGCCAGTGGCTCGGGCGCGAGCCGTTGCCCGGCGCGCCGCCCGCAGACGGCAACCTCGGCCGCGCGTACCGGGCCATGCTGGACCGGCTGCCCGCCGACACCCGACGCGTCCTGCTGCTGACCGCGCTCGCCGCCGACATCGGCTCCGGCGTGCTGGCCCGAGCCGCCCGGACCGCCGGAACGGCCGTCGAGGCGCTGGCCCCGGCCGAGACGGCGGGGCTGGTGCGGACCGGCCCGTACGGCGACGTCACCTTCCCCCGACCGCTCGCCCGCGCGATGGTCGAGGCCACCGCCTCGGCGACCGAGCGGCGGACGGCGCACCTGCTGCTCGCCGCCGCCTGCGGTGCTCCTGGTCAGCGGCTGCGGCGGGCGCTGCACCGAGCCGCCGCCACCGACGCCCCGGACCCGGTGCTGGCCGCCGACCTGGTGGCGGTCGCCGACGACGGCGGGTACTCGGTCGACACGGCGGCGGCACTGGCCCGGGCCGCCGAGCTGACCGACGACCCGGCGCTGGCCGCCGAGCGGCGGCTCACCGCCGCCCGTCATGCCTGGACGATCGGGCGCACCGGCCAGGCCCGCGCCCTGCTGCGGGCGCTGCCCGACCCGCCGGAGGGCACCGGGGTCGGTGGACCGGTCACGCCCCGGGAGGTCGCTCTCGGCGGCCGGTCCGCCCTGCTGCGCGGCGAGATACGGCTGCGCTGCGGCACGCCGTCCACCGCGCTGCCCGTGCTGCTGGCCGCCGCCGACGCGCTGACCGGCACCGATCGCGCGGCGGCCCGGCTCGCCCTGCTGCGGGCCGGCGAGGCGGTGTGCTTCTCCGGGGAGCAGTACCGCTACGCCGAGGTGGCCCGTCACCCGGCCGCGATGCGTCGCGACACCGACGACCCGGAGGCGGAACTACTGACCACCCTGGTCGCCGGAATCGCCGCGACACTGCGGGGCGAACACGCGCGCGGTGGGCCGCTGCTGCGCCGGGCGGTCGTCCTGGGCGGCCGGTCCGGCGTCGCCCTCACCCCGACCGCGCTGACCGGCGCGGCCGTCGCCGGCCTGCTGGTGGCGGTGGACGCCGCCGCGCACCGGCTCGCCGACCGCGCGGTGGAACTGGCCCGGACCCGGGGCGAGGTGTGCCTGCTGCCGCGCGCGCTGGAGCTGCGGGCGATGAGCGAGTACTGGTTGGGCCGGCACGACGCGGCGGCACGCAGTTGCCGCGAGGGGCTGCTGCTGGCCCGCTCCGGTGACCAGCATGCCAGCGCGGGGGTGCACCTCGGTCTGCTCGCCGTGCTCGCCGCGGTCCGCGCCGACCGGGACGCCGGCCTGCGGTACGTGGCCGAGATCGGGGACAGCGCCGCGCCGGGCAGCCGCCCGTACGCGCTGGCCCAGTGGGCGTTGTCCGTGCTCGACCTGGTGGACGGCCGGTACGCCGACGCCGCCGACCGGCTCACCTCGCTGGCCCGCCCGGGCACCGGCCGGGGTCAGGTCCTGGTGCAGGTGATGGCGACGCCGCATCTGGTGGAGGCCGCCGCCTGCGCCGGTCGTCCCGCGCAGGCCCACGCCGCGCTGGCGGTCTTCGACCGCTGGGTCGGCAGTACCACCAGCTCGTCGCGACGGGCGCTCTCCGCGCGGTGCCACGCGCTGCTGGCGCCCCGGGGCAGCGCCGAGGCGGAGGAATCGTTCCGGGCCGCCCTGCGACTGCACCCGGCCGACGTCGCCACCTTCGAGCGGGCCCGCACCGAGCTGCTGTTCGGCCGGGAGCTGCGGCGTCGCCGTCGACCGCGCGACGCCCGGGCGTACCTGCACCGCGCCCGGCAGGCGTTCGTGCTGCTCGGCGCGCAGACCTGGGCCGAGCAGGCGACGGCCGAGCTGCGGGCGGCGGGGGAGTCGGTCGGTGTGCCGCAGCGCCCGGCCGAACGGCTGCTCACCGGCCAGCAGCTCCGCATCGCGCGGCTGGTCGCCGAGGGCGCCACCAACCGGGAGATCGCCGATCGGATGTTCCTGTCCACCCGGACCGTCGACCACCACCTGCGCAACGTGTTCCACCGGCTCGGCGTGCGGTCACGTACCGAGCTGACCCGCGCGTTGGACGGGACACCACCGCAATATTCAACCTATTCATGACGGGCGTCAGAAATTCTTGACATCTGGTGCTCGGGTGACTGAACATGGCCACCACGGCAGGGTGACCCCACTCACACCCGAACGCGTCCGCACCTTCGAGGCATCCGCCGTGTCGACGCACCCCACCGCCCCCGCCCAGGAAGGGCCCCGTCCATGAAGAAGGTCATCACTTTCGGGCTGGTCGCCGCCGTCGCGATCGCCCTCACCGCATGTACCGACTCCGACGCGACCGGCACCGAGCCGTCCGACGGCGACCTGCGCCAGGTGCGGGTCGCGGCGCTACCCATCACCGAGACCGCCGCGCTGTGGGGCGGCATCGAGGCGGGCATCTTCGCCAAGCACGGGCTGGGGGTCGAGGTGCTGCCCGCGCAGGGCGGTGCCCAGGCGATTCCGGCGCTGATCAACGGTGACATCGAGTTCGCCATCGGCCAGCCGTTCGGTCCGTTCCGGGCCGACCTGCAGGACCTCGGCGTGGTGATGATCGGCAACTACGCGTCCTCGTACGCCGAGGGCGACGACATCAACGCCGTCGTGGCGTCCGCGGCGTCGGGCATCACCCGGCCCGCCCAGCTCGCCGGGAAGCGGGTGTCGGTGAACAGTCTGGGCGCGGCCGGTGACGTGACCATCATGGCCGCGGTGGAGAAGGACGGCGGTGACCCGTCCACCATCAGGTTCGTCGAGGTCGCGTTCCCGGACGCGCCGGCCCAGCTGGAGGCCGGCAACATCGACGCCGCCTGGGTGCCG
Organism: Micromonospora sp. NPDC049903; assembly: GCF_044460945.1. Taxonomy (NCBI): domain Bacteria; kingdom Bacillati; phylum Actinomycetota; class Actinomycetes; order Micromonosporales; family Micromonosporaceae; genus Micromonospora; species Micromonospora sp. NPDC049903. The sequence continues at coordinate 26,096 of NZ_JBITKL010000007.1, forward strand.
GAGCCGTTCGTCACGCAGCTGCGGGGCCGGGGGGACGCCTTCGTGGTCGCGCCCTACCAGGAGGTCGTCCCGGGGCTCGCCACGCTGACCACGATCACCACGAAGGAGCGGACCGAGTCCGACGCCGAGCTGATCGCCGCCTTCTCGACGGCGATGAAGGAGACGCTCCAGTGGGCGCAGGACCCCGCCAACGAGGCGGACGTCCGGCAAGCCATCAAGGACAATTTGCAGCTTCCCGAGCCGGTGGCGGACTCGGTACGACTGCCCGAGTTCGGCTGGGACCTGGACCGGGAGAGCCTGACCACGCTCGCCACGCTCGCCGGCAAGTACCAGGTGCTCGATCGGCAGCCGAACTTCGACCGTCTCATCCAGCAGCAGTAGCCCTCGCGGTCCCGCCCTTCCCGGCCGACCGCCGGGGAGGGCGTCGCCGCCGACCACGGGAGCGACATGCACGTGTCATCCATCCGGCGGACCCGCCCGCCACGCAAGGTGCTGCTGGGCGCCGCAGGTCTGGTGGGATTCCTCGTCGTCTGGCAGTTGGTGCCGACGCTCGGCCTGGTCAACTCGCAGTACCTGCCGTACGTCACGGACGTGCTGGTCCGGCTCGCCGAGGAGTTCCGCGACGTCGCCTTCTGGCGGCGGCTCGGTCACACCATGACCTCGTGGGCGATCGGGCTGACCGTGGCGACGGTCGCCGCGGTCGTCCTGGGCACCCTCGTCGGGCTGGTGCCCGTCCTGCGTCGCGCGACCCACACGATGGTCGAGTTCCTGCGCCCGATCCCCTCGGTGGCACTCATCCCGCTGGCCGTGCTGATGTTCGGCATCCAGATGAAGGCCGCGCTCGTGATCATCATCTACGCGTCCTTCTGGCAGGTGTTCGTGCAGGTCATCTATGGGGTGGCGGACGTCGACGCGGTGGCCCGGGACACCGCGCGCAGCTTCCGGCTCACCCGGCGCGAGCGCCTGACCTATCTCGTGCTGCCGACCACCCTGCCGTACCTGATGACGGGTGTCCGGCTGGGCGCGGCGGTGGCGCTCATCCTCGCCATCACCTCGGAGATGGTGATCGGCAACCCCGGGTTGGGACGGATGATCGAGCTGTCCCGCTCCGCCGGTGACGCGGTCGGTCTGTACGCCCTGGTGGTGGTCACCGGCCTGCTCGGGCTGCTGGTGAACCTCGTCTTCCGGTTCGTCGAGCGGCGCTCACTGTCCTGGCACCAGTCCGTCCGAGGAGAGGAGCCCCGATGACCGCGCGCGCCGAACGGATCGCCGCCCGGCCGCGCGGTCGTCATGTCGCGTCCCGCGTCGCGTCGGGCTTCCTCTACTCGCTCGGGCTGCCCTTCCTGCTCCTGGTGGTCTGGGGTGCGGCGTCGACGGTGTCGACGAACCGGTTCTTCCCCGGCCCGCTCACCATCGGCGAGGCGTTCCGGGAGACCTGGGTCGGCCCCGCCTTCGTCCACGACGTGCTGCCCAGCCTCTATCGACTCGTGCTCGGCATCGCCGCGTCGATCGTGATCGGCGTCGCCCTCGGCACGCTCATCGGACTGTTCCGGTGGCTGAGCGAACTGCTGGAGCCGCTGCTGGAGTTCTTCCGGGCCATCCCCCCGCCGGTGCTGATCCCGGTGGTGATGCTGCTGCTGGGCATCACCGACACGATGAAGGTGGTGGTCATCGTCTCCGGCGCCGTCTGGCCGATCCTGCTGAACACCATCGACGGTGTCCGGGCCACCGACAGCGTCATGTCCGAGACCGCCGACTCGTTCCGGATCACCTGGTGGGAGCGACTGCGCTTCCTCGTGCTGCCGGCGGCGAGCCCACGCATCATGGCCGGCGTCCGGCAGGGGCTCTCGGTGGCGCTGATCCTGATGGTGATCTCGGAGATGTTCGCCTCGTCCGCCGGGTTGGGCTACCGGATCGCGTACTTCCAGCGGAACTACCTCATCGCCGAGATGTGGAGCGGCATCCTCCTGCTCGGCCTCGTCGGCGTCCTGCTCGCCGCGACCTTCGGTGTCGTCGAACGGCGGGTGCTGCGTTGGTACCACGGAATCAGGGAGGTCAACCGTGCCTGAGCGGGACATGTTGCTCAAGGTGGAGCACCTACGGAAGGTGTACGAGTCCGCGTCCGGCGACGTCGAGGCGATCGGGGACGTCAGCTTCACCATGGCCGCCGGTGAACTCGTCTGCATCGTCGGCCCCTCCGGCTGCGGCAAGACCACGCTGCTGAAATGCCTGGCCGGGTTGCTGCGGCCCACCGGCGGGCTGGTCGAGATGCACGGGACCCCGGTGACCGGCCCGAGTCCCGCCATGGCCGTCGTCTTCCAGGAGTACGGCCGCAGCCTCTATCCGTGGCTGACCGTGCGGGGCAACGTCGAACTGCCGTTGCGGCACAAGAAGTTGTCCCGGGCGGCACGCGAGCGGCTGGTCACCGACGCGATCGAGGCGGTGGGCCTCGGGCACGCCGCCCGCAGCCACCCCTGGCAGCTCTCCGGCGGCATGCAGCAGCGGGTGGCGATCGCCCGGGCGGTCGCGTACGAGCCGGAAGTGCTGATCATGGACGAGCCGTTCGCGGCGGTCGACGCCCAGACCCGGGCGGACCTGGAGGACCTGGTGCGGGAGCTGCACGCGACCCGCAAGATATCGATCGTCTTCGTTACACACGACATCGACGAGTCGGTCTACCTGGGCGAACGGGTTCTAGTATTGTCCAAGTCGCCGACCTGGGTGCAGGAGGATCTCGCCATCGACCTGCCGCCGGAGCGTGACCAGATCACGACTCGCGCGCTACCCCGCTTCACGGAGCTGCGGACCCACGTCTACGACCAGATCCGGCGCGCCAAGGGCGCCCAGACCGTCGCCCCGTGACCGTCGCCAGGTCGGAGCCGTCCGAGAGGGAGGACTGTGCGCAGTCGTCAGCCGAAGCAACTGCTGCTCGCGTTCTTCGGTGAACACGTCGTCGACGACGATCCGGGGCCGGTTCGCGCCAGTGTCCTGATCGGGGTGCTGGAGGGGGCGGGGGTCGCCGCCCCGGCGACCCGGGCCACCCTCGACCGGCTCGTGCAGACCGGCATCCTCGCCCGCAGCAAGAGCGGCCGGGAGATCCAGTTCTCGCTGACCGAGCACGGCGTGGCGGTGCTGCGCGAGGCGACCGAGCGGGTCCGTGGCCCACGCCCGTTCGATCCGCAGGGCACCGGCTGGACCCTCGTCACGTTCACCATCCCGGAGGGGCAGCGGACCCTGCGTCACCGGCTGCGGTCCACGCTGACCTGGGAGGGCTTCGCGCCGCTGCGCGACGGGCTGTGGCTGGCGCCCGGCGAGGTCGACCTCGCCGGGTCGCTGGAACCGCTGTGTCGGGACCTGCCGCCGAACACGGTGATCGCCTTCCACGCCCGCGAACTGGCCGGGTTCCCGATCGCCGAGAGCGTCCGGGCCGCCTGGGACATCGAGGCGATCCGACGCGAGCACCTGGCGTTCATCGAGGTGTGGGAGGACCCGGAGGCGGCGACGCAGGCCCCCAGCGCGCTCACCGTCCGCACGATGCTGGTGGCGGACTGGCTCGCGTTGCTGCGCGCCGATCCGCGACTACCGCGCGAGTTCATGGACGCGCAGTGGCCGGCCGCCCGGTCGACGCAGGTCTACCGACGGATGCACGAACGGTTGGCCGACGCCTCCGCCGCGGAGTTCGCCGCGCTGGTCACCACTCGCGCTGCCACCACCCGCCGAAGCGGCTCCGCAGGTCCGCCTTCCGCACCTTCCCCGACGCGGTCCGCGGCAGTTCGTTCACGATGACCACGTTCTTGGGCAGCTTGTAACGGGCCACCTTGCCGTCAAGGAAATCGCGGACGGTGTCGACGTCCACGGCGACACCCGCGCGGATCGTCATGATCGCCCAGGGCACCTCGCCCCAGCGCTCGTCCGGGACGCCGATGACCGCCACACCGGTAACCCCGTCGATCTCGCCGAGCAGCAGCTCGATCTCGGCCGGGTAGATGTTCTCCCCACCCGAGATGATCATGTCTTTGAGGCGGCCCGCGATGTGCAGGTAGCCGTCGTCGTCCAGGTAGCCGAGGTCACCGGAGCGGAACCAGCCGTCCGTGGTGAACGCGCCGGCCGTCGCCTCGGGCATCCGGTGGTAGCCCCGGAACACGTTCGGGCCGGCGATCTCGATCTCGCCGATGCTGCCGGCGGGAGCCGGGCCGCCGTCGGTGTCGGCGACGCGTACCTCGGTGAAGAAGTGCGGCAGGCCCACGCTGCCCTGCTTCGCCCGGGTCATGGCCGGCGGCAGCGAGGTGGCTCCCGGTGACGCCTCGGTCATGCCGTAGCCCTGCGAGAACGACAGGCCCCGCTCCTCGTACGCGTTGAGCACCCGGACCGGCACCGCCGAGCCGCCGCAGGTGAGCTTGCCCAGGGTGGACAGGTCGGTGGTGGCCCAGTCCGGGTGGTCGGCCATCAGCTGGAAGGTGGTCGGTACGCCGCTGAGCATGGTGACGCCGTGCCGTGCGATCTGGGCGAGCGCGCGTCCCGGCTCGAAGCCCTTTTCCAGCACCAGGGTGCCGCCCTTGAGGAGGATCGGCAGCGCGCCCATGCCGAGCGAGGCGACGTGGAACAGCGGCGAGATCATCAGGGCGATGTCGGTGGACACCACGTCGTAGTCGACGATGCAGTTCAGCGCCGTCCAGGTCAGGTTGCCGTGGGTCAGCACGGCGCCCTTGGCCCGCCCGGTGGTGCCCGAGGTGTAGACGATCGCGGCCGGGTCCCGCATGGTGATCCGTTCGGGCGCGTCGTCCCGGGGCGCGGTCTCGGCCAGCCGATCGAGGCCCGGGGCCTCCGCGCTCCCGGGGCCGGTCGGCACCACGTGCGACGGCCGGGACGACGCCGCGACCGAGGCCACCCGGGCGGTGAACTCGGGGTCGTGGACCAGCACCCGGGCACCGCTGTCGCTGAGCACGTGAGTGATCTCGGGAGTCGCCAGCCGGGTGTTGACCGGCACGAAGGCGGCGCCCAGCCGCGTGGTCCCGAACATCACCTGGAGGAACTGGGGGCTGTTCTCACCCAGGTACGCGACGGTGTCCCCCTTGCCGACGCCGAGGTGCCGCAGCGCCGCCGCGACACCGTCCGTGGCGTCGGCGAGCTGTCGGTACGTCATGGTCGCCTGCTCGCCGTAGACGAGCGCGATCTGCTCCGGTGACTTGAGTCGGCGCTTGGCCAGCCAGGCGCCGATCCCTTGGTGGTGCATCAGCAGTCTCCCGGTGGTGGAGGGCGGTGGACGGCGTCGGTGTGCGGTCGGTCGGCGGCGGTCCCGGCAGGTCAGGCGTAGAAGCGGTAGATCCCCCTGGCGACGACGGCGGGCTTGCCTGCGCCGTCGATCTCGATGGTCTGGTCGACGGCGATCTGGTAACCGCCGGCCACCTCGGTGACCTCGGCGACGACGGCCCGCATCCGCACCCGCGAGCCGACCCGCACCGGTGCCGGGAAGCGCACCTTGTCCAGGCCGTAGTTCACCTTCGTGGACACCCCGGTCACGTCGAGCAGCTCCGTCCAGAACGGCACGGCGAGAGAGAGGGTGAGGAAGCCGTGGGCGATCGGCGCACCGAACGGGCCGTCCTTGGCACGTTCCGGGTCGACGTGGATCCACTGGTGGTCGTCGGTCGCGTCGGCGAACAGGTCGATCTGGTCCTGGGTGACGGTCCGGTACTCGGTGTGCCCGAGGTCGGTGCCGCCGAGGCCGGCGAGCTGGTCGTAGGCGATGGTGGTGGTCACGGGTGTCCTTCCGTCGTCATCCGGCCAGGCGCAGCAGCCGGGCGGCGTTGTCCTTCAAGATGCCGGGCAGCACGTCGGGCTTGAGGTCGGTGCTCGCCACGTCCCGCAGCCAGCGGTCCGGGGTGAGCAGCGGGTAGTCGGTGCCGAAGAGCACCCGGCTCTTGAGGATCGAGTTGGCGTAGCGCACCAGCTCGGCCGGAAAGTACTTCGGGCTCCAGCCGGACAGGTCGATCCAGGTGTTCGGTTTGTGCGTCGCCACCGACAGCGCCTCGTCCTGCCACGGCACCGACGGGTGGGCCATGATGATCTGGAGGTCCGGGAACTCGGCGGCGACCGGGTCGAGCAGCATCGGGTTGGACAGCCCGAGCCGGAAGCCGTAGCCGCCGGGCAGTCCCGCGCCGATGCCGGTCTGCCCGGTGTGGAACAACGCCGGCAGTCCCGCCTTCTCGATCAAGCCCCACAGCGGCGCGTACTCCTCGTGGCTCGGGTCGAAGCCCTGCACGGTGGGGTGGAACTTGAACCCGCGTACGCCCTCGTCCTCGATCAGCCGGGCGGCGAGTTCCAGGGCCGCCTCGCCGGTGCGCGGGTCGACCGAGCCGAACGGCACGAGCACGTCGGCGTGCTGGGCGGCGGCACGGGCGATGTCGGCGCTGGACAGCGGCGGGTGCGCCAGTTGCGTCCGCGCGTCGACGCTGAACACCACGGCCGCCATGTTCCGTTCGCGGTAGTACTGCGCCACCGCGTCCACCGCCGGACGCGGGCCATCGGTGCGGAAGTACTTCGAGGCGGCGGCGACGAGCGGATCGGGCAGCGAGGCGTGGCCGTGGTCGTCGATCTCGATGTGTACGTGCATGTCGATCGCGGTGACGGCGTCCAGGTCGATCGCGGGCTGGTACATGCTCGGGAACCTTCGTCCGGCGGGTCAGGAGGCGGTGTCGCGGAACTCCTCGGGCAACTCAGGGAAGCGCTCGCCGACGCTGCGCAGCGCACCGGCGAACTCGGTCGGCCACGCGGTGACCAGTGCGTCGTACGACCAGCCGCCCTCGTGGTGGGCGGTGAGCGCGACCTCCGGGTGGGTCCAGATCTGGATCCGGTCGCCGCCCACGCCGATCACCTGGCCGGTCACCTCGGCGGCGCTGTCGGAGCCGAGGAAGGCGACCAACCCGGCCACGTCGTCGGAGGTGCCGAAGCCGAGGTCGTGCCGGAAGAAGGCGGGCATCGGCTCACCGGCGGCCTCGGCGCGGACCGCGGCGGCGAAGTAGGGGACGGTGGCGGTCATCGCGGTCGCGGCGACCGGGACAACGGCGTTGACCGTGATTCCGGCCCGCTTGAGCTCCAACGCCCAGGTCCGGACCATGCCGACGATGCCGGCCTTGGCGGCGGCGTAGTTGGTCTGGCCGAAGGTGCCGCGTTGGCCGGTGGGGGAGCCGATGCAGATGATCCGCCCGCCCTCGCCGGCCTGGCGCATGTGCCGCACGGCCTCGCGCACGGTGGTGAAGGTGCCGCGCAGGTGCACGCCGATCACGGTGTCGAAGTCCTCGTCGGTCATCTTCCAGAGCACCGTGTCGCGTAGCACTCCGGCGTTGGTGACCAGGATGTCGAGCCGACCGAAGCTCTCGACCGCGGTGGCGACCAGGGCCTGCGCGGTCTCGGTGGGGCCGACCGGTGCGACCACCGCGACGGCACGTCCGCCGGCCGCCCGGATCGCCGCGACGGCGTCGCCGGTCGCCTGCTCGTCCACGTCGTTGACCACGACCGCGGCACCCCGCTCCGCCAACTGACGGGCGTAGGCGAGGCCGAGACCGCGTCCGGCTCCGGTGACGATTGCGACTTTGCCGTCCAGGGACATGGGCACTCCTTCGCGTCGAGATCGATCGGAACATGAATCGTTGAGAAAGTCAATTATTGGTGAGGCTTGCTATCATCGTCGCCGTGCCCCCTCCCGAGAGAGCCCGACCGGCCGACGGCCTGCGGGACAGCGTGCTCGGCCGGGATCTGAGCTTCCTGCTGGTGCGCGCCAACGCGCTCACCCTCGCCGCGGCCAACGCCGCCCTGGCCGAACACGGCCTGAAGGCCCGCTCGTACTCGGTGCTCGCGCTGGCCGCCGACGACACCCGCCCCACCCAACGGGAGCTGGCCGAGTTCCTCCGGCTGGACCCGAGTCAGGTGGTGGCGCTCATCGACGACCTGGAGAAACGCGGCCTGGTCGAGCGCCGCACCGACCCCGCCGATCGACGCGCCAACGTCCTGGTCGCCACGGACGAGGGGCGCGAGCTGTTCGCCCGCGCCCAGTCCTCCGCGCACGCCGTGGAGCTGGGGTTGCTGGCCGCGGTCACCCCCGAGGACCACGCCCGGCTGGCGCAACTGCTGCGCCTGCTCGCCTTCCCGGACTGAGCCGGTGCCGGACTGAGCTGAGTCGGTACCGGACGGAGCTGGGCCGGACCGAGCCGGTGCCGGGCGACGCCGGATGACGTCGCCCGACACCGGTGCGCTCAGAAGCGGATCCAGGTGCCGGTCAGCGGGACCTGACCGACGCCGGGCCGGGACCAGTCACAGACCCCGTCCGGGAAGACCGCCCGCAACCGCTGCCACTGATCGTCGGTGAAGTCCACGCCGTACGCCGCCCGGTCCAGCGGCGCGAGCCGGCACTTGAGCACGGCGGAACTGGTCGGCCCGCCCGCCTCCACGCGCGGGTTGCGGTGGAACGGGAAGAGTTGGTTGCACCGTGCCTCCGGGTCGAGGGTCAACGTCTCCACGATCCGCTGTCCGTCCGCCGCGACGCAGTGGTCCGCCAGCCCGGCCGGCCGGGACAGCCGGGTCAGTGCCGTCTCGTCCAGGTGCGGCCGGCTCGCCGCCAACGCCGTCCGGGCGGTCAGCCAGGAGTCCATGTCGACCAGTGCCTGCGTCTGGCTCGTCGACGCGGGCGCCCCGGACGCGCTGGTGACGCTGATGTGGTTGTCCGCGTGACCGTTGGCCGCGAGCAGCCGCTCCCGCATGGTCCAGGAGCGGAAGCGGTCGTGGAAGTCACCGCTCGGGTCGGTGTAACCACGGGTCTCGATGATCGGCGTCCACCGCAGACCACCGTCGAACTGGTTGACGCGCCCGGTCGCGTACGCCACCTCGATCGCGTCGACGTTCGCCGAGGTGCGGTGCGGGGTGCGGTTGCCCTCCACGTCCAGGCCACCGATGCCCTCGTTGAGCCGGACGAACTGCTCCGGACTGATCACCCCGGCGTCCAGGGTCCGCAGCCCGTACTGCACGCCGACGGTGTCCGGGATGATCGGCCGCCCGGCGCCGGTGGCCGGGTCGACGCCGTACACGTTGGCGATGAAGTCCGCCATCGCGCAGCGGATGCCGTCCGGGTTGGTCACCGGGTGGTAGCGCAGCCCGGCGGGGACGTGGTTCGGGCAGGTGGCGGGCCAGTCGACGCTGTCGAAGTTCTGGTAGCCGCCGCAGGTGTTCGGGCTGGCGAAGCCGGTCACCGCGGTGCGTTGGGCGGTGGACAACCCGGCAGCCGGGGCCGCCTGGGTGATGAACCGGCACTCGTGCCCGGTGAGGGTCACCGAGCGTTCGTCCGGGTAGCCGATCTGGCCGATCACCCCGTCCAGGATCCCCGGGTACGCGTTGGAGATCAGCAACTGCTGCATGGTGCCGGCCGAGCCGCCCCAGCCCATGGTGAACAGCGGTACGCCGTACGACTCGACGAAGTGCTCCTTGACCATCATCGCGGTCTCGGCGGAGGTGACGTCGTTGCAGTTGTTGGCGAAGACGTTGAACGTCGCGCTGGCCACCGCGTAGCCCCTGCTGAGCAGGCTGTGGTTCAGCACCCCGCCGGTGCTGGTGGCCTGGGTGTAGCCGATGCCGCAGGCACCGCCGAAGGTGTAGACCAGCCGGTCGTTCCATCCGTCGGTGGTCGTCCACGGGTCCGGCGGCGCGGTGCCCGGCCGGTGCAGCAGGGCGATCTCGTACACCGCGCGGTTGATGGTGCCGCGCTCGACCCGGACCACGTACGGCACGGTACGGCCGTCGCTGGTCGTGGTGGTGGCCACGTCGGCCGGGAGCGGGCCGTCCGGCAGCGCGACGAAGCTCCCGGCGGTGGTGCGGTACTGGTAGGTGACCCGGGGCTGCGCCACGTGGCAGTCCGCGTCCACCGGGCCCAGGTTCCACGGGTTGCCCGACGCGGTGCAGAACAGCGGGATGTGCGGGCCGGAGATGACCGGGCCGGCGGCCGGATGGTTGCGCAGGGTCAGCGTGGCGCGGGGCCGGCCGTGGCCCTGCCCGTTCGCGCGGACCTCGAGTTCGTTGGCGCCCAGCGCCAGCCCGTCCACGAGACCGAGCAGCGTGCGCTTGTCGTCGGTGGCCCGGAACCGGTCGGTGACGTCCCGGCCGTCGAGCCGGATCTTCACGTGGTGCGGGGGTACGGTGCGCGGCACCGCGACGCGCACCAGCGCGTCGCCGCCGCTGACGGTGTCGGCCCGTCCGGACAGGACGGTCACCTCGAAGGCGCGGTCGGCGGGACCCGCGTGGGGTGGCGGTGCGGCGAGGGCCGGTGCGGCGGAGCCGGCGAGTAGCGCCGCCGTGGCGGCCACGGCCAGCGCTCCCTTCCATGATCGTGGTCTGGTGCGCTCCTGAGGTCGATCGGTGGGCATGACGGGACCCCTTTCAGCCGGAGACGGACGGCTGGACCTGCTGGTCAGGCACGTGTGGCGAACATAATGCGAAATCTGATCGCGCGTCAACGATTCTGCATCGTATCTATGGATGGCGAAGATCGGCCGCGTCGTCGCCTCTGCTCAGCCCCGCTCGGGAGTCCGGTCAGCCCCGCTCGGGAGTGCGGACGAGTTCCTCGAAGCGCTGCTGCGCCGGCTCGGCCAGGGCCTGCGCGGTGCGCAGGAACATCACCCGTGCCTGTGCCCGGGGAAAGGACGCCGGCAGGAACCGGGCCGGCAGGTCGGGATCGTCGCCCAAAAGCGCCCGCCAGTCGTTGACCAGCTCGGTCCGCGCGACCAGCGCCGCCGACGGGCCCAGCGCACCGGCCTCGGCCCGCCGCGCCACCGTACGGTGGCGTTCCAGGAATCGCTGGTAGCCGTCGGCGAGCACGTCGATGCGCCAGGCTGCCTCCAGCCGGGCGCGGGTGCTCGGCAGCAGCTCGAAGTCCCGCGAGCGCAGCACCACGGCGTCGGTGACGCCCAGCTCGCCGAGCTGCTCGTGCACCTCGTCGAACCGGTCGTGCGGGGTCACCCAGGTCGCGTCGTACAACGGCCAGAACGTCAGCCAGCGCAGCCGGGCCCGCAGCAGCCGGCGCTGGTTCGCGTCGTCCAGCGGCAGCGTGAAGGCGAGCAGCGTCCAGATGCCGTCCCAGTCGTCTGAGTCGCTGCTGGCGAAGATGCGCCGGGCACCCCGGCGCAGGGTCTGCGACGCCGACTCGGTCAGCCGGTAGCTGGTCCGCCGGCCCTCCTTGGTGCGTTCGAGCATGCCGCGCTGGGTCAGGCGGGCGAGCGTGGCACGGGCGTTGGCCGGGGCGATGCCGAACTCGGCGAGCACCGCGACCAGCCCGCCGGAGGGCAGCGGGGACCGGCCGGCGTGCCAGTGGTCACCGAGCAGCGTCACCAGCAGCCGCTGCGCCCGGGCCCGACCCACCGCCGCCCGATCCGACGGCGTGGTGGGCTCCGGCTGCCGCACCCGGCCCTCGGTCAACACGGCGCGCCACCGGGCGCTCCGGTCGGGCCGGGACGACGGGCCGGAGAGGCGAGAACACGCACCCGGACAAGCTACTGCGTACGGGGACGTCGGGGTAACGGCCCCGGCCGGGTCGACGCGGACGGGCGACCCAGTGCGCGGGAGACCACCCGCCCGGCCGCCTGCACCAGCGGCGCCAGCGCCAGCGGATCGGCCCGGTCGTACGCCACCACCAGCGAGATCGCAGCCACCACCCCGTCCGGCCCGGCGATCGGCGCGGCGACGGAGAGGGCGTCCATGGTGACCTGCCGGTCGCTGATCGCGTACCCGGCGCGGCGGATCTCGGCGAGTTGGCGGCGCAACCGCACCGGGTCGGTGACGGTCAGCTCGGTGTACCGCGTCAGCGGCGCGGCGAGAACCCGCTCCTGCACCTGCGCCGGTGCGTGCGCCAGCAGCACCAGCCCGACACCGGTGGCGTGCAGCGCGAAGCGACCGCCGACCCGGGTCAGCACCGGCACCGCGTGCCGTCCGGCGATCCGCTCGATGAAGACGAGTTCGAGGTCCTGCCGGACGGCGAGCTGGACGTTCTCGTGGGTCACCTCGTACAGGTCCTCCAGCACCGGCAGCGCCAGCTCGCGCAGCCCCAGCCCGCGCGGCGCCAGCGAACCGACCTCCCACAGGCGCAGGCCGACCCGGTAGCGCGCGTCGTCACCCCGCTCCAGCGCGCCCCAGGCCACCAGCTCGGCGACCCGGCGGTACGCGGTGGGCAACGGCAGCTCGGCCCGCCGGGCCAGTTCGCTCAGGGTCAGCGCCGGCTCGCCGGGGCTGAACGCGTCGAGCAGCGCCAGCACCTTGCTGGTGACCGAGCGTCCGGGCCGTGCCTGCACCCCGCCATCATCCCCGTCGACCGGTCACAGCTCCAGCACGAGCCGCCGGGTACGCGCCCGGGACACGCAGATCAGCATGGTGTCCCCGGCGGCCCGTTCCTCCTCGGTGAGCAGGCTGTCGCGGTGCTCCGGCACACCGTCGAGCACGGTCGTCTCGCAGGTGCCGCAGGTGCCCTCGCGGCAGGAGGAGAGCACCTGCGTACCGGCCTGCTCCAGCGCGGCCAGGATCGAGGTGTCCGGCGGTACGTGCACGGTCCGGCCGGAGAGCGCTAGGTCGACCTCCACGGCGTGGTCGCCCGTACCGGCCGGTGCGCCCGTACCACCGGCCTGCACCGTCGGGGCGAACCGCTCGACGTGCAGCCGGCCGGGCGGCCACGCTCGGCAGCGCTGCTGCACCGCGTCGATCAGCCCCTCCGGCCCGCAGCAGTAGACGACCGCGTCGTCCGCGTCGCCGATCAGCGCGTCCAGGTCGAGCAGGCCCGCCTCGTCCTGCGGATGAAGCCGCACCCGGTCGCCGTACGTCTGCCGCAGGTCGGCGGCGAAGGCCATGGTGCTGCGGCTGCGTCCGCCGTACACCAGCCGCCAGTCGGCACCGGCGGCGTCGGCGGCGGCGACCATCGGCCGGATCGGGGTGATGCCGATGCCTCCGGCGAGGAAGAGGTAGCGGTCGGCCTCGACCAGCCGGAAGGCGTTGCGCGGCCCGACCACCCGGACCGTCGCGCCGGGCAGTAGGCGTTCGTGCACGTGCCGGGAACCGCCGCGCCCGTCCGGCGCCAGGTGCACCGCCACCTGGAGCGAAGTGCGGTCGGCCGGGTCGCCGCAGAGCGAGTACTGGCGTACCAGTCCCGACCCCAGGTCCAGGTCGACGTGCGCGCCCGGGGTCCAGCCCGGCACCTCGCCACCGTCCGGGCGGCACAGCGTCAGCACCACCACGCCGGTGGCCACCGCCTCCCGGCCGGCGACCACCAGCGTCGTCTCCGTCGCGGTCATGCCGGCACCACCGCCCGCTGCGGCGGGGACGGTACGGTCGCCGTCGGTGGCCGGTGGTCCCGGGGATGGGCGAGCAGCCACTCCCACAACGGCACCGGCTCCTCGGCGATCCGCTCGGCACCGCAGTGGCAGATGCCGCGCAGCGTGTCGGTGCCCGGCAGCCAGTGGATCCGATAGACCCGGTCGCCGGTGAGCCCGCCGGCCGGCGCGGTCACCGGGGCGCCTCCACCGTGGACGACTCGACCATCCGGGCGAGCAGCCGTCGGGCGGCCAGCCCGCCGGTGTCGATGTTGATGCTCAGTTCCTGGTAGCGCTCCGGCTCTGCGGCGATCACCCGCTCCAGGATGTTCAGGGCGGTGACGTCCTGCATGACCACGGTGTGGTTGCTCTGGTGCAGGTACTCGCTGACCGACTCGTCGTCGACGGCGAAGTCCCGGGCCACCGCCCAGAAGTCGTACGTGGTGTGCTCGGTCGACGGGGTGATGGCGTACACGATCTCGGCGTGGAACGCCTGGTCGTCGTCGCCCTGGGCCGGTGGGTAGACGCCCTGCGGGGCGATCCGGCTGTGCAGCAGGTAGAGGCAGGGCGGGTGGTACTCGATGTCCTGCCAGCGGGTGATCCGGCCCTGGATGCCGGTCGAGCGGGCATAGAAGGGCGGGCACGCCGCGTCGTCCATGTGCCGGCTGACGTAGACGACGCCCCGATCCTCGTCCACCTCGGTCGTGATCGGGGTGTCCGCCACCTCGGGTGTGCCGATGTAGCCACCGTGCAGGTAGGTCTCGTGGGACAGGTCCATCAGGTTGTCCACCAGCAGGCCGTACCGGGCGTCCAGCGGCGCCATGCCGCGTACCGTCGTGTAGCGCGGGTCGCCGAGCCAGGGCGCGCGGGGGATGGTGGACGCGTCGGCCCGGTCCCGGTCGCCGATCCAGACCCAGACCAGGGTGTCCTGCTCCACCACCGGGTACGCGGCCACCCGCGCGGTCCGGGGGATGCGCTGCTGCCCGGGTACGAAGACGCAGGCGCCGCTCGGGTCGTAGGTGAAGCCGTGGTAGCCGCAGACCACGGTGTCCCCGTCGAGGCGGCTCTCCGACAGCGGGTAGCGCCGGTGCACACACCGGTCGGCGAGCGCCACCGCCGTGCCGGACTCGGTGCGGTACAACACGAGCGGTTCGCCCAGCACGGTACGGGCGAGCAGGTCCCGCCCGACCTCGGTGCTGAACGCGGCCACATACCACTGGTCACGTGCGAACGGCATCCGGACCTCCTGTCGACGTACGACGGTCAGTCGGATGGTCCCGGGCGCGGCCGGTCGGTCGGGAGTCGCCTTCTCACTCAGTGCAAGTCGGGGCGGTCGCGTCGGCGGTGCCGATCGCGTCGCGTACCTCCTCGACGAGTTCCCGCATGGCGGTCTCGGCGCCCCGGGCGTCCTCGGCCGCGACCGTGTTGGCGACCTGCTCGTGCAGGTCCAGGGCGACCGGTCGGGGGCACTTGGGCATCAGCCCGTGTTCGGTCCGGCCGGCGAGCACCTCGGCGATCACCCCGGTCAGCGCGGTGAACATCTCGTTGAGGCAGGCCTGGAGCAGCAGCGCGTGGAACTCGACGTCGGCGGCGAGGAACGCGTCGAGTTCACCGGCCTCGCCGAGTTGCCGCATCCGGGCGGCCAACGCGCGCAGTCGCTGTCGCTCCTCGGCGGTGGCGTGCCGGGCTGCCCCGGCGGCGGCGAGTGGTTCGACCGCCACCCGCAGGTCGGTGAGCGTCCGCAACTGCGCGGCGCGGCCGGGCCCGTCGAGCCGCCAGCGGATCACGCGCGGGTCGAGCACCCGCCACCGGTGCATCGGCTGGACCACCAGGCCGACCCGGCGACGGGAGGCCACCAGGTGCAACGACTCCAGGATCCGCATCGCCTCCCGCATCACGGTCCGCGAGACGCCGAAGCGTTGCTGTAACTGCTCCAGGGTGAGCGCCTGTCCGGCGACGTGCCGACCGCTGGTGATCTCCAACCCGAGAGCGTCGAGCACGGCGTCGTGCAGCACCGGCGCTGCGGCCCGCGCCGCGTCGCGTGTCGCCTCGCCCATCAAGGATCCCCGATCACTCGCCTGCCCAGAGACTAGCGCGCCGCGTGCCGGCGGCCAGGTCGGCGCGGGGCGGATCGGCGGCAAAAGGTGTCACCAATGTGTTTACAAAGATATCACCTTTGTGTGACGATCACGTTAATCAGCAGGTGGAGCGGCACGACGGGCCCGGTGCGACCCCGCACCGCACCGGGATCGGAGCGCCCTGGCGCGCCGTCCGGCCCGTGCCGGTCCTCATCGGACTGTCACGGACCGGTCACACACCAGGGGAGCGATGGACTCGTCAGCACCCACCACTGGTCGCCCGTGCGACATCCCCGGGAACAACCGGGCGACCAGCCGATGAAGGGAAACGCACACATGCCCGTTGCTCATCCTCAAGCCGCGCCGACCCGCCGGCTGCGCCGCGCGCTGGCCGTCTCGGCCGTCGCCGGGCTGACGGTCGCCTCCGGAGCCCTCGCGGCTCCCGCGGCGTCCGCGGCCCCCGCCGCCGACCTCGGACCGAAGGTCGTGCAGACCAACCAGGCCCCCACCGGCCACTCGGTCACCTTCCGCTACCAGGCGCCCGCCGGTGTGCAGTCGGTCCAGATCTACGGCGAGTGGTGGTTCTCCCAGCCCGAGAGCGTGACCTGCGTGGGCTGCGGTGACGCCCGCACCGGCGCGCAGTGGCAGCCCGGCGACATCCTCGCCGACCCGTGGCGTCCGCTGCCGATGCAGCAGGGACGCGACGGGGTGTGGACGTTCACCACGCCGCTGCCCTCCGGCACCTTCCGGTACGCGTTCACCCACGACTGCGACAGCCCGACGGCCAGTGGCTGCACGCTGCACCCCGACCCGGCCAACCCGCTGGAGGTCACGCCGCACGCGACCGCCCCGGGTGCGCTGCTCAGCCGGGTCTACGTGCCGAACAGCAAGCGCTTCCCCACCTACGACAACAGCTACCAGGCGCCGGTCGCCGCGAACAAGGCCGGCAAGCTGGAGCAGCGCTGGTACGACTCGCCGCTGTCCACCAACCCGGTGGGCAAGCACGACGTGGTGGTCTACCTGCCGCACGGCTACGACGCCAAGCGCGCCACCGCGTACCCGACGCTCTACCTGAGCCACGGCGGCGGCGGCAACGCCACCGACTGGACCATGGAGGGCGTGGCCCACGAGATCCTGGAGAACGCGATCCGGGACCGCAAGGCGCTGCCGATGGTGATCGTCTCGACCGACTTCAACGGCCTGCCCGACGGCAACCAGGGCTACGTCGACGAGCTGCGGAACAACGTCATCCCGTTCGTGGAGAAGAACTACCACGTCTCCACCCGCGCCGAGGACCGCGCCTTCGGTGGTCTCTCCGCCGGTGGCGCCCGCGCCATCACGCTGCTGTACGACAACACCGACCTGGTCGGCTACCACGGTGCGTGGGGCGCGGCCGGCGGTGCGGTGAACCCCTCCGCGGAGCAGGTGGCGCGGATGAAGTCCGTGTCCGGCGGCATCCACGTCGGCACCGGTCTCCAGGACTGGCTGATCAACATCGCGCCCGACTCGGTCGCCCGCACCGAGAACTGGCGTGCGGCCGGCGTCGAGGTGACCGAGTTCAACATCGACGGTGTGCACGTCTGGGACGTGTGGCGGCAGATGCTCAACGACTACCTGCGGACCGTCGCGTTCCGGAGCACCACCGTCGACTTGGACGTCGAGTCGATCCGGGCCGGCAACTCGCACCGGTACCGCATCATCGCGACCGCCGAGGTCGCCTCGGTGACCACCAGTGACCGCAAGCCCTCCGGCAAGGTCGACTTCTACGCGGGCGACAAGCGCCTCGGTTCGGCGACCGTGCGCAACGGTGTCGCCGAGTTCAAGGGCAACGTCAGCGGCCCGCTGACCGAGCCGGTGACCGCCCGCTACCAGGGCGACAGCCTCTACAACACCGCGCAGAGCAGCCCGGCGCAGGCCGGCTGACCTGACGCACCCGACCGGTCCGTGGTGGCACTCCTCCGAGGGATGCCATCACGGACCGTCGTCGTCCACCGGCCCGGAGGCGCTCAGTCGAACTGGACGACCGTTCGGGCGCCTTCGCCCCGGGCCATCCGGGCGAACGCCGCCGGCACCTCGTCGAGAGTGGCCCGGTCGGTGACCAGGTAGCTCAGGTCGAGCGTGCCGTCGAGCACCGCCCGCGCCAGCTCCGGCACGTCCCGGTCGGGGTCGGAGGATCCGTAGACCGAGGAGCGCAGCGTCCGCGCGGAGTGGAAGATGTCCAACGCGCTCAGGCCGACGATGTCCTCCTTGCCGCCCATCCCCACCACGACGACCTGGCCGCCCCGGCGGGTGCTCTGCCAGGCGCTGCGGATGGTGGCGGACCTCCCGACGCACTCCACCGCGTGGTCGACGCCCCGACCGCCGGTCAGCCCCCGGACCGCGCGCACCAACGAGTCGTCCGCGAGCAGGAAGTCGGTGGCGCCCGCGGCGGCGGCCAACTCGGCCTTGGCGGGGGCGACGTCCACCCCGATCACCACACCGGCACCGGCCGCGCGGGCGGCGGCCACCGCCGACAGCCCGACCCCGCCGAGACCGATCACCGCGACCGAGTCGCCGGCGGCCACCCGCGCGGTACGCCGCACCGCGCCGACCCCGGTGAGCACCGCGCAGCCGAGCAGCGCGGCGGCCGGGAACGGCAGCTCCGACGGCACCACCACGGCGGCCTCCTGCGGCACCAGCACCTGCTCGGCGAGCGCGCCCAGCCCGAGCGTCACGTGCAGCGGCCGACCGTCCACGGTGTGTCCCCGGGCCACGGCGGCTGCGCCGTTGCGCCGGCACAGCCAGGGCTCGTCGCGTCGGCAGAACCAACAGGACCGGCACGCCGGTGCCCAGTTGAGAACCACGTGGTCGCCGGGGGCGACCCGGTCCACGCCGTCGCCGACCGCCTCCACCACGCCGGCCGCCTCGTGTCCGAGCAGCAGCGGGTACGGCGCGGCCAGGGTGCCGTTCGCCATGGACAGGTCGGAGTGGCACACGCCGGAGGCCCGGATGCCGACCCGTACCTGCCCGGAGCCGGTCTCGGGCAGCTCGACCGGCTCCACCCGCAGCGGCGCGTCGGCGGCCCGGGCCACCACGCCCCTCACCGTTGGATCGCCTTGATCTCGCAGAACTCCGCCAGCCCGTGGCTGCCCAGCTCGCGCCCGAGACCGGACTGCTTGTAGCCGCCGAACGGGGCCATCGGGTTGAACGGCGCCCCGTTGATGTCGACGGCACCGGTCCGCAGGCGCCGGGCCACCCGCAGCGCCCGTTCCTCGTCGGCGGACCAGACCGCGCCGGCCAGTCCGTACCGGGAGTTGTTGGCGACCGTGACCGCGTGGTCGTCGTCGTCGACCGGGATCACCGCCAGCACCGGCCCGAAGACCTCCTCCTGGGCGAGAGCACTGTCCGGGTCGACGTCGGCGATCACCGTCGGGGCGACGAAGAAGCCCCGGTCCGGCACCGGGGCGTCCGGCCCACCGGCGACCAGCCGGCCACCGTCGGCCAGCCCCCGGACGACGTGCTCGCGGACCCGGTCCCGCTGCTGCGCCGAGACCAGCGGACCGAGCCGGGTGGCCGGTTCGAGGGGATCGCCGAGCTGGTAACCCTCGGTGGCCTTGGCCACCAGGTCCAAGGCCTCGTCGTAGCGGGCCCGCTGCACCAGCATCCGGGTCCACGCGGTGCAGGTCTGCCCCGAGTTGAGAAAGGCGTTGCCGACACCGACCTTGACGGCGGTGGCCAGGTCGGCGTCGTCGAGGATCACGTTGGCGGACTTGCCGCCGAGCTCCAGCGCGACCCGGGCGATCCGGTCGGCGGCCAGGTGCGCGACGCGCCGACCGGTGGCGGTCGAGCCGGTGAAGGAGACCAGATCCACGTCGGGGTGCGCGGCGATGGCCTCGCCCACCACCGGACCGGTGCCGGTGACCAGGTTGACCACGCCCGGCGGCAGGCCCGCGGCGTGCACGGCGTCGAAGAGCAGATACGCCGTCAGCGGCGTCAGCTCGCTCGGCTTGAGCACCACCGTGCACCCGGCGGCCAGCGCCGGCGCGAGTTTGGCCACGACCTGGTGCAGCGGGTAGTTCCACGGGGTGATCGCGCCGACAACGCCCACCGGCTCCCGCACCACGAGCGTGTTGCCGACGGTCTCCGGCGCGGGTGGTCGGGCGGCGAGGTCGACGTAGCTGCGCAGCACGGTCAGCGGCAGGCCGGTCTGTACCCGGGTGGCGACCTTGAGCGGGGTGCCGAGTTCCCGCACGACGGTGCGGGCGATGTCGTAGGCGCGGGCGGTCAGCTCGGCGTGCAGCCGGTCGAGGTGGGCGGCCCGGTCCGCCGGGTCGGTCGCCGACCAGCTCCCGAACGCCGCGCGGGCGGCGGCCACCGCCCGGTCCACGTCCTCGGCGGTGCCGGCCGGTACGGTCGCGACGACCTCCTCGGTCGTCGGGTCGTGCACCTCCAGCGACTCTCCGCCGCCCGGCGTGACCCAGCGCCCGTCCAGGTAGAAGTCGGTCCGTGCGAGATCCATGCGGCCCTCACCTCGCCTAGCAGTGGAAGTTTCGACCCTAGTACGCCTCGTCGGTCGGCGGGAGGGGTGACAGCGGGCCCACCGTGCGTTCGTAGCTGCGGGACAACCCCTCGATCAGGGCGTCCAGGCCCAGCGTGAAGGCGCCCTCGTCGACCTGTTGCTGGTGCTCGGCGAGCCGGTGCGCCTGGCTCAGGTGCGGGTACTGGTCGGCGTAGAGGCTCGGATCCTCGACGAAGCCCCGGGCGAACGAGCCGAGTGCCGAGCCGGTCACGAAATACCGCATCAGCGCGCCGATGTGGGTGGCCCGGGCCGGTGGCCAGCCCGCCGTGACGAGTGCGCCATAGACGGTGTCGGCCATCGCCAGCGCCGCCGGTCGGCGTCCGGGTCCCTGTGCCAGGTGCGGCACGATGTTCGGGTGGGCGGCCAGGGCGGCGCGGTAGGTGTGGCCCCACCGGCGTAGCGCCACCCGCCAGTCGGCCGTGCCGAAGTACGAGACGTCCACCTGGCCGGTGATGCTGTCGGCCACCGCGTCGAGGATCGCGTCCTTGGTGGCGAAGTGGTTGTAGAGCGAGGGGCCCCGGACGCCGAGTTCGGCGGCGAGGCGACGGGTGGAGAAGCCGGCCAGCCCGTCGGCGTCGATCAGCGCCACCGCGGCCTCGACGATCCGCTCCCGGCTGAGCAACGCCTGTCGTGGCCGGGGCATGGGCTTCCTCCTCGGGTCGGTGCTCTGTGGCGGAACTCTGCCACACCGCAGGTCTGGACAGCCGAAAACTTGCAGCGCTAGTTTAAACGCAGAGACGTCACCAGCCCAACCGAAAGGACGGGTGCGCACATGGACTTCGGACTGTCCGACGAGGAACGGGCCATCCGCGACACCGCCCGCGACTTCATCACCCGCGAGGTCATGCCGCTGGAGCAGGAACTGCTGCGCCGGGAACGGGCCCACCAGCCCGGCCTGGAACGCGCCGAGCTGCGCGAGTTGCAGCTCAAGGCGCGTACCTTCGGCTTCTGGGGCCTGGCCACCCCGCAGCGGTACGGCGGCATGGAGCTGCCCGCCGTCGTCCAGTCGCTGATCTGGACCGAGATCGGCCGTACGTTCGTGCCGTTCCGGTTCGGCGGCGAGGCCGACAACATCCTCTTCCACGCCACCGACGAGCAGCAGAAGGAGTTCCTGCTGCCGACCATCGAGGGGGAGCGGCTCTCCTGCTTCGCCATCACCGAGCCGGGCGCCGGCTCGGACGCGGCCAACATCCGGTTCCGCGCGCGCCGCGACGGTGACGACTGGATCCTCAACGGCGAGAAGACCTTCATCACCGGCGGCAACGACGCCGACTTCGCCATCGTCATCGCGGTCACCGATCCCGAGCGGGGCGCCCGCAACGGCGGAGCGACCGCGTTTTTGGTGGACCGGGCGATGGGCTGGCGGTCGGAGTTCATCCCGACGATGGGCGAGGGTGGGCCGGCGTCGCTGGTCTTCGACGACGTACGCGTGCCGCACCGCAACATCCTCGGCGAAATCGGCCAGGGCTTCGCCCTCGGCATGGAGTGGATCGGCAAGGGGCGCTACACCATCCCCTCGCATGCCGTCGGCAGCGCCGAGCGGGCGCTGCGGATGGCGATCGAGCACGCCAACACGCGGGAGACCTTCGGCACGAAGATCGGCGCCAACCAGGCCATCCAGTGGATGATCGCCGACTCGGAGACCGAGCTGGAGGCGGCCCGGTGGCTGATCCTGCGTGCCGCCTGGACGGTCGACGCGGGTCTGGACCCACGGCACGCCTCCTCGATGGCGAAGCTCTACGGCGCGGGCATGGTCAACCGGGTGGTGGACCGGGTGCTCCAGATCCACGGCGGCATGGGCTACACCCGGGAGCTGCCGATCGAACGCTGGTACCGGCAGGTGCGGCTGTACCGGATCTTCGAGGGCACCGACGAGATGCAGCGCCTGATCATCGCCCGCGACCTGCTGCGCGGCTACACGAAAATCGGCGGGCATCTGGCCGGATAGTCGTCAGAATCGTCGGCATGCCCGCACCCCGTCATATCGCCATGATCGGCAGCACCGCGCCGAGTCACGTCTATCCCTCGCTGGCCCTGATCCGGGAACTCGTCGACCGGGGCCACCGGGTCACGTACGCGGTCGGCGCACCGCTGACCGACCTGGTCGCGTCCACCGGCGCGGAGCCGCTCACCCATCCGACGATCCTGCCGCAGGGCGACACGGCCTGGCCGGAGGACCCGGGTACGGCGATGCGGGTCTTCCTCGACGAGGCCGTGGCGGTGCTGCCCCGACTGACCGCCGGCTACGACGAGGACCGACCGGACCTCGTGCTGTACGACATCGGCGGGCTGGCGGGGCCGCTGCTCGGTGCCCGGTACGGCGTACCGGCCGTGCAACTGTCGCCCGCGATGGTCGCCTGGGACGGCTACGACGAGGACATGGCGGAGTTCTACACCGCCCTGCGTGCCTCGGAGTCCGGGCGCGACTACTACGCCACGCTGGAGCGGTGGCTCGCCGACAACGGCGTCGAGCAGGACGGGCACGCGTACCTGAGCCGCCCGTCGCACGTCCTCGCGCTGATCCCCGAGGTGATGCAGCCGTACGCCGACCGGGTGTCGCGGCAGCGGGTACGTTTCGTCGGCCCGTGCCTCGACCCCGCCCGGCTCGCCGAACCAGGCTGGACGCCACCGGCCGACGGGCGGCCGGTGCTGCTGGTCTCCTTCGGCACCGCGTACAACGATCAGATGCCGGTCTATCGCGCGTGTCTGGACGGGTTCGCCGACTCCCGCTGGCACGTGGTGCTCGCGGTCGGCGACAAGGTGGACCCGGCCGCGGTGGGGCCCCTGCCGGACCACGTCGAGGTGCACCGTCGGGTACCGCAGGTGGCGGTGCTGACGCACGCCTCGGCGTTCGTCACACACGCCGGGATGGGCGGCTGCACCGAGGCGCTCTGGTGCGGCGTACCCACGGTGGCGATCCCGCAGGCGGTGGACCAGTTCGCCAACGCCGACCGGCTGGTCGCGGCCGGGGTCGGCCGACTGCTGCCGGCCGAGGAGGTCACCGCGCAGACGCTGCGTACGGCCGTGGACGCGGTCGCCGACGACCCGGAGCTGCGGCGTCGGCTGGACACGGTCCGGTCCGAGGTGCAGGCGAACGGCGGGGTGCGGCACGCCGCCGACGCGGTCGAGACCTTCCTCGCCTCCCGCTGACGCCGTGGCGGTGCGCGGGTGATCGTGGCGGGGCGTGCTTCATCGTGGCGGTGTGGCTGTTCCCGGGGCGGCGTGTCGAACAGCCACGGTGCCACGATGATCGGGGCGAGGGTGCCTCACGAGGGGGAGTGGGAGTCTCATGGCCGACGTCGGGCTTCGACCGATGGGCAGTGGGGACGCTGAGCGGGTGTTGACGATCTACCAGGTCGGGTTGGACGGCGGGCAGGCCAGTTTCGAGACCGTCGCGCCGAGCTGGGCCGCCTTCGACGCCGGTCGGCTGCCGGCGCACCGGCTGGTCGCGGTGGACGCCGACGACGTGGTGCTCGGCTGGATCGCCGTGTCGCCGACCTCGACCCGGGCGGTGTACGCCGGGGTGGTCGAGCACTCCGTCTACGTGGATCCGGCCGCCCAGGGGCGGGGCGTGGCCCGGCTGCTGCTCGACGGGTTGATCGCCTCGACCGAGGCGGCCGGTGTCTGGACCATCCAGTCCGGCGTCTTCCCGGAGAACGTCGCCAGTCTGGCGCTGCACCGGCGGGCCGGCTTCCGCGTCGTCGGCACCCGGGAACGGGTGGGCCGGCACCACGGCCGCTGGCGTGACGTCGTCCTCCTGGAACGCCGCAGTCCGGTCGTGATGTAAGGAGGGGTCCCCTGCTATGCACCAGGCGTTAGCAGGGGACCCCTCCTTACACTCCTACGGGTACTGGCGCAGATAGACGGGTGCGCCGACGCGGTCCATGTCGGCGGCCTCGCCCACCCCGTTGACCACGTGGTCGATGGTGCCGGCGCTGAGGTTCACCGTCATGATGTGGTGCAGCCGGACTCCCGGCCGCACCGGCACCTCGAACCCGTTCTCGGTCCGGATCGACGGGTTGTTCTGGTTGAACACGTACACGCCGCCGCCGAACAGGGTGTGGTGGCGTACCCGGTCGGCGACCTTGTAGCCGGCCCACCCGTTGACCGTGCCGTTCATCCAGTCCGCCTGCGTGGGCGGGTCGTACGGCAGCTCGTTCTGATAGAGGACCGTGGTGCCGTGCTCGCCGTTCCAGACGGTGTTGTACCGCTGGAAGTGCTCCACGAACAGGCCTGTGGCGGTGACGTGGTCGCCGTTGATGACCGCGCCGTACCGTCCGGTGTTGGTCCGCCAGCGGTCGGTGTCGCCGTTGACCCCCTCGGCGAAGCCCTCGACACCGTGGTCGCCGCGCCACACCCAGGTGTGGTCGATCAGGACGTGGTCGCTGTTGACCTCCAGCGCGGTGTCGGTCTTGCCGATGTGCGGCCCGCCGATGCGGAAGTACACGTCGGAGAGCGTGGTCGGGTTCTTCGGCGTGCTGTGGTCGCGGCCGTGCTTGCGGCCGACGCGCAGCAGCACCGGCGACTCGGTGAGGCCGGCGTCGATGGTGACTCCGGCGACGACCACGCCGGGCACCCCGGCGACGTCGAGCGGTACGGCTCCCTTCACGGCGGTGAGCGTGGCGTGCCCGATGCCGAGCACGACCGTGTCGGGACGGCGCACCTCGATGCTGCGGGCCACGTCGTAGACGCCGGGGGTGAGCAGCAGGTGCTTGCCCCGGGCGAGCTGCGAATTGATCGTCTGCACCGAGTCGGACGGCTTGGCGACGAAGAAGTCACCGATCGGGATGGTGCGTCCCGGCGTCAGCCCGTTGGCCCAGGTGATGCCCCGGGTGTCGCGGCGGGCGGCGGGCACCCGGACCTGGTACTTGCCCTTGGCGTCGACGAACAGGTACGGCTTCTCCCGGCTGACCGGCGTGGTGTCCAGGGTGGTGTACGGCGGGTCGGGGAACCCGGCGTCGTCGGGCGCGCCCACCACGCCGGAGAAGACCTGGTTCCACACCCCGTTGGACCAGCTCTCGACCTCGCTGTTGCGGGTCAGCCACTGCTGCTGCGAACCGTTGGTGGTGGCCGGCAGCCGGGAGTCGGCGATGAAGCCGCCGCTGGCGTACTGCGGCCCGTTGGTGCAGTAGTCCATCAGCGACAGTCCACCGCCGCTGATGTCCAGCCGACGCATCGACACCGCCTGGGAGACCGCCCAGAAGTTGGCCGAGGCGCGGCAGTCGTCCTGGCCGGCGGCGTTGATGCGCAGCGACAGGTTGGACAGCGTGCGCCAGAAGTTGACCAGCGCGATGCAGTTGCCGGTGCCTCCCTCGGTCAGGCACCGGTTGTACGCCTCGATCTTGCCGTTGATGACCACGTCGGTGGGGGAGGCGCCCAGCCCGGAGATCTCGGTGTAGTAGCCGACCTTGATCTGGAGCGGCTGCGCGGCGGTGCCGTAGCTACCCGGCCGGAACAGGTACGCGTGCCGGGTGGTGCCCATCTCGTTGTCGACCTGGGCGGCGTGGGCCGCGTCGAGGGTGGCCTGGATCCGGCTGACCGGCATGCTCGGGTCGAAGATCGTGACGTTCGGCCCGAAGTTCGGGGTGACCGGGCGGGGCGGTCCCGCGCCGGCCGGGGTGGTGATGGTGACGGCGGCGGTGGTCAGCACGAGGCCGAAGGCCAGCGCGCGACCGAGCCGCCGGCGGTGTGGTCGAGTCGGCATTCGTTCGTCCTTCCCGTCGGGGCGGCGCGATCTCCGGCCCGACGACGCGGTGGACCCCGTGAGAGCGCTCTCTCGGCGGGGCGGACTTGTATCACGGTGTGAAGAATCAGGGGTCGAGATGTTTCTACCCCGTAACCGCGCTGCGCGCCATGGTCGGGACGCATCGATTTCCGTGGGCGTCCACCACGTGGGCCCGCCGGGCGCCGTCCCGGCCGGATTTCCCGACCGGGACGGCACAGCTCACCGCGTGACGGGTGACGCGGTCCGGCCGCGCCGCCGGGCGGCCAGCCCCAGGATTGTGTCGACGACCAGGAAGCCGAGCAGTGGGATACCGAACCACGGCAGCGCCCAGCCCAGCGCGACGGTGACCGGTACGCCGACCAGCAGCACCCACAGCGGCAGCCCGCGCAGACCGCCCCGGGCGGGTGGCGCACCGGCGAACGCCCGCCGGTCGGTGCGGGTGGGGCGGCGCTGCCACCACATCCGGTAGCCCCAGACGATGACGCAGAGCAGGCCGACGGCGAGCGCGGCGAGCAGCACCTGGTTGACCACACCGAAGAGCAGACCCATGTGCGCCTGTACGCCGAGCGCGCTCACCTGTGCCAACAGCGGCCAGTCGGCGAAGTCGAGACGGGCGGTCACCGTACCGTCGGCCGGGTCGACGGCCACCTGGTCCAGGTTCACCGGCCAGGTGTTGTCGGACTGGGCGACCGTCCAGGCGCTGCCCGGCTCGCCCGGGGTGATTGCGATCGGCCCGTCCAGACCGGCGGTGCGAGCGGCGGTCGCCACCCGGTCGAAGGCGGCCGGGTCGGCCGTCTCCGTCGGCGCCCCACCGTGGTGGTGCTCGCCGCCGGAGTCGGCCGGTACGCCGGTCAGGCTGGTCGACAGCGCGGGACGGCCGGCGTCCAGCGCGTCCAGGCCGGCGGCGAAGTTCCCGCCGGCGAACCGGGACCAGGTCAGCCCGGTGGCGGAGAGCACGAGCAGACCCACCGTGAGCCAGACTCCGACGGTGGCGTGCCAGCTCCGGGTACGCCGGACGCCCTTGCCGGCGGAGATCTCCGGCACCAGCATGTGCGTGGCCCGGCCGCGTCCGCCGCGCCGACGCCACCACAAGGCGATCCCGCCCAGCGCCAGCACCCAGAGCCAGCTCGCGGCGATCTCGGAGTAGTGCCGTCCGAGGTCGCCGAGGTGCAGGTTGCGGTGCAGGTCGTCCAGCCAGGTGGTGGCCGGCGTGGACCCGAACCAGGTGGTCAACTGCCCCCGCACCTGCGCGGTGTACGGGTCGACGTAGACGGTGTGCTGCCGGTCGCCCAGCTCGGGCAGCGCGAACACCACCCGGGTGGTGTGCTCACCGCTGCCGGGGGAGACGCCGAACAGGCTGCCGTCCGGATGGGCGGCCCGCGCGGCGGTGATCTGCTCGGCCAGCGGCCTCGGCTGGTCGCCGACCGCGGCGACGGTCAGCTCGTCGCCGTAGAGGATCCGGTCCAGTTGCGGAGTGACGGTGTACGCCAGACCGGTCAGGGCGGCGACGACCAGGAACGGCGCGACCAGCACGCCCGCGTAGAAGTGCAGGCGAACCAGGAGCGCGGCCAGCGGTGAGAGACGTCGTTGCGGGCGGGCGGGCGACGGCTCGACGGCGGGCTGACCCGGGCCGGGCGTGGAGTCCGGTGTGGAGGCACCGGAGACTTCGGTCAGAGACATGGCTTTTCCGATCGGACTAGAAGGTCTTGCTGCGGACGCGCCCGTGCCCTTCGGGTCGGTGTTGCTGCCGTCGCCCGGTTGCCCGCCGCTCAGCCCTCTAGTCGGACGCCGGGCCGTCGCGGTTCCCGCCGTCGTCGCGGTCGTCGCCCGGCACGCCCCGGTGGCAACGATCGCCCAGTTCGCGCAGGGCGGTCACCAGCTCGGGTGGGCCGGGCACGGTGAAGTCGACGCCGAGCACCGCGATCATCCAGGCCAGGTCGGCGGCCGTCTCCGCGCCGAGGTGCAGCAGGCAGCGGCGCTCGTCGACCGCCTCCACCGCACCCATGCCCGGCCAGACCCGCTCGGCCACCACGGCGGCGGGGGCGTGCATGGTGACGGTGACCCGGACGGGGTACGGCCCGGTGGACAGCGTCCGCGCCAGGTAGGCGCTCGCGTCCACGTCGGGCAGCTCGCGGGCGACGAACCGGGGCCCGGTGGGCGTACGCGGACGCAGCCGGTCGACCCGGAAGGAGCGCCAGTCCTCGCGGTCGACGTCCCAGGCGACGAGGTACCAGTACCGGCCCCAGCTCACCAGCGCGTGCGGCTCGACGGTGCGCCGGGACCGGTCGCCGTGATGACTGGTGTAGTCGAACCGCAGCCGCTCCCGCCGGTGACACGCGTCGGAGACGGCCACCAACACGTCCGGGGACACCGTCGGGCCGGGGCCCTCGGCGCGGACCGTGGCGCGGTGCAGGCCGCTGACCCGGTGCCGCAACCGGGACGGCAGCACCTGCTCCACCTTGTGCAGGGCGCGCAGCGCGGTCTCGCCGATGCCGCTGACCGCGCTTGCGGTGGCGGTCCGCAACCCGATCGTCACGGCCACCGCTTCGTCGTCGTCGAGCAGCAGCGGCGGCAGCGCCGCCCCGGCACCGAGCCGGTAGCCGCCGGTGCCCTGCGTGGCGTGCACCGGGTAGCCCAGCTCGCGGAGCCGGTCGACGTCGCGGCGCACGGTCCGCGCGGTCACCCCGAGCCGCGCGGCCAGCTCCGCGCCGGACCACTGGCGGTACGTCTGGAGCAGCGACAGCAACCGGAGCAGGCGTGCGGAGGGCGTCGACATGTGATCGAGGATGCCACCGGCTTAGGACCGGAACTGACCTAACCGGCTCCTAGCGTCGACCCCATGACCGACGACATCGTCCCGTTCCGCCTGGACGTCCCGCAGTCCCAGCTCGACGACCTGCACGCCCGGTTGGCCGCGACCCGCTGGCCCGAACTGCCCGACGTCGGCTGGACCCGAGGCGTACCGGTGGATCACCTCCGGGACCTGGCCGAGCACTGGCGTACCCGCTACGACTGGCGCACCCACGAGGCGGAACTGAACACGCTCCCGCACCACCTCACCGAGGTCGACGGGCAGCGGCTGCACTTCCTGCACGTACGCTCACCCGAGCCGGACGCCACCCCGCTGCTCCTGCTGCATGGCTGGCCGGGCTCGTTCCTGGAGTTCCTGGACACCATCGGGCCGCTCACCGACCCGCGCGCGCACGGCGGCGACCCGGCGGACGCCTTCCACCTGGTGATCCCGTCGCTGCCCGGCTTCGGCTTCTCCGCGCCGCTGTCCGGGCCGGGCTGGGGCAGCGAGCGGATGGCCGGCGCGATGGTCGAGCTGATGGACCGGCTCGGCTACGCCCGCTACGGCGTGCAGGGCGGCGACACCGGCTCGTACGTCGCCCCGGCGATCGGCCGGCTGGCCCCGGAGCGGGTGGTCGGCGTGCACCTCAACGCGCTGCTCACCTTCCCCTCCGGGACCGAGGGCGAACTCGACGGACTCACCGACGTCGAGCAGGCCAGGCTGGACGCGCTGAGCGCCTACAACGACGGGTACCTCCAGATCCAGGCGAAGTCACCGCACACGCTCGCGTACGGGCTGCACGACTCGCCGGTGGGCCAGCTCGCCTGGATCGTGGAGATGTTCCACCGGCTGACCGACCGGCCCGCCGACGGGCACCTCGACGACGTGATCGACCGGGACCGGCTGCTGACCAACGTCACCCTGTACTGGCTGACCGGCACGGCAGGCTCCGCCGCCCAGGTCTACTACGAGGACATCACCGCCGCCGGTTGGTCCGACGCCGCATTCGGGGACGCCGCCTCCGGGGACGACGCGGCGGGCGACTGGGGCGTGGGGGAGCGGTCCACCGTGCCGGCCGGGGTGCTGGTGTCCCGCTCCCGCGACGTCACCATCCGGCGACTCGCCGAACGCGACCACCACGTCGTGCGCTGGGCCGAGTACGACACCGGCGGACACTTCTTCGCCCTGGAGCAGCCGGACCTCTTCGTCGCCGACCTGCGCACGTTCTTCGGCACGCTGCGCTGATCGCGGGGGTCACGCTGCGCTGATCGCGGGATTCACGTCTGCGGTCCGACCAGGCCGTTCCCGCCCGGAACAGCCGATCGGCGGTAGCCCCCATCCGTGTGGATGGGGGCTACAGCGGCGGGCTGACATACAGCAGGGCGGGCCCTTTCGAGCTGAGAGCGAAAACGGATCGGAGGTAGGCGGCAACGGCAACGGCTATGGCAACGGCCATGTCGCACGGGTCCAGCGGTGCGATAGCGCAAACGGTTCAGCTCGACAGGCGCCGAAGGAGGTACCCGGGTCGAAGCCCCCGCAGGCCGCGACGGCCGCATCGACGCCTGCTGGCGCTGGCCCGGTTGACTGCCAGGGTCGGTAAGTCGATCTCTTCGGTGGGACGGGCCATCGGCTGAATCCGCCCGAGGCGGCCGTTCGGCGTACCACCATGTGGTGGGCGACGAACGGGGGCGACGTGAGCGAGCTGCTGCTGATCATCACGTTGGGCGTCACCGTGCTGGTCGGCACCACCGTCGGCGGTCGCTACCGGGTCGCGCCGCCGGTGCTGCTCATCTGCATGGGCGCGCTGCTGGCGCTGCTGCCGCCGCTGTCGCACGTCATCCTTCCCCCCGAGGTGGTGCTGCTGCTGTTCCTGCCGGCCATCCTCTACCGGGAGAGCCTGACCACCAGCCTGCGCGAGGTCCGAGCGAACATCGTGGTGATCACTCTGCTGGCGGTCGGGCTGGTCGGCGTCACGATGGTGGTGGTGTCACTGGTCGCGCAGCGCTTCGGCGTCGACCCGGCGGTGGCCTGGGTGCTCGGTGCGGTGCTCGCCCCGACCGACGCCGCGGCCGTCGCCGGTCTGGCCAAGCGGATGCCCCGGCGCCTGCTCACCACGCTGCACACCGAGAGCCTGATCAACGACGGTACCGCTCTGGTGCTGTTCGCCGTGGCGCTCGGGCTGCTGGGCGGCGGCGCCGCGCCGACCGTGTTCGAGCTCGTGGAGCGGGTCGGCCTGTCGTTCCTCGGCGGCATTGCGGCCGGTCTGCTGGTCGGCACCGTGGTCATCCTGATCCGCAAGCGCCTGGACGACCCGTTGCGGGAGGGCGCGATCAGCGTGCTCACCCCGTTCGCCGCGTTCTTCCTCGCCGACGTCGTGCACGAGAGCGGCGTACTCGCGGTGGTGGTCTCCGGGTTGATGCTGACCGCCGCCAGTCCTCGGGTGGTCCGGGCCCGGTCCCGGGTGCTGGCGTTGTCGTTCTGGGACCTGACCACCTTCCTGATCAACGGTGGACTCTTCGTCCTGGTCGGCATGCAGATCCCTCGGGCGGTACGCAGCGTCACCAGCGTGTCGCTGCCGCGTGCGCTCGCCATCGCGGTGGTGGTGGCCGTGATGCTGGTGGCGGTGCGGATGCTCTGGCTGCACCTGACCGCTTTCGTCGCCCGGTTGGTGGATCATCGAGCGGCCTCGCGCAACCGCCGGGTCAACTGGCGGATCCGTACCGTCGCCGGCTGGGCCGGGTTCCGAGGCGCGGTCTCGTTGGCGGCGGCACTCGCGGTCCCGCTGAGCATCGACGGCGACCAGGTCCCGGAACGAGATCTGATCATCTTCTGCGTGGCCACGGTGATCCTGCTGACCATGCTGGTGCAGGGCACCACGCTGCCGCTCCTGCTGACCTGGGCAGGGCTCACCGGCGACCCGGAACGCGAGGACGAGAGCCGGCAGGCCCGGGTCCGCGCCACCCAGGTCACCCTCGACGCGTTGCCGGACATCGCCGAGCGGATCGGCACCGATGCGGACATTCTGCGGCGGCTCCAGGACGAGTACGCGGGGCACCTCGACGCGGCCCAGGCCGAGCCGGAGGACGAGACGGCCGCCGCCCAGGAGGCGGAACGTCGGCTACGGCTGGCCGCGTTGGACCACAAGCGCCGCGAGATCACCCGGATGCGCGACGCCCGGGAGATTGACGACGTGGTGCTGCGCGAGTTGCAGGCCCGGCTGGACGTCGAGGAGATCCGCCTGCTCGGGCCGCACACGCTGGAATGACCGCGCGCCGAGTGCAAGGAAGGGTCCCCTGCTAACGCCTGGTGCATAGCAGGGGACCCTTCCTAACACCGCACCGCGCCGCACCGCGTACCGCGCCGCACCGCGTACCGCGCCGCACCACACACCGCGCCGTGTGCCGCGCCGCTCAGGTGGTTGCGGCGGGCGGGGTGGGTGCCGGCAGCGCCAGCGCCACGGTGAGGTCGAGCAGGCTGCGCGGATCGGTGAGGCGCTCGCCGTAGAGCTGGCGGAGCTGACCCATCCGGTACCGCACGGTCTGCGGGTGGACGAAGAGGTCGGCGGCGACGTCGTCGCGTCGACCCTGGTGCAGCAGCCACGAGCGCAGCGTCTCGGCGAGCCGTTCGGCGCTGGCGGCGGGCAGCGTGGCCAGCGGTTGCAGGACCCGGGCCCGCAGGTCGGCGAGGGCCTCCAGGTCGGCGCTGAGCAGCAGTTCGGCCAGGTGACGCTCGGTGTCCACCGGCTCGCCGTCGTCGGGCGGCGCGATGTCCAGGGCGCTGACCCGCAGCACCCGGTGGTAGGAGGAGCCGGCCCGAGCCCAGGGGCGGGCCGGCCCGAGCACGGCGCGTCGGCCCTGCAACACCCGGGCGAGCTGCCGTCGCCGGTCGCCGTGCATGTCCGGTACGAGCAACACGGCGGTCTCCGCGCCCGACTCCCCGGCGGGCAGTTCCTCGGTGCTCTCCAGCGTGTGCTCGTCGAGCAGGGCCAGCGCGCCACGCAGTTTCGTCTGCGGCAGCAGCGCGACGGTCAGCGTCTGCGGCAGCGGCCAGTCGGCCCGCTCCGCGCTGCGCACCAGCACGTCCTCCGGCTCGCCGAGGAGTAACTGCTGGGTGAGTCGTTCCAGGTTCCGTCGGCGGGCCCGCCCGACGCTGGCCAGTTCGTCGGCGTGCCCGGCCACGCTGGCGGCGGAGAGCTCGTCGATGTAGGCGAACATCAGCTCGGCGAACTCGGCGACCGCGGCGGCGGGCGACCCGATCGCCACGGTGGTCGCGGCCAGTTCCCGCCAGGAGACCCGGGCGCCGATCCGGTACGCGGCCAGCAGCGCGTCCACGCTGCGACCCGACCGGGCCTCGCCGCTGCCCAACGCGTACGCGGCCTCCAGCGCCGGGACCAGCGGTGTGCTGGGGT
This sequence comes from Micromonospora sp. NPDC049903, assembly GCF_044460945.1. Taxonomy (NCBI): domain Bacteria; kingdom Bacillati; phylum Actinomycetota; class Actinomycetes; order Micromonosporales; family Micromonosporaceae; genus Micromonospora; species Micromonospora sp. NPDC049903. The sequence continues at coordinate 58,987 of NZ_JBITKL010000007.1, forward strand.
CGCCGCCGTGGGAGCGTTCGAGTAGTTGCAGGAACGTGCCCAACGCGATCTGCACCGCGTTCTCGATCTTGTCCCGCATCTGTCCGGTCAGGGTGCCCGAGTAACTGGGCACCTCCGCCGTGATCGCGGTGACGGTTCGTTCGGCGACCAGCGGCAGACGCTCGCGCAGCTCACGGGCCACCCGCTGGTCCAACTCGATGCGAGCCGCCCGATGGCTGGTGCCGGAGTTTTCCGCCACGTTGTTCTCCCCGCACAAAACGGATGGGTCACTTTACCTTCGCCGGCCAAGATTTTATGCCCAGCACACCGCGACCATCGTCCTATGACCGCCACCGTTCCGCGACCGGGCGCCAAGGTATCCCTTCGACGCCGTCTGTGGCGACTCGCCGAGGCGGTGACCACACCGGTACTCCCCGCGGACTACCTCGACCTGGTCGCCCCGCTGCGGTCCGGCGCCGACCTGCGCGGACGGATCGTCGAGGTACGCCCCGAGACGGCGGACGCGGCGACCCTGCTGATCCAGCCGGGACGCAGTTGGCGTGGCCACGTCCCGGGCCAGTACGTACGCCTCGGTGTCGACGTCGACGGCGTACGCCAGTGGCGGGCCTACTCGGTGACCTCGGCCCCGGGACGCCGTACCGACCCGATCTCGGTGACCGTCAAGGCGATCCCTGACGGCGTGGTCAGCAACCACCTGGTGCGGCGGGTACGCCCCGGCACGCTGGTGCAGCTCGACCAGGCACGCGGCGACTTCGTGCTGCCCTCGCCGGCACCGGAGCGGGTGCTGTTCCTCACCGCCGGCAGCGGCATCACCCCGGTCGCCGGGATGTTGCGCTCCGGCGCGCTGGACGGCAGCGACGTGGTGCTGGTCCACTCCGCGCCGACCGCCGACGACGTGGTCTTCGGCCCGGAGCTGCGCGCCCTCGCCGCGCGCGGCGCCCTCCGGCTGGTGGAGCGCCACACCTCCGTCCAGGGACTGCTGGACGTCGCCGAACTCGACACCCTCGTCCCCGACCACCTGGAGCGTCGCACCTGGGCGTGCGGCCCGCTCGGTCTGCTCGACGCGGCCGAGGCGCACTGGGACGTCCGTGGGCAGGCCGGGCGCCTGCACACCGAACGCTTCCGGCCCACCATCATCACTGCCGGTGACGGCGGCACGGTCACCTTCACCAACTCCTCGGTGACGGTGGCGGCCGACGGCACCACCCCGCTGCTCGACGCCGGTGAGAACGCCGGCGTGCTGATGCCCTCCGGCTGCCGGATGGGCATCTGCTTCGGCTGCGTGCTGCCACTTCGCCAGGGCGCTGTCCGCGACCTGCGCAACGGACAGCTCACCACCGCCCTGCCGGGCGACGGCGTACGTGTGCAGACCTGCGTGTCGGCCGCGGCCGGGCCCTGCGAACTCGAGATCTGAATCGGAGAACCGCCGCCGTGACCGTGATCCAGAAGAAGGCCAACAACCCGATCGCGCACCTCACCGCCGAGGACATCGAGAACCTCGGCCGGGAGCTCGACGCCCTGCGGGAGCGGGTGATCAACTCCCGGGGTGAGCGGGACGCCGCGTACATCCGCAAGGTCATCTCGACGCAGCGCAAGTTGGAGGTCGGCAGCCGGGTGGTGCTGCTGTTCTCGCTGTTCCCGCCGGCCTGGATCATCGGCACCGCCGGTCTTTCGGTGGCCAAGATCCTGGAGAACATGGAGATCGGGCACAACGTCCTGCACGGCCAGTGGGACTGGATGCGCGACCCGAAGATCCACTCGACGAGCTGGGAGTGGGACCACGCCACCCCGGCCTCGCAGTGGAAGGAGTCGCACAACGAGTTGCACCACCGCTACACCAACGTGGTCGGCAAGGACAACGACCTCGGCTACGGCATCATGCGGGTGGACGAGGACCAGCCCTGGCACCCGGCCTACCTGGGTCAGCCGGTCTACAACTTCGTCAACGCCTGCTTCTTCGAGTACGGCGTCGCCGCGTACGACCTCGACCTGGCCAACAACCTCAAGGACGGCAAGCACAAGAGCCCGGAGTTCCGGGCCCGGCTCCGCGCGGTCGGCCGCAAGATCCGCCGCCAGGCGCTCAAGGACTACGTGATCCACCCGCTGCTGTCCGGCCCGTCGTTCTTCCACACCATGGCCGCGACCTTCACCGCCAACCTGGTCCGCAACCTGTGGAGCCACTCGGTGATCATGTGCGGGCACTTCCCGCAGGGCGTGGAGACCTTCGAGAAGACCTCGATCGAGGGGGAGACGCGGGGCGAGTGGTACCTGCGGCAGATGCTCGGCTCCGGCAACATCAGCGGTAGCAAGCTGATGCACATCATGACCGGCAACCTGTCGTTCCAGATCGAGCACCACCTCTTCCCCGACCTGCCCAGCAATCGTTACCAGGAGATCGCCCCCGAGGTGCGGGCGCTGTTCGACAAGTACGGCCTGAAGTACGTCACCGGCTCCCTGCCGCGACAGGTGCTCTCCGCGTGGGGCAAGGTCTTCCGCCTCGCCCTGCCGAACCGACGCCGCCGCACCGAGATCTCGGACGACCGCCCGGCGACGCCCGCGCTGGCCGCCGCCGGCGTCTGACGCCGCCGATATCCGAGCCGCCGGTCAGCGGCGGCTCGGATAGTTCTGGGCCGACCGCCGGCCCTTGACGAAAGCCAGCACGATCACCGCGGCGAGCGCGATGACACCGATGATGAGCAGCCAACGGACCGCTTCGAGGAGCAGCCCGAGCAGGACGAGCACACCGGCCACCACGGCGACCACCCAAAGCAGGGCACGCATCTGAACCTCCTGAGCAGGTCGCCCGGACGATCCGGGCGGCCTGCCTGGTCAGCTACCCCGTCCGGCCCGGCCTCATGCCTGTGCGACCAGGTCGGGCCCGGTCGAGGTCTGCGCCACATAGACCGTGTTGGCCGATTCGCCACCGGTCAGCGGGTTCGGGAAGCGCACCACGTGGCTGCGGTGGGTCGGGAAGACCTCGGTGAGGACCCCCTCGAAGCCCGCCTCGGGCGGGTCGTCCGACCAGAGCGCGAACACCCCGCCCGGACGCAGTAGCCGCGCCAGGCGGCGCAGCCCCGCCGGGGTGTAGAAGTCGGCGTGACTCGGGTGCAGCACGTGCGCGGGGGAGTGGTCCACGTCCAGCAGGACGGCGTCGAAACGATGCCCGGGCGCGTCGGGGTCGAGGCCGTCGCCGCCGGCCACGCGGGCGAAGAAGTCGGCCCGGGCCAGCCGGGTACGCGGATCGGTGGCCAGCCCGGCGGCGAACGGCAACAACTCGCGCCGGTGCCAGTCGATGACGTCCTCGACCGCCTCCACCACCAGCAGCGCGCCCACCCGATCGTCGGCCAGCACGGTCCGTGCCGTGTAGCCGAGCCCCAGACCGCCGACGGCCACGTCCAGGCCGGTCCCCGACAGCGGCGCCAACCCCAGCTCGGCCAGCGCGACCTCACCGGCGGTGAACAGGCTCGACATCAGGTACTCGTCGTCGAGCTTGACCTCGTACACGTCGAGGTCGAGACGGGGGTCGCGGCGTCGACGCAGGCTGATCTCGCCGATCGGGGTCGGACGCCAGGCCAGTTCCTCGAAACGTACGCTCACCGGCCGGATGCTACGCGCAAGCCGGCGGGCGGTGACGCACGGTCCACGCGACATCGACGCGGCGCATATCCTGTGCGCCGACCGTCTCGCGCGGAGGAGATCGCATGCCGTCGCGGCAGGACCAGCTCCACTCGTACCAGTTCACCCTCCAGCGGGTGGTGGCGGCGCTGGTGATGCGCGAGACCGACCCGGTGCAGTCACCGATGCGGCGGCTCGCCGGCGCCGCCCTGGCCAGCGTCCTGGTGGCGGTCGTCGGGCTGGGCGCGTTCGCCCTTTACGGCCTGTTCACCGGCGGCGGCGCGACGTGGCGGGACACCGCCGCCGTCATCGTCGAGAAGGAGTCCGGTGCCCGGTTCGTCTACCGCGACCAGCGGCTGCACCCGGTCCACAACTACGCCTCGGCCCTGCTCATCGTCGGTGCGGACCGACCGAGAACCGTGCTGGTGTCACGTCGCTCGCTCGACGGGGTGCCGCGTGGCGTACCGCTGGGCATCGGCGACGCGCCCGACTCGCTGCCGGACACCGGGCGGCTCACCACCGCGCCGTGGACGGTCTGCTCGTCGGTGGCGACCCCGGCCGCACCGGAGCGGCCCCGCTCGGTGCTGGTGATCGGTGCCGGGGCCGACGGCGGTCGGCCGCTCGGCGCGTACGCCCTGCTGCTGCGCGCCCCCGACGGCGCGTTGCATCTGCTCTGGCAGCAGCGGCGGCACCTGGTCCGGGACACCGACCGGGTGCTGGCCGCGCTGGCGGTCACCCGGGCGCGGGCCGTGCCGGTCGCCGCGGCCCTGCTCAACGCCGTCCCGGCCGGCGTGGATCTGAAGCCGTTGGAGATACCCGGCCTCGGCGACCGGTCCGCTCGGGTCGCCGGTGCGCGGATCGGTGACGTGATGGTGGTGCGCAACCCCGGCGGGAGACGACAGTACGCGGTGGTGCTCCGCGACGGTCTGGCCGGCATCACCGAGTTGCAGGCCGCGCTGCTGCTGGCCCGCACCGGCCAGCGTGAACCGGACCAGGTCAGCCTCGGCCGTTTCGCCGCTCTGCCGCAACTCGACGACCTCGCCCCGACCGGCCCCGGCGCACCGCCGGAGGAACCGCCCCGGCTGGCCACCGGGGACGCGCCGACGCTCTGTGCGCGGGTCGGCGACGACACCGGCCCGGTCGAGCTGCACCTCGGCGTGGACCTGCCGGAGCCGGCCGTCGCGTCGCACCGACCTACCGGTCAGGTGGCCGACCAGGTGCTGGTGGAGCCGGGGCGCGGGGCCGTGGTCGAATCGGTCGCCGCGCCCGGCGCCACCGGCGGGGCGATCTCGCTGGTCACCGACCTCGGTCGGCGGTACGTCCTGGCCGATGCCGCCGTGGCGGCCATGCTCGGCTACGGCGAGGTGCGCCCGGTCCGGCTACCCGCAGGCGTGGTCGACCTGATCCCCGCCGGAGCGCCCCTGGACCCCGAGGCGGCCCGCCAGGCCGCCACCCCCTGATGTAAGGAGGGGTCCCTTCCTATACACGAGGCGTTAGAAAGGGTCCCTTCCTTACACCGAAGGGCGCGCAGCGGGGCGGCGCAGGATGGTGACGGCGAAGTCGGCGTCGTCGTGCCACGGGCGCAGGTCCCAGGTGGCGAAGCGGTGCTCGAGGCGCAGTCCGGCGGCGACCACGTCGGCGTCGAAGTCGGTCAGCGGATAGCCCCGATCGGTGCCGAAGCCCACCGCCGCCACCCCGTCCGGGCGCAGGTGCGCGGCGACGCGCCGGAGTACCGCGCCCTCGGTGCCGGCCGCCACGAAGGCCATCACGTTGCCGGCCAGCACGGCCGCGTCGAAGGGCTCGGGTTCACCGGCCGCCGCCAGGTCCAGCTCGGTCAGGTCGGCGACCAGCCAACGCGGCCCTGGGTGGTCGGCGCGGGCCGCGTCGACCAGGACCGGATCGGCGTCCACACCGACCACGGTGTGGCCCCGGGCGGCCAGCTCGGCGCCGACCCGACCGGTGCCGCAGCCGGCGTCGAGGATCCGGGAGCCCGGCGGCACCAGCGTGTCCAGCAACCGCGCCTCCCCGGCTAGGTCGACCCCGTCGGCCGCCATGCGGCGGAACCGGTCGACGTACCACTGGGAGTGCTCGGGGTCGGTGTCGGTGCTCCACCGGGTCGGGTTGCCCATGCGTCCCACGGTATCCGGCGGCCTCGGGGCAGCCGGGCGACGGTCACGAACTCGTGGTTCGTGAACGCCCGCCCCGCGATCCGGGGGAACGGGATGCAGCGCTGCCGCAGCGTCGAGTCGATCGCGGGCCCCCGTGCGCGGTGACTGATGCCACGATCGTCTAGCCTAGCGAGGACGTAGCGCTACCTGGATGTGACACATGGTTAACCGGACAGTTCCGTCGGCCGAGCCGAGCCCGGCGGCGGCCCGCCCGGCCGACGGGCGGTACGCCTGGCTGTGGCAGGCGGCGCGGGCCACTCTGGACGGGAACTGGGAGCACGACCACACCGTCCCGTCGCGCACCCTCTATCCGCACCAGTGGAGTTGGGACTCGGCGTTCATCGCGATCGGCTGGGCCCACGTCCGTCCCGAGCGGGCCTGGTCGGAGTTGTCCAGCCTGTTCGACGCCCAGTGGCGCGACGGCCGGGTGCCGCACATCGTGTTCAATCCGACGGTGCCGGCCACCGCGTACTTCCCGGGGCCGGTGTTCTGGGCCTCGACCGAGGTCGAGGGCGCGCCTGCGGTGGCCACCTCGGGTCTGGTCCAGCCGCCGGTGCACGCGCTGGCCGCCTGGCACGCCTACCAACGGACGCCCGCACCGCAGGCCCGGGACGCGTTGCGTCGGCTCTATCCCCGGCTGGTGGCGCAGCAGCGCTATCTCGCCACCCGTCGGGACGTCGGTGGTGCCGGGCTGGCCACCGTCGTGCACCCGTGGGAGTCCGGCCTGGACAACAGCCCGGCCTGGGACGACCCGCTGGCCGCGGTGCCCGCCGAGGAGTCGGTGCTGCGGGCGTACCGGCGACGCGACATCGTGCACGCCGCCGCCGCGCACCGGCCCACCGACCTGGACTACGCGCGGTACGTCGCCGTCGTCACCGCCTATCGGGCGGCGGGTTACCGGGACGAGGGGCTGGCCGACCGGCATCCGTTCCTGGTGGAGTGTCCGCTGTTCAACGCCGCGATGGGCGTGGCCGAGCACGCGTTGGCCCGGATCGCCGGGGAGGTCGACGCCGACCCGGGGCCGCACCGGGAGAACGCGGCGCGGATCACCGCGGCCGTGGTGGACCGGCTGTACGACCCGGCCACCGGCACGTTCCACCCCCGTGACCTGCGCACCGGCCGGTTGACCCCGGCCCGCACGGTGCTCGGGCTGGCCCCGCTGATCCTGCCCGACCTGCCGGCGCGGCAGGTCGAGGCGGTGCTGGCCGAGGCCACCTCGGCGCGCTTCGGTCTGGCCGCCCGGATGGATCGACCGCTGCCCAGCCACGACCGCACCGCGACCGACTTCGAACCGCTGCGCTACTGGCGTGGTCCGAGCTGGATGAACGTGAACTGGCTGGTGCGGCAGGGTCTGCTGGCGCACGGGCAGGACCGGCTCGCGGCCGGCCTGCGGGCGTCGATGATCGAGCTGGTCGAGACCGCCGGGTGTCACGAGTACTTTCACCCGGAGACCGGTGCCGGTCTCGGCTCGGCGGGTTTCGGATGGACGGCGGCGTTGCTGCTGGACGTGCTGGCCGACTGACCGCCGCCGGGGATGCGGGCGGCAGGTAGCTTTGCGGGCCGGGCCCGGCCCCCGGCGCGGCGGTGACGAGCCACCGGCGGTGGGACGGCCTGGACGGACGGAGGGGCGCGATGAGCCGGGACAGCTACGACGAGCAGCTCGACCGACTCACCGGCGTGCTGGCCGCGATGAGTCGGGACGCCAGCGCGGCGATCCGGGGTGCCAGCACCGCCCTGCTCGACGTCGACCGGGGCGCCGCCGACACGGTGATCGCCGCCGACGCGGTGCTCGACCAGCGGCGCGCCGAGGTCGAGGCGATGATCCCGCAGGTGCTGGTCCGACACCAGCCGGTCGCGTCCGACCTGCGGCTGGTGGTGTGCGCCCTGCGGATCGCCGGTGCCCTGGAGCGGATGGGCGACCTCGCGGTGCACGTCGCCAAGGTGGTCCTGATGCGGTATCCGGTGGGCGTGGTCCCGGAACCGGCGGTCCCGGTGATGACCGAGATGGCCGACGCGGCGGCCCGGATCGCCGACAAGACCGCCGTCGTACTCGCCACCCGCGACCGGTTGGCCGCGATGCAGCTCGGGCTCGACGACGACGAGGTCGACGCCGCCCAGGAGCGGTTGCTGTCGCAGCTCGTGGCGGGCTGGCCGTACGGGGTGGAGTCCGCCATCGACCTGGCGCTGGTCGGCCGCTACTACGAGCGGTACGCCGACCAGGCGGTCAACGTGGCGCGGCAGGTGGTCTACCTGACGACGGGCACGATCCGGCTCTGACCGGGGTCTTATCCCGCTCTGGTCGGGGGTCCCATTCCGGGCATCCGGCACGCGGCCCCCGGAACGTCACATCCCGACTCCGGTCCGGCCACCGGTCGAGCCGCCAAGTTCACTTTTCGTTCACCTGGGTCCGGGAGTCCGGCTACCTGGGCCTCCTACCTTGACTCGCGTACGGCCCGGACGGGCTGATGCACCCCGATAGAGAGGCTTACCTGGTGAACCGCAACGTGCTTTCGCGGCGCGTCCTCGCCGGCGTCGCGCTTGCCGCGCTCGCGCTTACCGGCTGTGGTAGCAATGACAACAGCACGGAGCCGGGCGGTAGCGGCGGCGACAGCGCCTACGCGAACCTGTCCGGCGCGTTGAACGCCTCCGGCGCGAGCTTCCCGGACGCGTATTACCAAGAGGTCATCGAAGAGTTCAAGGGCGTTGCCTCCAACGTCACGGTCACCTACAACGCGACCGGCTCCGGCACCGGCAAGAAGCAGTTCGGTGAGGGTCTGGTCGACTTCGCCGGCACCGACAGCCTGGTGAAGGACACCGACGGCGTGGCCGCCGACTCGTTCCTCTACGTGCCGACGGTCGCCGCGCCGATCACGATCTCCTACAACCTCCAGGGCGTGGACAAGCTCCAGCTCAGCCCGGAGACGCTCGCCAAGATCTTCCAGACCGACATCAAGACCTGGGACGACGCCGCGATCAAGGCCGACAACCCGGGTGTCGAACTGCCCAGCACGCCGATCGTCGTCGCGCACCGCTCGGACGGCTCCGGCACCACCAACAACTTCACCAAGTACCTGGCGGCCGCCGCCGGCTCCACCTGGAAGCTCGGCAGCGGTGACACGGTGGCCTGGCCGGCTAGTACCCAGGGCGGTGAGAAGAACACCGGTGTCGCGCAGATCGTCAAGCAGACCAACGGCGCCGTGGGCTACGTCGACCTGAGCGACGCGAAGGCCACCCAGCTCACCTTCGCCGCCATCAAGAACAAGGACGGCCAGTTCGTCGAGCCGTCGATCGAGGGCACCACCGCCGGCCTGGAGGGCGCCGCGATCGAGGCGGACCTCAGCTACAACCCGCTCGACGCCGCCGGTGCCAGCTCGTACCCGATCACCGCGCCGACCTTCATCATCGTCAAGACCTCGTACGGCGACGCCGCCAAGGCCGAGCTGGTCAAGGGCTTCCTCACCTACCTGCTCAACGAGGGCCAGGAGTTGGCTCCGGAGATCGACTTCGCGCCGCTGCCGGCTTCGCTCAAGGAGAAGGCGCTGGCCCAGGTCGAGAAGATCCAGGGCTGAGCAAATCAAGATCGCTGGGCGTTCCATCCGGGGACGGGATCGACACGATCCCGTCCCCGCCAGGGGTACCTGAGCTGGAGTGAAGATGACCTTGACAACCAAGTCCCCCGACCCCCGGCCGACGCTGGCCCAACGCGGCTCCAGCGCCCTCGGCGACCGGGTCTTCTCCTGGTGGACGCTCGGCACCGGCCTGCTCGTACTGGCCGTCCTCGGGCTGATCCTCATCACCACCGTGACCGAGGCGTGGCCGGCGTTCGACGCGATGGGGCTGCGCTTCATCACCGAGCGGGTCTGGGACCCGAATCCGGCGACCGGTGACGCGATCTTCGGCGCCTTGTCGTTCGCGTTCGGCACCGCCGTCTCGTCGCTGATCGCGCTGCTGTTCGCGGTGCCGGTCTCGATCGGCATCGCGTTGTTCCTCACCGAGTTGGCGCCCCGGCGGCTGCGTGCCCCGGCGGTGACCGTGATCGACCTGCTGGCCGCCGTCCCGTCGGTGGTCTTCGGCCTGTGGGGCATCCTGGTCGTCGCGCCGGCACTGGTCCCGGTCTACCAGGGGATCCACAACGTCGTCGGCGGCGTCCCGGTGCTCGGCAGCCTCTTCGGTCCGGTCAGCACCGGTCGCAACTTCATGACCGCCGGCATCATCCTGGCGATCATGGTGACGCCGATCATCACCTCGATCACCCGCGAGGTGTTCGGCACCGTCCCGCGCGCCGACAAGGACGCCGCCCTGGCGCTCGGCGCGACCCGCTGGGAGATGATCCGGGGCGCGGTCTTCCCACACAGCTTCGGCGGCATCGTCGGCGCGGTGATGCTCGGCCTGGGCCGGGCGATGGGGGAGACCATCGCGGTGGCCCTCGTCATCGGCGGTTCGACCCAGATCACCGCCAACCTGTTCGCCTCCGGCAACACCATGGCCGCAGTCATCGTGCAGCAGTTCGGCGAGTCCACCGGCACCTTCACCGCCGCCCTGATCGGCCTCGGTGTGGTGTTGTTCGCGATGACGGTACTGATCAACGTGCTCGCCCAGGTGGTCGTCCGCCGGGCCGAGGCGCGGATGAAGGGAAGCAGGTAATGACCGTCACCGCACCTCCGGCCCCCCGGGCCGCAGCCGGCGGGCCCGACCTCACCCGGTCGGCCCTGTCCGGCCGTCGGCGGTTCCGCAACCACCTCGCCACGGTGGCCATCTGGACCGCCGTGCTGCTCGCGGTCGTCCCCCTGGCCCTGGTGACCTACGAGGTCATCGTCAAGGGCTCCGGCGTGATGAGCCTGTCCTTCCTGACCGAGGACATCCCGAACTCCTACCGCCGCGACGGCGGCGGCATGTCGGCAGCGATCGTCGGCACGCTGACCATCACCGGGATGGCCGCCCTGATGGCCATCCCGCTCGGCGTCTTCGGCGCGATCTACCTCAACGAGTACGGCAAGCAGAAGCCGTTGGCCCGGATCATCCGGTTGATGGCCGACGTCATGACCGGCGTGCCGTCGATCGTGATGGGCGTGTTCATCTACATCGCCTGGGTACTGGTGATCGGCAAGCAGACCGGCTTCGCCGGCTCGCTGGCGCTGGCCTGCCTGATGCTGCCGGTGGTGATCCGCAGCAGCGAGGAGATGCTCCGACTGGTGCCCGAGGAACTGCGACAGGCGAGCATGGCGCTGGGCGCGCGCAAGTGGCGTACCACGCTCACCGTCGTGCTGCCGGCGGCGATCTCCGGCATCACCAGCGGTTCGCTGCTGGCGGTGGCCCGGGCGGCCGGTGAGACCGCCCCGATCGTCATCGTCACCGGCATCGTCTTCGCGCCGAACTGGAACCTCTTCGACGGCACCAACACCGCGCTGCCCGCGCAGATCTTCCGCAACGCCAGCCAACCCTTCGAGGCGGCCCAGTCCCGGGCCTGGGGTGCCGCCCTGACGCTCATCGTGATCGTGCTCGGCTTCACGATCATCGCCCGACTCATCGCAAGCCGGTTCGCCATCAAGGAGCGCTGACATGGCCAGTAACGACACCGAACTCACCACCCGGCCGTCCGTCGCGGTGCACGCCCCCGGCACCACCGCCGCGGGTACCGTGTCGTCGACCGCACCGGTGATGCAGCTCAACGACGTCAGCGTCTTCTACGGCAGCTACGAGGCCGTCCGGGGCACCTCGATGCCGATCCAGCAGAACCAGGTCACCGCGATGATCGGGCCGTCGGGTTGCGGCAAGTCGACGGTGCTGCGGGCGCTCAACCGGATGAACGACCCGATCCCCGGCGCCCGCGTCGGCGGCGAGGTGCTCTTCCACGGCCAGAACCTGTACGCCAAGGAGGTCGACCCGATCCAGGTCCGCCGCCGGATCGGCATGGTCTTCCAGAAGCCCAACCCGTTCCCCAAGTCCATCTTCGACAACGTCGCGTACGGACTGCGGATCAACGGCATCAAGGGCCGGCTCGACGACCACGTCGAGGAGGCGCTGACCCGGGCCGCGCTCTGGGACGAGGTCAAGGACAAGCTGCGCAAGAGCGCCCTGGCGCTCTCCGGCGGTCAGCAGCAGCGGCTGTGCATCGCCCGGACCATCGCGGTCAAGCCCGAGGTGATCCTCATGGACGAGCCGTGCTCGGCGCTCGACCCGATCGCCACCGCCAAGATCGAGGACCTGATGTTCGAGCTGGCGAGCGACTACACCATCGTCATCGTCACGCACAACATGCAGCAGGCCGCCCGGGTCAGCCACTACACCGCGTTCTTCACCGCCGAGGTGGACGACAAGCAGGTGCGGCACGGCCGGCTGGTCGAGTTCAGCCAGACCGGCAAGCTGTTCACCAACCCCGCCGACAAGCGTACGGAGGACTACATCACCGGCCGCTTCGGCTGAGCCGGAGTGACGGTGCAACGGCGGGCCGCACGCCGTCCTGCCGTGCGGCGGACCGTCCTGCGCGGCGTGTCGACGTCGCGCGGGGCCCGAAACTGAACCGGAGCCGGTGTGCGATGAACATTCTCGTCGAGGCCACCAGGGGTGACCACCGAGCCGACGGGCGATTCGTGCTGCTCGTGGTGGACGACGACGAGAGCGTCGGTGCCGCGTTGGTCGCGCAGTTGGCCGACCATCGGGTACGCGGGCACCACTTCCCGCACGCCGCGGAGGCGCTGCTGGCCACCGGTGCCCTGCAACCGGACGCCGCCGTGGTCGCCGCCGGGCTGGGCACCATGAGCAGCGCCGAGCTGGTGCGGCTGCTGGCCGGTCGGGCCGGTATCCCGACCGTGGTCGGGGTGGGTGACGACGACGGAAGCGTGGCCGTTGCCGCGCTCAAGGCGGGTGCCACCGCCGGTGTCCGTCGTCCGTACCGGGCCGAGGAGGTGCTGCCGATCCTGCGGGCCATCCGCCCGGACACCTCCGGCGCGCTCGACCCGCCGATCGAACTCGGTGGGCTGCGGGTGGATCCGGCCACGTTCGAGGTGAGCCTGGACGGCCGGTCGGTCGCCCTGCCGTTGAAGGAGTTCAAGCTGCTCTACTTCTTCATGAGCCACGCCGAGCGCACGGTCACCCGCGAACAGTTGCTCACCGCCGTGTGGGGCGGGGTCCCGGACGACAGCTCCAACACGCTGACCGTGCACATCAAGCGCCTGCGTCGGCGTCTCGCCCTGGACGGGGACCAACCACCGGTGATCGTGACCGTACGCGGCCTGGGCTACCGGTTCGTGCCCGCCGCGGCCCCGGCCGCCCCTGGGACCTCGTGACCGCCCCGGCGCCGCCGCCGTACCCGCCCCGGGCCGGGTGGGCGCCGACCCCGCCGTCGGGGGCGGCACCGGACGGAATGGTCCTGGTGGCGGTGCCGCTGGCGTACGTGTCGCAGGTCGCGCGCCTGTTGGCCGAGCTCGACGCCGGTCAGCGGGCGGGACCGCCCCGCGCCCGGGTCGAGCCTCCGCCCGGCCCACCCACCGCCGACTGGACGGTCGAGGACCTGCGCCGACTCAGCCGGGGACGCAGCGCCACCCACCGGACCGTGGCCGCGGTGCTCGACGCGCTCGCCGCCGACCCCGACCGGCTGTTCACCGTGCGAGATCTGGCCCAGGCCACCGGGCGACCGCGTAAGAAGATCGTCGGGGCGATGGCGGGTCTGACCCGACTGTTGAAGGCGCACTACGACTACGCGGGCCGGGGACTTCCGTTCGCCCGGCTGGACGGGCGGCCGGAGGCGCCCCGGGAACTCTGCTACAGCGTGGACGCGCGGCGGGCGGCGCGCTGGCGCGAGGCCCGAGCGCCGTCGGGCTGAGCGCCGTCGGGCGCGGGCTGGGTGTAAGGAAGGGTCCCCTGCTATACACCAGGCGTTAGCAGGGGACCCTTCCTTACACCCAGGGGCGGTTTGTGTGGGGGTGGCCGGGGTAATCGGCGCCGTGCGGTTTCCCCTCTTCGTCGCCGCGGTGTCGCGCCGGTCGGGTCTGCCGTCCGACCAGGCCGCGGCCGTGGCCCGCGCGGTGCTGGACACCGTCGTCGAGCGGATGGCGGGTGCGGCGGCGACCGCCGACCCGACCGGGTACCTGCCGGACGAGCTGACCGAGCTGCCCGCCGGATCCGGGTCGACCCGGCCGGTGGAGTTCCTGCGCCGGGTGGCCCAGCGGGCCGGGGTGGACGGGAAGACGGCCTCCGTCGGGGCGGAGGCGGTCTTCGCCACGCTGCGCGAGACCGTCACCGTGGACGAGTTCCGGCACCTGGTGGCACGGCTGCGGACCCCGTCGGCCGGGCCGGTCGACGGGCCCGGCGGCCACCTGCCGTGACGCGGGCGACGGCCGGGACGGGGGAGCGCGTGCGGCGACTCGGCGCGGGCACGTACCTGCCGTGACACGGCCGGTCGCCGCAGTGGGGGAGTGCCGGCGGTAATTCGGCGTGTGGTGCCAGCCGGACAGACCGGCGCGGGGTCGGGGCGGCGCTCCCTGCCGGTGGGGCGGTCGGCGGCAGCGGGTAGGCTGCCGCCGTGGCAGGTCTGTTGAGGAGTATGGCGGCCCGCGTCGGCGCGGTGATCCCGGGTCCCCGGCGTAGTGGGCCGACCCCGGCGAAGACCGCGCGACCGCGCCAGGTCACTGCGTTGCAACGCCGTGTGCTGTCGTACGCGCCCGAACCGGACGGCCAGGCGGACCCGGGGGAGATCGTCTGGACCTGGGTGTCCTACGAGGACGACCCCCGTCAGGGCAAGGATCGCCCGGTGCTGGTGGTCGGACGGCACAGCCGGACGCTGTTCGCGTTGATGCTGTCCAGCCGGAGCGACCGGGACGGCGAGCGGCACTGGCTGGCGCTCGGGCCCGGCGAGTGGGACCGGGAGAAGCGGCCCAGTTGGGTGCGGCTGGACCGGGTGCTGACCATGCGGGAGGACGGCATCCGCCGGGAGGGCGCGGTGTTGGACCGGGCCCGATTCGACCGGGTCGGCCAGGCGTTGCGCGCCGGGTACGGCTGGCAGTGACGTTCCCGCCGGCGCTCAGCCCGATTCGGGGCGGGGACCGGCGGCCGCGTGCCGGGTGTCCGGCGGCGGGTACGGCTGCTCGGCGAGCAGCCGCGCGAGGTGGGCGCTGTTGAGTGCCAGCGCCGAGGTCGTCCGGCCGGTGGTGTCGGGTTTCGGGCCCGCGTCACGGTAGTCGGTCTTGTGCAGGGCCTCACCGACCCAATAGGTCGCGCCGGCTGCCGGGCAGGTGAAACCCACCTCGTTGAGGGCCTGCTGGACCTGGCCGATGGTGTGGTGCGCGCCGTCCTCGTTGCCGACCACGGCGACAGCGCCGACCTTGCCGTAGGTGAGCAGCCTGCCCTCCTCGTCGGTCTCGGAGAGTTCGGCGTCCAGCCGTTCCAGCACCATCTTGCAGACGCTGGACGGCTGACCCAGCCAGATCGGCGTGGCGATCACCAGGATCCGCGCGGCGAGCAGCTTCGCCCGGATGTCCGGCCAGCCGTCGCCGTCGCCCTCGTCGGTGGAGACGCCGAACCGGACGTCGTGGTCGACGACGCGGACCAGGTCACCCTCGACACCCTGCTCGGCGAGGGCATCGAGGACCTCGCGTCCGAGCGTCTCGGAGCTGGAGGGCGCCGGTGAGCGCTTGAGGGTGCAGTTGAGCACCAGGGCCCGGATGTTCGCCACGATCGTCCCTCCGGTCGTCGTTCCGCCTGATCCGGAGTGGGTACCCCACTTCGGGCCGGCCACGCACGGAAGAGCCGGGTCAGCACTCGGCGAGGTGGGGGCTGTCGCGCAGTTCCCGGCGGGCCCGGCCGGCGCCGATGCCCTTGGCCTCGTACATCGCGGCGTCGGCCCGGCCCAGGGCCTCGGTGAGTTGGGTGCCGGTCACCGGTGCGAGGCCGACCGAGGCGGTCACCCGGAGGGTGACGGTGTCCAGCGGGATCGGCGCGGCGAGCATGTCGCAGAGTCGCCGGGTGGCGTGGTCGATCCACCGGCGGTCCACCGTGGGGCTGGCCAGCAGCCCGGCGAACTCGTCTCCGCCGAGTCGGGCGACCAGGTTGTCCCCGGCGAAGGTGGCCAGCCGCTCGGCGACGCTGATCAGCACCTGGTCACCGGCGGCGTGCCCGTACCGGTCGTTGATCTGCTTGAAGTCGTCCAGGTCGAGCACCACGGCGACCAGTGGGCGGCCTGCGCAGTCGGTGAGCAGGGTCGCGGCGAGACGATAGAAGGCACGCCGGTTGGGCAGGCCGGTCAGCGGGTCGTGGCTGGCGGCGTGCCGCTCGGCGGTCAGCTCGGCCTGGAGACGGCCGATCTCCGTCTCGGCGCGTACGGCGCGACGCCCGAGCTGCCAGGAGGAGAGCAGGGCACCGACGGCGCAGATACCGGACGCGACAGTGAGCGGATCCGGCACGCACCTCTCCCTTCGCCGCGAGCACGTCCCGCGCCCGGCCGACGGGTGTGTGCCAGACACCTCGTTTCCCCTGGTGGCGGCCGGGATCGCGTGACAGAAAGTGAGCGGATGGGCACCGCTCACTTGCGCTATCATGCTCGCTGTCCATTGCAGATGCAATAGCAGATGCACGTGCAGATGAGTGGACTCCATCCCTTTTGCCGCTACCGCTCCTCCCACGGCACCGGCGCCTACCGGAGAGAACCGACGCCACCATGCAGCAGCCGCCGAACGGCGTTCCCGTCGCCCAGTTGCCTCCCCTCGTCTGGCAGAAGAGTCAGCGCAGCAATCCCAGTGGGAACTGCGTCGAACTGGCGGAACTGCCCGAAGGGGCGGGGATCGCCATGCGCAACTCCCGCCACCCGGAGGGGCCGGCGTTGATCTACACCGTGGACGAGATCGCCGCGTTCGTCCTCGGCGCTCGGGACGGGGACTTCGACCATCTGATCGACTGACCGTCCATCCCATCGCTGGGAATCGCCGCGCGCGGGACGGAGGTTCACCTCACTGATGGTTCATGGCATGCTTACACGTCGGTCGGACCGGTCCGTCGGTTCGATCGACGACGGCGTGCGGAGGACGGCAGGTGACCATGGTTTCCGCGGAGGAGGGTCCGGCGGCGGGCCCCACCGTGCTGCGGATGCTGCTGGGTGCCCAACTGCGACGGTTGCGTGAGTCGCGCGGGGTCACCCGGGAGAACGCCGGCTGGGAGATCCGTTCCTCCGAGTCGAAGATCAGCCGGATGGAACTGGGTCGGGTCGGGTTCAAGGAACGCGATGTCGCCGACCTGCTCACGCTCTACGGCGTCACCGCCGACCAGGAGCGCGGCGCGCTGCTCAAGCTGGCCCGGGACGCGAACAACCCGGGCTGGTGGCACCGGTACGGCGACGTACTCCCGTCGTGGTTCCAGTCGTACCTCGGCCTGGAGGCCGCGGCGGCGCTGATCCGCAGCTACGAGGTGCAGTTCGTGCCGGGCCTGTTGCAGACCCGCGAGTACGCCCGCGCCGTGGTGCTGCTCGGGCACGGCCAGGCCTCGCCTGCGGAGATCGACCGCCGGGTGGACCTGCGGATGCGCCGGCAGGAGGTGCTGCATCGGACCAAGCCGCCCCGGCTCTGGGCGGTGGTCGACGAGGCGGCGCTGCGCCGCCCGATCGGTGGCCCGCAGGTGATGCGGGGCCAGTTGGAGGCCCTGCTCAAGGCCACCCAGACGCCGAACGTCCGGGTGCAGGTCATCCCGTTCGCCGCCGGTGGGCACGCCGCCGCCGGTGGCGCCTTCACCATCCTGCGCTTCGGCGACCAGGACCTGCCGGACATCGTCTACATCGAGCAGTTGACCAGCGCGATCTATCTGGACAAGCGCGAGGACCTCGACTTCTACGCGGTGGCGATGGAGCGGCTCTGTGTCGAGGCCGAGCCGCCGGAGCGTACGGCGGAGATCCTCGAACAGATGATCGCCGACCTCGACCCCAGGTGATCCACCCGAACCGCTGACGACAGTGCGGCATTGACACTCGGCGAACTGCTGGCTAGTCTCTGGATCGATCCAGTTTACTGAATCGATCCAGAAGGGCGGCGCCGCATGAAACCGACCCTGCGGGCCGTCGCCGAGGCGGTCGGCGTCTCGCGCAGCACCGTCTCCAACGCCTACAGCCGCCCCGACCAGCTCTCCAGCAAGCTGCGCGAACGCATCCTGGAAGCCGCCCGGCAGATGGGCTACCCGGGGCCCGACCCGACCGCCCGATCGTTGCGCCGGGGCTTCGTCGGCGCCATCGGCGTGCTGTTCACCTCGCGGCTGTCGTACGCGTTCACCGACCCCTTCGCGGTCCGGTTCGTCACCGGCGTCGCCGAGGCGGCCGAACGCCACGACAGCAGCCTGCTGCTGGTGCCGCTGCCGCCGGACGCGGCCGGTGCCCGGCGGGCGGTGGAGAACGCCGCCGCCGACGGGTTCTGTGTCTACTGCACCGGTGGCGAGGAGGGCATCCTCGACGCCATCCGGCGCCGTGGGCTGCCCTTCGTCACCACCTCGTCGCGGCCCCGCGCGGACGACCGGTGGGTCGGCATCGACGAGCGGGCCGCCGCGCACTCGGTGGCCGCGCACCTGGTCGACCTCGGTCACCGCCGGGTCGCGTTGCTCGGCCACGACGTCCTGCCGCGCGCCGAGACCGGGCTGCTGCGTGTGGCCGACGCGACCGACGTGCCGCATCCCACCACCCGCGAGCGGCTTGCCGGCTTCGCCGACGCCTTCGCGACGGCCGGCGTGGCCTGGAGCGGGCTGACGGTGCTCACCGCCGCAGACAACACCCGGGATGCCGGGGCCGCCGCCACCCGCGCGCTGGCCCGGATGCCCGAGCCGCCGACGGCGGTGCTGGCCGCCTCCGACGTGCTCGCCCTCGGCGCGCTCGACGCCCTGCGCGAGCAGGGCGAATGGGGACCACAGGTCTCAGTCACCGGCTTCGACGACATCGCCGAGGCCGCCACCGCCGGTCTGACCACGGTGCGCCAGCCCGCCGAGCAGAAGGGGCGCACCGCCGCCGAACTGCTCCTCGACCCGCCCGAGGACACCCGAGCGGGCCAGATCCTGCTGCCCACCACGCTCGTCGTCCGGACCACGTCCGGACCTGTCCCGAGGAGTTGACCGATGGAACAGCCCACCGGCTTCGTGTTCGCCGTCGACGCGGTCACCCGCCACGTCAACTCCGCCCGACCGGACGCGCCGATCCGTCCCGATCCGCCCCGCGCCGCGCGCTTCGCCGTCGGCCGTCGCCGCACCGCCGGAGCACTGCGCCGACTCGCCGACCGGATCCAGCCGGCCCCGCTGCCCAGTCCGACCAACTGCGTCCGATGAGAGCGACCGGTCCGGGTCTGCCCGGACCGGTCGCCGATCGGGCCGCTCGGCTGGTGTGCGGGGCGGTGTAGCAGGCAGACTGGAGACCCATGTCAGCCTTCACCCCCAGCCTGCGGTTGCACGACCGCTACGTGCTGCGCGACCGGATCGGCCTCGGCGGGATGTCCGAGGTATGGCAGGCCGACGACGAGATCCTCGGCCGACCCGTCGCGGTGAAGGTCCTCGCCGGCTCGTTCGCCGTCGACCCGGACCTGCGGGCCACCCTCCGCCGCGAGGCCCGCGCCGCAGCGCGCCTGGCCCATCCGCACGTCACCCAGGTCTACGACTACGGCGAGGCCGCCCTCGACGGCGGCACCGTGGTGCCGTTCCTGGTGATGGAACTCGTCGACGGGCAGAACCTCGCCGACCGGCTGGCCGACGGCCCGCTGCCCTGGCCCGCGGCCCTGCGCACGGCCGCCCAGGTGGCCGCCGCACTGGCCGCCGCGCACCGCATCGGCGTGGTGCACCGCGACATCAAGCCGGGCAACGTGATGCTCACCGAGACCGGCGCCAAGGTGCTCGACTTCGGCATCGCCGCGCCGGCCGGGCCACCGCACGCCGGGCCCGGCCCGACCGGCGAGCCGATGATGGGTACGCCCGCGTACACCGCGCCCGAACGGTTCGGCGCCGGCGCCCCGGACCCGGCCAGCGACGTGTACGCCCTCGGCGCGCTGCTCTACCGCACCGTCACCGGTGAGCCCCCGCTGCCCGTGCACAGCTGGGAGGACGCCCTGGTGGTGCACGCCAACCGACGTCCGGTGCCGCCGCCGCGCGTACCCGGGCTGCCGGCGGACATGGCCGACCTGATGCTGGCCTGCCTCGATCCCGATCCGGCACGCCGCCCCACCGCGGGTCAACTGGCGGCGCGGTTCGCCGCCGGCGCGAGCGGAGGGGCGTCGTCGGCCACCACCGTGCTGCCGATCGTCACCACCGCCGCAGGCCCCGACGCGGCGGACCCGCCCACCGGGACCCGTGCGGCGGCCGCCGCGCACCCGGTGACGCTCGTCGACCGGACCGGCACCTGGTCGGCGAGAGCCCGACCACCCTCCGGTGCCCGGTCCACGCCCGACGGTCCGGCCCGGAGCGCCCCCGACCGCCCCCGGCGTCCCCGCCGACCGGTCGGGGCACTGGTCGCGACCGGGCTGCTCCTTGTGGTCGGCGTCGGCACGGCGGTCGCCGTCAGCGGTGGCGACGAGGGGGTGCCGGCGGCCACGCCCAGCACCGCACCGGCGGCCCCGCCGCCGACCTCCTCGGCCCCGGCCACGTCGGCCGCCCCACGCCCCAGCCCCACGCCGTCGACCGGCCGTCCCGAGCCGGTGAACCTGCGACAGACCGCCGGCGAACTCATCGCCCTGCTGACCGAGGGCCAGTTCACCGGCGACATCGACCGTAAGGTCGCCGACCGGCTGCGCAAGGACCTGGCCGAACTCGCCACCGGCAAGCCCAAGGACCGCGAGAAGCGGATCGAGAAACTGCGCGACCGCCTCGACAACGAGGTGGATCGCGGCCGGGTCCCGGCCGACTTCGCCGACCGCCTGGAGCGCCTGCTCGACCAGGTCGAGGACTCACTCGACGACGAGGACGACGACTGACCGGTCTCAGGTGAGCGTGGCCCGGACGAACTCGCCCGGTGCCGTGCCCGCACGGGCCAGCACCGCGCCGTCGGGTGCCCAGATCGCCGACCGTCCGGCGGCCTCGGTGTAGCCGCCGCCGGTCGAGCCGGCGAAGCTCGCCGCCGCCACCACCACCCGGTGCGTGGTGGAGATCCGCAGCGCCCGCTCGTCGGGGACCGCCGCGTCGGCCGCGTGGTCGAGGATCGACGCGACGTAGACGTCGACGCCGAGCGCGCAGGTCCGGGCCGCGTGCTCCGGCACGCCGGTGTCCTTGCAGATCGCCAGGCCCAGCCGCCAGCCGTCGACGGTCAGCACGACCGGTTCCGGGCCGGGCCTGAACCGCCGGGCCTCCACCGGGCCGAGCGACATCTTCCGGTACGCCACGCGCGCGCCGGTGTGGTCCACCGCGAGGGTGGCGATGTGGTCACCGGCCACCGGCGCACCGGCCAGCGCCAGCGTCCCCGTCTGCGCGCACGCCTCGACGAGCGGTGTCAGCCGTGGGTCGGTCGGGTCGAGCGTCGGCGCGTCCAGTTCGTACCCAGTCAGCGAGAGCTCGGGAAAGACCACCACCCGGGAGGCCGCGGCCCGGACCAGCGCAGCGTGTGCCGACACGTTCGCCTCGACCTCATAGGCCACGCAGGACGGCTGGGTGACGGCGATCCGCAGCGGGCTGCGCGCTGGTGTGCCACTCATGCCGAGTAGCCTAGGAGCCGCTCCTTGCCGAATCGACGGGTGATTGTGCGATTCTCAGCTTGAGTTCGTAGCGTGTGGGCCATGATTCGTGCCCCGCAGGCTCCGTCTGTCGCCGACGTCGTCGGCCAGTCCACACCACCCGAGGACGGCCTGGTCGGCCTGGTGACCGACCTGATGGAGCGGCTCGGTGCCCCCGGGGCGGGGCTGGCCGTGGCGTTGGAGAACCTCTTCCCGCCCATCCCCAGCGAGGTGATCCTGCCGCTCGCCGGTTTCGTCGCCGCACAGGGGCGGATGAGCCTGGTCGGGGCGATCTTCTGGACCACCCTCGGGTCGGTGGTTGGTGCCCTGGCGCTCTATTGGATCGGTGCGGCGCTGGGCCGGGAACGGACCCGGGCGATCGCGGCCAAGCTGCCGTTGGTCAAGCTCAGCGACGTCGACCGGACCGAGGAGTGGTTCCTCCGGCACGGCGTCAAGGCCGTCTTCTTCGGCCGGATGATTCCGATCTTCCGCAGCATGATCTCCATCCCGGCCGGCGTGGAACGGATGCCGCTGCTGACCTTCACGCTCTACACCACGCTGGGCAGCCTGATCTGGAACACCACGTTCGTGATGGCCGGATACCTGCTCGGCGACAACTGGCACCTGGTCGAGGGGTACGCCGGCATCCTGCAGAAGGTGGTCATCGTGGCCTGCCTCGCCGGGCTGGTGTGGTTCGTGGTCACCCGGTTGCGGCGCTCCCGCCGGGCCGGCGGGCTGCGTGCCAACGACACCGCCTCCGCCGTGGCCGAGTCGGCGACGACCGGGACCCCCGACCCGCAGGGGCGGGGCACCATCTACCGCAGCGCCTGGGCCGACGACCGGCCGGTGACGGAGCAGCGCACCCGGGCCGACGACCCTCCGGCGACGGACCACCGGGCCTGGGCGGAGAATCAGCCTGTGGCGGGCCAGCACGGTGGTTGGGCGGAGAATCAGCCTGTGGCGGGCCAGCACGGTGGTTGGGCGGAGAATCAGCCTGTGGCGGGCCAGCACGGTAGTTGGGCGGAGAATCAGCCCGTGGCGGGCCAGCACGGTGGTTGGGCGGAGAACCAGCCCGTGGCAGGCCAGCACGGTGGCTGGGGAAGCGACCGGCCCGTGGCCGACCAGCCGGCCTGGGCCGACGGGCGTCCGGTGGCCGACCAGCGGGCCTGGGCCGACGAGCGGCCGGTGGCGGGCCAGCACGGCGGGTGGGCCGAGAATCAGCCCGTGGCGGATCAGCACGGCGGCTGGGGCAACGATCGGCCCGGGACCGACCAGCGCGCCTGGGCCGACGAGCGGCCGGTGGCGGACCAGGGACGCCCTGACCAGTCGGGACACCGCTGGTGAGCGGCGAGCCGCAGGGCTGGGCCGGGCAGACCGGGGTGGTCGCGCTGCCCGGCGGCGTACGTGTGCGGGGGCGGCGCATCGCGGATCCGGCGACCCCGGCCGACTTCAGTCTGCTGCTGGCGCCCGGGCCGACGCCTGAGTGGGCGTACCGGCGGGTGCGCTGGCCCGACTTCTGGGTGCCGGTGGACCGGGCCGATGCCCTGGACGCCCTGCGGGAGGCGCTGCGCCGGGGGTACGCGGGCGAGCGTGTGGAGGTGGCCTGCCGGGGTGGCACGGGTCGGACCGGCACCGCGTTGGCGGCGCTGGCGATCCTCGACGGGTTGCCCGCCGAGCAGGCGGTGGACTGGGTACGGGCCGCCTACCGGCCCCGCGCGGTCGAGACCCCCTGGCAACGTCGCTGGCTGCGTCGCCTGACCTGAGGCACCCGCCCGACGACGAGGCGCCGGGCAGGCCCCTCCGCCGCCTGACGACGAGGCGCCTGCCCGGCACGTCCCTGCCCGGGTACGACCGTGCCGGGCAGGGACGTGGCCGTCAGTGGGCGACGTACTCGCGCAGGTGCCGGGCGGTGAGGGTGTCGCCGTGCGCGACCAGGTCGGCGGGGGTGCCGGTGAAGACGATCCGCCCGCCGTCGTGACCGGCACCCGGCCCCAGGTCGATCAGCCAGTCCGCGTGCGCCATCACCGCCTGGTGGTGCTCGATGACGATCACCGTGTTGCCGGCGTCGACGAGCCGGTCGAGCAGGGCCAGCAACTGGTCCACGTCGGCCAGGTGCAGGCCGGTCGTCGGCTCGTCCAGCACGTACGTGCCGGCCTTCTCGGCCATGTGGATGGCCAACTTGAGTCGTTGCCGTTCACCGCCGGAGAGGGTGTTCAGCGGCTGGCCCAGGGTGAGGTAGCTCAGCCCCACGTCGGCGAGCCGGTCCAGAACCACCCGGGCGGCGCCGCCGGGGAAGAAGTCCTGCGCCACGCTGACCGACATGCCGAGCACCTCGCTGATGGTGCGACCGCGCAGCCGGTAGGTCAGCACCTCGTCGGTGAAGCGGCGGCCCTCGCAGCGTTCGCAGACCGAGGCGACGCCGGCCATCATCGCCAGGTCGGTGTAGACCAGCCCGATGCCCTTGCAGGTCGGGCAGGCACCCTCGGAGTTGGCGCTGAACAGTGCCGCCTTCACCCCGTTGGCCTTGGCGAAGGCGGTGCGTACCGGGTCGAGCAGGCCGGTGTACGTGGCCGGGTTGCTGCGCCGTGAACCCCGGATCGGCGTCTGGTCGACCACGACCACCCCGTCCCGGCGGTGCAGCGAGCCGTGCACGAGGGAACTCTTGCCCGAGCCGGCCACCCCGGTCACGACGGTCAGCACACCGAGCGGGACGTCCACGCTGACGTCGCGCAGGTTGTGCAGGTCGGCGTGGCGGATGGCGAGCTGCCCGGTGGGGGTACGGACCTGCTCGCGCAGGCGTACCCGGTGGTCGAGGTGTCGGCCGGTGCGGGTGTCGGAGCGCCGCAGTCCGGCGACGTCGCCGGTGTAGCAGATCCGGCCACCGGCGGTGCCCGCTCCCGGACCGAGGTCGATCACGTGGTCGGCGATCGCGATGGTCTCCGGCTTGTGCTCGACGACGAGGACCGTGTTGCCCTTGTCCCGCAGTCGCAGCAGCAGGTCGTTCATCCGGGCGATGTCGTGCGGGTGCAGGCCGACGGTGGGTTCGTCGAAGACGTACGTGATGTCGGAGAGGCTGGACCCGAGGTGCCGGACCATCTTGACCCGTTGCGCCTCACCGCCGGAGAGGGTGGCCGACTCACGGTCGAGGCTGAGATAGCCCAGACCGATCTCGACCAGCGAGTCCAGCAGTTCCCGCAGGTTCCCGGTCAACGGGGCGACCGAGGAGTCCTCGATGCCCCGGACGAACGCGGCGAGGTCGCTGATCTGCACGGCGGCGCACTCGGCGATGTTGCGCCCGGCGATGCGGGAGGAGAGCGCGGCGGCGTTGAGCCGGGTGCCGTCGCAGTCGGGACAGGTGGTGAAGGTGACCGCCCGGTCGACGAAGGCGCGGATGTGCGGCTGCATCGACTCGCGGTCCTTGGCCAGGTAGAGCCGGCGCACCTTGACGATCAGACCCTCGTACGTGAGGTTAGTGCCGCCCACCTTGATCTTCGTGGCCGGTTTGCGTAGCAGGTCCTCCCACTGTTGCGGGGTGAAGTCCTGGAGCTTGACGTCCGGGTCGAACAGGCCGGAGCCGACGATGGTCTGCCAGTACCAGGTGTCGACCGCGAAGTTCGGCACGGTGATGGCGCCGTCGTTGAGGGATTTCTCCACGTCCACGAGCTCGTTGACGTCGAGGTCGGAGACGCGGCCCAGGCCCTCGCAGGCGGGGCACATGCCCTCGGTCAGGTTGAAGCTGAACGCCCCGGCGCCGCCGACGTGCGGGGTGCCGAGCCGGCTGAACACGATGCGCAGCATCGCGTACGCGTCGGTGGCGGTGCCGACGGTCGAGCGGGAGTTGGCGCCCATCCGCTCCTGGTCCACCACGATCGCCGGGGTGAGGTTGCGCAGCGAGTCCACGTCCGGCCGGGAGAGGTTGGGCATGAACGACTGGAGGAACGCGCTGTAGGTCTCGTTGATCATCCGTTGCGACTCGGCGGCGATGGTGCCGAAGACCAGCGACGACTTACCGGATCCGGAGACGCCGGTGAAGACGGTCAGTCGACGCTTCGGGATGTCGACCGAGACGGAGTCGAGGTTGTTCTCCCGGGCTCCGCGTACCTCGATCACGTCGTGACTGTCGGCGGCGGACCGTGCTGACTGCTGCATGCGAACCCTTCGCGAGATCGTGGACGGACTCCCGCCCCGGAAAGGAGGAGCTGGGGATGGCCTGGCCAGGTTCAAGTGTCTCATTGACCTTCCCGTGGAGACTGCCGTCGACGGTGAGCGAGATCGAGGGGCGAAAGATGGCGCGAAGTCTCAAACGAACATGAGGCGCTAAAGTGAACCGGTGGCGGGACGACGGACGACCGGGCGGCTGCGCGCGGTGGACCTCGCCGCGACGGCCGGCATCTCCGTGCAGCAGGTGCGCAACTACGTCGATCTCGGGGTGCTGCCGTCGGTGGAGCGCACGCCGAGCGGCTACCGGATCTTCACCCCGGCACACCAGCGGGCCCTGACCGTGGCGCGGACGGTGGCCGACGGTCACGGCTGGGTGCGTACCCGCCAGATCATGGCGGCGGTGCACGCGGGTGACCTGGCGGCGGCGCTGGCCGCGCTGGACGCGGGGCATGCCGACCTGGATCGGGAACGGGCCGAGATCCGGCGGGTGCTCGGCGCCTTCGAGACGGTGGTGACCAACTCCGGCGCAGCGGTCCCGGTGCCCCGCCGGGCCGCCCGGGTCGGCGCGGTCGCCGACCTGGTCGGGGTCCGGACCTCGCAGCTACGGTCCTGGGAGGCGCGCGGTCTGCTGCGGCCGGTCCGGGAGTCGGGCACCGGCTACCGGCGCTACGACGAGGCCGAGCTGCGCGCGGCCCAGGTGGTGGCGTTGCTGCGCCGGGGCGCCTACCCGTTCGAGATCATCACGGCGGTGCTGGACGAGCTGAGGAGCACCGGCAGCCCGCAGCGGGTCCGCGCGGAACTCGCCCGGCGGGAGCAGGACCTGCACCGACGCAGCCTGCGCCGGCTGGCCGGCTCCGCCGCGCTGCACGACTATCTGCGGCATCTCCGCCTGGCCTGATCCGCGCTCGGGCCGGATCAGCGCAGCACCAGCAGGTCGAGGTGGTCGACCACCGGTGCCGGGGCGCTGCCCTGGACCGCCTGGCGTAGCCGCGCCATGCCCGCCCGGAACTCCGCCTCGCTGATCAGGTGCAGGGGAGTGTGCGCGCGGCGGTCGATCCGGTCGGCGTACTCGGCCAGCGAGGTGGCCACGGTCTGGGCTACCGGCTCGACGCTGCTCACCGGGAAGCCCGCCGCGGCGAACGCGGAGCGCACCCGGGACAGGCTGGGGAACCGGTCGAGCACCCGGATCGCCTCCGGGAACCACTCGAAGAGGGCGACGAGTTGGTGGCGTCCCGGGAAGGGGGAGCGGATCAGCACGGGTGCGCCCGGGCGCAGCACCCGGCGCAACTGTCGGGCCACCGTGTCGAGATCGGGTACGTGGTGCAGCATCGTCGACAGCCAGGCACCATCCACGCTGGACGCGGCCAGCGGGAGCGCGGTCGCCTCGCCGGCCAGCATCGGCCGGTGCGGGCACCGGTCGCGCATCGCCGGGGCCGGTTCCACCGCCAGCACGCGTACGCCGTACCAGCCGGTGAAGGTGGTGGCCCACGCTCCCGTACCGGCGCCGAGGTCCAGCAGTGTCGACCCGGGGCGTGGTCGCAGGTGCTCCCGGACGGCGTGCCGCCAGTGGGTCAGGCCGGCGGGCGCCAGCTCGCGGGTGGCGGCGAAGGCGGCCGCCTCGGCGTCGTCGTACGAGATCAGTCCCACGGTCACCCCTCCGACCGCAGCCGGCGAATCCGGCCCCGTGTTGTAACGGTTTGTAGTCGCTAGGTGACTGAGGGGTCAACCAGTTGTGAGAGATTCCGCAAAATAGAGACGGTGGGCGATGGCCGGAGCCGTCGCCCACCGTCGGTGGTGTGCCGTCAGGTCAGCTCACCGAGCAGGGGGCCAGGTTGACCAACTCGGCGGGCCGGTTGCCGTCGACCCGGCCGATCGCGGTGGCGATCCGGTTCAGGGCGGCGACACGCCGGTCCTTCAGCGGGCCGACGACGGTGTTCTGCACGAAGTTCGGTCCACCCTCCGGGCGTACCGCGAGCTGGGCGAGACGGGCGTTGGCGTCCGCGATCTGGTTGTCCAGGTTGGCCAGCTCACGCTGCACCTCGGCAGCGGCCTGAGCGGGTACGGCCGGCAGTCGGTCGGCGACGCTCGGGCAGTTCACCCGCTGCGCCACGCCGGCCCCGGCGTTGCCGTTGTTGCCGTTGTTCCCGGCGTTGCCCGCGTTGCCGTTGCCTGCGTTCCCGTTGTTGCCGTTGTTCCCGGTGTTGCCGTTGCCCCCGTTGCCGTTGACGGCGCTGGGGGCGCCCGCGGCGTTCAGACCGCAGGTGGCGAGGCTGGCGAGGTTCGGGCGCTGTCCGCCGGCCCGGTTGATGTTGATGCCGATGCGGTCGAGGGCGGCGGTGCGCTTGCTGGCCAGCGGGCCGAGGATGGCGTTCTGGATGAAGTTGGCGCCGCCCTGGGGGTTGGCGGCCTGTGCGGCGAGGCGGGCGTTGGCCTCTTCGATCTGCTTGTCGAGGTTGGCCAGTTCCTGCTCGACCCCGGCGACGGCGGCGGCCGGTACGCCGGAGAGCTTGTCGCGGACCGTCGGGCAGTTCGCCGTCTGCGCCGCACCGGCTCCGGCGTTGCCGGTGTTGCCGCCGTTGTTCGCGTTCCCGGCCGTGATGTCGCCGTTGCCCGCGCCGCCGTTGAGCGCGCTGCGGGTGCCCGCGGCGTTCAGGCCGCAGTTCGCGAGGCTCGCCAGGTCGGGGCGCTGTCCGCCGGCCCGGTTGATGTTGATGCCGATGCGGTCGAGGGCGGCGGTGCGCTTGCTGGCCAGCGGGCCGAGGATGGCGAGCTGGACGAAGTTGGCGCCGCCCTGGGGGTTGGCGGCCTGTGCGGCGAGGCGGGCGTTGGCCTCTTCGATCTGCTTGTCGAGGTTGGCCAGTTCCTGTTCCACCCCGGCGACGGCGGCGGCCGGTACGCCGGAGAGCTTGTCGCGGACCGTCGGGCAGTTCGCCGTCTGCGCCGCACCGGCGCCGTCGTCGGCGGAGGCCAGCGTCAAGCCCGCGCCGAGCAGCGCGACCGCGAGGATGCCGACCCCGCCGACTTTCAGGGCGGCCTGCTTCCGCTGGTTCTGGGTACGCCTGACCATGCTCTCTCCTCATGAATGACCGCCGGGCGGGCCGACCGCGTCGGCGGCCGCCGGCTGAAGCGCCGTGGGAAGCCCGGGTGGCTCGACAGCGGCGGCCGTCCGCGTGCCGGAGCCTGTTCCGGGGTGACCGTCGGGCGAGCTTCGGGAGCGCTCCCGTCGCAGGTCCGAACGTTGTGCTGTGTTCGGCTGTGGATACGGGGGGCGCGCGGCATCGGTTCAACGGGTGCGTGTGGAAGATCAGCGCGGTCGAGTCGAGTCGGCGGTCCGACCGAGCACGTGCTGCCGCCGATCGTGCCGTTAGTCTGCGTCTTCATGAGAGTCCGGGCCTTCTCCGTCGCCGTCGTCGTGCTCGCGATCGTGGCGCTTCCCGCGACTCCGGGTGCGGCTACGATCACCGACCGTGTCGTGGTCGCGTCGGCGTCGACCCCGCCGACCCCGGCCGCCGCACCGGCCGCGCTGCCCTGCCCGAAGGCGGTCGCGCCGAAGGTGACCCGCTCGCCACGGCCGACCCCGCCACCGTCGGATCCGGAGCATCAGGTGGTCGGCGGGGAACTGCTGGCGACCTCGGGACTCGTCGTGCCGCCGGGCGCACCGGCCCCGCCGAAGGTCACCGCGACCTCCTGGCTGGTGGCCGATCTGGACACCGGTGCGGTGCTGGGTGGCTGCGGCCCGCACGAGTACGCCACCCCGGCGAGCGTGCAGAAGCTGCTGCTGGCCGCGACCATGCTGCCCCGACTCGATCCGCAGCAGGTGATCAGGGTGACCCCGGAGGACCTGGACATCGCGCCCGGCTCCTCGGCGGTCGGGCTGCTGCCCGGCGGCCGGTACCGGGTGGAGACGCTCTGGTTGGGCCTGCTGTTGCAGTCCGGCAACGAGGCGGCCAACGCGCTGGCCCGACTCGGCGGTGGTCCGGACGGCGCGGCGGGCGGGGTACGGGCGATGAACGAGTACGCCCGCCACCTCGGCGCGTTGCAGACCCACGCGGTCACGCCCTCCGGATTGGACGGTCCGGGGCAGTTCACCAGCGCGTACGACCTGGCGTTGATCGCCCGCGCCTGCTTCGCCGACCCGACGTTCCGCCGGTACGCGCTCACCGAACGCACCCGGATCCCGGCCCAGCGGGGCTTGGACGCCAAGGGATTCCAGATCCAGAACGAGAACCAGCTCGTCTACCGCTACCCGGGTGCGCTGGGTGGCAAGACCGGCTTCACCGACTACGCCCGGCACACCTATGTCGGGGCCGCCGAGCGGGACGGTCGCCGCCTGGTGGTCACGCTGCTCGGTGCCGAGCCCCGACCGCAGCGCGGCTGGGAGCAGGGTGCCGCCCTGCTCGACTGGGGCTTCCGGCTGCCCCGGGAGGCGGGCGTGGGCCGGCTGGTGGAGCCGGGGGAGTGGGACGCCGCCCGTACGCCGGCACCGTCGTCGCCGGCCGTGCCCGCGCCGGCCGAAACGCCCCCGGTGAGCACCACCTCGGCCGCCGTCGACGACGGTCCGGGCGCGGGCACGGTCGTGGCGCTGGCGGTCGGCGTGGCCGCGATCGCGCTGGCGGTGGTCGCCGCCCGCCGGGTCCGCGCCTCGGCCCGCTCCCGCGACTGAACGGGTGCCCGCCGGGCGCGCCGGTGACGTGCTCGATGGTCGATTTGCCGGACCAGTCGGTAATCACCCGATAGTGTCGCTGAATGTGAGAGTCCGAGCCCTGGTCGTCGCGGTGGCGACGGCGCTCATGACCACACCGCTGCCGGCCACCGCCGCCGTGGCGGCGCCGGTTCCGTGCCCACGCCCGGCACCGCCGGCGCCCGGGCCGTCGAAACCGGTCACGCCGTCACCGGACCCGGTGCAGCGGGCGGTGGGCGGCGCGCGGCTGGCCACCCAGGGGCTGGTCGTCCCCTCGGCGGTGCCCCGACCGCCGAAGGTGGCCGCCACCTCGTGGATGGTGGCCGATCTGGACACCGGCGCGGTGCTGGGCGGCTGCGGCCCGCACGAGTACGCCACCCCGGCCAGCGTGCAGAAGCTGCTGCTCGCCGCGACCATGCTGCCCCGACTCGACCCGTACGACATGGTCACCGTCACCGCCGGTGACCTCGACATCGAACCCGGCAGCTCGGCCGTGGGGCTGGTGGAGGGTGGCCGGTACCGGGTGGAGACGCTCTGGCTCGGGCTGCTGCTGCGCTCCGGCAACGAGGTGGCGAACGCCCTGGCCCGGGTCGGTGGCGGGCCGGACGGTGTGGCGGGTGGGCTCCGCGCGATGAACGAGCAGGCCCGGGCGCTCGGCGCGTACCAGACACACGCGGCGACCCCGTCCGGCCTGGACGGTCCGGGGCAGTTCACCAGCGCGTACGACCTGGCGTTGATCGCCCGCGCCTGCTTCGCCGACGAGCACTTCCGCCGGTACGCGACCACGCGGGAGGCGACCGTCCCGCCCCAGCCGAGGCAGGGCGCGAAGGGCTTCACCATCGACAACGACAACCAGCTGCTCTACCACTATCCGGGTGCGCTGGGCGGCAAGACCGGCTACACCGACCTGGCTCGGCACACCTACGTGGGCGCGGCCGAGCGGAACGGGCGTCGGCTGGTGGTCACCCTGCTCGGCGCGGACGTCGTCGACAAGCGGGGCTGGGAACAGGGTGCCGCGCTGCTCGACTGGGGTTTCGCGTTGCCCCGGGACGCCTCGGTCGGGGTGCTGGTGAGTCCGGGCACCGCCACGTCCGCCGTACCGTCGGCCTCGGTGCCGCCGCAGGCGCTGCCCGGCGGGGCCGCTGGTGAGCCCGCACCGCGTACCCTCGGCGCCCCGCTGCGGTGGACCTCGCTGGCCGTACTCGCCGTCGGCGTGACGCTGCTGGCCGGCGCGCTGGTCGCCCGGCACCGCCGCCGGGCAGCCCACCGTGGCCGCCCGGCCCGCTGAGCCGTCCCGAGCGGTCGTGCCGGGGACGGTGTCGGCCCGCCTGACCGGGCGCGGTCGGTGGGCGGTCGGCCTGGGGGCGGCGGTCCTGGTCGCCGGGGTTTCCGGGTGCGGGCGGGACACGCCGCCGCCCGAACCGTCGCCGCCGCCGATGTCGGCACCGGCGCGGCCGGGTCTGGTGGTGCTCTCCGACATGGACGGGCGGATCCTCACCGACATCCGGTACGCCACCGCGCACAACTTCGTCGGCCGCCCCGTCGACGGCTACCAGGAGCCGCTCTGCCTGCTCACGGCACCGGCCGCGCAGGCGCTGCGCCGGGTGCAGGACGCCGCGCTGGCCACCGGTCACCTCCTCAAGGTGTACGACTGCTACCGCCCGCAGCGTGCGGTGGACGACTTCGTCGCCTGGGGCGCCGACCCGGGGCGGCAGGAGACCAAGGCGGAGTTCTATCCCCGGGTGGCCAAGTCCGCGCTGTTCGACCGGGGCTACCTCGGTGCGCCCACGTCGCACAGCCGGGGCAGCACGGTCGACCTGACGCTGGTCGCTCAGCCGCCGCCCGCGCAGCCCCGACATGTGCCGGGTCAGCCCTCGGGTGCCTGCACCGACCCGTACGGCCGGCGCTTCCCGGACACCGGCGTGGACATGGGGACCGGGTTCGACTGCTTCGACCCGCTCTCGCACACCGACTCGACAGCGGTCGGCGTCACCGCGCGGGCGAACCGGCAGTTGTTGCGGGACCTGATGACCGACGGCGGCTTCGTCGGCTACGACCGTGAGTGGTGGCACTTCCGCTACCGCGACGAGCCCTGGCCGGACACCTACTTCGACCTGCCGGTCACCCGCTCCTCGGCGGGCTGACCGGGGTGAGGTCGCGCAGCGTCTCGGCGGTCGCCGGGTCGGCGGGGAAGAACGCCTCCACGGCCAGCCCGGAGACCGTCACGTCCAGCGGCGTGCCGAAGAGCGTGGTGGTGCTGAAGAAGGACAGCTCACCGTCGCCGTGCCGGAACCGCAGCGGGACGGCGACCCGCGCGGCGAGGTCGCCGGCCGAATCGGCGGGACCGTCACCGCCGGGATAGCCGCGAAGCTCGTCGTGCAGCGCGGACAGCACCGGGTCGCTTGTCGTCTGGGCCTGGTGGCGCAGCCGCTTGAGCAGGTGGGCGCGCCACTGCGTCAGGTTGCGGATGCGCGGTGCCATGCCATCGGGGTGCAGGCTGAGCCGCAGCACGTTGACCGGCGGGGTGAGCAGGTCGGGGTGGGCGTCGGCGGTGAACAGGGCGATCGTGGGATTGGCCTCGAGGAGCTGCCAGTGCCGGTCGACGAGCACGGCCGGGTACGGGTGGTGCCCGTCGAGGATCCGTCGTACGGCGGCGCGGACCGGCGCCAGTTCCGGGTCGGCCAGCTCGTGCGCGGGGAAGGCGGGCGCGTACCCGCCGGCCAGCAGCATCACGTTGCGGGCGGCCAGCGGCAGGTCGAGGTGATCGCCGAGCCGCAGGAGCAGTTCCCGGCTCGGCTGTGACCGGCCGGTCTCCACGAAGCTCAGGTGCCGGGTCGACACGCCCGCCTCGATCGACAGGTCGAGCTGGCTCATCCCGCGCACCCGCCGCCAGTCGCGCAGCAGGGTGCCGACCGGACGACTCGGCATGGTCACAGTGGTCACCTCGCCGACCCTAGTGACCGTCGGGTGCACGAACCATTACCCACGAGGTAATCGACGCCGTGCGCGGCGGCGCGCAAGCATCGGTCCCGGCACCGATGGTCGGGCCGTGACGAGGCGAGGAGGAGACGTCGATGGCTGTCGAGTTCGACGAGTTGGTCGAGCGGTACCTGGCGATCTGGAACGAGACCGACCCGGCGCGGCGACGCCGGGAGATCGACGACCTGTTCGCCGTCGAGGGGCGTTACGTCGATCCGCTGGTGGTCGCGGAGGGGCGAGACGCCGTCGACGCGACGATCGCCGCGGTGCAGGACCGCTTTCCGGGGATGACGTTCCGCGTGGTCGGTCCGGTCGACGGCCACCACCAGCAGGTGCGCTTCGCCTGGGAACTCGGCCCCGAGGGTGTCGAGGCGCCGATCGCCGGTTTCGACGTGGCGACCCTCGACGACGACGGACGACTGACCCAGGTGCTGGGGTTCCTGGACCGGGTTCCGGTGGCGTAGTCCGGCGGCACCGCTGTCGGTCCGGAGTGGACGGGGGATGTCGCACCGGCGGGGCACGCCGGTGCGACATCGCGCTCCGCAAAGGTGGGATCGTCCGCCCCTCGGCGTCCCGTACGCTGTGGGCCATGACTGCCGTACGTCGATGTCGCCGTGACGCACGGTGGCCGGCCTCGCCGGTCCCAGACCTCCCGTCGAGGTCGGTTGCGAGGTGACTGTCACGCGTGTGCCGGTCCAGCGAGGTGGACCGGCGGACTCGCCGCCCGAGTCCCGGCTCGCCCGTGCCTGCGCCGAGATCGCCGCCTCGCGGTCGTTCGAGGTCACCATCGTCGCGGTGATCCTCGCCAACGGGGTGGTGCTCGGCCTGGAGACGTACCCCGACCTCGGCACGGCGGGCACCGCGCTGCACGGCGTCGAGTGGTTCTTCCGGACGGTCTTCGTGGTCGAGATCGCCATCCGGCTGCTGGCCTACGGTCGCCGTCCACAGGACTTCTTCCGGCACGGCTGGAACGTCTTCGACTTCCTGGTGATCGCGGCGATCTTCGTCCCGGGGCTGCACGGCGACTCGGCGCTGCTGCGGGTCGTCCGGGTGTTGCGGATGGTACGGCTGGTGCGGTTCTCGCCCGGTCTGCGCATGATCGTCGCGGCGTTGTGGCGCAGTCTGCCCGGTATCGGCGGGTTCCTCGCGCTGGCGATGGTGACGCTCTACGTCTACGGCATGGCCGGTTGGTTGATCTTCAAGGATGTCTACCCGGAGGAATACGGGGACATCGGGCGGTCGTTGTTGACCCTGTTCGTGTTGCTCTCGCTGGAGACCCTGCCGGACCTGATCGAGCAGGGCATGGAGTTCTCGCCGTGGACCGTGCTCTACTACGTGAGCTTCGTGGTGATCACCGTCAACCTGCTGCTCAACATCCTGATCGCGGTCTTCGTCAACTCGATGGAGGAGGCCCGGCGGTTGGAGATGACCGAGGGGCTCGCGCCCGGCTACGACCAGGACGGTGACGGGGTGCCCGACGAGCTGGACCGGATCGCGATCAGCCAACGGCTGGACGACCTGCGCACGCTCATCGTCGAGTTGGAACGAGAACTTCGTATCGACCGCGACGACGGACGACTCCGACGTGCGGGACGAGACTGAACGTCCGTTAAGGTGAGAGCGGATCTCCTGGTGGGCGGCGGGTTTCGGGCGTGGGTCCGGTTGTGAACCGCACGTGAACTCGCACACGGGCCAGGGCGGTCTGTCAGGGTGACACACCTTTGATCCGGATCACGGCAGATGCGGATTGCGGTCCTTACCGGATAGGGTCGTCACACCGACGAATGATCTCTGGGGAGGGTGTGTGCTGGTACTGGTGGCGGTCCATGCGCTGACAGCCGTGATCGCCCCGGCGCTGGTGCGGACCTGGGGACGGCACGCCCTTTACCTGGTGGCACTGGTGCCTGGCGCGACGCTGGTGTGGGCGTTGACTCACACGAGCGGGGTCCGCTCCGGTGAGCCGGTGGTGGAGACCGTCTCCTGGGTACCGCAGTTGGGGCTGGAACTCGCGCTACGGATGGGCACGCTGTCCTGGCTGATGGTCATCCTGGTCGGTGGGGTGGGCGCGTTGGTGCTGGCGTACAGCGCCCGCTACTTCCGCTCCGACGACCCGAGCCTGGGACGCTTCGCCGCCGTGTTCGTCGCCTTCGCCGGCGCGATGCTCGGCCTGGTCGTCTCCGACGACCTGCTGCTGCTCTACGTGTTCTGGGAGCTGACCACGGTCTTCTCCTACCTGCTGATCGGCTACGACCCCGCCAAGCGGGCCAGTCGACGAGCGGCCATGCAGGCCCTGCTGGTCACGACGCTGGGCGGCCTGGCGATGCTCGCCGGTTTCGTCATGCTCGGTCAGCACGCCGGCACCTATCGGTGGTCCGAGATCGCTGAAAACCTGCCCGGCGGCGGCTACCTCGCGGTGGCGGTGGTGCTGGTCCTGCTGGGCGCACTGAGCAAGTCGGCGATCTTCCCGTTCAGCTTCTGGCTGCCCGGCGCGATGGCGGCACCGACGCCGGTCAGCGCCTACCTGCACGCCGCGGCGATGGTCAAGGCCGGTGTGTTCCTGGTCGCCCTGATGGGCCCGGCGGTCGCCGAGGC
Organism: Micromonospora sp. NPDC049903; assembly: GCF_044460945.1. Taxonomy (NCBI): domain Bacteria; kingdom Bacillati; phylum Actinomycetota; class Actinomycetes; order Micromonosporales; family Micromonosporaceae; genus Micromonospora; species Micromonospora sp. NPDC049903. Next base: position 94,827 of record NZ_JBITKL010000007.1, read on the forward strand.
CGGACCGTGGCGCCCGGTGCTCCTGGTCGCCGGTCTGCTCACGATGTTCTTCGGCGGCTGGGCCGCGTTGCGCCAGGTCGACCTCAAGCTGCTGCTTGCCTACGGCACGGTCAGCCAGCTCGGCCTGCTGATGGTGATCCTCGGTGGCGGCACCCGGGACACCGCGCTGGCCGGCGTGGCGATGGTGCTGGCCCACGCCCTGTTCAAAGCGACCCTGTTCCTCACCGTCGGCGTCGTCGACACCATCACCGGCACCCGTGACCTGCGCGAACTCAGCGGGCTCCGACGCCGCGCACCCGCCCTGGCGGTGGTCGCCGGTCTCGCGGCCGCGTCGATGGCCGGCCTGCCCCCGATGGCCGGGTTCGTGGCCAAGGAGGCGGCGGTCGAGGCACTGCTGCACGGCGGCACCGCGAACCTGGTCGTCCTCGCCGGGGTGATCCTCGGTTCGGTGCTGACCGTGGCGTACACCCTGCGGTTCATGTGGGGTGCCTTCGCCGACAAGCCCGACACCCCGGACACCGAGTCCACGCCGGTGTCCTGGTCCCTGCTCGCCCCGGCCGCCGTGCTGGCGGTCGCCGGTGTCACCGCCGGCCTGTTCGCCCCGGCGGTGGACCGCCTGCTCGCCCCGTACGCCGACCTCTACCGCTCCGCCGAGCCCGGCTACCACCTGGCGCTCTGGCACGGTCTGACCCCGGCACTGGGCCTGTCGATGCTGGCCATCGCCGCCGGCGCCGGCCTGTTCCACCTGATGCGGCGGGAACGGGTACGCGCGACGCTGCGCCTGCCGTTCGACGGCGCCGGCGTCTACAAGAAGGCCATCAGCGGCATCGACCGCCTGGCGGTCGAGCTGACCGGTGCCACCCAGCGTGGTTCGCTGCCGTTCTACCTCGGCGTCATCCTGGTGGTGCTGGTCATCCTGCCCGGCGGCACCCTGATCGCCGGCAGCCCCTGGCCGCAGCGCTTCCACCTGTGGGACACGCCGTTGCAGGGGGTTGCCGCCGCGGTCGTCGTGATCGCCGCCGTGATGGCCGCCCGCGCGCTGCGCCGACTCACCGCGATGATCCTGGTCGGCGTCGCCGGCTACGGCATCGCGTTGTTGTTCGTCCTGCACGGCGCCCCCGACCTGGCGTTGACCCAGTTCCTGGTGGAGACCGTCACGATCGTGATGTTCGTGCTGGTGCTGCGCCGCCTGCCGGTGAAGTTCTCGGAACGGCCGATCCGGGCCAGCCGCCGGGGACGTGTCGCGCTCGGCATCGCCGTCGGCGCCGTCACCGCCGGCATGGCGTACGTCGCGACCGGCGCCCGTCAGGCCGTCCCCATCTCGGTGGACTTCCCCGACGAGGCGGTCTCCTACGGCGGCGGCAAGAACGTGGTCAACGTGACCCTGGTCGACATCCGGGCCTGGGACACCATGGGCGAGATCGCGGTGCTGGTGGTGGCCGCCACCGGTGTCGCCAGCCTGATCTTCCGTCACGCCCGTGACCTGGACCGGCGTGGTCAGATCCCCGGTGGGGACCCGACCGAGTCGACCCGGCCCCGCTGGCTGACCACGGGTGCCACCGCGCGTTCCCAGTCGGTCATCCTCCAGGTGGTCACCCGACTGCTGTTCCACGCCATGGTGCTGTTCTCCATCTACCTGCTGTTCAGCGGCCACAACGCCCCCGGCGGCGGTTTCGCCGCCGGTCTGGTCGCCGGCCTCGCCCTGGCCGTGCGCTACCTGGCCGGTGGGCGTACCGAGCTCAACGGCGCGGCACCGGTCGACGCCGGTGCGGTCCTCGGCGCCGGACTCTTCGTCGCGGTCGGCACGGGTGTGGCCGCGATGCTGCTCGGCGGGGAGTTCCTGCAGACCGCACTGCTCGACTTCCACCTGCCGGTGCTGGGGCACATCCACTTCGTCACCTCGGCCTTCTTCGACGTCGGTGTCTTCCTGATCGTCGTCGGGCTGGTGCTGGACATCCTGCGCAGCCTGGGTGCCGAGATGGACCGCCAACACGAGACCGAGGACGCCGAGATCCGCGAGAAGGAGCTGGTGTGACACCCAACCTCACCTACGTCATCGTGGTGGGCGTTCTCGTCGCCGCGGGCGTGACGTTGCTGCTGGAGCGCAGCCTGACCCGGGTGCTGATGGGCGTCATCCTGCTCGGCAACGGCGCCAACATGCTGCTGCTCACCGGCGGGCGCGCCGGCACGCCGCCGATCGTCGGGGACGGCCCGCAGGAGGAGATGAGCGATCCGTTGCCGCAGGCGATGATCCTCACCGCCATCGTCATCACCCTGGGCATGACCGCCTTCCTGCTCGCCCTGGCCTACCGGAGTTGGCACCTCAACGGGCACGACGAGGTGCAGGACGACGTCGAGGACCGCCGGATCATGGATCTCGCGGAACGCGACGAGGTCCCGGACGACGACGTCGACGGCGATGACGACGATGACGCGAACACCGAGACGGAGCGGTCCCGGACCGCCTCGGTCGACGCGGGGAGGGCCGGATGACCTACCTCGTTCCGCTGCCGGTGGTGATGCCGCTGCTCGGCGCGGCAATCACGCTGCTGCTGCTAGGCCGTCCGCGTGCCCAGCGGTGGGTCAGCCTCACCGTGCTCACCGCCACCGTCGCGGTCGCCGCGATGCTGCTGGTCCGCTCCAGCATCGACGGTCCGCTCGTGGTGGAGGTCGGCGGCTGGGTCGCCCCGATGGGCATCGTGCTGGTCGCCGACCAACTCGCCGCGCTGATGCTGGTGGTCTCCGCCTCGGTCACCCTCTGCGTGCTGGTCTACAGCATCGGGCAGGGTATGGCCGACGGTAACGAGGAGACGCCGCTGTCGGTCTACCACCCGACCTATCTGGTGCTGACCGCCGGTGTGTGCAACGCGTTCCTCTCCGGCGACCTGTTCAACCTCTACGTCGGCTTCGAGATCCTGCTGGTCGCCAGCTACGTGCTGCTGACCCTGGGCAGCACCGAGACCCGGATCCGGGCCGGCACCACGTACGTCGTGGTCAGCCTGCTCTCCTCGGTGATCTTCCTGGTCGCCATCGGCCTGGTGTACTCCTCGACCGGTACGCTCAACCTGGCCCAGCTCGTGGACCGGCTGGACGCGCTGCCCGACGACATGCGCCTGCTGTTGCAGGGCATGTTGCTGCTCGCCTTCGGCATCAAGGCCGCGGTGTTCCCGCTGTCGGCCTGGTTGCCGGACAGTTATCCGACCGCCCCGGCCCCGGTCACCGCGGTCTTCGCCGGCCTGCTGACCAAGGTCGGTGTGTACGCGATCATCCGGACCGAGACGCTGCTGTTCCCCGGTGGCCGTACGGCCACCCTGCTCCTGGTGGTAGCGGTGTTGACCATGCTGGTCGGCATCCTCGGTGCGGTGGCGCAGTCCGACATCAAGCGGTTGTTGTCGTTCACCCTGATCAGCCACATCGGGTACATGCTGTTCGGCGTGGGGCTCACCTCGTCGCTCGGCCTCTCCGCGGCGATCTTCTACGTGGTGCACCACATCACCATCCAGACGACCCTGTTCCTCGCCGCCGGCCTTGTCGAACGCCGCGGCGGCAGCACCGCCATGGACCGCCTCGGCGGCCTGGCACGACTGTCGCCGGTGTTGGCCATCCTCTTCTTCGTGCCCGCGTTGAATCTCGCCGGCATCCCACCGTTCTCCGGGTTCCTCGGCAAGGTCGGCCTGGTGCAGGCGGGTATCGCCGACGGCGGTGTGCTGGCCTGGATCCTGGTCGCCGGCGGCCTGGTGACCAGCCTGCTCACCCTCTACGCGGTGGCCCGGGTCTGGAACCTCGCGTTCTGGCGGGCACCGCACCCGGACATGCCGGACTCCGGTGACGCCGACCGGGCCTCCCGCACCGAGGGAGCGGTCCAGCCGCAGGTGAACACCACCGGCCAGAGCGGCGCCGTGCTGCCCGGTCTGATGATCGCGCCGACCGTCGCCCTGGTGGCGCTCGGGTTGGCGTTGACCGTGGTGGCCGGTCCGCTCTTCGACCTCAGCACCGACGCCGCCGACGACCTGCTGCGGCGGACACCCTACGTCGAGGCCGTCTTCCCAGGGGGTACGCCGTGAGCCCCGACCAGATGACCCCTGCCCCGCCGACCGACTCGCCGAACCCACCACTGTCCCGGGCGGCGCGACGCCGTAACCGCATCGTCGCGGTGACCGTGCTGGTCGTCGTCTGGGTGCTCCTCTGGGGCACCTTCTCCTGGGCCAACATCATCAGCGGGCTGGTGGTGGCCCTGATCCTCATCGCGGTCTTCCCGCTGCCGCCGGTGACCTTCGCCGGTCGGCTCCACCCGCTGGGGATGCTGCGGTTCTGGGCACGTTTCCTCTACGACCTGCTGGTCGCCTCCGTCCAGATCGCCTGGCTGGCGTTCCGCCCCGGGCACGTCCCGCGTAGCGCCATCATCGCGGTGCAGCTCCGGGTGAACACGGACCTCAACCTCACCCTCACCGCCGAGGCGCTGTCGCTGGTGCCGGGGAGCCTGATCCTGGAGGCCGACCGGAACACCGGCACGCTGTTCGTCCACGTCATCAACGTGAACAGCATCGACGAGGTGGAACAGTTCCGGCGCGAGGTGCTGGCGCTCGAAGCCCGCATCATCGAGGCCATCGGCTCCGCCGACGAGTTGCGCCGCGTCCGCGAGAACCCCGATCCGACCCCACCGGCCGACCTGGAAGGGGCCGCGACATGACCGTCGTCGCCGTGACCGTCACCGTGCTGCTCGCGGTGGCGGGCGGACTCACCCTGATCCGCATCATCCGGGGCCCGTCGATCCTCGACCGGGCCGTGGCCACCGACGTCCTGCTGGCCATCATCGTCACCGCGATCGCGGCCGAGGCCGCCTACAGCCGGGACGCCACCGCACTGCCGGTGCTGGTGGTCCTCGCCGTGCTCGGCTTCGTCGGGTCGGTCAGCGTCGCCCGATTCGCCGCGCGGAGAAACACCAAATGAGCCTGGACGCCTTCTTCGACATCCTCGCCGCCGTCTGCCTGATCAGCGGCGCGCTGCTCAGCCTCGCCGCCGGGGTGGCGCTGGTGCGCTTCCCGGACCTGCTCACCCGGATGCACGCCGCCGCCAAGCCGCAGGTCCTCGGGCTGCTGCTGGTGCTCGTCGGCTGCGCACTGCGGCTGCGTACCGGGGTGGACATCACCACCCTGGTGCTGGTCGGCGTCTTCCAACTGGCGACCGCGCCGGTGGCGGCGCACATGGTCGGCCGGGCCGCGTACCCGCACGACGAGATCCGTGCCGACCTGCTGATCACCGACGAACTCGCCGCCCACCTGGACCGGGTCGGCGACGATCAGGGCGAGGGCGCGCGCGTCTGAGCGTCGCTCAATATCGTTTGCGGCCCACCGGCGGGCGTCTCTACTCTTCTCGGCATCAGGTCACATCGGACCGGAGCCGAGAGGAGTACGCCGTGTCGACGCACGTCAGACCGCAGGACGGTTGGCCGACCCGGAGTGAATCCCGCCGGCCCGGGAAATCGGCGGCGCTGAACGGCGCCCGCCTCCGTCCGCCTCGCCGATCGGCGTGCCGCCGCTAGCGCGCCCGCTCGTTCGTCGAGGCCGTCCACCCGTCGCGGGTCCGGGCGGCCTCGTCCTGTCCACCTACTTTCCGCTCGTCGCACCGGTGCCGGACGGCACCGGTCGCGCACCCCTGCCCGCCGTCGGCGCAGGCAGGCCCGTGCCCGGACGAGGAGGCCCACACACACTTCGGGGGTACGCCATGGGATTCAGTCTGCTCGCGGGAACGCGGGCGCCGGTACGGGTCTGGACCGACCCGTACGCCATCGAGCCGCAGGCCGCGCGTCAGCTCCGCAACATCGGGGCGCTGCCGTGGGTGCAGGGCGTCGCGGTGATGCCGGACGTGCACTTCGGCAAGGGCGCCACGGTCGGGTCGGTCATCGCCATGCGGCAGGCCGTGTCGCCGGCCGCGGTCGGCGTCGACATCGGCTGCGGCATGTCGGCGGTCCGCACTTCGCTGACCGCCGCGGACCTGCCCGACGATCTGGCCGGGCTGCGCCGGGCCATCGAGGACGCCGTACCGGTCGGCTTCGCCAAGCACGACGAGCCGGTGGATCCGCGTCGGGTCCGGGGCCTGGAACAGCGCGGCTGGGACGACTTCTGGCGGGGCTTCGCCGACCTGGACCGGCGGGTGCAGCAGTTGGAGTCACGGGCTCGGCGGCAGTTGGGCACGCTCGGCGGCGGCAACCACTTCATCGAGGTCTGCCTGGAGCAGGGCGGGACGGAGCCAGGTCGGGTCTGGCTGATGCTGCACTCCGGCTCCCGCAACATCGGCAAGGAACTGGCCGAACGGCACATCGCGGTGGCCCGCCGGCTGCCGCACAACGCCGACCTGCCCGACCGGGACCTGGCGGTGTTCCTCTCCGGCACGCCGGAGATGGACGCCTACCGCCGGGACCTGTGGTGGGCGCAGGAGTACGCACGGCGCAACCGGGCCGTGATGCTCGCCGTGCTGATGAACCTGATGTGGGACCGGTTCCCGCAGGTCGGCTACGACGAGCCGATCAGCTGCCACCACAACTACGTGGCCGAGGAGCACTACGAGGGGGTGGACGTGTTGGTGACGCGGAAGGGCGCGATCCGGGCGGGACTGGGCGAGCTGGGCATCATCCCCGGCTCGATGGGCACCGGTTCGTACATCGTGCGGGGCGGAGGGAACGACTGGGGATACTGCTCCGCCTCGCACGGCGCGGGACGGCGGATGTCCCGGGCACAGGCGAAGCGGACGTTCAGCACGGCCGACCTGGCGGCACAGACGGCGGGGGTGGAGTGCCGTAAGGACGCCGGGGTGGTCGACGAGATCCCCGGCGCGTACAAGGACATCACCGAGGTGATGGCACAGCAGAAGGACCTGGTCGAGGTGGTCGCCCACCTCAAGCAGGTGGTCTGCGTCAAGGGATGAAGACGCCGGCCGGCGTCCGCGGGGGGCGGACGCCGGCCGAGGTCGACCCGTACCGTCGATAATCCAGATTCGCGACGTCCGCGACTGGTGGTGTCGCTGGGCGACCGGTGAGCCGGGTCAGGCGTACGGGTCGAACGGGATGCCGGCCGGCTTGGCGACGCCGAGCAGGTACTCGAACGCACCGTCCTTGATCTTGATGCTGGCCGCGCCGAAGTCGGCTGCCATCAGACTGTTCCGCAGGTCCAGACTGGGCCAGCCGTTCCAGTCCACCACCGGCGGGTAGTGCCAGGTGCCGTAGTGGTTCTCCGGCGGCTCGTCGTTGGCGTTGGCGAGCCGGAAGAAGTGCGTCGACGCGCCGTCCTTGTGATAGACCACCTTCGGATGCGTGCCGTCGAAGCGCACCTGGGCGCGCGGGTAGGTGCGCCGACTGCTGTGCTGCGTGGTGGTCACGTACTCGACCCGGTCGGTCGCCTGGTCGACCCAGGAGATCACGTGCTCCCAGTCGTGCCGGTGACCGCCGAGACCACTGCCGTGCACCGCCTGGTCCTTCTCGAAGTAGCTGGCGTAGACGATCGCGCACCAGCCGTTGTTGCACGTCGACCGCGCGTACGTCTGCGACATGTCCAGGTCGGACCGGTCCCGGCAGCTGCCGTTGATCGCCCCGGTGGTCCGCAACCCACCGTTGATCCGCCCGTCCGGGCTGATCGCCGAGACCGCGTAACAGCCGTCGGTGTCGTAGTCGTAGGCGGGGGAGAAGGAGGACTCGTACCCGCCCGCGTTGTGTGGCAGGTTGGGCAGCGAGTTGGCGTACGCGGGCGCGGCGGGCACGAGGACCGCGAGCGCGGCCAGTCCGGCCAGCACCCGCGTCAGCGTGCGACGCCGCCGCAGGGGCGGGTGTGCGTGCGGTGTCATGTCTCGCCTCTCCGGACGACGGCTCCGGGCTGCCGGCATCTCCATCGACGTGTGGCCATGTATCTCACGGTCGACGGCACGAGTCAACGGAGACGCGAGGAATCCTCGCCGACTGTCCGGGTGCTGTCCGGCGGCGGCCGTCCCGTCGGCTCGGGGCCGTGGTGCGCGGTCAAGCGCTCCGAGCGGCACCCCGGAAGGGTTGGCCTGCTCGCCCGCCTGCTCGCCTGCCGCCTGCCTGCCCGTCTGCTCGCCGGGCCGAGCGTGCTCGGGCCGCAGGGAGACTGCACGCTCCACTGCGGTCACCGCCCGCGTCGTAGGAGTGGGAATTGCGCGACGGTCCTGCGTGGCGGCGTTGGGGTGCTGCTGCCCGGCGTCGTACTCGCCGGTTCGGGCGTGGTGCGGCTGCGTCACTCGTGAGGTGGGGGGGGGGGGGGGGGGGGGGGGGGGGGCGCCACACACCCCCCCCCCCCCCCCAGCCCCGCCGCGACCGCCTCCGCGCCACCGGAGACCGGGGGGGCCCCCCCCCCCCCCCCCCCCCGCGGGGGGGGGCGGCGCGCCCCCCCCCCCCCCCCCCCCCCCCCCCCCCCCCCCCACCTCACACCCGATTGGACGTCCGCGCTTGCGGCACGTCCGGGTTTGCGGCACGTCCGCGCCGATCGAGTGCGCGATCGGTCCAGCCGTGCGGCGTTCGGCGATCCCGGGCGGAGACGTCGCGCCGCATACCCGGCTGTTCCCCGGCGGGACCAGGTCGACGTGGTGGCGGTCGACACCGTGGCCGCGTCGCCCAGCGACGCCGAGGACGGTCGGGGACTAGAGGATCAGGCCGGCATGGCGGCCGGTACGTCGGCGGACGTGTCCGCGTACACCGGCGAGCAGGGCGATCGCGGTCCAGCCGAGGGTGCCGAGGAGGAGGCCGGTCACCTTGCCGGCGGAGTCGACCCGGTCGGCGTCCCGCAGGGCGATCCGTCCGTCCGGGTCGGTCAGCACGGTGAGCGTGTCGCCGACCCGGTAGCCGGGGGCGCTGCCCTGGTAGACGAGCGGTTCGTCGAGCGGGCCGGTCGTGCCGTGCAGGGTGAAGGTGTGCCGCTTGCCGTTGACCTCGGCGTTCACGATTGTCACCTGCTGGCGGAGGCCGCGCTGCTCGAGGGCCAGGTCGGGGGCGAGCTGCACCGAGCCGACGAGGACGAACAGCGCCGGCAGCAGGGAGAGCAGAGCCAGCCAGGTCGCCCGGTGCAGGAGATGTACGCCGGTCGCGAAGGCCAGACAGAGAAGTATCCCGGTGACGATCGGGATCGCCCGGGTGCTCGCGGTGGCGTACCCGATGCCGGTGTTCAGCACGACGGCGAGGAGACCGAACAGGACCAGTAGTGCGGTGCGGCGGACCGACCGGCCGACGGTCCAGGCGCCCGCGAACTCGGTGGCGGCAGAGGTAGACACGACGAAGATCGTAAGGGCGACTGTCCAGACCGCCCGCCGTATGGCCGCGCCCGCCGTATGGCCGCGCCCGCCGTATGGCCGCGCCCGCCGTATGGCCGCGCCCGCGAGGCCGAGCACCGCCGCGTGGGCGAGCACCGCCGCGTGGGCGTGCCCGCCGTGTGGCCGGGAGTGCGGCCGCGAGGCCGAGCACCGCCGTGTGTCGGCCGGAACCGTACGGGCCGCCCGCGGGGTCGTCACCGGCGGCGCGCCGGGGTGACCAGGCATCCGTCCTATGTGGGCGGTCCGGGTGCCCGGCCTGTCCCGGGATGTCATAGGCTGCCGTCCGGTCGTGAGCCGGTCGAGGAGTAGCATGACGCGTACTGTCCGTGGTCCGTTGCAGCGGCTCGCCGTACGCTGCGGGGCCGTCGTCGGCGCGCCCTGGTTCAACCTGGCCAGCTTCGCCGTGGTCATCGTCAACGCGGTGGCGTTGGGCCTGGAGACGTACGGGAACGTGGTGGCCTCCGTGGGCGCGGCGCTGCGTGCCGTCGAGTACGTCTGCATCGCGTTGTTCGTGCTGGAACTGCTGATGCGCTTCGGCGCGCACGCCACCGCCCCGACCGGTTTCTTCCGGGACCGGTGGAACGTGTTCGACCTGCTGATCGTGGCCGCGCCACTGCTGCCCGGGGTGCGGGAGAACGTGACCCTGCTCCGGCTGCTGCGGCTGGCCCGGATCGTGCGCGCGTTCCGGCTCTTCCCGAGCCTGCGGGTGATCCTGGTGGGCATCCGGCGCAGCCTGCCCGGCCTGGCGAGTTTCCTGCTGGTCACCGCACTGCTGCTGTACGGGTACGCGATGCTCGGCTGGATGCTGTTCGGCACCGCCTACCCGGAGGAGTACGGCACGGCAGGGCAGGCCATGCTCACGTTGTTCCTGCTGCTGTCGCTGGACGGCATCACCGACACGCTCCAGGCGGGCCGCGACGTCACCGAGTGGGCAGTGCTCTACTACGTCTCCTACATGGTGGCCGCCTGCTATCTGCTGACGAATCTGCTGGTCGGCCTGGTGCTGACCGCGCTGCAGGAGGCGCACCAGGACGAGCAGGTCGCCGCCCAGCGGGCCGGTCGGCCCACCGGCGGGCACGCCGAGGACGAGCCGTCGGTGCGGGAGCAGTTGGCCCGCGTACAGGCGATCATCACGGACCTGGAGCGGCGGCTGCCGGAACCGGTCCCGGTCGGTCCGCCGACCGCCGCGCGCGCCGAGGTTGCGCCGGAGGCCGGGACGCTCGTCCTGCCGCCGGTCCCACGGCAGGCCCGGGAGGCCGACGCGACCGGGACCGTCTCCGTGCCGCCGGGCACCGTTCGTGACCAGCGGCGGTCCCGGACCAGGAATCGCCGCAAACGGCGCTGACCGCACCGCCGCAAACGGCGCTGACCGCACCGCCCGCGGCACCGGCCGTCCCGGGGCACTCCGTCGCGGCGGCTGCTCCGGGACGGCCGAGGCCATGCGGCTGCTCGGGTCACTCCCAGCGGAACAGCAGGCCCGCCACGGTCGCGCCGAGCACCACCGTCACGCCCAGGCCGACCAGTTGCCCGACCCCGATCGGCGTGCCCTCCCAGGCGGCACCGAGGGCTTCCACCGAGGCGCCGAACGGCAGCAGGCGACCGATGTCGGCGAGCGGCCCCGGCAGCGCGTCGGGTCCGCCGAACATCCCGCCCATGGCGCCGAGGAGGAAGAACGCGACCAGGCCGATGGCGACGGCGGAGTTCGGGGTGGGCGCGATCGCCGCGACGATCATGCCGGCGCTGTACATGGCGGCCATCGCCAGCGCCGTGACGCCGAGCGCCGCGCCGAGGTTGACCGGGGCGTTCGCGCCGAACACGAGAAAGGCGAGCGCGACGGCGGCGGCGATGCCGACGACCGCCTGGAGCAGGCTGACGATCACCTGCGCGGCCAGCACCATGGCCGGCGAGGCGGGGGTCACGCCGAGGCGGCGCAGAATGCCGGAACGCCGGTAGTAGGCCAGGAAGCTCGGCATGTTGATGATGCCGATCAGCGCGATGACCATGGTGAGCACGAGCGGGAGGACGAACAGGTCCAGCGCGGTCAGCCCGCCCGAGACCTCCTGTTCGTTCGCCGAGCCGGCGCTGGTCAGCATGATCAGCAGAGGCAGGCACAGCGGGACGACCAGCCCGGGGGTGTCCCGCACGACCATCTTCGCCTCGCAGCGGATCAACGTCAGCAGCGAGCGCATCCCCGGTCGATGGGCGACGACGGTGGTCATGCGGCCTCCTCCAGGTCGAGTTCCTTGCCGGTGAGCGCGACGAACGCGTCGTCCAGGTTGGCGGCGCCGGTCTGTGCGACCAGCCCGGCGGGAGTGTCGGTGGCGATGACGCGGCCGGCGTCGAGGACGGCGACCCGGTCGCAGAGGCGCTCCACCTCCTCCATGGCGTGGCTGACCAACAGCAGACTCACCCCCTCGGCGCGGAGCTGCTCGATCGTCGCCCACATGCGGCGGCGGGCCTTCGGGTCCAGGCCGGTGGTCAGCTCGTCGAGGATCACCACGCGCGGGCGGCCGGCCAGCGCGAGGGCGATCGAGAGCCGCTGCTGCTGGCCGCCGGAGAGCTTCTCGAACGTCGCCTTCCGGTGCTTGGTCAGGTCGACCATGTCCAGCAACTCGTCGGTCGGGCGAGGGTCGGGATAGAAGCTGCGGTACAGGTCGACCAGTTCGGTGACCCGCAGCGCGCCGTGCAGGTAGGCGTGCTGGAGCTGCACACCGAGCACCTGCCGTACGCGCCGCCGGTCGGCCCGGGGATCGAGTCCGAGTACGCGTACCCGCCCCCGTTCGGGTACGCGTAGCCCGGCGATCATCTCGACCGCCGTCGTCTTCCCGGCTCCGTTGGTGCCGAGGACGCCGACCGCCTCCCCGACGTCGACCCGGAGACCCACATCGACCACCGCTCGGGTCGATCCGTAACTCTTGGCGAGGTTCTCGGCGAGGATCGCCGGTTCGGCGTTGGTCATGCCTCGACGCTATGGACGCCCCGACCTGGCCGCCTGTCCCAGAAGTCACCTCCCGGGGGCATGACTTTCGGCACGGGTACGCCCGACGCGGGCCGACCTAGAGTGGGAGCGTGCGACGCGTCGGGACGGAGGAGTGGTCCGGCATCGCGATGCTCGTGGTCGCGATCGCCGTCGCCGCGCCCGTGCTGTTCGGGGCCGTCGGCACCGAGATCCCCCTGGTCCTGTGGATCGCGCTGTTCGTCCTCTACCTCGTCGCGCTGCTCACCTCGGTCGCCGTCGAGCAGGCCGGCCCGCTGCGGACCGGGTCGTTCGCGGTGGCCGTGCTGGCCTCCTGGGCGGTGCTCCTCGCACTGCCCAACACCGGGCTGCTGCCGGTGCTGCTGGTGCTCACCGCAGCGATCAGTGTGTATCTCGCGCCGATGCGGGTGGGGCTGGTCCTCGTCGCCCTCAACACCGTGGTGATCGCCGTGAGCCTGCCGCCGGTCGCGTTCCGGTCGCCGGAGGCGGTCGTGGTGATCGGCTTCTACCTGCTCATCCAGTTGGCCAGCATGCTCAGTTCCAGCACCCTGCTCCGGGAGCAGCGGATGCGCCGCGAACTGGCCGAGGCGCACGTGGAGTTGCAGGCCGCGAGCGTGCTGCTCTCCGAGTCCGCCCGGACGGCTGAACGCCTGCGGATCTCCCGCGAGCTGCACGACCAGATCGGTCACCAGTTGACCGTCCTGACGCTGGAGTTGGAGACGGCCCGGCACCTCGACGGCGAGGCGTCGCGTACCCACGTGGAACGGGCCAACCGGGTCGCCCGCGAGCTGCTCGGCGACGTCCGCGCCACCGTCGGCCGGCTGCGCACCGAGCCGCCCGACCTGGAGCAGGCGTTGCGGCGGATGGCCCGAGACCTGCCGGGGCTCGACGTGTCGGTGGACGTCTCGCCGACCGTACGGGTGGACGAGGAGAAGAGCGCGGCATTCGTCCGGGCCACCCAGGAGATCGTCACGAACACCATCCGGCACGCCGGGGCGCGGGAGTTGTGGATCTCGGTGAGCGCGGACGCCCGGGGCACCGTGCTGGAGGCCCGCGACGACGGGTGCGGTGCACCGGACCTGGTGCTCGGCAACGGGCTGCGGGGGCTGCGCGAACGCTTCCAGGCGCTCGGCGGCGACCTCGCGGTCGACGGGCGGACCGGGTTCCGGGTGACCGCGCGGGTGCCGGCGGCATGACCCGGGTGGTGGTGGTCGACGACCAGACGCTCATCCGGCAGGGCATCCGGGGGCTGCTGGAGGTCGCCGACATCGACGTGGTCGGCGAGGCCGACGACGGGCGGGCGGCCCTGGCGGTCGTCGCCGAGACCACGCCGGACGTGATCCTGCTCGACCTGCGGATGCCCCGCTTCGACGGCATCTGGACGCTGGAACGACTCCGCGCCGCCGAGGTCGAGATCCCGGTGCTGGTGCTGACCACGTTCGACGACGACGAGCTGGTGTTGGCGGCGCTGCGCGCGGGCGCCCGTGGCTACCTGCTCAAGGACGTGACGCTGGACCAGCTCACCCGGGCCATCCGCACGCTCGCCGACGGCGGGACGCTGATCGCCCCGTCGATCACCGACCGGATGCTGCGGGCGATCCGTTCGGGGCCGTCACCGGCCGGGCCGCACGCGGGACCCGTGCCCGGCCTCACCGAACGCGAGCAGGAGGTGCTGCGGCTCGTCGCGCAGGGCTACAGCAACCGGGAGATCGCCGAGGTGCTGTTCCTGGCGGAGGGGACCGTCAAGAACCATGTGTCCACCATCCTCACCAAGCTCGGTGCGAGGGACCGGACGAACGCGGTGCTGCGCGCCCTGCACGAAGGGCTCCTCGACTGACGGTCACCGGGTCGCGGCCACCGTCACCGGTACGGCGACCAGCTTCGTCCGTGAGCCGTCGGCGGCGGACACCTCGTACGCCTCGACGGTGCCGGGCTGCTCCCGCGCCGAGAAGTAGGACAGGGTGAGCCGGTAGCCGCCCCGGCAGCCGGTGCCGCAGGTGGCGGTGGTGAAGCCGGTGGCGAGTGGGCGACCGGCGGCGTCGAGCAGCCGGACGTTGACCGTCGCCTCGAACACGTCGGCGCTGCCGGAGACGGTGATCGGGCTGCTCACCCGCGCGCCGATGACCGGTTCGGCGATCACCACCGGGGGCAGCAGGTCGGCGTACTCGGCGCGGCCGGCCGGTGCGGCGGTGCCGAAGTCGACGCGCAGGACGGTGACGAACTGGGTGAGCGTGTAGACCACCTGCGCCTCGCGTAGCCGTGCGGTGGCCGGATCGGGCGCGTCGGGCAGGCGTACCGTGGCCGTCCCGGCGGCGATCCGGCTCACCTGTGCCCCGTCGGGAAGCAACGTGACCAGACCTGCGTCGGCCTCCGTCCGGGTAGGTCCGGCGGCCAGTTCGGCCAGTGCCAGGCGGGAGGTGGCCGGGGTGGTGGGCAGGGTACGCCGGGTCGGGGCGAGTCGCCCGTCCCGGACGTACCACAGCTGGAGGGTGAGCGTCGCGGGCCGGGCGGTCGGCGACGGTCCGGCGCGCGGCGGCGCGGATCCGGGGCCGGTGGCGGTCGGCGGCGTGGTCTCCGCCGGTGGGGCCGTGGTGGCCGGCCCGGTGCTCGCCGCGCCGGTGGTCGCCGCCGAGGCGACGGTGGGGGCCGGGCCGAGCGAGCCGGATCGCGACGGCGCGCACCCGGCGGCGCACTCGGCGGTCAGGAGCAGCAGGGCGGCGGTCGCTGCGGCCACGCGGTCCCGACGCGGGCTCACCCGGCACCGCCCTCGGACGACTCCCCGGCCACCTCGCCGTGATCGGGCAGGTCGAGGCGGAAGCGGGTGCCGCTGTCCGGGGCGCTGTGCACGGTGAGTCGGCCGCCGAGCAGCCGGGCGTTCTCCCGGGCGATGGCCAGACCGAGTCCGCTGCCGCCGCCGGAGCGGGCCGGATCGACCTTGTGGAACCGGTCGAACAGTCGGGGCAGGTGCACGGCCGGGATGCCCGGCCCCTCGTCGTCGACGTCGAACAGCACCCGGTCACCGGCGCGTACCACCCGGGCCCGGATCGCTCCGCCGCCGTGCTGCACCGCGTTGGCGACCAGGTTGCCCAGCACCCGTTCCAGGCGGCGCGGGTCGGTGTGGACCCGGACCGGATCCGCGTCGACCTCGACCCGGCCCCGCCAGCCCCGATCCCTGACGATCGCGTGCAACAGGGCCGACGCGTCGACGTCGGTGACGGTGACGACCTCCTGGCCGGCGTCCAGCCGGGAGATCTCCATCAGGTCCTCGACCAGCCGGCGTAGCCGCACCACGTCACCGACCAGCAGCTCACCGGCGCGCCGGGCGTCGCCGGGCAGGTGGTCGAGGTGGTCGCGCAGCAGCGAGGCCGCGGCCACCAGGGCGGTCACCGGGGTACGCAGCTCGTGCGCCACGTCGGCAGTGAACCGCCGCTCCCGTTCCCGGGCCCGGTGCAGGTCGGCGATCCTCGCCTCCAGCGCCTCGGCCATCTCGTTGAACGCCACCGCCCAGGCACTGAACTCGTCGCGCCCCCGCACCGGCAGCCGGGTGGCCAGCAGTCCCTCGGTGATCGCCCGGGCGGCCCGGCCGGCGCGGCCCACCGGCTCCAGGGTGCGCCGCGCCAGCGTGTGACCGACGGCGGCGGCGAGCAGCACCACCGACACCCAGCCCGCCGTCAGGGCGGTGCGGAGTTGGTCCAGGTCGGCGGCGAGACCGGCCTCCCCGGTGACGACGTACAGCTCGGCGGTGGAACCGGGGATCCGACCACCCACCACCAGCAGCTCGTCGCGTCCGGCGGGGCGTTCGTAGCCGAGCTGCCCGGCGGCCACGCTGGCCCGCAGCCGCGTGCCCAGCGGCGGCGCGTACGCCGGGTGCGACGGCCAGGTGTCGCCGTCGACGAGCACCACGTGCCGTCCGCTGCTCTCGAAGCTGGTGAGCAACTCGGCCCGGCGGGGCTCGGTCAACGGCAGGAACTGACCGGCGAGCACCAGACGGTAGCGGGCGTCGGCTGCGGCGGCGTGCAGCGAGGCGTCGTAGCGGGCCTGCCGCAGCAGCAGGTACGACCCACCGGCGAGCACTCCGGCGGAGACCCCGGCGACCAGCACGAACGCGATGGTCAACCGGCGTCTGAGCCGGCCCGGGCGCACGCTGTCGGTGCCCATCGCGGTGGCCCGGTCAGCCGGCGGTGAACTTATAGCCGGCGCCGCGTACGGTCCGGATCAGCCGGGGGTGGGCCGGATCGGGTTCGATCTTGGCGCGGAGCCGCTGCACGGCCACGTCGACCAGACGACTGTCGCCGAGGTAGCGGTGGTCCCAGACCCGGTCGAGCAGCAGCTCACGGGTGAAGACCTGCCCGGGGCGGCGGGCCAGCTCCAGCAGCAGACGGAACTCGGTGATGGTCAACGGCAGGTCGACGCCGTCCCGGCGGGCCACGAACGCGCCCGGATCGATCTCCAGACCGCCCACCCGCAGCGGCCCCGGCTCGGGCGGGGCGACCGCGCGACGCAGCACCGACCGCACCCGGGCCACCAGTTCCGGCAGGTCGAAGGGCTTGCGCAGGTAGTCGTCGGCGCCGCACTCCAGGCCGACCACCACGTCGATGGTGTCCGTACGGGCGGTCAACATGAGGATCGGCACCGCACTGGACCGCCGGACCTCACGGCACACCTCGAGGCCGTCCAACCCCGGCAGCATCACGTCCAGCACGATCAGGTCCACCGGCCCGGCCCGCCAGGCCGCCAGCCCCTGCCGCCCGTCGACGGCGGTCTCCACCCGGAACCCGGCGCGGCGTAGTCCGAGGGCGGCGACCTCCCGGATGGAGGCATCGTCCTCGACCACCAGCACGTGGCCGTCCATGATGCACCCAGCGTAATCCCGCCCCGTCGCTGATGTAAGGAGGGGTCCCCTGCTATCGCCTGGTGCATAGTAGGGGACCCCTCCTTACATCCAGCCCGGCACGGAGGGTCACTCCTGCCACTGATGGGCGACGTCGAGCACGATGCGGGTGTGCGTGCCGGGGCCGGCGAGGACGGTGACGCGGAACGGCAGTCGGGCGCGTACGCCGACGGCGAAGGTGGTGTAGCCCTCGAAGCTGCCGCCGAAGACCACATCCCGCAGCGTGGTGTAGCGCAGCACGGTGGCGACGTGGTCGCCGACCCGGTACGGCACCGTGGCCAGGTGCGCCTCGTCGTACGCGGGCGCCCGCAGCGACACCCGCAGAAGGGCGCCACCCGCCGTGTACGGCGACAGCGCCAGCCCCTCACCCTCGGTGTACGTCTCGCCGTACCCGACCGAGTAGCCGTTGACCGTGCCGTCGAACTCGAACACCACCCGGTCGTGGCACTCGTGCCGGCCGGTGCGTACCTCCACCAGCGGGGCGCTGCTCAGCGTGCCGGCGGTCCGGTCCCCGCTGCCCCAGGTGATCCCGCAGTACGGCGCACCGGTCGCCGCCGTGCCGGGCGTACCGGTCGCGGTGGTGGCGAGCAGCGCGGCGACCGCCACGACCAGTGCGGTCAGGGTCCTTCTGATCCTCATCGTCGTCTCCCATCCGTCCACCCGGCGCCGGTCGGGGCGCGGGCCTGACCTCGTGCGTCCACGGTCGTGACGGTCTGCCACCGCGCTTTCACTGTTACGTAACACCCGGGTAACAGCTGCCGGGCGGTATGACGCTTTCGCGATGACATCGGATGGGAGGTGGCCATTAATATTCACGCACATCGATCGCGGCGTATCGGCGCGCCGCGCAGTCCGCAGGGGAGTACCTGATGATCCGACGACAACTGCTGCGCGCGGCCACCGCCGCGCTCGCGGCGGTGCTGGCGGCGACCGGCGTGCAGGTGGTCACCGCCACCGGCGCCGCCGCGGCCCGGACCGTGTACTACGACGCCAGCCGGGCCGGCGAGTTCCGGACCAACTTCGACCAGGCTGCGCAGATCTGGAACAGCCGGGTCAGCAACGTCCGGCTGGTCCCCGGTACGCCGGCCAACGTCACCATCCTGGTCGACACCGGCTGGCCCCGGGCACAGGTCACCGGGCTGGGCTCCGGCCGGATCTGGATGGGGTGGCAGGCCGTCGACCAGGGCTATAACCGCACCCGCATCGCCACCCACGAGTTCGGCCACATCCTCGGGCTGCCCGACCGGCGTACCGGGCTCTGTTCGGACCTGATGTCCGGCAGCAGCGCACCGGTCTCCTGCACCAACGCCAACCCCAGCGCGGCCGAGGCCAGCCGGGTCAACCAGCTCTTCGCGGGCAGCCTCAGCACGGCCGGCGTGGCGCAGTCGTACACCTGGACCGAGGACGGGGACTTCGGCACGTTCGTGGTCGGCGGTCGGCCGGCCACCGAGAACTACCCGTGGCTGGTCTACACCTCCGGCTGCACCGGCACGCTGATCAAGGCGAACTGGGTGGTCACCGCCAAGCACTGCCCGACCCCGTCGTCGGTGCGGGTGGGCAGCGTCAACCGCAGCAGCGGCGGCGTCGTGGTCGGCGTGAGCCGGGCCGTCAACCACCCCACCATCGACGTGAAGCTGTTCCAGCTCGCCAGCTCGGTCAGCTACGCACCGGCGGTGATCCCGTCCACCTCCGGCGCGGTCGGCACCGCCACCCGCATCATCGGCTGGGGCCAGACCTGCGCACCCCGTGGCTGCGGCTCCGCGCCGGTGACGGCGAACGAGCTGGACACCTCGATCGTGGCCGACAGCCGGTGCAGCGGCATCAACGGCCCGTACGAGATCTGCACCAACAACACCAACGGCAACGCCGGGGCCTGCTACGGCGACTCGGGCGGCCCGCAGGTGCGTCGGGTCAACGGCGTGTGGCAGGTGATCGGCGCGACCAGTCGGGCCGGCAACAGCAGCTCCACCTGCGCCACCGCCCCCTCCATCTACGGTGACCTGCCCTCCATCCGCTCCTGGATCAACACCCAGGTCGGCGGCCTGCCCGTCTGACGAGTTCCGCGATCATGGAGTTGTGGTGCCCGGAAGGCCGCGAGGTGCGGCGTCCGTGGTACCACAACTCCATGATCGCGTAGGGGGACCGGGGGTGGCGTCGGCTGGGCGCCGGGCGTGGGATAGTGCCTGGTTGTGGAGCGTTATGGGGTGTTGATCCTGCCGTCGAGCAACCGGGTGTACTCGGGGGCGGCGGTGGAGCTGACGCGGGCCGAGCTGGAGATCTTCGGCGGCAGCGTGCTCGGTGGACGGATCGGGGCGGTGGAGACGGTCGCCGTGGGCGGCGTCCCGTACGTCACCTTCGAGGTCGCGGGCGGGCTGAGCGAGCGGGACGCCGCGTTGCTGGCCAACCTGTCCAGCGCGTACGCGTTGTTCGGGTTCGTCGGTGACCTGCTGCGGCCGGTGCCGTTGACGCCTCTGGACCGTTTCGACGACGACCTGGTCACCATCCTGAAGTACCCGGGCAAGACCAACGAGCAGTTCACCAAGCTGCTGCTCAACGTCACCCTGCTCGCCTCGACCTGGGCCGACGACCTGCTCACCCGGCGGTTCCGGGTGCTCGACCCGCTCTGCGGCCGGGGCACCACGGTCAACCAGGCGATGATGTACGGCTTCGACGCCGCCGGCCTGGACCGCGACAGCAAGGACTTCGAGGCGTACCAGACGTTCCTCAGCACCTGGCTCAAGCGCAAGCGGGTCAAGCACCGGGTGCTGGAGTCCGGGCCGGTCCGCCGGGAACGCAAGGTGGTCGGCAAACGGCTGCGGGTGGAGGTGGCCGCCTCGAAGGAGGCGCAGAAGGCCGGCGACGTGCAGACCGTGGACGTGGTCAGCGCCGACACCACCCGGGTCGGGGAGTTCTTCCGCCCGGAGAGCGTCGACGTGGTGGTGGCCGACGCCCCGTACGGGGTGCAGCATGGCAGCCGTACCGCCGAGACCGGGCTGGCCCGCGACCCGCTCGCGCTGCTCACCGCCGCCGTGCCCGGCTGGGCGCGGCTGCTGCGCCCCGGCGGCGCTCTCGGCATCTCCTGGAACACCAACGTGGCCCGGCGGGAGGCCGCCGCCGAGCGGCTGGCCGCAGCCGGTCTCGACGTGCTCGACGAGGGCCCCTGGCGGGCGCTGTCCCACCGGGTCGACCAGGCGATCGTCCGCGACGTCCTGGTCGCCCGCAAACCCGGCTGATCCGCGTTCCCGCACCGGCCGCTCGAAGGCCGGTGCGGGAACCCGGTCAGGTCAGCGGCCCTGCGCCTGGGGGCGGGAGTTGCCCGGTCCGAAGGCGGTCAGGAACCGGTCGCGGAAGGTGTCCATCCGCCAGACCGGGGCGTCGGCGTCCGGGGTCATGCCCTCCTGCCACTTCCAGTCCTCGATCTGCGCGAACACCGCCGGGTCCTTGGCCACGATGTGGATCGGCACGTCCGGGCTGGGGTTCTCCCCGGTCACCACCGGCGCCGGCTGGTGGTCGCCGACGATGACCATCACCGTGTCGTCATTGCCGTACCGCTCCAGGTAGGAGATCAGGGTACGCAGCGTGTAGTTGATCGAGTGCCGGTAACCGGTGCGGGCCTGCGCGGCCGGGGTGCCGATGATGCCCCGCTGGAACACCTCGCCGTCGTCGATGTCGTCCCAGTCCACCACCGACGGCACCTTGGTCCAGGGGGAGTGGCTGGAGACCAACGCCAGCTCGGCCATCACCGGACGGTCCCGGGGGGTGGTCATCTCCCGCTGGTGGAACTGGTGGATGGCGAACTGGTCGGGCATCGGGGCGAAGGCGAACTTCGGGCCCTGGTAGTCGAGGTCGGGCCCGCCGTAGAACTTCTCGTACCCGTAGAACGCGCCCTCCGGCCAGGCCTGGTTGACCGCCGGCATCACGCCGACCGTACGCCACTGCGCGCGCTGGAACGCGTCACCCAGGGTGAACCGGTCGGTGGCGAGCAGGTTGCGGTGCCGCTGGTTGTTGTCGATCCAGAGTCCGGAGAGCAGGGTGGCGTGCGCCAGCCAGCTCGCCCCGCCGATGGTCGGCGAGGTGAGGAAGCCGCTGCGGGACGTGTAGCCGGCCGCCGACAGCCGCCCGGCCCCCTCGTCGAGCACCCGTTGGATCGAGGCGAAGTCGGGGTCGGCGACCGCGTCCCGGCCGTAGCTCTCCACGAAGGTGATCAGCACGTCCTTGCCGCGCAACCCGGTCAGCAGCTGGTCGCCGGGCAGGTCGCGGAACGGGTCCACGTTGATCTCTTCGGTGAACGCGGCCCGGTCGTGCAGCCGCGCGTACACCTCGACGGCGTGCTCCTGGACCAGGGTGGTCGCGTTGGAATCGGCGACGTACACGCCCGGCACGATCCGAGCCCCGAAGGCGGCGAGCACCACCCAGACCACGACCAGCGACACGACGGCCCGGGTGCTGCCGGTGCGGTGACGGGCCAGCACCCCCGCCAGCCGGACCGAGGACAGCGCGGTGAGCACGGGGATGCCCAGCAGCAGCAGCCCGACCCCGGCGGCGATCGCGATGGCACCCGGCCGACCGATCGACTCGGCCACGAACGCGAACGCCGGGCCGAGCAGGGACCAGTCCAGCACCAGGTCGAAGGGGCGCCCCAGCGACGAGTAGAAGCCGATGTCACCGACCTTCACCATGGCGACGAGGCCGAGCAGCACACCGGAGACGGCGGCCACCACCCGGCGGGGTCGGCCGGGCAGCGCCAGCAGCAGCGCGGCCAGCAGCAGCGCCTCCAGCGGGATCCGCAGGAACGTGCCCGGCTCCAATTGCCACGGCCGGTTCGGCAGCGTCAGCGTGGCCAGCACCAGCGCGGCGGCCAGCACGGTCACCACCCGGGCCAGCACCGCCCGCCGCCGGCTGGGCGCCGCTGCCGGGCCGTCGACCGTCTCCGCCCCGGCGTCGGCCTCGGGGGCGTCCGCCTTCTCGGGCACGACGGCTGCCGTCCCGGACCCGCTCACCGCCGCGGAGTCGCCGGCCGTCCCGGCGACCTCCGGCGCGGGTGGGGTCGCTGTCGTGTCGTCCGGTCGCTCGGTGGGCTCGGTGGTGCGGGTGCGGTCGGTGCCCGGCGTGGGGGCCGGGTCGGAGATCGACAACTGCTTCTCCCGGGTCAGCG
Source organism: Micromonospora sp. NPDC049903 (assembly GCF_044460945.1). Lineage (NCBI taxonomy): Bacteria > Bacillati > Actinomycetota > Actinomycetes > Micromonosporales > Micromonosporaceae > Micromonospora > Micromonospora sp. NPDC049903. The sequence continues at coordinate 117,162 of NZ_JBITKL010000007.1, forward strand.
CAGCGACAGGACAGGCGCGGGCGGCATGTCGCGGTCCTCGATCCGGTCGACCCGGCGGGCGACGACCGGTGCCGGCAGGACCACCACCGCGGGTACGACCCGAGGCGCGCGTTGCCGCCACAGCCACCCGACGTCCCGCCCGAACGACTCGACCAGCATGCCGAGCGCCGCGACCAGCACGAGGGTGGTCAACGGCCCGGGCAGCACCTGGGACGCGGCGACGGCGAGCATGATCCCTTGGACCGCGGCGACCACCTTACGCCAGTACCGCGGCGGCAGTTGCCGGTCCATCCAGGGCAGTGCCCAGCTCGCAACCAGGAAGGCGTACCTCATCAGGCCGATGGCGAGCACCCACACCCCGACCGACGGGACGACGTAGAAGCTCAGCATCAGCACCAGGAACGAGTCGACCTCCATGTCGAAGCGGGCGCCGAGCGCGCTGGCCGTGCCGGTGCGGCGGGCCACCTTGCCGTCGACGGCGTCCAGGGCCAGCGCCACCACGGTCATCGTGACCAGCACCACCACCGGTGCCGGACGGCCGGCGATCAGCGCGTCGGCGATCAGCGCGGTCACCCCGCCGACCAGCAGCCCCCGGCCCATGGTCACCCAGTCGGCCGGTCCGAGCCGGTCCGAGCCGGATCGGCGCAGGCCATGGACGAGAACCGCGCAGGTCACCGTGCCGTACGCGAGCCCGGCCACCCAGCCGGCGACCCCCAGACCGACGGTCGCGGCGAGCCCCGCCAGCAGGACGATCTGAACGATCAGCCCGATTTGCGGACCGGTTCGAACTGTGGACACCGTGCCTCCGTGTTTATGATCGACGACCCCTGTCAGAGATGTACGGAAAACATGACGGATCGGTTCGGTCCGGACCCAGGCAAAGGAGAACTCGGTGACCCGAACGGCTCGCGCCTTCTGGCTCACCCTGCCAGGCCAGGGTGAGATCCGCTCGGTGGGGCTCCCGGCACCCGGCCCGGAAGAGGTGCTGGTCCGGGCACTTTTCTCGGGCGTCAGCCGGGGTACCGAGACGCTCGTGTTCACCGGCGCGGTACCCGAGAGCCAGTACGACACCATGCGCGCCCCGTTCCAGGAAGGCGACTTCCCGGCCCCGGTCAAGTACGGCTACCTGAGCGTCGGCACCGTCGAGCAGGGGCCGGAGAATCTGCGCGGACGGACGGTGTTCTGCCTGCACCCGCACCAGAGCGCGTACGTCGTGCCGGCCAGGGCGGTCACCGTCGTACCGCCGGACGTGCCGGCGGCCCGTGCGGTGCTGGCCGGCACCGTGGAGACCGCAGTCAACGCGCTCTGGGACGCGCCGCCGCTGGTCGGCGACCGGGTCACCGTGATCGGCGGTGGGATGGTCGGCTGCGCGGTGACCGCCCTGCTGGCCCGTTTCCCCGGGGTACGGGTGGAACTCGTCGACACCGACCCGAGCCGCGCCGACGTGGCCGCCGCGCTGGGTGTGGACTTCGCCACGCCGGAGACCGCCACCGGGGGACGTGACCTCGTGGTGCACGCCAGCGCCACCGCCGCCGGGCTGCAACGCGGCCTGGACCTGCTCGCGCCCGAGGGCACGGTGCTCGAACTGAGCTGGTACGGCGACCGCGAGGTGCAGCTCTCGCTCGGTGGTGCGTTCCACTCGGGACGACTCACCGTCCGCAGCAGCCAGGTCGGCATGGTCGCCCCCGCCCGGCGCAGCAGCCGCAGCTACGCCGACCGGATGGCCCTCGCGCTCGACCTGCTCGCCGACCCGGCGTTCGACGCGTTGATCACCGGTCGGTCGCCGTTCCCGGAACTGCCCGACGTCCTGCACCGCCTGAGCGAGGGCAGCCTGCCCGCGCTCTGTCATCTCATCACCTACGACGGGGAGTGAACCGTGTTCAGCGTGACCGTCCGTGACCACATCATGGTCGCCCACAGTTTCCGGGGCGAGGTCTTCGGCCCCGCCCAACGGCTGCACGGCGCGACGTTCGTGGTCGACGCCACCTTCCGCCGCCCCGACCTCGACGCCGACGGCATCGTGGTCGACATCGGACTCGCCACCGAGCAGCTCAAGGCCGTACTCGGCGAGCTGAACTACCGCAACCTCGACGACGAGCCGGCCTTCGCCGGCACGAACACCACCACCGAGGTGCTGGCCAAGACCATCGCCGACCGGCTCGCCGACGGGGTGGCCTCCGGCGCGCTCGGCGCGGGCGCGCACGGGCTGACCGGGATCACCGTCACCCTGCACGAGTCGCACGTGGCGTGGGCCGCCTACGAGCGGTCGTTGCCGGGCGGCGGCGCCGCCTGACGTGCTCGTACCGCATACGCCTCCGTCGGGCGACCAGGATCACGTGCCGGTCCTGCACGTGATCCTGCCCGGCGACTCCCACGTGCCGGTCCTGCACGTGATCCTGCCCGGCGACTCCCACGTGCCGGTCCTGCACGTGATCCTGCCCGGCGACATCGACGACCCGGCCTCACCCAGCGGCGGCAACGGCTACGACCGGCGCGTCTGCGCCGGTCTGGCCGCCGCCGGCTGGCCGGTCCGCGAACACGCCCTGCCCGGGGGATGGCCGCAGCCGTCGCCGACCGAGCACGCCGCGCTGGCCGAGGTGCTGGCCGGGCTGCCCGACGGCGCGCCGGTGCTGATCGACGGACTCGTCGCCTCGGTGGTCCCGGACGCGCTCGCGGCGCACGCCCGGCGGCTGCGACTGGTCCCGCTGGTGCACCTGCCCCGCGACGACGACGCCGAGGCCCGGGCGCTCGCGGCGGCCACCACCGTCGTCGCCACCAGCGCCTGGACCCGCGACCGGCTGCTGGACCGGTACGCGTTGCCCGCCGACCGGGTGCACGTGGCCGTGCCCGGGGTCGACCCGGCTCCGCCCGCGCCCGGCTCGCCGGAGGGCTCGGCGCTGCTCTGTGTCGCGGCCGTCGCCACGCACAAGGGCCACGACGTGCTGGTCGAGGCGCTCGCGGCGGTCGCCGACCGGAGTTGGACGCTGACCTGCGCCGGACCGCTGCACCGGGACCCACCCTTCGTCGACCGGCTGCGGGCCCGGCTCGCCGAGCACCGCCTCGTCGACCGGGTACGCCTGACCGGCCCGCTGACCGGCGACCGGCTCGCCGCCGCGTACGCCGCCGCTGATCTGCTGGTGCACCCGTCCCGGGGCGAGACGTACGGGATGGTGGTGACCGAGGCGCTGGCCCGGGGCGTGCCGGTGCTGGCCTCGGCCGTCGGCGGGCTACCCGACGCCCTCGGTCACGCCCCTGACGGCGTACGGCCGGGGCTGCTGGTGCCGCCGGAGGACCCGCAGGCGCTGGCCGAGGCGCTGCGGCACTGGCTGGACGACGCAGCCCTGCGGGCACGCCTGCGCGAGGCCGCCCTGCGGCGTCGGGACACGCTCGACGACTGGACGGCCACCACCACCCGGATCACCACCGCCCTCAAGGAGGCATTGGCGTCATGAACGAGCGTCAGCCCTATTCGCTTCCGCCGGGCTTCGCGCAGTGGCTCTCGCTGCGCGAACCCGCCGACGTGGCGGCCCGGTCGACGGAGTTGGTCGACGCGGTCCGGGCCACCCTGACCGACGACGGCCCGTACCTCGTGCGCGACCTCGGCGCCGGCACCGGCTCGCTGGGCCGCTGGCTGGCCCCGCTGCTGCCCGGCCCCCAGCAGTGGGTGCTGCACGACCAGGACCTGGACCTGCTCGCCCGGGCCTGCGCGGACATGCCCACCACGGCGGCCGACGGCAGCGCGGTCACGGTACGCGCCGAGGCGGGGGACCTGACCCGGCTGACCGCCGACGACCTGGCCGACACCGCCCTGGTCACCGCGTCGGCGCTGCTCGACATGCTGACCGCCGAGGAGGTCGACCGCATCGTGGCGGCCTGTGTCGAGGCCGGCACCCGGACGCTGTTCCTGATCTCGGTGAGCGGCGGGGTGCGCCTGACCCCGTCCGATCCGCTGGACGACGAGGTCGCGGAGGCGTTCAACGCCCACCAGCGGCGGGCCGTGGCGGGCCGGCATCTGCTCGGCCCGGACGCGGTCGAGGCCTGCACCGCCGCCTTCGCCCGGCACGGGGTGCCGGTGCGGGTGCAGCCCAGCCCGTGGCGGCTCGGGCCGGAGCAGGCCGACCTCGCCGGGCAGTGGTTCGCCGGCTGGCTGGAGGCCGCCCGCGAGCAGCGTCCCGAGTTGGTCGACCGCACCGCCGAGTACGAGCGTCGTCGGCACGAAGAGGCTAGAACCGGTCGTCTCGGGGTACAGGTCGATCACGTCGACCTGTTGGCGCTGTGCCATTGAACCGGTGGCCGGCCGGCTACGTGCGTACAGTCAGGGAAGATCGCCATGCCGGGGAGGCACGCGTGGGGGAGTTAGCTGGTGGCGCCGTGTCCACGGCCGCCCCGGCGGGTCGGTCGTTCTGGGCTTGGGCACGACTGGCGCTGGGGCTCGCCGTGATCGTCGGCCTGCTGCTGTGGCTGGGAACGGGACCGTTCCTGGCCGGGCTTCGGCTGATCGACGCTCCCGCGCTGGCTGCCGCACTCGCCATCGGCCTGTTCACCACGATCTGTGTCGCCTGGCGGTGGAGCCTGGTCGCCGGTGGTCTCGGCGTCGGGCTGCCTCTGCGGGAGGCGGTCGCGCACTGCTACCGGGCGATCTTCCTGAACGCCACCCTGCCCGGCGGGATCCTCGGCGACGTGCACCGGGCGGTACGCCACGGCCGCGACGTCGGTGACGTGGGACGCGGCATCCGGGCGGTGGTCTGGGAGCGCGTCGCCGGCCAGGTCGTGCTGGTGGCGGTCGCGGTGGTGCTGCTGTTCGTGTTCCCCTCGCCGGTGCGTCCGTACCTGCCGGTGGCGACCGCGGTGGCGGTCGCGGTGCTGGTCGGCGTGGTGCTGACGGCCCGGGTGCTGCCGCAGTCGGGCGCCACCCGGGTCACCCGCGCGATCGGTACGGCCGTCTCCGACGTGCGCAACGGCCTGCTGGGCCGACGCACCTGGCTGGGTGTGCTGATCGCCTCCGCGCTCGCGATCGGCGGACACCTGGCGACGTTCCTGCTCGCGGCGCGGACGGCGGGCTCCACGGCGCCGCTGGCCCTGCTGCTGCCGCTGACCCTGCTTGCCCTGCTCGCGATGGCCGTGCCGGCGAACGTCGCCGGTTTCGGCCCGCGCGAGGGGGTGGCCGCGTGGGCGTTCGCCGCCGCCGGCCTGACCGCCGCCGAGGGGGTGGCCGCGGCGACCGTGTACGGCGCTCTCGTGCTCGTCGCGAGCCTGCCCGGAGCGGCCGTGCTGCTGGCTCGACGTGTTCGTGTACCCGCCACCGTATGACGAGGAGACCCATGTCCGACTCACTGCCTCTCGCCACCATCCGGACGCAGGTCACCGTGCCGCTGCGGTTCCCCGACGGCTACGCCACCACCGCCCGGTTGTTCACCTTCGACGGCCTGGTCGACGGCCGGGAACACCTCGCGTTCGCCCTCGGCGACGCCGAACAGGGTGGGGCCGTGCCGCTGGTCCGCCCGCACAGCGAGTGCCTCACCGGCGACGTCTTCGGCAGCCAGCGCTGCGACTGCGGCCCGCAGTTGCGGGAGGCGGTGCAGCGGATCGCCGAGGTCGGCGGGTACCTGCTCTATCTGCGGCAGGAGGGCCGAGGCATCGGCCTGTACGCCAAACTCGACGCGTACGCGTTGCAGGACGCCGGGCTGGACACCTTCGAGGCCAACGTGGCCCTGGGGCACGAGGAGGACGAGCGCGACTACACGGTGGCCGCGCAGATGCTCGTCGCGCTCGGCGTCGGGCCGATCGCGGTGCTCAGCAACAACCCGGAGAAGACCGAGCAACTGGGTCGCCTCGGGGTGACGGTCACCGAGCAGGTGCCCACTGGTGTCTTCCTCTCCCCGGCCAACGCCGACTACCTCGCGGCCAAGGCCAGCCGCGCCGCCCGCACCGCCGATCTCCCCTTCGTCCGGTGACCGGCCCGGCGACGGCGCAGCGCCCGTACGTGCTGCTGAGCTGCGCGACCTCGATCGACGGCTACATCGACGACGCCACCGAGGAGCGGCTGCTGCTCTCCAACGACGCGGACCTCGATCGGGTCGACGCGGTCCGCGCCGACTGCGACGCGATCCTGGTCGGCGCCGGTACGGTCCGCCGGGACGACCCCCGGTTGCTGGTCCGCTGCGACCGGCGCCGGGCCGACCGGGTGGCCCGGGGCCTGCCCGAGTCCCCGACCCGGGTGACCCTGACCGGCTGCGGCGACCTGGACCCGACTGCCCGGTTCTTCACCGTCGGCGACACCGACCGGATCGTCTACTGCGCCAGCGAGGCGTTGGAGAAGACCCGGCACCGCCTCGGTGACCTGGCCACGGTGGTCGACGCCGGTGACCCGATCGACCTGTCCCGGGCGCTGGCCGATCTCGCCGACCGGGGAGTCCGCCGGCTGCTGGTGGAGGGCGGCGCGGTGGTGCACGGCCAGTTCCTCGCCGCCGGGCTCGCCGACGAGCTGCACCTGGTGGTGGCGCCGTTCTTCGTGGGGGACCGGCGGGCACCCCGGTTCGTCGGCGAGGGCCGGTTCCCCTGGCACCCTGGCCGGCGGGCCCAGGTGATGGAGGCGCGCCAGATCGGGGACGTGGTGCTGACCCGCTACGCCCTGTCAGAGCGCTGCCAGCCGGCCTGAGCCCGGACGCAGCTCTCGGTGCCGCGCCGCCCGCCCGACGGTGTCCCGGCCCGCCATCCGCCCCAGCAGTGAGGTTCTCGGCGCCTGTCGAGCTGATGGCGTAGACGGGTCGCTCCCGTTCGCCGTCCGAGCGTGCTCCGATGCGCTCAAGATCACGCTCGATCCAGGATCGAGTGGCATCGAGGCTGCGGGCTGACCACTCGATCCTGGATCGAGTGCGCGACCACACGGACGGGGCGGTGGTGAGCTGATGGTCAGATGCGACGCCCGTCCGGGCCGGGCTGGTCATCGGGGCGGTCCAGGAACATCAGGCGGGCCTGCTTGTGTGGCAGGTCGATCAGTGGACCCTCGACGAAACCGGCCCGCCGGAGTCGGGCGATCGCCTTGTCGTTGCGGGCGTCCGGCTCCATGATCAGCCGCTGTTGGGCGGGGTCGGTGAAGACGAACGCGACGAACTCGGCGAGCAGCGTGCCGGTGAAGCCGGGCTCGGGGCGTACCGGGGTGCCGATCAGCAGGTGGCCGCCGTAGTCGCCGGGGCGTACCGGGTAGCACTCGCCGACCGGGTCGTGCTCGGGCTGGTAGCCCTGGAACAGCGCCACCGGCTGCCCGTCGCGCAGGGTGAGGTACGCGTGGTGGCTGGGCAGCGAGTCGACGTACCGGTAGACCTCCACGACCCGGTCCCGGTCGGCGTCGCGCATGCCCCAGAAGCGGGCCCGGTCCTGGCTGACCCAGCCGTGGATGACGTCCGCGTCGGCCTCCGGGTCGACCGGCCGGAAGGTGACGGTGCCGAAACCGGGGACGTGTCGCTGGTGGTGGTGTGGGTCAGTCATCGTGCTCCTCGGTGAGGCGGTCCCAGTCGCAGGTCACCTCGACCAGTTCGCCACGCAACCAGTGGGCGAGCTGGTCGTCGCGGTGCTCTCCGGTGCCGGTGGCGCCGAGCGGCACCACCCAGCGGCTGTCCTCGCGGCGGGCCAGGTCCCACACGTACCGGGCGGCCGGTCCGCGCAGGCACAGGTCGGTGACGCCGGGGACGCTGGAGGTGGCCAGCACGCAGTCGCTGTCGCCGTGCAGTTCCGGACCGGGCCGAACGGCCGGGTCGGGCAGGGCCTGCCACGCCAGCAGCCGGTGCCGCTCACCCCACCGGCGGGTGTCGCCGGTGGCGGCGACCTCCTCGGCCGCCGCCCGCACCAGCGCGTCGCGGTCCACGCCGGGCAGGTCGGCGTGCAGCAGCGGGACGACCGCGTACCCGACCCGCGGCACCAACGCCAGCCAGGGGTGGAAGACCTCCGGGTAGGCCGGCGGCTCCGTCAGCGCGGCCAGCGCCGGATGGGCGGCGAGCCGCCGGGCCACCGCCGAGCGCAGGTCGGCGAAGGTCGCCGCGTCGACGCTGTCGGCGGCCATCCGGCGGTCCCAGGCCAGCAGCCGGGTCCGCAGGGCGTCGGCGTCGGCGCTGAGTCCGTCCAGGCCGGCCAGCACCGCGAGCAGCGGCTCGGCGCCGGCCAGGTGGGTGTCGGTGTGTACGGCGGCCATCTGCGCCGCGCGCCAGCCGGTGTCGGCGGTGAGCAGCGTACGGATCCGGTCGGCCCGGTACGGCGGGGCGAACTCCACACCGAGACCGGCGGAGATGCCCCGCTCGTTGGCCATCACCGCGACCCCGTCGACCGGGGACTCCGGGGTGTCGTGCCAGCCCTGCCAGGTGTGCTCGGCCGACCAGCCGGGCACCACCCGCAGCCCGTTGTCCGGGTGCCGTCGCGGCACCCGCCCGGCGACCCGGTGCAGCAGCCCACCGTCGGTGTCGGCGGCGAGCACTACGTTGACCGGCTCGACCCAGCCGTCCAGGGCGGCGTCCAGGTCGCCGACGGTACGCGCGCGCAGCAGCGCGGGCAGCACGGCGAAGCCGAGGTCACCGGTGACCCGGGGCGGGTGACGCAGGCTGACGGTCAGCTCGGGATCGTCGTCGGGTCCGCCGGAGACCACCGGCCCCCGCTCGGTCTCGATCACCTCGACCTCGACCGGGTCGGCGCCGGCCACCTCGATGGTCTCGACCTGCCGGAACGCCGGCCGCCACCCGTCCGGCCCGTACGCCTCGACCGCGTCCCCTCGGCGGCGCAGCCGCTCGGCGTACAGGTCCTGGTAGTCGGACATCGCGTTGGTGATGGCCCAGGCCACCGCACCGGCGTGCCCGAAGTGCGGCAGGCCCGGCACGCCGGGTACGGCGAACCCGAGCACGTCGTACTCCGGGCAGGCCAGGCGGATCTGCTGGTAGATGCCGGGCGCCTCGATGAACCGGTGCGGGTCACCGGCGATCAGGGGCGCGCCGGTGGCGGTGCGGTCCCCGGTGACCAGCCAGCCGTTGCTGCCGGAGGTCACCTGCCCGTCGACGGCGAAGAGGCGGGCCGCCGACGCACCGAGCCGCCGCGCCACGTGTTCGCGCCACAGCTTGGTGGGCAGCCCGGCGAAGAGCACGTGGTGGCCGAGCCAGACGGCCAGCGGTGTCCACGGCTGCCAGGTGCCGGGGGCCAGGCCGGTGGCGGCGAACTCGGGGGCCCGTGCCGCGCCCTCGGCGAGGCCGCTGTTGACGCCGTCGACGTACCGGCCGACCCACTCGGCGGTGGCCGGGTCGAGTGCCGCGTGGCAGCGGCGCGCGGTGTCGGAGAGCCGGACCTGCCGCGCGAACCGGTCCCAGGCGAGCGCGTCCGGGCCGAGGAAGGCGGCGCTGGTGCCCTGGGAGCGGTGGCGTTCCACCTCGATCTGCCAGGCCCGGTCCAGGGCGGTGACCCGACCCTGCGCGTAGGCCAGCGAGCCGGGGTCGTCGGCGCGCAGGTGCGGGATGCCGTAGCGGTCCCGGTAGCGGCGTCCACTGTGCGCGGAGGGTCCGGTCGTCCGCCGCTCGTCCACGGCGTAACCGTACCGGTGCGCAGGGGAGTGGCGGGGACCGGCGGTGGGGGAATCGGGTGGCGGCTCGATGGCGGACAGTGTGAGCTCCTGTGTGGTGCGAAACGCCGAGCGGGACTTGACAGTCGGTTAGGTTAGGTTAACCTAACCGCGGTTGTCCAAGGTCCTCTCGACCCTGATCGAAAGACGACGCGATGCCTCATCCCGTCTCCGTCCGCTTTTCCCCGTCCAGGGGCTCACTCGCCGCCGGCACTGCTGACGCAGTCGACGGGGCCGCCGGCCGTGATGGAGATGAGTCGCCAATCACTTTCGGTCTTCCGCGTGACGGTCACATCGGTCGACCTCGCTCCGCACCTGCCATTCGCGGCCTCGTGCCGACGGCCACCCCGCCCCCGGGTGCGCGACTGCTCGCCTGACGCCTCCGGGTGACCCGCGCCTCATCCCGCCGGTCGCCCCTGCCACCACCCTCCGAGACCGCAGCGCCCGCCGCTCGACGTACGAGCGGCGGGTTCCGGCTGCCCGAAACCCGATCCGCCGAGCGTGGAGGACGTCCATGACCCTGCCGGTGCACACCGCCGAGGCAACGCCGACCCGGCCGCCGAACGGGCCCACAACAGCCCGGGCCCACCTGTTCCACGCCGGCACAGTCGAGGAGTACCGGCGCGTCGTGGCGGCCGGCACCGAGCGGGTGGCCCGGCGGGTGGCCGAGGCGACCGGACCCTGCACCGGCGTACGCCCGGACGAGTTGGCGCCGCTGGTCGACGCGGTCGACCTGGACCGTCCGCTGGGTGACGCCACCGCCGCCCTGGACGAGCTGGAGGAGGTCTACCTGCGCGACGCGGTCTACTTCCACCACCCCCGCTACCTGGCCCACCTGAACTGCCCGGTGGTCCTCCCGGCGCTGCTCGGCGAGGCGGTGCTCAGCGCGGTGAACTCCTCGATGGACACCTGGGACCAGAGCGCCGGCGGCACCCTCATCGAACGGCGGCTGATCGACTGGACGGCCGGCCGGATCGGGTTCGGCCCGACCGCCGACGGGGTGTTCACCAGCGGCGGCACCCAGTCCAACCTGCACGCCCTGCTGCTGGCCCGGGAGGAGGCCCTGGCCGGAGCCACCCCGGCCGACCGACGCATCCTGCTGCCCCGACTGCGGATCATCGCGTCTGCGGCCGGTCACTTCAGCGTGCAGAAGGCGGCCAAGCTGCTCGGTCTGGCCCCCGACGCGATCGTGCTGGTGGAGACCGGCCCGGACCGGCGGATGCGGTCCGGCGCGGTCCGCCACGAGATCGCCCGCTGCCGCCGTGACGGCCTGCCGGTGATGGCGGTCGTGGCCACCGCCGGCACCACCGACTTCGGCACCATCGACCCGCTCGACGAGATCGCCGAGGTGTGCGCCACCGCCGGGGTGTGGCTGCACGTCGACGCCGCGTACGGCTGCGGGCTGTTGGTCTCGCCGACCCGCCGGCACCTGCTCGACGGCATCGAGCGGGCCGACTCGGTGACCGTCGACTACCACAAGTCCTTCTTCCAGCCGGTCAGCTCCAGCGCGGTGCTGGTCCGTGACGGGCGGACGCTGCGGCACGTGACCTGGCACGCCGACTACCTCAACCCGGCCCGGATGGTCGCCCAGCGCATCCCCAACCAGGTCGACAAGAGCATGCAGACCACCCGGCGCTTCGACGCCCTCAAGCTCTGGTTGACCCTGCGGGTGATGGGCCCGGATGCGGTCGGCGAGCTGTTCGACGAGGTCTGTGACCGGGCCGACGACGCCTTCGATCTGGTCGCCGCCGATCCCCGCTTCGAGGTGCTGACCCGCTCACCGCTGAGCACCGTGGTGTTCCGCTGGCTGCCCACCGGGCCGGGGCGGGACCTGGCCGACGCGGCCAACCTGCGGGCCCGGGAGGCGCTGGCCGCCTCCGGCCTGGCCGTCGTCGCGGGGACCAAGGTGGACGGTCGGCAGTACCTCAAGTTCACCGTTCTCAATCCGCACACCACGCGCGAGGATGTCGGGTACGTGCTGGACCTGATCGCCGAGCACGCCGGCCGGTACGTGCACGCCCACGCCGGCACGCCCGCCGTTGACCTGACCTGCCCGGTCGGCTGACATGCCGCCGGAGAACCCGAGCCTGGAGGGCCGGATGTCCAGCTACGACTTCATCGGGATCGGTCTCGGCCCGTACAACCTGGGCCTTGCCTGCCTGACCGCGCCGATCGCCGAGATCGACGGGCTGTTCCTGGAGGCCCGCGACGACGTGTCCTGGCACCCCGGGATGCTCCTGGAGTCCTCCCGCCTACAGACCCCGTTCATGGCCGACCTGGTGACCCTGGCCGACCCCACCTCGCCGTACTCCTTCCTCAGCTATCTCAAGGAGATCGGCCGGCTCTACCCGTTCTATATCCGGGAGAACTTCTATCCGCTGCGGGTGGAGTACGACGCGTACTGCCGGTGGGCCGCCGGGAAGCTGTCCAACCTGCGCTTCGGCCACCAGGTGACCGCCGTCGAGTACGACCCGGCCGACGACCGGTACGTGGTGACCGCCACCGTCGACGGCGACACCGTCTCGTATCGGGCCCGGCACGTGGTGCTCGGCACCGGCACCCCGCCGCACCTGCCGCCCGCGTGTGCCGGGCTGACCTCCGACGCGGTGCACAACTCGCGCTACCTGTCCAACCGGGACGCGTTGCGGGCCAAGCGGAGCATCACCGTGGTCGGCAGTGGGCAGAGCGCCGCCGAGATCTACCACGACCTGCTCGGCGACATCCACACGTACGGCTACCGGCTGAACTGGGTGACCCGCTCGCCCCGGTTCTTCCCGCTGGAGTACACCAAGCTCACCCTGGAGATGACCTCACCGGACTACGTGGACTACTTCCACGCGCTGCCCGAGGCGACCCGCTACCGGTTGGAGTCCGAGCAGAAGGGCCTGTTCAAGGGGATCTCCGCCGACCTGATCGACGGCATCTTCGACCTGCTCTACGCCACCACCGTGCACGGCCCGGTGGACACCCACCTGCTGACCAACACCGAGCTGACCGGGGTGAGCTACGACGAGGCCGCCGGGGTGCACACGCTCGCGTTGCGCCACGTCGAGCAGGAGCGCGACTTCACGCTGGAGAGCGAGGGGCTGGTGCTGGCCACCGGCTACCACTACCGGGTGCCGGCGTACCTGGACCCGATCCGGGACCGGCTGCGCTTCGACGGGCACGGGCGGCTCGACGTCGCCCGCAACTACAGCATCGACCAGACCGGGCGCGGCGTCTTCCTCCAGAACGGTGGTACGCACACGCACAGCATCACCTCGCCCGACCTGGGGATGGGCCCGTACCGCAACGCCTGGATCATCCGGGAGCTGCTCGGCCGGGAGCCGTACCCGATCGAGAAGTCGATCACGTTCCAGGAGTTCGGGGTGCCCGCGTGACCGAGATCGTCTTCACCCGCCACGATCCGGGGCTGGGCGAGTTCGCCCTGCGCACGCTCGACGTGGCCGCCGACGCGCCGCTGCTGCACCGCTGGGTCACCCACCCGAAGGCGGCGTTCTGGATGATGCAGGACGCCGATGTGGAGCGGGTCGCGACCGAGTACGGCGCTATCGCCGCCCACCCGCACCACGACGCGTACCTCGGGCTGTGGCGCGGCGAGCCGGCGTTCCTCGCCGAACGGTACGACCCGGCCCGGGTGGAGCTGGTCGGCCTTTACGACGCGCAGACCGGTGACGTCGGCATGCACTTCCTCTGCGCGCCCACCGACACCCCCGCGCACGGCTTCACCACCGCCGTGATCACCACCGTGATGGCCTGGCTCTTCACCGACCCCGCCACCCGTCGGGTCGTGGTCGAGCCGGACGTGCGCAACACCGCCGTGCACGCGCTCAACGCGGCGGTCGGGTTCGAGGTGGTCGGCCCGATCGCCAAGCCGGAGAAGACGGCGCTGTTGAGCATCTGCACCCGGGAGCGGTTCGTCGCCGCGACCCGTAGCGAAGGAGCATCATCGTGACCACGCCCGCCTCGTCCGCACCGGTCGCGCACCTGCGTCCGCAGACCTGGGAGCGGGTCAACCGGCTGCTGGTGCGCAAGGCCCTCGCGGAGTTCACCCACGAGCGGCTGCTGACCCCCGAGCCGGTCGACCCGACCGCCGGGCCCGCCGACGCGCACGGCCGCCGGTGGTACGCGGTGACCGGCGACTCCGGCGCGGTGCGGTACCGCTTCGCGGCGCGGGTGCTGGCGTTGGAGCACTGGGACATCGACCCGGAGAGCATCACCCGGCACCGGGGCGACGAGTCGCTGCCGTTGGACGCCGTCGACCTCTGCCTGGAACTGCGTGACGCGCTGGGGCTCGCCGACCGGATCCTGCCCGTCTATCTGGAGGAGATCACCTCCACGTTGGCCGGTGCCGCGTACAAGCTGGACCGCGCGCTGCCGAGCGCCGCCGAGCTGGTCGAAGCCGACTTCCAGGTGATCGAGACGTCGATGACCGAGGGCCACCCGTGCTTCGTGGCCAACAACGGCCGGCTCGGCTTCGGCGTCGACGAGTACCACCGGTACGCCCCGGAGGCCGCCCGGCCGGTCCGGCTCGTCTGGGTGGCCGCGCACCGCGACCACGCCCGCTTCACCAGCGCCGCCGACCTGGAGTACGCGAGCTTCCTGCGGGCGGAGCTGGGCGAGGCGACCCTGGCCCGGTTCGCCGACACGATGCGTGAACTCGGTCTGGACCTGGACGACTACCTGCTCATGCCGGTGCACCCGTGGCAGTGGTGGAACAAGACGTCGGTGACCTTCGCCGGTGAGGTGGCCCGCCGCCGCCTGGTGCACCTCGGCGAGGGGCCGGACGAATACCTCGCCCAGCAGTCCATCCGGACCTTCTTCAACGTCAGCGCGCCGCAGCAGCACTACGTGAAGACCGCGCTGTCGGTGCTGAACATGGGCTTCATGCGGGGACTGTCGGCCGCGTACATGGAGGCCACCCCGGCGATCAACGACTGGCTCGCGGAGCTGGTCGCCGGGGACGCGGTGTTCGGCGCCACCGGCCTGACCATCCTGCGGGAGCGGGCCGCCGTCGGCTACCGGCACCGGCAGTACGAGGCGGCCACCGACCGCTACTCGCCGTACCGCAAGATGCTGGCCGCACTCTGGCGGGAGAGTCCGGTGCCCGGCCTCGCCCCCGGCGAACGGCTGGCCACCATGGCGTCGCTGCTGCACGTGGACGCCGACGGCCGCTCGTTCGCCGCCGAACTCGTCGCCTCCTCGAAGCTGGCGCCGACCGAGTGGCTGCGCCGCTACCTGAACGCCTACCTGACCCCGCTGCTGCACGCCTTCTACGCCTACGACCTGGCCTTCATGCCGCACGGCGAGAACGTCATCATGGTGCTGCGCGACGGCGCGGTCGAACGGGTGATCTTCAAGGACATCGCCGAGGAGATCGTGGTGATGAGCGCCGACGCGGAGCTGCCGGCGACCGTGGAGCGCATCCGGGCCGACATCCCGGAGGACATGAAGCTGCTCTCCATCTTCACCGACGTCTTCGACTGCTTCTTCCGCTTCCTCAGCGCCACGCTCGTCGCGCAGGGCGTGGTGGACGAGGAGACGTTCTGGCGGGCGGTCGCCGACTGCGCCACCGCGTACGCCGACCAGGTCCCGCACCTGGCCGACCGGCTGGCCCGCTACGACCTGTTCGCCCCGGAGTTCGCGCTGTCCTGCCTCAACCGGCTGCAACTGCGCGACAACCAGCAGATGGTCGACCTCTCCGACCCGTCGGCCGCCCTGCAACTCGTCGGCGCCCTGCCCAACCCGCTGGCCCCCTTCGCGCCCGCCGCCCGGTGAGTCGCCGACCCGCCCTGCCTGACGGCGGCCGGGCGGGTGGCGTTCGCGGTGTGGTGGCGAGGCCGGGCGTCTCGCCGTCGAGCGTGGGCACGGCGGGACCGGGTGCCGCCGTCAATCGTCTGCCGGCGCGAGTCGGGCGAGGTGCGTGTCGATCTCCGTGTGGGCGTCGGCGGTGCTCAGGCCGGTGGTCAGGATCCGGACCGTGAGGCCGTCGGTCAGGGTGGTCAGCGCGGCGGCCTCGGCGTGCGGGTCGACGTGGGCGCCGAGGTCGCCGTCGGCCCGGCCACGGGTGAACAGCCGTTCGAGGTTGGCCCGCAGGGCTGCCTCGCTCGTGGCGAGGATCTCCGCTATCTGCGCGTCGACCAGCGCCTCGGCGGTCAGGACGAGCCAGACCCGGGCCTCGAAGGTCCGCTCGTCGTCCAGCGGGACGATCTCGCACGCCGCCTGCCGGAGGACGTCCACGGTGATAGCGTCCGCCGGGATCGTCTGCGCCCGCCGGGTCACCCGCTCGGCGAGGTGCGCGATGGCCGCCTGCACCATGCGTTCCCTGGTCGGCAGGTAATGCTGGGCGGTCGCCAGCGCCATGCCGGCCTCGGTGGCGACCGCCCGGACGGTCATCCCGACCGAGCCCGAGCGGGCGAGCACCGTGCAGGCGGCGGCACCGAGATGCCGCCGCCGCTCCTCGTGATCCACAAGCTTCGGCACGCCCTTGATCATAGATGATCGGTCATTTGACCGATATAGGTCAGCGACCTAATCTAGCGCTCATGAGCAGTTCCGCACCGGGCCGTACCACCCCGATCACGCACGCCCCTCGATTCACCTACCTCGACATGGCCCTGGTGTTCCTCGTCGGCATCGGTCTGGCCAACTCGGCCGTGGCGGACTTCCTGGCACAGGGACCGGCCCGGCTGGGCATGTCCGAGATGGCGGCCACGAGCATCGCCTGGGTCCTGATCAACGGCACCCAGTTGGCCGTCGGCCTGCTGGTCACCTGGCACCGCTTCGGCGCGATCCGCCGACCGCTGCTGCTGGTGCGCCCCGACCGGGGCCAGCTCGGCGCCGCCGCCGGATGGGGCCTGGCCAAGGCCGCGCTGACCCTCGGTCTGCTGCTGGTGCTGCCCACCGCGCTCACCGAGGGCGGCGGTGGAGAGGGCGGCTACCCCGCCGGGAGCCTCCTGGCGCAGTTCACCTTCGCGTTCGCCTTCGGCGCCGTCGCCTCACCCGTCTACGAGGAGGTCCTCTACCGGGGCGTCTTCTTCCGCGGACTGGCGGCCCGGATGCCCGCCGTCGCCGCCGTCGTCCTCTCCGCGGCCTTCTTCGCCGTGGCGCACCTGCCCCGGGTCTTCAACACCATCAGCGCGCTCGTCGCCGGGCTCATCTTCGCCTGGCTCCTGCACCGGTACCGCAACCTCTGGGTGCCGATCCTGGCCCACGGGGTCAGCAACGGCACCCTGGTCGTGCTGGCCTTCGCCGTCGAGGCCACCGCAGGTTAGTCGTCCGACAGGTCGGCCAGGTCACGCGCCACCAGGCCGGCCAGCAGCGTGTGCCGCCCCGGGTCGTTGTCGGGCGTGATGCCCCGGCTCGGCATCTCCACCGTCATCAGCAGGTGCAGGTGCATCCGGTACAACGCCAGCCGGCGGCGTACCCCGTCGTCGAAGACCAGTGGCGTGCCGGTGGCGTCGGCGTAGCCGCGCAGGAACGGATGTGTCGGCTCGTCCTCGGCCCGCCGGAACAGCAGCGGCGAGACCAGGTCCAGCAGCGGGTCGCCGTAGAGGAACCGTTCGCCGTCCACCAGCCCGCACATCCGGTACGCGCCGGTGTCGTCCGGCGCGGCCAGCACGTTGCCGTCCCAGCAGTCGAAGTGCAGCAGCGCCGGGCGGCGTACCTCGTCGAGCAGGTCAGCGTGCCGGGCCACCAGCGCACGGAACCGCTCCGGCGGGGCGGGCAGCGCGATGTCCCAGTCGGCGGCGTCGGCGAGCAGGTCATCGATGATCGCCGTGAACGCCGTCCGCCACGTCGATCCGCCGCTGCGGCCCGCGTCGTAGCCGAACCGGTCGCCGGTGATCCGGTGCACGGCCGCCGTCGCCGCGCCCAGGTCGGCGCGGGCCGGTGCGTCGTCGACGTCCAGGTCGGGCAGGGCGCGTCCGGGCAGCCGGCTGGTGACCAGCCACTCGCCGAGGCGCGGGTGCACCCCGTGGTGCAGCACGGTCGGCACCGGCACCGTCGGTGCGCCGGTGGCGACCAGCCGGAAGTAGCGGGCCTCGGCGGCGAGCAGTCCGGTCTCGTACCGCAGCAGCCGCGCGGTGGGCGGCGGGCCCACCTTGAGCACGGCCTGGCGGTCGTCGTCGAGGTGGACCCGCCACACGGTGGCGAAGCCGCCGCCGGTCAGCGGCGCACAGTCGCGGACCTTCCGGTCGGGGCCGAACGAGGCCCGGACGTAGTCGGCCACGTCGTCGGCGGTGAGGACCTGCTGGGTGGGGCTGAGCGGCGGCACCGGACCAGGGTATGCGTCCGGTGCCGCCCACCGGTCAGCCGCCGGTCACCACTCCGGTCAGCACCACGTCCACGATCGGCCCGTCCTCGGGCTCGGCGAAGGACAGCTCGATCCACTCGTCCGGCTCGGTCACCGAGTCGGCGATCGTCGGCACGATGACCTGACCGACGCCGGTCTCGGCCGGAATCACCAGGTACGGCGTCAGCCAGGTCTGCGACAGCGACCGTTCCGGCTGCACCGGCTCGAACGCGTTGTCGGTGAACCAGTCCGGGTCGACGTCCAGGGTGGACAACTCCGGTCCGGCGCTGGGCGCCTGCGGCCAGGTCGACAGGAACAGCCCCTGCTCGGTCGGCTCGGAGGCCGAGAAGTGCCAGCTCAACAGTTCGCCCTCGGCGACGCGCACCTCGCGGGACTCGACGGTGAGCACCGGCACCGGGTCGTCGTTGCGGACGTCGAGTCCACCGACGTAGTCGCCGACCACCACGCCCCGGTCCGTCTTGACGGACAACGTGTACTGCTCGGTGTAGTTCCACAGTGTGTCACCGAGCACCTCGACCGGCACCGGGATGCGGCGCTGGCCCGGCCGCACGGTGGCCGTCCAGATGCGCGTCTCGAGGGTCACCGGGTCGAGCAGGTACAGCCGGACCGCGCCGCTGCCGCGTCCGGTCAACGACACCGGGATCTCGTGCGTCCGGGTGCCGGAGTCGCCCTCGGACACCTGGAGGGTGCCGACGTCGAGGCGGGGCAGGCGGGCCGGGCGTGGGTCGGGCGTGCCCGGCGCCCATCCCCACGCGTCGAGCAGCCAGGCGCTGCCGGTCGCGCTGCGCGGGGTGATCTCGATCGCGGCGAGCCGGGTGGGGGCGCCCTTCAGCGGTACCCGCACCTCCTGCGCCCAGTACGAGGTCGTGTACCCGGTCCCGGGCAGGCCGTCGAGCCGGACCTCACCGAGCCGGGTGCGCCGTCCGTCGGTGCCGACGACCGAGACGTCCCACCGGTTGTCGGTGGTGTTCGGCGGAACGATGACGCGGAGCGCCAGGTCCCGGGCACCGGCGACGGAGACCGGCCGTGCCGGTGCCAACCGGATCGGGGTGCCGGCGCGGGACCAGGTCAGCTCGGCCGCGTATCGGTCGGCGTCGGGCACGGTCCAGCGGAACGGCACGAAGTGCGCGAACTGGGCGTTGCGGTCGTCCAGATCGAGGCAGGACCGCTGCGGATCGTCGGTGACCTGGTCGCAGAGGCGGGCCCCGCCGGAGAGCGTGGTCGACGGGTCCGGCGTCAGGACCGGCGTGCGGTTGCCGCCGAGCGCGTGACTGAGCACCCGGGCCGGGTCGGCCGAGGGGGCGCGTCGGCCACTGCCGTCGAGCAGCGGTCGGACCCGGTCGTCGCCCGCGACGAAGAGCCGTGCGGCGGCGGCGACGTACGTGGCGCCAACGGTCTGCTGCTGCGCGGCGGTGAGCCGGGTCGGGGTGCCGGGGTCACAGACGGGGTCCGGTCCGCCGTCGTCGGTGAAGAAGTCGTCCCACGACGGGGCCACCGCCTGTCCGGGCGTCCATTCCGTGTTGAAGTAGTTGTGGTTGGCGCCGATGACGTAGAGCGCGCTGTGCAGGGCGCGGCCGGAGCTGACGCCGCGTGTGCCGTCCACGAACATCTGGCCCTCAAGGTCGAGAACGTCACCGTCGCAGCCGGGCAGGATCGTCGCCGACGGGACGTCCGGCACCGGGTTGTGCCCGGCCATGGTCGGACCGATCAGCAGCAGACCGCGTACGGTCCAGCGGACCCGGCCCGAGTAGCCGTCGACGGCGGCCGGCGGCGGGGTGAGTGAGTCCATCGCGGCGCGGTTGACTCCCTCGCCGCCCCGGGAGTGACCCACCAGGAGCACCCGGGACAGGTCGGCGCGGGGTGCCGCGCGCACGATGTCCGGCGCGGTGGCGCGGCCGGCACCGGCCCAGTCGGCCCACTTCGCCAGGTGCAGCCGGATCAGGGAGGAGCGGGCCTGGGCGCCGCCGTCCTCAAGGGCCCAGTCCTGGCCGTTGATCCCGTTGGCCGAGAGGGAGACCGTCAGGTAGCCCTGCGAGGCGAGCAGCCGCTGCGCCTGGAGGTAGCCCCGGTGGCTGGGGATCGGTTCGGTGCCGTCCGGGCAGGGCCACTGGAGGAACAGATCGTCGGCACCGCTCTGGTAGCAGTTCGTGTGGCGGCCGTGCAGGAACACCGCGAGCGGTCGGGCACCGGAGGCCCCCTGCGGCGCGACCACCACCGCGCGCATCTCCACCTTCTCCGGGAAGTCCGGCAGCGTGACGGCGGGCAGGTCGTACTCGCCGGTGATCTGTGCGTGGGGTCCGGGGACGCCGGGATCGACGGCGGCGGCGGGCTGCGGAGCGGGTACGGCGGCGACCGGCCCCGACCGGCGGGCGGCCGGTGGAGCCTCCCCGTCGAGCCGTCGGCTGCCGGCCCGCACGCTGAGCTGGTCGGGTTCGATCGACCCGGTCAGCGGCAGGCTGAACGTACGTCCGTCCGGGTGCGGGCGGGCGGAGCCGAGCCGCCGGTCGCCGGACCAGAACTCGACCGCGGCGCCACCGACCGGCACCCGGGTGCTCGAACGCCAGGTCAGCTCGCCGCCGGCCATCGACCAGCCGGTGGCGGCCGGCCGGGGCGCGGGGCTGCCCGGAGAAGCAGCCACCGCCGGCCCGGTGGCGCCGGCCACCATCGCCACGGCGAGCGCGGCGGAGATCAGTAATCTACGCATGACACTACGTCTATCTCAGCCGCGCAACCGGATCGCGGCGGCCCGGCGGTCAGTCCGGTGGCGGGGCGGAACTGTCCCGGCGGACCAGCTCGGCGGCGAGCGACTCCACCCGGGGGCGGTCCGCGCCCGGGTCCAGCGCCATCGCCATCGCCCGCGCGCCCATCTCCACCAGCGGCAGCCGGATCGTGGTCAGCGTCGGGGTGACGTCCCGGGCCATCGGCATGTCGTCGAAGCCGACGACGGTGACGCGGTCGGGCACCGCCAGCCCGCGCGAGCGCAGCAGCGCCAGCGCGCCGATCGCCATCGAGTCGTTGAGCGCCGCGATGGCGGTCAGCTCCGGTTCCGCGTCGAGCAGGGCGGCGGTGGCGGCGGCACCGCTGTCGCGGTCGAACTCGGCGTACCGGATGCGGTGTTCCGGCAGGTCCCGGCCGTGTGCGGTCAGCTCCTCGCGCAGCCCGGTCAACCGGTCGGTGGTGGTGGTCAACACCTGAGGGCCAGCCACCACGCCGATCCGTTCGTGGCCCAGCCGGCACAGCTCCTGCCCGAGCAGTCGGGCGCCGCTGCGGTTGTCGGGCATCACCGCGTCGCCGGAGTGTTCGTGCCGGCCGATCACCGCGACCCGCCCGCCCGTCGCCTCGTACGCGGCCAGCTTGCCGTTGAGCAGGCGGGTGAACTCCGCGTCGTGGTAGCCGGAGCCGGCCAGGATGATGGCGGCCACCTGGTGCCCGCGCAGCAGCTCGACGTACTCCAGTTCGCGCTCCGGGTCGCGGTAGCTGTTGCAGATCATCAGTAGTCGACCCTGGTCGGTGGCGACCCGTTGCAGGCCCCGGGTGATCTCGGAGAAGTACGGGTCGGAGACGTCGTGCACGATCACGCCGACCGCGCCCCGGTGCGAGCGGGCGAGCAGTTGGGCGTGTGCGTTCGGCACGTACTGCAACTCGGCGACGGCCTGGAGCACCCGCTCCCGCAACTCGTCGGTGACCGGCTTGCTGCTGCCGTTGATCACCCGAGAGGCGGTGGCGGGAGAGACGCCGGCCCGCCGGGCCACATCGGACAGAGTCGCCACGTACCGCCCCCTTGCGCTCACGCCGCGCGCCTGCGGCCAGCGTCACCGTACCGCAGTCGGGGTCTTCCGCTCGGACGCCGGTTCCGGCAGCTCACACCGCTGGTCGCGGCCCAGCTCAGCGTGCTTCGCACGGTGTCGGGACGGTGGTCGGCACCGGTCGGTGGGTGATGGGGGCCGGAAATATCGCTGCCGGGAGAGCGCTTGCCGCGGCGCGACCGTCCGGCCTAGGCTACGTGGGGAAAGCGCTTACCTGAGCGTGTACGACGGAAGGACCCCCATGACCCGCAGGTCGATCGGCATCATCGTGAACGGCGTCACCGGCCGGATGGGATACCGGCAGCATCTGGTGCGTTCCCTGCTGGCCATCCGCGACGCCGGCGGCGTGCGGCTGCCCGACGGCACCACCCTCTGGCCGCACCTCGTGCTGGTCGGTCGCAGCGAGGCCAAGCTGCGGGAGATCGCCGACCGGCACGGCCTGACCGACTGGACCACCGACCTGACCTCGGCGCTGGCCCGCGACGACGTCGAGATCTACTTCGACGCGCAGGTCACCCAGCAGCGGGAGAAGGCGATCCGGCAGGCCATCGAGGCCGGCAAGCACATCTACACCGAGAAGCCCCTGGCCGAGGACACCGCCGCCGCCCTGGACCTGGCCCGGGCCGCCAACGCCGCCGGCATCCGCACCGGTGTGGTGCAGGACAAACTCTTCCTGCCCGGGCTGCGCAAGCTCAAGCGGCTCCTCGACGGCGGCTTCTTCGGCCAGGTGCTGTCGGTGCGCGGCGACTTCGGCTACTGGGTCTTCGAGGGCGACTGGCAGCCCGCCCAGCGTCCCTCGTGGAACTACCGGGCCTCCGACGGCGGCGGCATCGTGGTCGACATGTTCCCGCACTGGCACTACGTGCTGGCGGAACTGTTCGGCGAGGTCCGCAGCGTCTCGGCCACCGTCGCCACGCACATTCCGCAGCGCGTCGACGAGCGGGGCCGCCCGTACGCGGCCACCGCCGACGACGCCGCGTACGCCGTGTTCGAGCTGGCCGGCGGCGTGATCGCCCAGCTCAACTCCTCCTGGTGCGTCCGGGTGCACCGCGACGAACTGGTCGAGTTTCAGGTCGACGGCACGCACGGCAGCGCCGTGGCCGGGCTGCGTCGATGCCGGGTGCAGCACCGCGCGGTCACCCCGAAGCCGGTGTGGAACCCGGACCTGCCCGCCACCGAGGACTTCCGGTCGCAGTGGACGGAGGTGCCGGACAACGAGGAGTTCGACAACGGCTTCAAGGTGCAGTGGGAGGCGTTCCTGCGACACATCGCGGTCGACGAGCCCTTCCCGTGGGACTTCCTGGCCGGGGCGCGCGGCGTGCAACTGGCCGAGCTGGGCCTGGTGTCGGCCCGCGAGGGGCGTCGCGTCGAGATTCCGGAGCTGTCGCTGTGAGCGCCGCCGAGGTCAACCTGCCCGGTGGCCGGCGACTGCGGCTGGCCGGCGGGACCGGACACCCCCGCCCCGACGGCCCGCCGCGCAGCCGGATCGCGTACGCCGCCGCGCACGTGGTGGCCGATCCGCAGGCCCACAACACGCCGGGTACGCCCGCCGTCGTCGACTGGGAGAGCACCCTCGCCTTCCGTCGCCACCTCTGGTCGTATGGCCTGGGGGTGGCCGAGGCGATGGACACCGCGCAACGCGGCATGGGCCTGGACTACCCGGCTACCCGGGAACTGATCCGGCGCAGCGCGGCGGAGGCCCGGGCGGCCGGCGGTCGGATCGTGGCCGGTGCCGCCACCGACCAGTTGCCGGCCGGCCCGGTCACCCTCGCCGAGGTCACCGCCGCCTACCGCGAGCAGCTCGACGACGTGCAGGCCGCCGGGGCGGTGCCGGTGCTGATGTGCAGCCGCCACCTGGCCGCCGCCGCCCGTGGCCCCGAGGACTACCTGCGGGTGTACGACGACCTGCTGTCCGCCGCCGACCGGCCGGTGGTGCTGCACTGGCTCGGCCCGATGTTCGACCCGGCGTTGACCGGCTACTGGGGCTCGACCGACCTGGACCTGGCCGCCGACACCGTGGTGGAGCTGCTCAAGACGCACGCCGCCCGGGTCGACGGGATCAAGGTGTCGCTGCTCGACGCCGGACGCGAGGTGGCGCTGCGCCGCCGACTCCCGGCCGGCGTACGCCTCTACACCGGCGACGACTTCCACTACCCGGAGCTGATCCGGGGCGACGCGGACGGCTACTCCGACGCGCTGCTGGGTGTCTTCGCGGCCATCGCCCCGGCCGCGTCGGCCGCGTTCGCCGCCCTCGACCGGGGCGACCTGACCGCGTACGACGAGATCTTCGCGCCCACCGTGCCGCTGGCCCGGCACCTGTTCGCGGCCCCGACCTGGTATTACAAGACCGGCATCGTCTTCCTCGCCTGGTTGGCCGGTCACCAGGACCACTTCACCATGGTCGGCGGCCTCCAGTCCGGGCGGTCGCCGGCGCACCTGGCCGCCCTGCTCACCCTGGCCGACGCCGCCGGTCTGCTGCCCGACGCCGAGCTGGCCGCCGCCCGCGCCCGGGCCTTCTTCCAGGTCGCGGGGGTGGCCCAGTGACCGCCGGTCGCCCGGAGCTGGCCCGCTTCTCGTTCAACCAGGCCACCGCCACGCACTGGGCCCTGCCGGACGTGGTGGCCGGGTGCGTCGACGCCGGAGTGCCCGGCATCGGGCTGTGGCGGGAGCCGGTCGCCGAGTACGGCGTGGACCGTGCCGCGAAGCTGGTCCGCGACGCCGGGCTGGCGGTGACCACGCTGTGTCGGGGCGGGTTCTTCACCGCCGACGACTGGTGGGACGAGAACCGGCGCGCCGTCGACGAGGCCACCACCCTCGGTGCGCCGGTGTTGGTGCTGGTCTCCGGCGGCCTGCCGGCGGGCAGCAAGGACATCGACGGGGCGCGGGCCCGGGTGGCCGACGCCGTCGCCAAACTGGCGCCGTACGCCGACTCCGCCGGGGTGACGCTCGCCATCGAGCCGTTGCACCCGATGTTCAGCGCCGACCGCTGCGTCATCGCCACCCTCGGCCAGGCCCTCGACATCGCCGAACGGTTCGACCCGAGCGTGGTCGGCGTGGTGGTCGACGCGTACCACGTGTGGTGGGACGACACGGTCCACGACCAGATCGCCCGCGCGGGGGAGTGGATCGCCTCGTTCCAGGTCTGCGACTGGATCACCCCGCTGCCCGAGGGCGTACTGCTGGGGCGGGCGCTGCCCGGCGACGGCTGCATCGAGCTGCGCCGGATGCGCGAGGCGGTGGACGCGGCCGGCTACACCGGCCCGATCGAGGTGGAGGTCTTCAACGCGCAGGTGTGGGCACGTCCCGGTGCGGACGTCCTGGCCGCCTCGATCGACGGCTACCTGCGGGAGGTGGCCTGACGACCCGGATCGCCCCGATCACGCCAGCGCATCTGCCTGATGGTGTCGAGGATGTCGCGGGCAGCGGTGGCTGCCGGGCAGTCCGGCGGCACGCGGCAGATCGGGCAGGTGCCGCTGGGCGTGGGATGGTGGTCGCGGAGGGTCCGCCGGGCCGTGATGGCGAGTCGGTTGAGGATCTGGGCCAGGGACAGGAACGGCGCGGTCATGCTCAACCCACCCCGAGGGTGGTGGCGAGCTGAATGATCGGCATCGGAGCGTCCGGGTGTCGGATCATCTGGGTCAGCAGGTCTCGGGCGGCGGGCCGGTGCCGCACCTCGGCCGGTGCGGTCTGATCGGCATCGAGGAGGATCCGGGCGGCGGGGGTCGGGTCGTCGTCGTGAAGATGGGCGCGGGCGGCGTCGAGCAGATACGCGGCACGGTGCTCTGCGGGCAGCCACCGCCAGCCATCACGGCGCACGACCTCCTGGTGCAAGGTGGCGGCCTCGCCCGGGTCGCCCCACTCCAGCGCCGCCACCGCCCGCGCCATGGCGACTGCGGTAGGTCCGAAAGCGGTGTGGTGGTGGTCGTGGCCGTCGCCCACCCGGGCAGCCAGGTCGGCGGCCTCGTCGAGCAGACTCACCGTGGCGCGCTCGTCTCCCTGCCGAGCCGCTGCGAGGGCGGCCTGCACCAGCAGCGTGCCGCACAGGGACAGGTGCGCCGGCTGGTCGCCGTCGAGGTCGGCCCGGACGATGCGGTACGCGGCTGTCCGCATGGCCGACACCGCCGAGCCCGCCCGGCCGGTGGCACGGAGCACCTGCCCTAGCTGAACCGCCGCAGCGGCGACCAACTCCGCATCGTCTGTGGCGATGGTCATCGCCCGGTCGACGGCCAGCCAGCCCAGCTCGCCCTCGCCGAGCTTGACGAGTAGTGCGGCCGTTATGCGGTACACCTCCACCAGTGCTACCCGCCCCGCTCCCGGATCGAGGGTGTAGCAGCACTGCGCTCCGACCACCAGCTCCGGCAGCCCACTGATCAACTGCGGGTACCGCGCGTGCTGGTATGTGGTCCACGCATGTCCGATGCTGCGGGCCAGGTGAGCTGCCGAGGGGGCTTCCCGGGCCGCCGCCCGGCGACCGAGGGCCATGTCGTACGTCGACAGTGCCGCCCGGATCCGCTCCACACCCTCTGCTCGGACGTCGACAGCGGAGCGCTGACGGTCCCGACCGAGCAGGGTGGCCTGGTCGATCCGGAGCACTGCGGCGACCTCGGCGATCGTGGATACCTTGTCCAGTGATCGGACGCCACGTTCGACCTTGTCGACCCAACTCTTCGACTTGCCCAACCGATCGGCGAGCACCTGCTGAGACATCCGCCGCCGCCCCCGCCAGTACGCCACCCGCCGGCCGATCGGCAACGACTCGCTACCCATTGTCGTACGGCACCCAGTGCACTGACGTGCCAGGGGCGATGGCTGAATCGACTCGCATTCGTACTCCCTTGTTGCCTGAATCGGAAGGGCTGCGGGATCGCATCGCCGCCAGACTGGAGACCTCCGTGCAGACGTCGCGATCCCGCAGCCCGAGGGACTACCGCAGGCCGACGGCCTCGACATCGATGTCAGTGACCGTCGGCGCGTTATCCCAGCCGGTCCGCCCGGCCCGTCGGGGGACCTAAAAGCAGCCTTGTCGCTACTCTGCGTGTGGGGTAGGTGTGAGCAGTGGGCCCACACAATTGCCCACATCGCGGGGATGCCGATGGGACGTTTTGGGGAGACACTGAAACAGCACCGGCTCGCCGCCGGGTTGTCGCTGCGCGCCTTGGGTTCGGCTGTTCGTCTCGACTTCTCCTACCTGTCTCAGGTGGAGCGGGGCGTAAGGCCACCGACCCGGCCACTCGCGGAAGCGTGCGACGATGCGTTGGGCGCGGGCGGTGCGCTCGTGCAGGCGTGGCAGCGGCAGGCAGGTGAGACCGATATGCGGAGACGGAAGGTTCTCGGCGCGATGGGTGCCCTCGCCGCAGCACCGGCCGTGGCACCGCTCGTCGGCCTGGAAGCCCTCCGTCACGGCTTCAATGTCGCCGCCGGACACGCCGATGAATGGGACAGGATCGCCGAAGACTACGGCTACGACTACTACCGGCTGCCCGCAGACCAACTGGACCGCCAGCTCACCGTCGACATGACTGTCCTGCAACATCAACTCGCGGCGGCTGACGGGCCCCAGCGGGCAGGGTTGTTGCGGGCCGCGTCGAAGCTCTCGCTGATGGTCGCATTCGGAATGGTCGCCGCAGGGCAAGGCTGGGCAGCCGCCCGATGGTGGCGGTCGGCGCGCGAACTCGCGGCCAACTCCGGCGACCCGGACTCGGTCGTGGCGGGGTGGGCGTGGGATGTCGTCAATGGCTGCTACGACGGCCGGGACCCCAACACGGTCGTGCAAATGTCCGACCAAGCCCTGCCGTTGGTGCATCAGCGGGCGTCGGCGGCTACGTGCGGCCTACTGGCCGGACGGGCACAGGCGCTTTCCCTGGCTGGCCGACATACGGAGGCAGTCGCCACAGTCGAACGGCTTTCGGACCTCGCATCTCAGCTACCCACGTCGGTGATCACCGATGTGGAATCGGTCTGGGGCTGGCCGGAACATCGGCTGCATTACACGGCGTCGTGGGTGTTCACGCACGCTGGGCGGTTCGCCGACGCGAAACGGGCGCAGTCCCTGGCGCTCGCCCTGTACCCGCAGTCCCAGGCACGGCTCCGCGCTCAGGTGCAGTTGCACCAGGCGGTCTGCCTGATCCGCGAAGGCGACATCCCTGACGGGCTGCGACTCGCCGCAGACCTGCTCGACGCGTTGCCAGGCGAGCACCGCAACGAGCTGCTACTGACGGTGGCCCGTCAAGTGGTGGACGCCGTTCCGGGGAGTGAGCGTCGGCGGCCCGCGTACGGGGACCTGACTGCCATCGTCGGCGCATAGGGGCTGCGGACCGTGGCCGTGACCTACAGCCGCCACACCTCGATAACGCCTGAACACGTGAACGCCCTCGCCGACCTGTACGGCATCGTCTATGCCGAGCCGCCGTACGAGGAGGGTCCGGAGGAAGTGGCCGGATTCCGCAAGGGTCTCCCCGAGGAGGCCCGTCGGCCCGGCTTTACCCTGATCACGGCCCACGACCAGGGTGTGTTGGTGGGTGCCGCCTACGGTTGGACGATGGGCTCCGGGCGCTGGTGGAGTCGCGCTGGCCAGGACCCGCCCGCCGACGTGCGCGAGGTGGACAAGTTCGCGGTGATGGAGTGGATCGTGCGCCCGGAGCAGCGCGGTCGGGGCGTGGGTGCCGAGTTGATGCGGCGACTACTCGCTGCCCGGCCGGAGCCGGTGGCGACGCTCGCGTCGAATCCGCGTTCGGCTGCCCGCACCATCTACGCGCGAGCAGGCTGGGTGCAGGTGGGCGATACGGCGACTCCGTGGGGTGCCCGCATGGACCTGTTGGTGCTCAGGACGTCGGCCGAGCGCTAACCCGTCGTGGTGCGGTTGGCGAGGGCGTCGACCAGGCGGCGGGTGGAGCCGGCCAGGTTCCACCGCTCGGCCAGCTCGACCAGGCGTTCCGGGTCGGCCGGGTCGGCCGGCAGCTCGGTGGGTAGCGGCGGCAGTGGCACGTCCAGGGCGACCCGGACCACCTTCGGCGCCACCGCCAGGTAGTCGCGGGCGGCGTCGAGCTTGGTGCGCAGGCCGGGCGCGAAACCGGAGGCCGGATCGTCCAACGCGGCCAGGATGCCGGCGATGTCGCCGTACCGCTCGATCAGTCGGGCGGCGGTCTTCTCGCCGACGCCGGCCACCCCCGGCAGCCCGTCGCTGGGGTCGCCACGCAGCGCGGCGAAGTCGGCGTACCGGTCGGCGGCCACCCCGTAGCGGGACCGGACCGCCGTGTCGTCGCAGTCGTCCAGCTTGGCCACGCCCCGCCCGACGTAGAGCAGCCGCACCCCACGGGCGTCGTCGACGAGCTGGAACAGGTCGCGGTCACCGGAGACCACCTCGACCGGCCCGGGTTG
This sequence comes from Micromonospora sp. NPDC049903, assembly GCF_044460945.1. Classification (NCBI taxonomy): domain Bacteria; kingdom Bacillati; phylum Actinomycetota; class Actinomycetes; order Micromonosporales; family Micromonosporaceae; genus Micromonospora; species Micromonospora sp. NPDC049903. The sequence continues at coordinate 146,251 of NZ_JBITKL010000007.1, forward strand.
GGTGACCGAGAGGGTGCCCAGCACGTCGTCGGCCTCGTATCCGGTCGCGCCGACCACGGTGATGCCGAGGGCGTCGAGCACGTCCAGGATCATCGGCACCTGCGGGCTGAGGGTGTCCGGCACGACCTCGCCGCCATCGGGGGCCACCCGGTGCGCCTTGTACGACGGCAGCAGCGCGACCCGCCAGTCCGGCCGCCAGTCGTGGTCCATCGCGCACACCATCCGGCCCGGACGCCGGGTACGGACCAGTTGGGCGAGCATGTCGAGGAAACCGCGTACGGCGTTGACCGGCTGGCCGTCGGCGGTCCGCGCGGCCGACTCGGGAATGCCGAAGTAGGCCCGGAAGTAGAGACTGGGCGCGTCGACGAGCATGATCGGAGTCTGCTGTGCCACGCCCGACAGCCTGGCACATCCCACCGACGTTCGCGGCGGGTGGCACGTCGACGGCGCAACCCAGGAGGACGCGATGACCACGACGCCCCGGCTCGCGCTGACCACGGTCAACCTGGACACGCCCGACCCGGCGGCGCTGTCCCGCTTCTACGCGCGACTGCTCGGTTGGACGGTGGAGGTCGAGGAGGCCGACGACGTCATCCTGCGCGGGCCCGAGGGCGGGGTGGGCCTGTCCTTCCAGCGCGAGCGGGCGTACGTGCGGCCGACCTGGCCGGCCGAGGCGGACCGGCAGCAGATGATGATGCACCTGGAGATCGGGGTCGAGGACCTGGCCGCCGCCCTGGAGCACGCGCTGGCCTGCGGTGCCACGCTGGCCGAGTTCCAGCCGCAGGACGACGTCCGGGTCTGCCTGGACCCGGACGGCCACCCGTTCTGCCTCTGGCTGATGGACTGACCGCGAGGCCGGTCGGTGGTCGACACGACCCGCGCCGTCCGTGCCCGGCACCCGAACGAACGTTAAGCTGAGCGGGTGGGAGCCAGAAGCTTCCACGGCGTACGACGGCTCACCACCATCCCACGGAGCTCACCGCGCTATGACTGTCGACCGGATCCTGCCCACCGAAGAGGCCCACGACCTACTGGAGCTGGCCACCGAACTCGCCGACCGCGAGCTGGCCCCGAAGGCCGTCGAGTTCGAGCAGCGCGCCGAGTTCCCCCGCGAGCTGCTGCGCACCCTGGGCCGGGCCGGTCTGCTCGGTCTGCCCTACCCGGAGGAGTACGGCGGCGCCGCCCAGCCGTACGAGGTCTACCTCCAGGTGCTGGAGATCCTGGCGAGCCGCTGGCTGGCGGTCGCCGAGGCGGTCAGCGTGCACACGCTCTCCTGCCACCCGGTCGCCACGTTCGGCGACGACGCCCAGCGCAAGCTGCTGCCCGACATGATCGGCGGCGAACTGCTCGGCGCGTACTGCCTCTCCGAACCGCAGGGGGGCTCGGACGCCGCCGCGCTGACCACCAAGGCGGTCCGCGACGGCGACGCGTACGTGGTCACCGGCACCAAGGCCTGGATCACCCACGCCCAGGTGGCCGACTTCTACAACGTCTTCTGCCGCACCGGCGTACCCGGTCCCCGGGGCATCTCCTGCCTGCTGCTCGACCGGGCCACCCCCGGTCTCCACCCGCAGGCCGCCGAACGCACCATGGGACTGCGGTCGTCACCGGTGGCGCAGCTCGTGCTCGACGACGCGCGGGTGCCGGCGGAGCGGCTGATCGGCGGCGAGGGTGCCGGCTTCACCATCGCCATGTCCGCCCTGGACTCCGGCCGCCTCGGCATCGCCGCCTGCGCGGTGGGGTTGGCCCAGGCGGCGCTGGACTACGCGGTCGGCTACGCCCGCGAACGCCGCCAGTTCGGCCGCGCCGTCATCGACTTCCAGGGCCTCGGCTTCACCCTCGCCGACCTGGCCACCCAGATCTCCGCCGCCCGGGCGTTGACGCTCGCCGCCGCCCGACTGCGCGACGCCGGTCGGCCGTACTCGATCGAGGCGGCCAAGGCGAAGCTGTTCGCCACCGACATGGCGATGCGGGTGACCACCGACGCGGTGCAGGTGCTCGGCGGCGCCGGGTACGTGGCCGACCACCCGGTGGAGCGCTACATGCGGGAGGCCAAGGTGCTCCAGATCGTGGAAGGGACCAACCAGATCCAGCGCCTGGTGATCTCTCGCGCCCTGGCCAAGGACTGACCGAGCGCGACGCCCGGCGGAACAGTCGTCGCGCCGACGGGCCTTTCCGGGTAGGTTGCACGCCGTGGAGGAGATCGACCGGGCCATCGTCGCCGCGCTGACCACGGACGGCCGGCAGTCGTACACGGATCTCGCGGAGAAGGTGGGCCTGTCCGTCTCGGCGGTGCACCAGCGGGTACGCCGGCTGGAGCAGCGCGGTGTGGTCAAGGGCTACACCGCGCGGGTCTCGTTCGAGGCGCTCGACCTGCCGTTGACCGCGTTCGTGGCGATCCGGCCGTTCGACCCGTCGCAGCCGGACGACGCCCCGGTGCGGCTCGCTCACCTGCCCGAGATCGACTCGTGCTACTCGGTGGCGGGGGAGGACTTCTATCTGCTGCTGGTGCGGGTGGCCGGTCCGGTCGACCTGGAACGCGTACTCCAGGAGATCCGGACCGCGGCGAACGTCACCACCCGCACGACGGTGGTGCTCTCCACCCCGTACGAGGGGCGGCCGCCGAAGATCAGTGGCGAGCCGTCGAGTCGCCCTCGGCCGCGGGCGGCGGGGGAGGCGGCTGGTTCCACCGGAGGATGACCCGCCGGCCGTGCTCGTGACCGAGCACGCTCACGGTGGCGGTGTCCAGCCGGAGCAGCCCACCGGCCGACGGCGGCAGGCCGATCCACCGGGCGCCCAGCACGCGCAGCGAGTGCGCGTGCCCGACGATCGCGACGGAACCCCTCTCCAGCAGCGGATGCACCGTGGCGAGCAGCCGGTCCAGGCGTTCGCCCACCTCGCTCGGCGACTCCCCGCCGGGGCACCCGTCGGTCCACACGTTCCAACTGGACCGTTCGTCGTGGATTTCGGCGGTGGTCCGTCCCTCGTACTCGCCGTAGTTCCACTCGGCCAGGTCCTCGTCCGTGCTGGTGACGGTCAGCCCGGCCAGTTGCGCGGTGAGCAGCGCCCGGCGGCGCGGGCTGCTCAGCACCGCCACGAACCGCCGGCCGGCGAGCGCCGGACCGAGCGCGCGGGCCTGTCGCTCCCCGTCGGGCGTCAGCTCCAGATCCGTGTACGAGGTGTGCCGGCGACTCGCGCTCCAGGTGGTCTCGCCGTGCCGGACGAGCAGGATCTCGCTCATCTGCTCAGTCAACCAGGATGTGGTGCATGGGTTAGGATGGGGCCATGAATTGCCGCGCCTTCACGATGAAGCCCTGGTTCCGCCGCTGACGGCGGCAGGGTTGACCGGCTTCTTCTAGCTCCGCTCTGTTTCGCCGTCCTGGTGTTCCCGCCGGGCGGCCTGATCGCGCTGCCCGGCTCCACGACGAGCCGAAGAGCGCAGAGTGAACAATCTTGAACTGAACCCCACCCAGGACGCGACCCCCGGCCTGCCGGCCGGTGACCGGGCGCATGTCCGGGCCGAGGGCGTACGCGTGGTGCTGGGCGGACGGGTGGTGCTGTCCGACGTCAGCGTGACCGTCTCCGCTCGTTCGCGGCTTGCCGTGGTCGGCGAGAACGGCCGGGGCAAGACGACCCTGCTCCGGGTACTGACCGGAGAACTCACCCCGGACCAGGGCACGGTGGAACGAACGGGCACGATCGGCGTGGCCCGACAGGCGCTGGAGGCGCGCAGCGGCGAGACGGTCGGCACCCTGGTCGCCGCGGCGATCCAGGAGTCCCAGGAGGCGGTGCGGGCGCTGGACGAGGCGGCCGTGGCGCTGACCGAGGGCCGCCCCGGCGCGGACACCGCGTACGCCGTCGCGCTGGACGCCGCCACCCGGCTGGACGCCTGGGACGCGGAACGCCGCGTGGACGTGGCGCTGGCCGGGCTGGACGCCTGCCCGGACCGGCAGCGCCCGCTGTCGACGCTGTCGGTCGGCCAGCGCTACCGGGTCCGTCTGGCCTGCCTGCTGGGGGCGCGGCACGACCTGCTCATGCTGGACGAGCCGACCAACCATCTCGACGCCGACAGCCTGGCCTTCCTCACCCTGCGCCTGCGTCAGCATGCGGGCGGCGTGGTGCTGGTCAGCCACGACCGGGCCCTGCTCGGTGACGTGGCCGAGGAGTTCCTCGACCTCGACCCCAGCGAGGACGGCCGCCCACGGGTCTTCGCCGGTGGGTACGCCGGCTGGCAGGAGGGCCGTCGGCGCGAGCGGGAACGCTGGCTGCACGACTTCGAGGCCCAGCAGGCCGAACACCAGCGGCTGGCCGACGCGGTGAACGAGGCGCGGCAGCGGCTCAGCACCGGTTGGCGGCCGGAGAAGGGCCACGGCAAACATCAGCGCCAGTCCCGCGCTCCCGGCGTGGTGCAGGCGTTGCGCCGCCGTCAGGAGGACCTCGACGCCCATCGGCTCACCGTGCCCGAGCCGCCGCTGCGTCTGCGCTGGCCCGAGCTGCGGACCAGGCCCGGGGTGCCGTTGCTGCGCTGCGACGACGTCACGGTGGCCGGGCGGCTGCACCAGCCGGTCACGCTCACCCTGGACGGTGGGGAGCGGCTGCTGGTGACCGGGCCGAACGGGGCCGGCAAGTCGACCCTGCTCGAGGTGCTGGCCCAGAACCTGGAACCGTCCACCGGCGAGGTCCGGCACCTGGGGCGGGCCCGGGTGGCGTACCTGGGACAGGAGGTGCCGGCCTGGCCGCCGGCCGCGCTCGCCCGCGACCTGTACGACCAGCACGTGGGTCGGCTCCAGTCCGCAGGGCGGCTCCGCGAGGGCGACCGCCTGCCGCTGGGCGCGACGCACCTGCTGGACCGGGAGGCGCTGCGTACCCCGGTGGGCCGGATGTCGCAGGGGCAGCAGCGGCGGTTGAACCTGGCCCTGCGCCTGGCCGAGCTGCCCGACCTGTTGATCCTCGACGAGCCCACCAACCACCTCTCGGCGCTGCTGGTGGACGAGCTGACCGCCGCGCTGCGGGAGACCCCGGCGGCGGTCGTGGTCGCCACCCACGACCGCCAGATGCTCGCCGACCTGGCGGACTGGCAGATCCTGTCGCTGGGCGCCGCCGAGGAGTCGCCCTGAGGCGCGAGCCGGGCACCCGACAGTGCGGGTGATGCCGGTTGACCGGTGCCGGGGGGGGGGGGGGGGGGGGGGGGGGGGGGGGGGGGGGGGGCGGGGGGGGGGGGGGGGGGGGGGGGGTGGGGGTGGGGGCGGGGCGCCCCGCCGCCGACCCCGGGGCCGGGGCCCCCCCCCGCGGCGATCCGCCTGTTCCGGCCGGGGCGCCGGGTTTCTCAGCCGGCACCCACCGCTACCGGGACGTCGGGGGATGCGATGGTCGGCCGGCCGGGCAACCGTGCGCCGACGGCCAGCAGGAGGACGATCGCGGCGGCGAGGAACCAGTACACGCCGTGTAGACCGCTGAGCGGATCGCTTGCGGTGTCCAGGACGAACGCCACGACCGCGACGCCGACCGAGCCACCGAACTGGTTGAGCATGTACAGCACCGAGCTTCCCTGCGGCACGAGTGGCGGCGGCAGCGTACGGTACAGCGCGCCCATGGCGGGTGGGCCGACGAACCCCAGCCCGACCCCGATGGCCACCCCGGCGAGGACGACCCAGACCCCGTGCGTACGGATGTCGACCCTGGTCAGCGCGAATGCCGCCAGGGCGGCAAGAAGCCCGCCGGCCAGCACGAGGTTGCGGGAACCGATGCGGTCGCTGACCCGTCCGGCCAGCGGCGCGGCGAGTGCGCCGCCGATACCGAGCGGGGCGACCAGCAACCCGGCCGCGAGCGCGCCGTGCCCGCCCGCCTGCTGGAAGTAGAGCGGGAGGACGACCAGCGACGCGTACATCGTGACCCCGCTCAGCGCCATCACCACGACGCTCACCGCGAACCCACCTCTCGTGAACAACCGCAGATCGACGAGAGGGTGATCGCGACGCAGGGCATGGACCACGTAGCCACCCACCAACAGGACACCGGCGGTCAGCGGCACCAGTGCCGACCAGGTGACGAAGTCGGCGCGGTCGGCTGCCTGGGAGAGCGTCAGGAGCAGACCGGCGAAGCCCGGCCCGAGCAGCATCACGCCGACGACGTCGAGTCGGGTCGCCGTGCCCTGCGGTGGGTCGGTGGGCATCACGGCGCGGGCGAGCGCGAACGCGAGCACGCCGACGGGCACGCTGAGCAGGAACATCCACTGCCAGCCGAGGCCCTGCACCACGATGCCGCCGAGCACCGGGCCGAGCACCGGGCCGAGCGAGAGCACTGCGGCCATCAGGCCCATCACCCGTCCGGCGCGGCGCGGGCCGGCGGTGCGGGCGAGCAGGGTCAGCACGAGTGGGTCGAGGATCCCCGCGCCGACTCCCTGTAGCACCCGGAAGGCGATCAGGCTTCCCGCGTTCCAGGCCAGTCCGCAGGCGAGCGACGCGAGCACGAACAGCCCGAGCCCGGCGAGCCACATGCGTCTCCCGCCGAACCGGTCACCCGCCCAGGCGGTCACCGGGATGGTCACCGTGACGGCGAGCAGGAACCCGGTCGACACCCACCCGATCACGCCCAGCGAGGTGTCGAACTCCCTGGCCAGCCGGTCGATTCCGACCGCCACCATGGTGCTGTTGAGGATGCCCAGCGCTCCGCCGAGCAGGATCACTGCGACCAGGCGCCGCTGCGCGGCGTCCAGCCGGTCATCCCCCGTCTTCATACTCATGAGGCTGTTCTACCAGACTTACAAGTCTAGTTCGATAGCCGCGCGGGTATGCTCTCGACGTGAGTGGAGCCGTCGCGGCGCGTGGCCGCATCGACAAGCGGCAGGCGATCCTGGACGCGGCGTTCGTCGTGTTCGCCAGGGAGGGCTACGCCAGGGCCGGGGTGGACGTGATCGCGGCCGAGGCCGGCGTGGCCAAGGCGACGGTCTACAGCCACTTCGGTGACAAGGAGACGCTGCTGCGCGAGGCCATCGCCGCCTCCGCCGACCAGGCGCTGACCCAGAACCTCGCCGTCGTCGACCGGCTCACCGTACGCGGCGACGACCTGCACGACACTCTGGAGGACGCGGGCTTCCGGCTGCTCCAGTGTTACTGCGCCGACCGATCCTGGGCCCTGCGCCGACTGCTCGCCGCCGAGATCAACCAGTTCCCCGACCTGCTCGACATCGTGCACTCCCGGGCGGCGGGCCGGGTCACCGAAGCCCTGGCCGACCGACTCGCCCGGCTCTCCGTCGCCGGTCACCTGCACACGCCGGATCCCGTGCTGGCCGCCGAACAGTTCGTCGCGCTGCTCACCGGCTCGATGGACGCACGGGCGAGCCTCGGCACCCGGCGGATTCCCCACGCCGAGCTGCGTGCCGTGTCGAGGGCGGCGGTGGACACCTTCCTCAAGGCGTTCGCGCCGGCCCAGTAGGCCGGGGGGAGACCAGCGGCCTGCTTTCCACCCCGGACGGTGCCGCTCGTGCCTGCGTGTCGGCGCCTGCGGTGGGCCCCTACACCTGTCAGGTTCGGACGCTGTCGAGCTGACGGCATGAACGGATCGGGCTACCGGCGGGTCCGTGTAGGCCCTGCGTCTTGTGTGGTCTTGGCGGCTCGTGCGGGGCCTGCTGGGGGAGCGGAGGCGTCCCTGCTGGCGTAGGTCAGCGCTACCGCGCCGGTGCTGCGTCGTCGACTGGCGCGGCGAGCATGGGCGGCTCGTCGGCCTCGACCCGGGCCGCGCAGCGGTGCGGGCACCAGGACAGCAGGTCCCAGCGGAGAAGGTCCGGCGACAGCATGGACGGTTCAGCTCGACAGCGGCTCGCACAGCAGGCAGGGAGGCCACCGGGGCCGGCGCGACCAGCGAAAACAACCACACCTAGCTTCCTAGGATGCCTTAGCGGATGTGCGCAGCACCACCGCTCCGAGAACAGTTTCAGATCATCGGGGGAGGGGACACGACCTCAGGAGCGGAGCGATTCGCTGCGCTGGACCGCCGAGGCAGGCAGGGAGGCGACATGAGCTTCACCGACAAGGCGAAGAACAAGGTCGAGGAACTGAGCGGCGCCGCTAAGGAGCGCGTCGGCGACATGACCGACAACGAGCGCATGCGTGCCGAGGGCGCCACCGAGCAGTCCGAGGCCCGCGCCCGTAAGGCCGGTGAGAACGTGAAGGACGCCGGCCGCAACGCCAAGGACGCCTTCACCAAGTGACCGCACGCAGAAGCGGGCCACCGGAATGCTCCGGTGGCCCGCTTCGCGGCGTGGCGTCAGTCGGTGGAGGAGGTACCGACCGGGCGACGCCGGGTCCGGTCAGTCGTCGCGGTGGGTCTGCCACCACTGCCGGCCGGCCTCCGGCAGGGTGTCGATCGGGTCGTAGTACGCGTACCGCTTGTTGAGGGCCTCCAGGTCGGCGGACTCGATGGAGGTGCGGTAGTTCTTCGTCCAGTAGGAGATGCCGCGTTCGCGGTCGTACTCGGTGACCATGTGCACCCAGCGCTTGCCGACGAAGGGCACGTCGCAGACGATCCGGGGAGTGGCGTAGCCGGGCAGGTAGCCCATGATGTCGTGCTGGAGCTGCTGGGCGTGCCAGACCGGGACCCGCCAGTGCTCGGCGTTGGGGATCATGTCGCACATGTAGAAGTAGTACGGCAGGATGCCCGCCTCGCCCTGGAGGGCGAAGCAGAGGTCGAGCAGGTCGGTGGTGCTGGCGTTGACGCCGCGCATCAGCACGCCCTGGTTGCGCACGTCGCGTACGCCGACGTCGAGGGCGGTCTGGGTGGCCTTGGCGACCAGCGGGGTGAGCGACTGGGCGTGGTTGACGTGGGTGTGGATGGCCAGGTTGACGCCCCGTCGGGCGGCGGTGCGGGCGACCCGCTCCAGCCCCTCGACGACGTCGGGCTGCAACCAGTGCTGGGGCAGGCCCATGAGCGCCTTGGTGGCGAGCCGGATGTCGCGGATGGTCTCGATCTCCAGCAGGCGCATCAGGTACGACTCGAGGTTGCGCCACGGGACGTTGGCCACGTCGCCGCCCGAGACCACCACGTCGCGTACGCCCGGGTGGGCCTTGAGGTAGGTGATGTGGGCGTCGTACCGGTCGACGGGCTTGAGGGTGAGTTTGAGCTTGTCGACGGCGGGGGTGGAGTTGCCGACCAGGTCCATCCGGGTGCAGTGCCCGCAGTACTGGGGGCAGGTGGAGAGCAGTTCGGCGAGGACCTTGGTGGGATAGCGGTGGGTGAGGCCCTCGGCGACCCACATGTCGTGTTCGTGCAGTGAGTCGCGGGTGGCGTACGGGTGGGAGGGCCAGTCGGTGCGGCGGTCCGAGGCGACGGGGATCATGTATCGCCGGATCGGGTCGGCCAGCAGCGTCTCGGTGGTGGGTGGGGCGTCCGGCACCATGGTGTTGATCATTTGGGGTGGTACGAGCATGGACATGGTGGCCAGGGCGCGTTGGTCGGCTTCGAGGTCGGCGTAGAAGTGCTCGTCGACGGTGTCGCCGAGCAGGGTGCGGAGTTGCTTGATGTTCTTGATGCAGTTGACGCGCTGCCACTGGGCGCTTTCCCACTGGTCGCGGGTGACGTGACGCCAGCCGGGGAAGCGGGTCCAGTCGGGTTCGACGAGGCGGTGGCGGCGGTATTCGTACGGTTGGCCGGTCAGTGCGGTGGTGGGGGCCGGCTCGGGTGTTGCCGGGGTGGTGTGCACCGGCGGTTGGGTCTGGGTCACGGCCCCTCCTGCGGGTGTGTCGGTGGTCGTCCGGCCTGGGTGTCGGTCGATCCGGGTTCGTCAGCGAACCGAAGGTTACTGGAAAATATTCGGTATAGGAATTATTCTGCCGGAAGTTTTCCCGTCATGCGAGTTGATGTCGGGGCTTCGGGCGGTCGGACAGGGAGGTTGGCGTGACGTCACCAGTAGGTCTGCACCGGGTCGTGGAACCGGCGGGGGTGCTGCCGCAGGCGGCCTGGCGGTTGGACGCGCGGTCGGAGATCGGCCCGAACGAGGTGCGGATCTCGGTCGAGCGGCTGAACCTGGACGCGGCGAGTTTCCGCCAGCTGCGGGACAAGCACGGTGGTGACGGGGACGCGGTACGCGCCGAGGTGCTGGACATCATCGCGACGCGGGGCAAGATGCAGAACCCGGTGACCGGGTCGGGCGGGATGTTGATCGGCACGGTGGCGGAGGCGGGTCGGCGGTCGCCGTTGGGGTTCAAGGCCGGCGAGCGGGTGGCGACGCTGGTGTCGTTGACGCTGACGCCGCTGGTGATCACCGACGGGTTGGCGCGGTGGGACGGGCTCAGCGAGCAGGTGCCGTGCGAGGGGTGGGCGATCCTGTTCGCCCGGTCGATCGCGGCGGTGCTGCCGCAGGACCTTGATCCGCAGTTGTCGTTGGCGGTGTTGGACGTGTGTGGGGCGCCGGCGTTGACCGAGCGGGTGGTGCGGCGGTACGTGGCGGAGCGGCCGTCGGGCTTCGGGCCGGTCGCCGTGGCGGTGGTCGGTGGTGCGGGCAAGAGCGGTTCGTTGTCGTTGGCGGCGGCGCGGCGGGCGGGCGCGGGTCGTACGGTCGGGGTGGTGCCGGTGGCCGCGGAGCGCGACGCGTTGGTCGCGGCGGGCCTGGCCGACGAGGTCGTGGTGGCCGACGCGCGGGATCCGGTGGGGTTGTCGGTGGCGGTGACGTCGGCGTTGGGGGTGCCGGCGGACGTGACGGTGGTCTGCGTGGACGTGCCGGGGTGTGAGCACGGTGCGGTGTTGGCGACCGCGGACGGCGGCACGGTGGTGTTCTTCTCGATGGCGACGAGTTTCGCGGCGGCGGCGTTGGGCGCGGAGGGTCTGGCGGCGGACGTGACGATGCTGGTGGGTAACGGGTACGTGCCGGGGCACGCGGAGTTGGCGTTGGGGCTGCTGCGTGACGTGCCGGGGGTGCGTGGGCTCTTCGAGGCCCGGCTGGCGGCAGACTGAGGCCATGACGAAGAACCCCTCGACGTTGTATCGGGCCGGCGTGTTGCACTGCCCGGCGGATCCGTCCGCGACGGCCCTGTTGGTGCGGGACGGGCGGATCGTCTGGTTGGGGGCCGGGGCGGACGCGCCGGCCGCGGACCGGGTGGTGGATCTGGGCGGGGCGTTGGTGACGCCGGCGTTCGTGGACGCGCATGTGCATGTGAGTGACACCGGGTTGGCGTTGTCGGGGCTGGATCTGTCCGGGGTGCGCTCGGCGGAGGAGTTGCTGGCGGCGGTGGCGGCGTTCGTGGCGGAGTTGCCGGCGGACGCGGTGGTGTTGGGGCACGGGTGGGACGAGTCGACGTGGTCGGTGCCGGTGCCGCCGGGGGCGGCGGAGGTGGATCGGGCGGCCGGTGGGCGGCGGGTGTACCTGTCGCAGGCGTCGATCCATTCGGCGCTGGTGTCGTCGGCGTTGTTGGCGGCGTGTCCGGAGGCGGTGGCGGCGCCGGGGTTCGACGCGTCGGGGTGGTTGCGGCGGGACGCGCATCACGTGGTGCGGGCGGTGGCGCGGGCGTCGGTGTCGCGGGCGCAGCGGGTGGCGGCGCAGCGGGTGGCGTTGCGGCATGCGGCGTCGTTGGGGATCGCGGCGGTGCACGAGTGCGGTGGGCCGGAGATCTCGGACGAGGAGGATTTCACGGGCCTGTTGTCGCTGTCGGGTGCGGGGGTGCCGGAGGTGTACGGGTACTGGGGTGAGTTGGGTGGTGCGGCGCGGGCGCGGGAGTTGGGTGCGGTGGGCGCGGGTGGGGATCTGTTCGCGGACGGGGCGTTGGGGTCGCGGACGGCGCACGTGTCGGCGGCGTACGTGGACGGGCAGGGGTGTGGTCACGGGTATCTGACGGCGGAGCAGGTTCGTGATCATTTGTTGGACTGTGCGGCGCACGGGATGCAGGGCGGGTTCCACGCGATCGGGGATGCGGCGATCTCGACGGTGTTGGCGGGGTTCGCGGGGGCGGCGGAGAAGTTGGGGACGGAGCGGGTGCGTGCGGCGCGGCATCGGATCGAGCACGCGGAGATCGTGGATCGGCGGTTGATCGCACGGTTCGTGGAGTTCGGGGTGGTGGCGTCGATGCAGCCGGCGTTCGACCGGTTGTGGGGTGGTGCGGGTCGGATGTACGAGGCGCGGTTGGGGTTGGCGCGGTCGTTGGCGTCGAATCCGATGGGGGCGATGCACGGGGTGGGGGTGGCGTTGGCGTTCGGGTCGGATTCGCCGGTGACGCCGTTGGATCCGTGGGGGTCGGTGCGGGCGGCGGTGGCGCATCACAACCCGGTGCAGCGGATGAGTGTGCGGGCGGCGTTCGCGGCGCATACGCGGGGTGGTTGGCGGGCGGTGCATCGGGACAGTGAGGGGGTGTTGGCGTTGGGGGCGCCGGCGACGTTCGCGGTGTGGTCGTCGCCGGCGGGTGTGCAGCGGGGGTTGCCGGTGTTGGAGGCCGAGGATCCGCAGGTGCGGGGGGTGCAGGATCCGACGCCGTTGCCGGTGTGCCGGGCGACGGTGTTGCGCGGTGAGGTGATTTACGAGGAAGGGGCGTCGTGACGCAGGTGAGTGGTTTTTCGGGCGGGAAGCTGGATCTGGATCCGGTGGTGGTGGCGCGGGCGCGGGAGTTGGCGCGGCGGGTCGGGCAGCCGGTGGTGGAGTTGGCGCGGGGGCACACCACGGTGTCGGTGGAGCGTGCGGTGTTGCGGTTGGCCGGGGTGGCGGGTGCCGATCCGGACGGTATTCCGTGGGTGAACCGGTTGGTGGACGCGGTGGTGGCGGATGTGGGGTTGGGGCACGGGGTGGCGGTGCCGGTGTTCGAGGCGTTGGCGCGGGAGCAGGTCTCGGATGTGACGTTGTTGGCGCAGCAGGCGGCGGCGGGTGCGGTGCGGTTCGTGGTGCCGTCGGGGAGGTCGGCGTCGGTGGCGCGGCGGTCGGCGCGGCGGGCGGTGGCGGCGGGGGTGCGGCGTATTGATCGGCGGCGGGCGGAGCGGGATCGGTTGGTGCGGCGGTTCGGGGATCCGGTGCGGCGGCCGTGGGTGTATCTGATCGTGGCGACGGGTGACATCTACGAGGACATTCCGCAGGCGCAGGCGGCGGCGCGGGCGGGTGCGGATGTGATCGCGGTGATCCGGTCGACGGGTCAGTCGTTGTTGGACTACGTGCCGGAGGGGGCGACTCGGGAGGGGTTCGCGGGGACGTACGCGACGCAGGAGAACTTCCGGTTGATGCGGGCGGCGTTGGACGAGTCGTCGCGGGAGTTGGGCCGGTATGTGCGGTTGACGAATTACGCGTCGGGGTTGTGCATGCCGGAGATGGCGACGCTTGCGGGTCTGGAGCGTCTGGACATGATGCTCAACGATTCGATGTACGGGATTCTGTTCCGGGACATCAATCCGATCCGGACGTTCGTGGACCAGCGGTTCTCGCGGCAGGTGCACGCGCGGGCGGGGATCATCATCAACACCGGTGAGGACAACTACCTGACCACGGCGGATGCGGTGGACGAGGCGCACACGGTGACGGTGTCGCAGTTGTTGAACGAGTATTTCGCGCACGAGGCGGGGTTGGCGGACTGGCAGTTGGGGTTGGGGCACGCGTTCGAGATCAATCCGGAGGTGCCGGAGTCGTTCCGGTTGGAGTTGGCGCACGCGTTGTTGGCGCGGGAGTTGTTCCCGGATGCGCCGTTGAAGTGGATGCCGCCGACGAAGCACATGACCGGTGACGTGTTCCGGGGCAATCTGCTGGACGGGTTCTTCAATCTGGTGGGTGCCATGACGGGGCAGGGGATCCTGCTGGTGGGGATGATGACGGAGGCGGTGGTGACGCCGTGGTTGTCGGACCGGGACATCGCTCTGCAGAACGTGCGGTACGTGTTGGGTGCCGCCGGTGGGTTGCATGAGGACTTCGTGCCGGCGCCGGGTGGGTTCATCCAGCAGCGGGCGCACCACGTGCTGGGTGAGGCGGTGGAGTTGTTGGAGCGCATCGGTGAGCGGTCGTTGTTGGCGGCGATCGCCGAGGGCACGTTCGGGATCATGAAGCGGCCGGCGGATCGGGGTAAGGGGTTGGACGGGGTGGCGGCGCACGAGGCCGACTACTACAACCCGGCGACGGAGATCCTGGAGGCGGTGGCGTGAGCGGGGCGCAGGGTCCGGTGGTGCGGCCGTACGGGGACACCACGGGTGACGGCATGGTGCAGGTGTCGTTCACGTTGCCGGTGCCGCATGACAAGCGGGCCGAGGGTGCGGCGGTCCAGTTGGCGAACCGGATGGGGATGGATCCGGCGTTGTTGGTGCACGCGAAGCAGATGGGTGACGGGTTCACGTTCTTCGTGGTGTATGGGCGGGTGAACCATCTGGTGGACCTGTCGGCGGTGCAGGTGGTGGAGCGGGATTTTCCGCTGTTGTCGGCCAAGGAGGTCAACGCGGTGGTGAAGCGGCGGTTGCGGCGGAAGTTGTCGGTGGTGGGGGCGTGTATCGGTACGGACGCGCACACGGTGGGCATCGACGCGATCCTGAACGTGAAGGGGATCGCGGGGGAGAAGGGCCTGGAGTATTACCGGGAGTTGTCGGTGACGAACCTGGGTGCGCAGGTGAGTGTGCCGGAGTTGGTGGAGGCGGCGCGGGCGGCGCGGGCGGATGCGGTGTTGGTGTCGCAGGTGGTGACGCAGCGGGACGCGCATCTGCACAACACGCGGGAGATGTCGGCGGCGTTCCGGGAGGCGATGCCGGTGGGGCGGCGGCCGTTGCTGATCGTGGGTGGGCCGCGGTTCGACGAGTCGCAGGCCGCCGAGTTGGGGGTGGATCGGATCTTCGGTCGGGGCACCACGCCGGGTGAGGTGGCGTCGTTTCTGGTGCACGCGTTGGTGACGGGTCGGAAGGTGGGGGCGGCATGACGGATCCTCGGGTGGGGTTGACGGTGACGCATCGGCGGTATGTGCCGTACGCGCACGCGCATTACGCGGGGAACCTGGTCGACGGGGCGTACGCGTTGGGGTTGTTCGGTGACGTGGCCACGGAGGTGTGTATCCGCACGGACGGCGACGAGGGGTTGTTCGCGTCGTACTCGGATGTGCAGTTCCGGGCGCCGATGAAGGCCGGTGACGTGCTGGAGGTGGTGGCGACGGTGACGCGGGTGGGTACCCGCAGCCGCACGCTGGACTTCGAGGCGCGGGTGGTGTGTCGGGGGCGGCCGGATCGGGGTGAGTCGGCGGCGGAGGTGTTGGAGGTGCCGGTGGTGGCGGTGTCGGCGACCGGCACGGTGGTCGTGCCCGCGTCGGTATGAGTGTCGCGGTCTGCGCCGACGTCGGGTCGACGTTCACGAAGGTGGCGGTGGTCGACCTGGCCGGCGGCGGGCTGGTCGCGGCGGCGTCGGTGCCGACGACGGTGGGTACGGACGTGTTGCACGGCCTGGACGCGGCGGTGGCGGCGGCCGGGCTGGGTGCGCGGGACGTGCCGTGGTTCGTGTGTTCTTCGGCGGGTGGTGGGCTGCGGTTGGCGGTGGTGGGGTACGAGCCGTTGGTGACCGCGCAGGCGGGTCGGCGGGTGGGGTTGTCGGCGGGGGCCGACGTGGTGCATGTGGCCGCCGGGCGGCTGGGGCGGGCGGAGCTGGCCGGGTTGCGGGCGGCGCGGCCGGACGTGGTGTTGCTGGTGGGTGGCACCGACGGTGGGGACGCCGAGACGCTGACCCACAACGCGACGCGGTTGGCGCGGGCACGGTGGCGGGTGCCGGTGGTGTTGGCGGGCAACGTCGACGTGCGTGAGGAGTTGGCGGCGGTGTTGGCCGGTGCGGGGGTGCCGGTGACGGTGGCCGACAACGTGTTGCCGCGGATCGGGGTGTTGTCGCCGGTGTCGGCGCGGTCGGCGATCCGGCAGGTGTTCCTGCGGCACGTGATCGGCGGTAAGCGGTTGTCGCGGGGGTCGCGGTTCGCGCGGCTGGTGCGGGCGGCGACGCCGGATGCGGTGCTGACCGGGGTGGAGGTGTTGGCGGAGGCGGCCGGTGGTGATCTGGTGGTGGTGGACGTGGGGGGCGCCACCACGGACGTGTACTCGGTGTTGACTCCGGACGAGCGGGCCGACGGCCCGGGTCGGGAGGTGGCCGGGGCGTTGTGGCGGGCGCGGACGGTGGAGGGGGATCTGGGGATGCGGTGGAGCGCGCCGGGGGTGGTGCGGGCCGCCGTGGAGGAGCGGCTGGTGGCCGACGGTGAGCGGGACGCGTTGGTGGCTGCGGCGGCGGTGCGGGCGGCCGATCCGGGTTTCCTGCCGGTGGACGCGGCGGGGCGGGTGTGGGACGGCCGGTTGGCGGCGTTGGCGGCGACGGTGGCGGTGCGGCGGCACGCCCGGGGTGTGGGGACCGGTGAGCGGGCCGGTCGGGATCTGCGGGACGTGCGGTTGCTGGTGGGTTCGGGTGGGGTGTTGCGGCATGCCCGCGACGGTGAGGTGACGCCGGTGTGGCAGGCGGTGTTGGGTGATCACGCGGGTGGGTGGGCGGTGCCGAGGGCGGCGCGGGCGGTGGTGGACTCCGACTACGTGTTGGCGGCGGCGGGGTTGTTGGCAGCGGAGCATCCGGCGGCGGCGCGGGCCCTGGTGGGGCCGTTGACCTCGGCGTGACCGGTGTCGGGTCGGTTTCGGACGGTGACGGTGAGCGCGACACGCCGTGCCGGTGGGGCGACTCGTCGGGGGTGGGTTGACAAGGCCGGGGGTGAGCCACGTACCGTCTTTGAGTCCTACCACGGGAAGCGGCTGTTGTTCGCTTCGTCCCTTCGTCCGCTGGCCGAGCGACGGTTGTCGCGGCGGCCAGGTCCAGCGGGCGGGGGTCGGCGGGGCGGCGCGAACCGGCCGCGGTTACCGGTGTACGGGCAGGGTGGGGTGCACGGCCAGTAGACAACGGCCCGACGGGGACAGCCAGTCACCGTCCGGTCGGTCCGAAGGTCGGGGCGCCTCATTCCCGCCGCACCGGCTGGGAAGGGCCTGGGAGCATCGGGGCGCGGCGTATGCCGCGCCCCGATTTCGTGTGCTCAGTCGGCGGCGGGTCGGGCCCGCACGTGCAGCCGTTCGCCCTGTGGGCCGTAGAGGTTGAGGACTTCGGCGGGGGTCGGGTCGGGGTTGGCGACGGAGTGCGGCACCCGGGTGTCGAACTCGGCGACCTCTCCGGGGTGCAGGATCAGGTCGTGCTCGCCCAGGCGCAGCCGGATGCGGCCGGAGAGCACGTACAGCCATTCGTAGCCCTCGTGGGACGCCGGTTGCGGGTCGGTGGGGGTGTGGGGCGGCAGGATCTGCTTGAACGCCTGGACGCCGCCGGGGCGGCGGGTCAGCGGCAGGAACGTCATGCCGTGGCGGACGATCGGCTGGGGGCGGACACGGGGGTCGCCGACGGCGGGTGCGCCGACGAGTTCGTCCAGGGGCACCTGGTGGGCGCGGGCCAGCGGCAGGAGCAGTTCCAGGGTGGGGCGGCGGTGGCCGGATTCGAGTCGGGACAGGGTGCTGACGGAGATGCCGGTGGTGTCGGCGAGTTCGCTCAGGGTGGTGCCGCGCCGTTTGCGCAGGGCCCGGAGCCGGGGGCCGACCTCCGCGAGCACCGTCGCCTCGTCGTTTGCCATAACAGCAACAATACTTGTCGTTTCGGCGGGTGGCGTGCAGCGTGGGTGCCGGAGAAGGTCACGAGGGGGTACGCATGGACGACGGATACGACGTGGTGGTGGTCGGTGGCGGCGCGGCCGGGCTGGCCGGGGCGCTGGCCCTGGCGCGGGCGCGCCGCTCGGTGCTGGTGGTGGACGCCGGAGCGCTCCGCAACGCCCCCGCCGAGCGGGTGCACAACTATCTGGGGCGGGAGGGTACGCCGCCGGCGGAGTTGACGGCGACCGGCCGTGCCGAGGTCACCGGGCACGGCGGGCACGTCGTGGACGGGCGGGTCGAGGCGGTGACCCGCGACGGGGACGACTTCGTGGTAACCGTCGACGGCGACCGGCGGGTCCGGGCGCGGCGGCTGCTGGTCACCACCGGCCTGGTCGACGAGTTGCCGCCGGTGCCGGGGTTGGCGCAGCGGTGGGGTCGGGACGTGCTGCACTGCCCGTACTGCCACGGGTGGGAGGTGCGGGACCGGCGCATCGGCGTGCTGGCGACCGGGCCGCTGGCGGTGCACCAGGCGCTGCTGTGGCGGCAGTGGAGCCCGCACGTGCTGCTGCTGGCGCACCAGGGGCCGGCGCCGGACGCCGAGCAGGCCGAGCGGTTGGCCGCCCGCGACGTCGGTGTGGTGCCGGGTGAGGTGACGGGCGTGACGGTGGCCGAGGACCGGCTCACCGGCGTACGGCTGGCCTCCGGGGAGGTCGTGGCGCTGGACGCGCTGGTGGTGGCGACGGGGATGACCGCGCGGTCGGCGCTGCTGGAGTCACTCGGGCTGGTCCCGGAGGACGTGGAGATGTCCGGGCACGTGATCGGCCGCCGCATCGCGGCCGACGCGACCGGCGCCACCGTCGTCCCGGGGGTGTGGGTGGCCGGCAACGTCACCGACGTGTCCGCGCAGGTGATCCGGGCCGCCGGGGCGGGCCTGACGGCCGGGGCGGCGATCAACGCCGACCTGGTCGAGGAGGACACCCGGCGCGCGGTGGACGCGCGTCGCCGGCAGCGGGAGGAGATGTTCACCGAGGCGGCCTGGGAGGAGCGGTACCGGTCCCGGACGTCGATGTGGAGCGGCCGACCCAACCCGCAGCTCGTCGCCGAGGTGGCGGGCACCACGCCGGGCCGGGCGTTGGACGTGGGCAGCGGCGAGGGCGCCGACGCGGTGTGGCTGGCCGAGCAGGGCTGGCAGGTCACCGGTGTGGACATCTCCGCCACCGCCCTGGAGCGGGCCGCCGGGCACGCCCGGGCCGCCGGTGAGCAGATCGCCGCACGCATCGAGTTCACGCACGCGGACCTGCAACGCTGGTCGCCGCCGCCGGGCGCGTACGACCTGGTGTCGGCGCAGTTCATGCAGCTTCCGCCGGAAGCGCGGCGGGAGATGTTCGCGCGGCTGGCCGAGGCGGTGGCCCCGGGCGGGCGGCTGCTGATCGTCGGACACGATCCGGGTGACACGCACGTCGGCGGTCACCGCGCCCGCTACCCGGAGATGATGTTCACCGCCGAGCAGGTCGCCGCGGACCTGGACCCGCAGCGCTTCGAGGTGCTGGTGACGCAGAGCCGCCCCCGTTCGGCGGTGCACGACGGCCGGGACGTGGTCATCCACGACGCGGTGCTGGTGGCCCGCCGCCGCTGAGGCACCCGACGTGAAACGGACACGCGACGCGGTCAGTGGCCGGGCGGGAGGATCGCCCGAGGCCGGTGACCGCGTCGGCGTCGGGGGCTGCCGGGCGGGTAGCCTTCGGCGCGTGACCCCGCCTGACGCCCCCGTGACGACCACGGACCGCGCCGACGCGCCCGCCGACGTCCGCCGGCCCGACGGCGCACCCCGGCCGCTGCCTCTGCCGGTGGCGGTGGTGATGGCGGTGGCCGCCGGGTTGGCGCTGCTGGTGGCGTTCCCGCCGTACGGGTGGTGGCCGCTGGCGCCGGTCGGGGTGGCGCTGCTGGCCGCCGCCACGCACCGGCGGCGACTGCGGGCCGGCGCGGGTCTGGGTTTCCTCACCGGGTTGGCGCTGTTCGCGCCGCTGTTGTCCTGGACGAACCTGCACACCGGCTACCTGCCGTGGGTGCTGCTGTCGCTGCTGCAGGCCGGCTACCTGGCGCTGCTGGGCCTGGGCACCGCGTGGGTGTCGCCGCTGGCCGACCGGTACCCGGGGGTGTGGCCGGCGCTGACCGGTGTGTTGTGGGTGGGGCAGGAGGCGCTGCGGGACCGGACCCCGTTCGGGGGGTTCCCGTGGGGGCGGCTGGCGTTCGGCCAGGACGGCTCCCCGCTGCTGGGGTTGGCCGCCGTCGGCGGTGCCCCGCTGGTGACGTTCGCCGTCGCCACGGCCGGTGGGCTGCTGGTGGCCGGCGTGTGGTGGACGGTGCGGGCCCGGCGTGACGCCACCGGCACCGGTCGGTGGCGTCCGGCCGCCGGATGCGCGGCGGCGTTGGTGCTGCTGTGCGGTGGGGGGCTGCTGGTGCCGGTGAGCACCGTGGCCACCGGTGACACGGTGACGGTGGCGATCGTGCAGGGCAACGTGCCGCGTCTCGGGTTGGACTTCAACGCCCAACGGCAGGCGGTGCTGAACAACCACGTGAACGCCACCATCGCCCTCGCCGGTGAGGTGGCCGCCGGCACCCGGGCCCGACCGGACCTGGTGGTGTGGCCGGAGAACTCCAGCGACATCGACCCGCTGCGCAACCAGTCGGCCAACATCCGCATCTCCGAGGCCGCCGACGCGATCGGCGTACCGATCCTGGTCGGTGCGGTGCTGACCGGCCCCGAGCAGGGGCAGGTGCGCAACGCGGGGCTGCTGTGGCGTCCGGGCAGCGGCCCCGACCTGGAGCAGCTCTACATCAAGCGGCATCCGGTGCCGTTCGCCGAGTACGTGCCGCTGCGCCGTATCGCCCGGATGGTCAGCGACCAGGTCGACCGGGTCCGCGCCGACTTCGTGGCCGGCACCGAACCGGGGGTGGTGCGGACCCCGGCGGCGGTGCTCGGCGACGTGATCTGCTTCGAGGTGGCCTACGACGGGCTGGTCCGCGACACCGTGATCGGTGGGGCGCAACTGCTGGTCGTGCAGACCAACAACGCCACCTTCGACGAGGCCGAGGCCCGCCAGCAGTTGGCGATGGTCCGGTTGCGGGCGATCGAGCACGGTCGGCCCGCGTTGATGGCCTCCACGGTCGGAGTGTCCGGGTTCGTCTCCCCGGACGGGCGGGTAAGCGACGCCACCGGGTTCAACACCCAGGCGGTCGTGGTGCGTGAGCTGCGGCTGACCGAGGGGCGCACCCTCGCCACCCGGGTCGGGGTGCTGCCCGAGGTGGTGCTGGCCGGGCTGGCCGTGGCCGCGTTGGTCGGGGCGGCCCTGGTGCGGCGACGGTGGGGCGGCCGAGCCGGATGACCGGCGGCTGCCCGGAGAGGGGCAGCGGTGATGCGCAGGACCGACATCCGCCCGGCGGCGACCGGGGTGCCCGGCGTGGGTCGGGTGCTGGTGGTGATCCCGACCTACAACGAGGCTGACAACGTCGGCGCGATCGTGCGGCGGGTCCGTGGCGCCGCACCGCAGGTGGAGATCCTCGTCGCCGACGACAACAGCCCCGACGGCACCGGCCGCATCGCCGACGGTCTGGCCCGCGGCGACGCGCACGTGCACGTGCTGCATCGGGAGGGCAAGCAGGGCCTCGGCGCGGCGTACCTGGCCGGTTTCGCGTGGGCGCGCCAGCGCGGCTACGACGCGGTGGTGGAGATGGACGCCGACGGCTCGCACGCCCCGGAGGACCTGCCGGCGCTGCTGGCCGCCGCCCGCCACGCCGACGTGGTGATCGGGTCGCGGTGGACCCGGGGCGCCCGGGTGCTGAACTGGCCGCTGCGGCGGCTGCTGCTGTCGCGGTGCGGCAACCTGTACGCGCGGCTGGCGCTGGGCATGCCGGTGGCCGACGCCACCGGCGGCTACCGGGTGTACCGGGCGGGTGTGCTCGACGCCCTGGACCTGGAGTCGGTGTGTTCGCAGGGGTACTCGTTCCAGGTGGAGTTGTCCCGGTTGGCGCACCGTGCCGGGGCACGCATCGTCGAGGTGCCGATCACGTTCGCCGAGCGGGAACGCGGCGACAGCAAGATGAGTCCGCTGATCGTGGCCGAGGCGCTGTGGCGCATCACCGGCTGGGCGGTACGCGACCGGCGTAGCGCGGTGCGGCAGGGTTGGCAGGCGGCGACGGTGGGGCGGGCCCGCTGGCCATGAGCCGGAGCGTGTCATGCTTGACGGACGGGACGGCTGCGCCCCGCCGGGCGCGCCGTCCGATGACGAGCGCCGTGAGGCGGATGGGGTGAGATGCGCCGGACAGTGAAGTTCGTACCGTTGGCCCTGCTGCTGTCCCTGGCAGTGGAACTGGCCGTGTTCGTGGTGGTGGGCCGGGCGATCGGCTTCGGCGCGGCGACGCTGCTGGTGTTCGCGGCCTCGCTGCTGGGACTGGTCCTGCTACGTCGCGAGGGGATCCGGGCCTGGCGGGGCTTCCGGGACGCGGCGCAGTCCGGACGGCCGCCCGGCGGTCAGGTCACCGACGGGCTGATCGGGCTGCTCGGCGCGCTGCTGTTGGCCACCCCGGGGCTGGTCAGCGGCGTGGTGGGGTTGGTGCTGCTGGTGCCGCCGGTGCGTCGGCTGGCCCGTGGCGGCATCCAGCGTTCCGCCGAGCGGCGGGTGTCGTCGATGACCGCCGGTGACCTGTTCGGGCCGCGCCGGGTGCACGTGTACCGGGGTGCGCCGCAGCAGCCGGCCGGCGAGCAGCCCGCCCCCGCGCCGCAGACGCCGCCGCACACCGCGCCGCAGCAGCAGCCGGTGACGCCGGTGGTCGACGACGGCCGCGCCATCGAAGGTGAGATCGTCGAGCCGCGCTGAGCGCGACACATCGCACGCACGACGGCGCCCCGGGAGATGATCTCCCGGGGCGCCGGTGTGACTGTTCAGGCGCGACCGCGGCGGGTCCGGACCTCCTGGAGCCGCTCGGCGAGGATGTCCTCCAGCTCGGCGATGGAGCGCCGCTCCAGCAGCATGTCCCAGTGCGTACGCGGCGGCTTGGCCTTCTTCTGCTCCGGCTCGCTGCCGTCGACCAGCCGGGCCACGCTGCCGTCGAACTTGCACTCCCAGGTGGTGGGCACCTCGGCGTCGACGGCGAACGGCACCTCGAACTGGTGACCCTTGGCGCACAGGTACTCGCGGGTCTGCCGCGGCGCGAGCTCCGTGTTGCGATCGGATTCGTAGCTGACCGCGCCCAGTCGGCTACCGCGCAGCATGCGCTCGCCCATGATCGACTTCCCCTCTGTGGTGGTGCTGGTCCTATCGGTGTAACGGTCCGCCGGCGCCGCGCCATTCCCCGTGGCCGCGTCTCGGCGTCCCGCAGCACGGCGGGTACGGGGTCAAGGGTAGCGGGCCGCAGCGCGTACCCGGTCGGGTCCGCCCGCCGGGTCGTCTCGGCGGACCGTCGCCGCCAGCGGGAATCGTAGCCGTCGCGCGCACCCGGGCGGGCCGGGTGGGCGGCGGCGCGCCGTGATCAACCTAGCCTTCGCGGGTACCTGGGCGGGCGGTCGCGCCGTGATCAGCCTGGGCGACCGGCTGGCGGCGGCGCGTCGTGATCAACCGGCCCGGGGCGTCGGCGGCAGGGGAAGCGGCAGGCCGGGCAGACCGTCGATGCTGGTGGCGACGTCGTCCTTACCGGCGAAGTAGGCGTCCAGCGACGCGTCGTCCTCCCGGGCGAACCGGCGGCCGTGCAGGTCCCGGTCGGCGTCGTAGGTCATCAGCGGCACCGCGTAGCCGCAGGTGTCGCGGATCAGCCGGGCGTGCACCACGATGATCGCCCGCAGTCCGTGGTCGGCGCTGTCGATGTCCGGGAAGCGGGCCAGCAACTCCGGGAAACGCGGATCGTCGCGGAACACCGGCTCACCCCGCCCGTGCACCCGCACGATCGACGGCGGACCGGAGAAGGCGCACCACATCAGCGTGATCCGGCCGTTCTCCCGCAGGTGGGCGATGGTCTCGGCGTTGCTGCCGGCGAAGTCGAGGTAGGCCACCGTCTGCTCGTCGAGCACCGCCAGGCACCCCCGCAGGCCCTTCGGCGACAGGTTGACCGTGCCGTCGCCGGCCAGCGGCGCGGTCGCGGTGAAGAACATCGGCTGTGCCTCGATGAAGTCCCGCAGCCGACCGTCGATGCGTTCGTAGGTCTTCCCCATGCGCCCATCATCGGCGAGTCCCCACCCACCCCGCCGCCCCCTTCCCAGCCCTCGACACCCCACCGACGCCCGCGACAGCACGAACGGTTCAGCTCGACAGGCCCCGCCCCCAGAAGCCCCGCCCCCACCGACCCCGCGCTGGCCCCCGCGGGTCCCGGACCCGGGACCGGTGCGTTGATCAAGAAGTTTGCGCGCGAATGGTGGCCAGATTCCGCCGAAACATCTTGATCAACAAGGGTGTGCGGGCGTCGAGGTCGTTCGGCGAGCGCAGGATGTCAGGGGGAGACAGGGGGTGGGAGGTCGGGGGCGGGGCGGGGGGTCAGGGAGTGGCGCGGCGGGTCAGGGCGGTGGCCAGGTCCGCCACCTGGGCGGCCAACTGGGCCACCCGCTGCCGGGCGTCGTCCCGGTCGGCCTCGGTGGCGCGCAGCCGTACCGTCACGTCGTCGAGCCCCCGCTCGGCGGTGCTCGCGGCGGCGCGGGCGGCGGCCAGGTCGGCGCGCAGCGTGCTGACGTCGGCGAGCGCAGCGGCCAGGTCCCCGGCGGACTGCCGGGCCACCGCCTGGGCCCGGTCCCGGTCGGCAGCGGCCTGGGTGCGGGTCCGCTCGATCTCGGCCTGCACCGCCGCCACCTCCGCCTGGGCCGCCGCCACCTGGGCCCGGTCCCGGTCGGCGCTCGCGCGGGCCTGTGCCGCCTCGGCCCGGGCCTGGTCGGCGTCGGCGCGGGCCTGGACGAGGTGGGTCTGGGCCTGGTCGGCGGCGAGCCGCGCCCGGTCGGCCTCGGTCCGCAGCCGCTCGGCCTCGGCGCTGGCCTCGCCGAGGGCGCGGGCGGCGCGCTCGGCGTCGGCGCGGGCGGTGTCCCGCTCGGCGGTGAGGTCGGTGACCCGGCGGTGAGCGCTGTCCAGGTCGGCCCGCAGGGTGACCGCCTGCGCGCGGGCGGCGTCCCGGTCCGCCTCGGCCTGCGCCCGCAGCGCCTCGGCGGCCACCGCCGCGCGCCGTGCCTCGTCGCGCGCCGTCTCGGCGGCGGTGGCCCGCTGGTCGGCGGCGGTGGCCCGGGCGGCGGACTCGGTGGCCTCGATGCGGGCGGTCTCCCGGTCGGCGGCGGCGGACTCGGCCGCCCGGCGGTCCCGTTCGGCACGGGCGGCGGCGTCCTCAGCGGCCCGCACCGCCTCGTCCCGCTCCGCCTGCGCCGCCGCCACCTCGCCGGCGGTCTCCGCGCGGACCTGCGCCACCTGGCGCTGCACGCCGGACGGGGACAACTCGGCGTGCAGGGACTCGGTCAACGTCTCGACGATCTGGTCGAGCCGGTCCACCGCCTCCCAGGTGCGGGCCACCTGCCCGGGCAGGCCCGGGGCGTTGCGGTGACGCATCCGGCTATTGCGGGAGGCCCGCTGGCAGGCGCCGTCGTTGTCCCGGCAGTACCGGAACGGGCGGCCCGCGCCGACGCGCTGCGGCACGTCGCGGCCGCAGTGGGCGCAGGGGCGGGTGTCGGCGGTGGGGGCGGGCTGGACGTCCATCGAACGGGCAGTCTAGTGAGCCGCGCCCGACCGCCCCGCCGGACCGTCACCGCACCGACGCCGGACCGCCGTAGGACGCCGTGTCGACCACCGGAGGGGCGGTGCTGTCCCGCACCGTCAGCCGGGGCTCCAGAAGCGTCGTCTCCGGCACCGGCTCGTCTGCCAGCTTGCGCATCAGCAGCGCCACCGCCTGCCGGCCGATCTCCTCGGCGGGCACCGGCACCGAGGTGAGCCGGGGACCGGCGTGCTCGGCGAACTGGTCCGGGCAGACCGCCACCATCGACACGTCGTGCGGCACCCGCCGGCCCAAGCCGGCCAGCGCCGCCTGCACCGCACCGACGGCCGCCTCGTTCTGCACCACCAGGCCGGACAGGTCGGGATGCCGGGCGAACAGCTCCACCACCCGGCGGCGGACGTCGGTCGCGTTCTCCTCGCACGGCATCGTCACCGCCTCGACGCCGTGCCGGGCCGCCGCCTCCACCACACCCGCCCGGGTGCGGTGCGCGAACCCGGTGCCCCGGTCGTAGACGGCGGCCGGCGCGCCCAGCAGCGCCACCCGCCGGTGCCCGAGGCCGGCCAGGTGCTCCACGCACACCTGGCCGGCCCGGTGGAAGTCCAGGTCCACACAGCTCAGACCGGCGGTGTCGGCGGGTACGCCGATCAGGACGCTGGGCCGACCCAACTCCCGCAGCAGCGGCACCCGTACGTCGTGCAGCTCCACGTCCATCACCAGCACCCCGTCGACCAGCGCCCCGGCGGCGACCCGACGCAACCCCTCCGGGCCCTCGTCGGAGGTCACCAGCAGCACGTCGTGGTCGTGGCGGCGGGCCGAGGTCACCACCGCCGTGGCGAACTGCATCACCACCGGCACCTGGATGCCCGAGCGCAGCGGCAGCACCAGGGCGATCACGTTGGAGCGGCGGCTGGCCAGGGCCCGCGCCCCGGCGTTCGGGTGGTAGCCGAGTAACCGGATGCTGGCCAGCACCCGGTTACGGGTCAGCTCCGAGATGGCCCGCTTGCCGCTGAGCACGTACGACACGGTGCTCACCGCGACACCCGCGTGCCGGGCCACGTCGGCGATGGTGGGCTGACCCGACGCGACCCGACCGCGCCGGCTCACCGGGCCCCGCTCGCGCTGTGCAGCCGCCCCGCCCGGGCCGCCGTGTCACCGCGTACCGCCAGCGCGCCGACCAGCCGCACGTCGGTGGCGGAGCGGCCGACCAGCACGCTGTGAGTGGCGTCCTCCACCACGAGAGCGCCGCGATCGGCGTCCCACCAGCCCAGCTCGCCGGTGTGCAGGCGCAGCGTGACGGTCCGGCTCTCCCCGGGGTCCAGGGTGATCCGGGCGAAGTCACGCAGTTGTCGCAACGGCTGCTTGACCCGGGAACGGCGTTGCCGCGTGTAGAGCTGCACCACCTCCACACCGGGCCGCGAGCCGCTGTTGGTGACGTCCACGCTCACCTCGACGGTGTCGCCGACCGTCGCGGTGTCGGTGCTCAGCCGCAGGTCGGCGTAGTCGAAGTCGGCGTAGGACAGGCCGTGCCCGAACGGGTACAGCGGCTCGCCCCGGAAGTACAGGTAGGTGGCGTCGGCACCGATCACGTCGTAGTCGAGCAGGTCCGGCAGGTCGGCGGTGTCGGCGTACCAGGTCTGGGTGAGCCGGCCGGCCGGGTCGGCGTCGCCGAGCAGCACGTCGGCCAGGGCCCGGCCGTGTTCCTGACCGCCGTGGGCGGACCAGAGCACCGCCGGCAGGTGCTGCTGCGCCCACCCGATCGCGTACGGGTAGCTGCTGGTCACCACCAGCACCGTACGCGGATTGGCGGCGTGCACGGCACGCAGCATGGCCTCCTGCCGCGAGGGCAGGGCCAGGTCCACCCGGTCCTCGGTCTCGCGGCCGTTGACCATCGGGTGGTTGCCCAACGCCACCACCGCCACGTCGGCGTCGGCGGCCAGCGCGGCGGCCTCGGCCGCGCCGTCGATCACCAGGTCGATGCCGAAGGCGGTGGCGGCCTGCCGGTCGTCGCCGTCGACCCGCAGCCGCCCCTGGTCGTCGACGGTGACGTACCGGTCGGTGGCCAGGTGCCGCAGCAGCACGGTGCCGGCGGGCAGCGGATCGAACTGGAACGTCTCGCGCACCACCCAGCCGCCCGGACCGGGTCGGTCGTTGCGCAGGTCGCCGTCGTCGTCGACGCCGACGTGCCGGCCGTTGCCGACGGCCCGCAGCGCCACCGTGTCGCGTCCCCAGTCGAACACGTCGAACCGGGTGGCGTCGGCGCCGACGGTCAGCGGACCGCCGTCGGCGGTGTCCGGGCAACCCACGTAGCGGTCGCCGACCCGCAGCACGACGCGGTCGGTGCCCGGGTGCGTGGTGACCTGCGGCAGCCGCCCGGTCAGCCCCTGGACGGTGGTGACCGCGTACGGCAGGGTGCCGCTGTACCAGTCCTCGTAGACGGTGTCGGCCAGCGGACCGAGCACGGCGACCCGGGTACCGGCGGGCAGCGGCAGCAGGCCGGTGTTGCGCAGCAGCACCACGGAGTCGCGGGCGGCCTGCCGGGCCAGGTCACGGTGTGCCGGGCAGTCGACGACGTCGGCGGGAGTCGCGGCGTACGGGTCGTCGTGTGGCGGGTCCAGGTCGCCCAGTCGCAGCCGCACGGACAGGATGCGCCGCACCGCACGGTCCACGTCGGACGCGGAGATCAGGCCCCGGTCGAGTGCCTCGGTCAACCACCGTCGGGTGGGGGCGCTGTCGGTGTGGTTCTCGGTGAAGCTGTCGATTCCGGCGCGCAGCGCGGCGGCGAACCCGTGGACGTGGTCGGGTGTCTGGCCCTGCACCTCGGTGAGGTTGCCGATTGCGCCCGCGTCACCGACCACCAGCAGCTCGTCCGGTGACCAGCTGCGCAACTCGTCGTCGATCAGTGGGCTCAGGTGCGCCGGCACCCCGTCGATCAGGTTGTACGACGCCATCGCGCCGAAGGCCGCACCGGCGGCGATCGGGGCGCGGAAGGCGGGCAGCTCGTACTCGTGCAGCACCCGGGGCGGCAGGTCGCTGGAGGTGGCGGCCCGGTCGGTCTCGTTGTTGTAGCCGAGGAAGTGCTTGACCGTGGGGGCGGTCCGCAGCCGCTCGGGATGGTCGCCGCACAGCCCCTGCGCGTACGCGGTGGCGAGTCGGCCGGTCAGCCACGGGTCCTCCGACCAGCCCTCCTCGTTGCGGCCCCAGCGCGGGTCGCGCAGCGGGTTGACCACGGGGGCCCAGACGTTGAGGCCGACGCGGTCCGGGTCGGCGTGGTTCTTGGCGCGTACCTCGGTGCCGACGGCCGCGCCGACGGCCCGGATCAGATCCGGATCCCAACTGCTGGCCAGGCCGATGACCTGGGGAAACACGGTGGCCGGCCCGAGCCAGGCGACGCCGTGCAGCGCTTCGGTGCCGGTCTTGAACGCGGGCAGGCCGAGCCGGGGGACCGGGGCCTGCCACTGGTGCAGCAGGCCGATCTTCTCGGGCATGGTGAGCCGGGCCAACAGGTCATCGATCCGGTCCCGGGATGCGGGCAGGGTGCGGTCGGTCATGGTGGATCGCCTTCCAGTGCCCGGCGCGCCGGAGGTCGAAGCGCTTCGACGGCGGATGGCCGAGCGGCATCGCAGGTGACGGTGGGGTAACGGTCGTCGGCCCCGGACGCAGGTGAAGCGCTTCGACGAACCGCGGAAAGCAAGCCGCCCCGGGTGCCCGAGCGGAGCGGCTCGCTTCGAGGTTGGCACCATCGACCGATCCGGTCAAGACTCGGGCGACGGCGCCCAGGTCAACGGGTCGGCAAGCGTCCCGCCTCGACGGCGGCCAGGGCTGCGGTGGCCCCGCCGAGCGCCGCGGCGGTGTCCAGGGTGGAGGCGTCGAGCCGTACGCCGCCGGCGCCGGGGGCGTGGGCCCGCGCGGCGAGTTCCGACCGGGCCGCCGGCAGCAGCCAGGGCGCCAGGGTGGCGAAGTGGTCGCCGAGGACCACCGCCTCCGGGTTGAGCAGGTCGGCCAGGACGGCCACGCCACGACCGAGGTGCCGGCCGGTCTCGGCCAGGCCGTTGCAGACCGTGGGGTCGTCCTGGCGGGCCAGCGCCACGATCCGGGTCAGCTCGGGCAGGTAGTCGGTGACCGGGCCGTCGGCCTCGGCGTCGGGCAGCAGTCGGCGTACCACGGCGGGCAGCCCGACCAGCGTGGTCAGGCAGCCCCGGGCGCCGCAGTCGCAGGGCGGCCCGGCCGGGTCCACGGGCAGGTGGCCGATGCCGCCGGCGAAGCCGCGTCCGCCGCGCAGCAGCCGCCCGGCGACGATGATGCCGGCGCCGACGGTGATGCCGCCGCTGAGGTGCACCAGGTCGGCGGTGCCCGCGTACGCGCCGTGGCGCTGTTCGGCCAGGGCCGCGAGGTTGGCGACGCTGTCCACGCCGACGGTGAAGGCTGGCTCCCGCAGGGCCGCGCGCAGGTCGGCGGCGACCGGCACGTCCCGCCAGCCGAGGGCGTCGGCCAGCGGGACCGCCCCGGCGGGGTCGACCAGCCCGGGCACCCCGACGGTGAGGCCGAGCATGGTGCGGCCCTGTGCGGTGACCCGCCCGATGGCGCGGCGGGCCAGGGCGGTCAGCGCGCGCAGCGTCTCGGCGGGGGAGACCGTGTCGGCGGCGAAGGCCCGCCGCCAGGTGAGCAGCCGGTTGCCGCCGAGGTCGATGGCGACCGCCACCAGTTCGTCGGCGCCGAGTTGCAGGCCGAGGGCGGCGTACGGTTCGCCGTCGAGCACCAGCATGGTGGCGGGGCGGCCGACCCGGTTCTCGGTGAGGCCGGTCTCGCGGACCAGCCGCTGGTCGATCAGCTCGGTGACGAGACTGGAGACGGTGGCCTTGTTCAGGCCGGTGCGGGCGGCGATGTCGGCGCGGGAGCAGGGGGCGTGCAGGCGGACGTGCCGCAGGACCACCGCGCGGTTGGCGACCCGCACGTCACCGAGGTCGGTCGGCTGCGGTTCGTTCTGGATGCTGATCACGATCTGCCCGCTCCCTGCGCCGGTGTCGTGGCGCGCGCGTCCATCATCGCGTACCGCGGTGGCGGGACCGACCACGCCGTCCGGGCCGCCGGCACGCCCTGTCTTGTGGGACGGGATAGCCGTCGATTAGTTTGTTCGGCTAGAACCCCAACTAATCCTAGCCGGAGTCCTCCGCTCCGCAAACCGTTATCGACGACGAAGGGAGTGCGCCGTGACGCCTTCTGCGCGCACATCCACCGACCGCCGGACCATGCTGCGGCTGATCGGCCTCGGCGCCGCCGCGACCATGGGCGGCGGCGCCCTGGCCGGTTGCAGCAAGGAAGCCGGGAGCCAGGGCAGCGCCACCAGCGCCGACGCCATCAAGGCGGTGCTGCCCACCTACCAGCGGGCCGAGTTGCTCAAGCCGGACATCCCCGGTGAGGGCCCGATCCCGGACGGCTACCTCAGCTACCCCCGCGAGCTCGTCGACGCGGTCACCGAGCAGCCCGGCCGGGGTGGTCCGCCGATCCAGACGATGAGCCCGTGGTGGGGTCCGACCCCGCCCCCGCTGGGCCGCAACTCCTACCTGGCCGCGGTCAACGGCAAGCTCGGCGTGGAGGTCAACCCCAGCCTGCAGGACGGCCTGACCTACGCCGACAAGCTCAACGCCATGCTCGGCGCCCGCGACGTGCCGGAGCTGCTGTCCGCGCCGAACTGGGAGGTGGACAAGGTCGCCCGGTTCTCCGACGCGGTCAAGGCGTTGTTCACCGACCTGACCGACCACCTCCAGGGCGACAACGCGGCGAAGTACCCGTACCTGGCGGCGCTGCCCAGCGGCGCCTGGGAGTACTCGGTCTGGGCCGGCCGGCTCTACGCCGTGCCGTTCCCCACCGACGGCCCGTTCGCGTGGGCCATGTTCTATCGCAAGGACCTGCTCGGCGCCGCCGGCCTGGCCACCCCCACCAGCCCCGACGAGCTGTACGAGTTCGGCAAGAAGGCCACCGACCCGGCCAAGGGCGTGTGGGCCTTCGGCAGCGTCTTCGAGATGATCCAGCAGTACTTCGGCTGCCACCAGACCTGGCGCAAGAAGCCCGACGGCGGCCTGCAGCACAAGTTCGAGGACCCGGCCTTCGAGGCGGCGCTGGCGTTCACCGCACGGCTGTTCGCCGAGGGGCTGGTGCACCCGGACACGGTGGCCAGCAAGGGCGCCGACGAGAAGCAGCTGTTCAACTCCGGCAAGATCCTGATGTACCGCGACGGTCTCGGCGCCTGGCAGGGCATGCAGAGCGAACGGGTCAAGGAACTGCCCACCTTCGACATGCAGCCGCTGCCGGTCTTCGGCGCGCAGGGCGCCCAGCCGGTCATCTGGGGCAGTGAGAAGCCGATCTTCTACACCTTCCTCAAGAAGGACCTGCCCGCCGAGCGCGTCGACGAGCTGCTGCGGGTGCTCAACTGGTGTGCCGCCCCGTTCGGCAGCCGGGAGTTCGAGCTGCGCGAGTACGGCGTGGAGGGGCAGCACTTCACCCGGGGCGCCGACGGCACGCCGACGCTGACCGAGCGGGGGCGTACCGAGCTGGGCGCGCAGTACACCCACATCGGCGGTCGGGTGCCGGTCAAGGTACGCAGCGGTGACACGCCCAACTTCGTGCAGGACTACCTGGGCTACTACCGCACCAACATCGCCTCGATCGAGAAGGACCTGTTCGCCGGGATCAAGCTGGAACTGCCGGCGAACTGGTCGAAGATCATCCAGCCGACCGACGACAAGGTCCGCGACATCCTGCGCGGTCGACGCCCGGTCAGCGACCTGGCCCAGGTACGCAAGGAGTTCCTCGACACCGGCGGCGAGGAGGGCCGCGCGTTCCACGAGAAGGCGCTCGCCGACAACGGCCGATGAGCGCCCCCGGCACCGTCGAGGAGCGACCACCCACCGGGCGTACGCCGCCACCGCGGCGTCCCCGGCGCGGTGGGCGGCGCAGCCTGCGGGCCCGGCTGCGCCGCGACTGGCCGCTGCTGGCGATGGCCGCTCCGGCGGCCCTGCTGCTGCTGGTCTTCCACTACCTGCCCACGCTGGGCAACGTCATCGCCTTCCAGGACTACAACCCGTTCGTCGGCGACGACCCGCTGGACGCGTTCCTCAACAGCGAGTGGATCGGCTTCGGCAACTTCGAGGCGCTCTTCCGCGACCCGCTGTTCTGGGACGCGGTCCGCAACACGCTGAGCATCACCGCCTTCCAGTTGGTGTTCTTCTTCCCGCTGCCGATCCTGCTGGCGCTCATCCTCAACAGCGTGGTCTCCGGGCGGCTGCGCGGCTTCGTGCAGAGCGTCGTCTATCTGCCGCACTTCTTCAGCTGGGTGCTGGTGGTGACGTTCTTCGTGCAGATGTTCGGCGGCGCCGGACTGCTCGCCCAGGAGATGCGCCAGGCCGGCATGCAGCCCTGGGAGATCATGACCAACCCGGACACGTTCATCGTGCTGGTCACCGCCGAGGCGGTCTGGAAGGACCTCGGGTGGGGCGCGATCGTCTTCCTGGCCGCGCTCTCCGCGATCGACCAGAACCTGTACGAGGCGGCGGCGGCCGACGGCGCCGGGCGGTGGCGGCGGCTGTGGCACATCACCCTGCCCGGCCTGCGTCCGGTGATCGTGCTGCTGCTCATCATGCGGCTCGGCGACGCGCTCTCGGTCGGCTTCGAGCAGTTCATCCTGCAACGTGAGGCGGTCGGCCGGGAGGCCGCCGAGGTGCTCGACACCTTCGTCTACTACCAGGCGATCAGTACCCAGCAGTGGGGACTCGGCGCCGCGGCGGGCCTGTTCAAGGCGGTGGTCGGCCTGGCGCTGATCATCACCGCGAACAAGGTCGCGCACCGGCTCGGCGAGCAGGGGGTGTACGCGAAATCATGACCGCGCAGCTCAGTGGTGCCGGGCCGGTGCCCGCGGCACCGACAACGGCGGGACCACCCGCGCCACCGCCTCGGCGACGTCCCGCCGGTCGTCCGGTGTGGGCGGGCCACCCCTCGACGTCCCTGACCATCGGCAAGGGGGTCGTGCTCACGCTGCTGGTCGCGGCGGTGCTGGTGCCGCTCTGGGCGGTGCTGGTCACCAGCCTCGCCTCGCGCGGCACCATCGACGACGCCGGCGGCATGGTGATCATCCCCCGGGAGATCGACCCGTCGGCGTACATCACCATCTTCAGCGGCGGCGACGTCACCCAGGCGGTGTGGATCAGCACCCTGGTCACCGTGCTCGGCACCACGGTCAGCCTGCTGCTCACCGTGCTGGCCGCGTACGGGCTGTCCCGGCCGGGTTCGGTGGGCCACCGTGGGCTGCTGTTCTACTTCCTGCTGACGTTCCTGATCTTCCCGGGGCTGGTGCCGAGCTACCTGGTGGTGACCGGGCTGGGCCTCAAGGACAGCATCTGGTCGCTGATCCTGCCCAGCGCGATCAGCGTGTTCAACCTGGTGGTGATCCGCGCGTTCTTCATGAACGTGCCGGCCGAACTGCTCGACAGCGCCCGCATCGACGGCGCGGGGGAGCTGCGCATCCTCACCCGGATCGTGCTGCCGCTGTCCAAGGCGGTGATCGCCGTGGTCGGGCTCTTCTACGCGGTCGGCTACTGGAACGCGTACTTCAACGCGGTGCTCTACATCGACTCCAACGACAAGTTCCCGATCCAGCGGGTGTTGCAGAGCTACATCCTGGCCGGACAGTCACCGAACGTCTCCGGCGCGTCGGTGAGCCTGCCCGGCGTGACGGCGTATCCGCCGACGCTCGCGGTCAAGATGGCCGTGGTGATCGTGACGGTCATCCCCGCCGTGATCATCTATCCGTTCGTGCAGCGGCACTTCACCAAGGGTGTCATCACCGGTGCGGTGAAGGGCTGACCGGGCGCGGTGCGGCGTCGCCCGGCAGGGGCCGGACCCGGGTGGGTCCGGCCCCGTCCCGCGTGACGCCCGACTCCGTCCAGCCGGGCGCCACGCGCGACGGTCGGCCCTAGGCGGGGAACAACCCCGCGAAGGGCACGACGGTCACCGCCGCACCGTTGAGCAGTGACCGGGCCGGCAGGTCGGACTCGCCGACCCCGGCGAAGGCCAACCGCCCCACCAGCAGCGGCCCTCGCGTCCTGATCCGCAACTCGTCGCCGTCGCGGAACGCCTCGATGACGGTGTCGCCGTCGACGTCGTGCACCACCGTCCGCCCCTCGACGGCACCCCAACTGACCAGCGTGACATCGCGGAACGGCCGGTCGCCGACGGTCGGGTGCGGCGCGACCAGCGGCAGCAGCGTGCCGTGGCGTACGTACAGCGGGGTGCGCGACAGCGGCACGGTGACCCGCAGGTGCCGCCCACCCGGGTGCTGCTCGCCGGTGGCCGCGTCGATCCAGTCGTCCCCGACCGGCAGATAGACGTCACGCTGCCCGGTCGGGTCCAGCACCGGCGCCACCAGCAGGTCGGTGCCGAGGCGGTACTGCAGGTCGGTGGTCCAGGCCGTCGGGTCCTGCGGCGTGTCGACCAGCAGGGCGCGCATCATCGGCGCGCCGGTACGGGCGGCCTGCACCGCCGCCGACCACAGGTACGGCATGAGCCGGTAGCGCAGCCGCAG
The DNA here is from genome assembly GCF_044460945.1 of Micromonospora sp. NPDC049903. Classification (NCBI taxonomy): domain Bacteria; kingdom Bacillati; phylum Actinomycetota; class Actinomycetes; order Micromonosporales; family Micromonosporaceae; genus Micromonospora; species Micromonospora sp. NPDC049903. Next base: position 181,133 of record NZ_JBITKL010000007.1, read on the forward strand.
CGCCTGCACCGCCAGCCGTTCGGTCTCGGCCGGGAAGTCCCAGGGCAGCCGGCTGGTGGTGCCGTGCAGCCGCAGCAGCGGCGACAACGCCCCGAACTGCGACCAGCGGACGTATAGATCCGGTTCCGGGGTGCCGTGGAAACCACCGGTGTCGTGGCTCCAGAACGGCACCCCGGACAGGCCGTGCGACAACCCGCCGCGCAGCGTGCTGGCCAGCGCCGGCCAGGTCGCGTTGACGTCGCCGCTCCACTGTGCGCTGTGCCGCTGCCCACCCAGGTACGACGAGCGCGCCCACACCGCCCGGTGACCCGCCACCTCCTCGGTGACCTGGGCGACCACGTCGTTGAAGAGCAGGCTGTAGACGTTGTGCAGCTCGACGCCGGTCATCCCGTTGTGGGCCACCGCGTCGGCCGGCACCCCTTCGGCGAAGTCGGTCTTGAACACCGCCACGCCCTGTTCCAGCAGGGGCCGCAGCAGGCCGGTGAACCAGTCGACGGCGGCGGGGTTGGTCAGGTCCACGATGGCGCTGACCGGGTAGCTACCGTGCCACACGTCTGCGACGTACGTGCCGCCGTCGGGGCGGCGCAGGAAGTAGCCGGCGCGCTCCGCCTCGGCGTACAGCGGGCTGCCGGTCATCAGGTACGGGTTCATCCAGAGGCAGACCCGGAAGCCCTGCTCGCCGAGGGTCCGCAGCATCCCGGCCGGGTCGGGGAACGCCTCGGCGTCCCAGCGCAGGTCCGACCAGTTCCCGGCGACCTGCCAGTAGCAGTCCAGGTGCAGCACGTCGCAGGGGATGTCGCGCTCACGGATGCGCCGTGCCCGCTCCAGCACCTTCTCCTGGCTGTCCGGATAGAAGCCAGAGGAGATCCAGGCGCCGAACGCCCAGCGGGGCGGCAGGTACGGCCGACCGGTGAGCCGGTCGAATCGGTCCAGCACCTCGACGGGGGTCGGCCCGGCCAGCACGTAGTAGTCCAGCAGGTCGTCGGGGACCAGGATCTGGACCGTGCTGTGGGTGGACTGGCAGACGTCGAACTGCACCGGCAGGCCGCTGTCGACGAGCAGCCCGTAGCCCCGGTTGGACAGATAGAACGGCACGTTCTTGTGTGACCGGTCGGACTCGCTGCCGAAGGCGTCGAAGTTCCACATCAACGCCCGCTGGCCGCGTTTGTCCAGCGGGGTGAACTTTTCCCCGAAGCCGACGAAGCGTTCGTCGCCGGGCGCGGCGAAGCTCTCGTGCCAGGCGACGTGGACCCCGTCGACGGTGGAGCGGCCGAAGGGCAGCGTGCGCCGCCGGCCGCTGATGTCGACCGTGCCGGGGTCCTGTTCCAGCAGGACGGTGCCGTCGGGGCGCAGGAACCGGATCCGCCACGGGTCGAGCCGGATCTCGGCGACGACGGCTCCGGCGTCGACGCGTACCCACCGGTCGTCGGCGGTCACGGTGGCCGGCCGCGCCTGCGGGCGGACCAGCGTCGCCGCGCGCGCGGAGCGGGTCCGGGCCTGGGGGTCCTCGGCGAGCCGGACCCGGATCACGCCGTCACCGGCGGCCTCCACCCGGACCACCGCCGTCACCCCGTCGGCCAGCGCCGCCTTGAAGGTGGCCCCGGACGTGTCGCCGCCGACGAACTCGGCCCGTCCCACCACCGCGGTCCCACCCTCGCCGGGGGAGCGGGCGGGCAGGTCGGGCGGGTCGGCCACGAACGTCTCGTACGGCACCAACGGCGGTCGGTACGGCATCGGCTCTCCTCGACGAGGGTACGGCGGTGCGGATAGTTTCTTTAACTACCCAACGAACTGTCAACGAGGATCATCGATGTCGAAACTATCGGTGTCGTTGACATGGGCAAACCGCCTCCATAGTTTGGACGGATCATCAACTAATCCGACGGATGGTGGGCGATGTGGCACGACGGTCGACTCTGCTACGGCGGTGACTACAACCCGGAGCAGTGGTCGGCGGAGGTCTGGGCCGAGGACGTCGCGCTGATGCGCCGGGCCCGGGTCAACCTGGTCACCGTCGGCGTGTTCGCCTGGTCCCGCCTCGAGCCGGCCCCCGGCCGGTACACCTTCGACTGGCTCGACCAGGTCCTCGACCTGCTGCACGACGGCGGCATCCGGGTCGCCCTGGCCACCCCCACCGCCTCCCCGCCACCCTGGTTCTCCCTCGCCCACCCGGGCGCGCTGCCGGTCACCGCCGACGGGGTCCGCCTGCACCACGGCAGCCGCGACACCTACTGCGCCGCCGCCCCCGCCTACCGCTCCGCCGCCCGCCGCATCACCGCCGCCCTCGCCGACCGGTACGCCCACCACCCGGCCGTGGCGCTGTGGCGGGTGCACAACGAGTACGGCACCACCTGCCACTGCGAGCACACCGCCCGGGCCTTCCGGCGCTGGCTGGCCGGGCGCTACGGCGACCTGGCCGCCCTCAACGACGCCTGGGTCACCGGCTTCTGGAGCCAGCACTACTCCGACTGGGCGCAGATCAGCACGCCCCGCGCCACCCAGTACCTGGGCAACCCCGGCCACCTGCTGGACTTCCGCCGCTTCTGGTCGGACACCCTGCTCGCCGCCTACGCCGAACAGCGGGACCTGCTGCGCGCCGCCGCCCCGCAGACCCCGATCACCACCAACTACGTGCTCGGCGACTGGGTGCCGGTCGACCACGCCCGCTGGGCCCGCGAGGTGGACCTGGTCGCCGTCGACCACTACCCGTCGGCCGTCGACGGCGGCGCCGAGGAGCAGACCGCGCTCGTCGGCGACCTGGCCCGGGGCTGGGCCCGGCACGCCGCCGTCGACCGTGGTACCCCGACGCCGCCCTGGTTGTTGATGGAGAGCGCCGCCCAGCAGATCCACACCACCGGCCGGTCGCACACCAAGGAGCCGGGACGGATGCTGCGCCACAGCCTGGCGCACGTGGCGCGCGGCTCGCACGGCGCGATGTTCTTCCAGTGGCGGGCGTCCGCCGGTGGCGCCGAACGGTTCCACTCCGCCCTGGTGCCGCACGCCGGCCCGGACAGCCGGGCGTTCCGTGAGGCGGTCGAGCTCGGCGCGGCGCTGGAACGGCTCACCGAGGTACGCGGCCGGGTCGAGGCGTCCGTGGCGTTGGCCGTCGACGCCCCGAGCGCCTGGGCGCTGCGCCACCCGGGCCTGCCCTCCACCCGACTCGACCACCAGCAGGAACTCGCCGCCGCCCACCGCGCCCTGTGGCACACCGGCCACGGCTGCGACACGGTCGCGCCCGGTGACCCCCTCGACGGGTACCGGCTGCTCGTCCTGCCCGCGCTCTATCTGATCGACGACGCCACCGTCGAGTGGATCAGCGAGTACGTCCACCGGGGCGGTCATCTGCTCGCCACGTACCTCAGCGGCACCGCCGACGAGTACGCGCGGGTCCGGCTCGGCGGCTACCCGGGCGCGTTGCGCGACGTGCTCGGCGTACGGGTGGAGGAGTTCCACCCGTACGCCGAGGGCGACCATGTGCGCCTCGGCGACGGCGGCACCGGCCGGATCTGGGCCGAGACCGTCCACCTGACCGGCGCGGAGACGGTCACCGCGTACGTCGGCGGGCTGCTCGACGGGTCACCGGCGGTCACCCGGCACCGCCACGGCACCGGCACCGCCTGGTACGTCTCCACCCGCCCCGACGACGCCACCTACCGCCGGCTGCTCGACACCGCCGCCCGCGCCGCCGGAGTCACCCCGGTCTGCCCGGACGCACCCGCCGGGGTCGAGGCGGTCCGTCGCCTCGGTGACGGGGTGAGCTGGCTGTTCCTGCTCAACCACACCGACCGCGCGCAGCGCGTACCGGCCTGCGGCCGGGACCTGCTCACCGACGCCGAGGTCGACGAGGCGGTGACCCTGGCACCCGGCGGGGTGGCCGTGCTGCGCGAGGGCCACCGGTAGCGCCCGGGGGAAAAGACGACGACCCGGTCGATGTGGGCACGGACCTCGACGGTGGTGGTGTCTGAGTCGAGGTCGGCCAGGTCCAGCCCGGCGAACCCGGGCGTCCGGATCGTCGTCGGACCGGCCGTCCGGTGGTTCGCGTTACCGTGGGAGGAACGGGGAGGTGGAACGCGTGGACAGGATGTGGGAGGCGTCGGTCGAGGCGCAGATCCGCTCGGCGCAGGAACGCGGGGAGTTCGACGACCTGCCCGGCGCGGGCAGGCCGATCCCGGGCCGGGGACTGCCCTACGACGAGTCCTGGTGGATCAAGAGCTTCATGGAGCGCGAGAAGCTCCCCACCGACCTGCTGCTACCCACCCCGTTGCTGCTGCGCCGCCGCATCGAACGCCTACCGGACGAGGTCCGCGATCTACCGACCGAGCAGGCCGTACGCTCCTGCGTCGCAGACCTGAACGCCGAGGTGATGGCCTGGCTGCGCAACCCGTCCGGCCCTCGGGTCGTGGTGCGCCCGGTCGACGCCGACGCCGTGGTGTCGACGTGGCGTGCCGCGCGTCGGGCCGCCACCACCCCGGTGGCACCCGTCGTCGCCCCGAGGCCGCCCGCGCCCCGGTGGTCCTGGTTCCCGTTCCGCCGACGACGCGCCGCCTGAGCGGTCCGGGTCGGCCGGGGATGTCGTAGCCGGACAGTACGGTCGGTTCTCCGTCGGCATCCGGGAGGCAGCGATCGTGTTCGGTTACAACGGCTCCATGAGGACCAGGCCCGGCCACCGGGACGAGGTCGCGGCGATCCTGCTCGACGGTGTCGAGGGTCTGCGGGCGGCGGGGTGCCACCTCTATGTCGTCGGCGTCTCCGACACCGATCCGGACCTCGTGGTCGTCAACGAGGTCTGGCAGAGCCGCGAACACCACGCCCGCTCGCTTCAACTCCCGGAGACCAAGGCGGCGATCGCGCGGGCCATGCCCCTGCTCACCGGCGAGTTCACCGGTCAGGAGACGACCGTCCGGGGCGGTCTGGGTCTCTGACCCGTGCCGGTGTCCCGATTCGGTTTGCGGCCCGCGCCACGACCCGGGCAAGCTTCCCGGATGTCCGCAGCCCACGCGTATCACGACCAGGCCGGTGACGTCTTCGCGGCGCACGCCGCTGACAGTCCGCACAATGCCTACACGGACCGGCCGGCCATGCTGACGCTCGCCGGCGACGTCGCCGGTCTCCGGGTCCTGGACGCCGGCTGCGGTGGCGGCCACTATGCGGCCGAGTTGGTCGCCCGGGGGGCCGAGGTGGTGGCGGTGGACGGCAGCGCCACGCTGGTCGAGCACGCCCGGGCCGTGCTCGGCGATCGCGCCGACGTCCGACAGCACGACTTGGACGCCCCGCTGGAGTTCGCGGCCGACGCGTCGTTCGACGGAGTCGTCTGCGCGCTGGTCCTGCACCACCTGACCAACCGGGCCCGGTTCCTCGCAGAGGTGCGGCGAGTGCTGCGCCCGGGCGGTTGGTTCCTGCTGTCGACGACACATCCGGCGTCGGACTGGAGGTACTACGGCGGATCGTACTTCGACGAGAGCTGGGTCGAGTTCCCGATGGCCGACGGGATCAGCATGCGCTTGCAGCGGATGACCCTTGAGTCTCTGGTGACCGAGGTACTCGACGCCGGGTTCGTGCTGGAGCGGCTGGTCGAGCCGAGGGCGGTCGAGACGCTGCGCGCCGTCGACCCGGAGCGCTACGAGCGGCTGACCGAGCGCCCGAGCTTCGTAGCCCTGCGCCTGCGCCGCCCCTGACGACGCTCACGGCAGCAATCCCGGGGGAGCCTCGACGCGCTCTCGGCTATCTCTTCATCCGGCCCATGGCGGACCAGCGAGTATTTATTGAATTACCGATAACGCCAATCAAATAAATACTCGCCACAAAACGGACATAGCGGTGGTGCATCATAATGACTGTTAATGTGCGTAAGGACTTACGCTGGTGTAGTCGACGGACTTCGCCGCCTGGTCAGGGCTCTCGGGGCGTCAGGAGGGCGTCGGCCGGTACGTCGCTCGGGCTGCGGCGACCTCGGCGGCCTGGCGTTCGCGCCAGCGCTTCTGCGCCTCGCGGTTGCAGGTCCGGCAGACTCGTCGGAGGCGGCCCGTCGCCGGCTCGATCTCCCGCTCATGCCCGTTGCGGCACAGCGGGGCCTGGCGGCGTTCTCGGCAGGTGTCCGCGTGGCTGAGTTGGCGCAGGTGCGTCGGCTCGATGCAGTCCGGCACCCCACAGCCGTGGTGGATCTCGAGAGTGGGGTCGTAGTCGCCGACGAAGACCACGTAGGCCGCGATGTGTGCCCAGGCCCGGCCCGCCAGCTTCTGGTACACGCCCCGCCGGGTGCCGTAGCCACGGACGACGAGGCATCCGTTGTCAGTTCGTGTCGAGCGGCTCAGCAGGTACGCCCGCAGCGTGTCCTCGGTGAAGTGTCGGGACAGGCCGGTGATCTGGGACAGCACCCGGTCAGGGTACGGCGGCGGTCACCAGCGGAGGACCGGCGAACGGCGGGTCGGGGTGTCAGCGGGAAGGCGACGGCACGCAGTAGACGTCGCCGGAGTTGGCCTCGTGCGGCAGCGCGGTCAGGTACGCCGCCATCTCCTCGGCGGTGGCCCAGCGGCCGAGCTTCAGCTCCTTGTGGTCGCCGAGCGCGACGTCGAAGCCGCCGAAGCCGAGCGTGGTCAGCCGGTCCAGGCAGCGCAGCGCCACTTCGCGTTCGATCGTGGTGAACTCGAACGACAGCGCGGGCAGCGTTGCGCTCAGTCCGGCCAGTACGGCGTCCTCGAAGCCCTCCACATCGATCTTGGCGAAGGCCGGTGTGCCGTGTTCGGCGATGAGGGCGTCCACGGTGGTGACCGGGACCTCGATCTGACCGTCCCAGGTCTGCCCCTCCCAGCCGCCGGCCCCGGCCGCCGCGCTGACGAAGTCGGTGGAGGCGGTGGAGACGGTGGGGTTGGCGGAGTTGACCAGGAAACCGATCCGGCCCGGTTGCGCCCCGCAGGCCGCCTCGACCAGGGTGACCTGGTCGTCGTCGGCGTAGATGGTGCGCAGCGCCCGCAGGCACAACGGCTGCGGCTCGACCGCGACCACCCGGGCGCCGAGGCGGCGGAAGCTGCCGATGTGGTCGCCGACGTGGGAGCCGATGTCGAAGACCAGGTCGCCGGGGCGGACGAAGCGGGCGTAGAAGGCGTCCATCGCCGCGTCCCGTCCGGGGTCGCCGTAGTAGACCTCCAGCGACCGGCGCAGCCCGGCGGTCGCCGGGTCGGCCTTGAGCGCCTCGACCGCAGCGGTGTGTGTACCCATCGCAGCACCCTAACCCGCCCGACTGGCCGAGGTGGCTCGGCTCGACGACGCCCGTCACCCGGTGTGACCTCAGGGTGCCGAGAAGACGGGTCAGCCGGCGAAGAACGTGGTGAGGAGGGGACCGAGTACGGCCGGATCGGCGACGTGGCCCTCGACCGGGAAGGTGTGCCGCCGGGCGTCGGGCAGTGCGGCGGCGGCCGCGTCTGCCGCCGCGCCGAAGAAGTCGACGGGAAGTCCGGCCATCTGCGGGTCGACCGTGACGCCGGTCGTCAGGAGCACCGGCTGCCGCACCATCGCGAGACGGTGTGTGGGTGGCGGGCCGTCGCCGAGGCATGCCGCGTCGTAGCGCAACGTCGGTGCCAGCGCACGGAGCGCGGGCCACACCGGGGCGGCTTGCGCGCCCGCGATGTCCTGCTCGGAGGAGCCGGCGAGCCGCATGAACAGCGTGAGCGCCTGATCGCGGTCGCCGGCGTCGAGCGCGGCCTCAAGCTCGCGCCGGTACGCCCGCCAAGTGGCGATCATCGCATCGTCCACCTGGTACGGCACCTCGTGGACGGCGATCCGGTCGACCGGGAGTCCGGCGGCGGCCGCTTCGAGCGCGAGCGCTCCTCCGCTCGACGCGCCGAACAGGTGCGCGCGGCCTCCGGCGGCGTCGATCACCGCCGCGAGATCCTCGACCTCCCGTTCGACGGCGTAGGGCCGGCCGTCGCCGCTGTCGCCTCGGCCACGTCTCCGGTAGTTCACGACGCGGAAGCCGGTGGCCAGGTGCTCGCCCAGCGGTCGGTTCTCCGTGCCGTCGTCCAGGCCGCCCCCGACGAGCACCAGCGCAGGCCCGTCGTCACCGAGCCGGTCGTAGCCGATCGACGTGCCGTCGGCTGAGTACACATGCGGCATGCCGCACCCCCTCGATCAGTGTCACTCCTAAAGTAGGAGTAACTGGTGTCGAATGCAAGGTACGATCTGCGGATGCGGAGCTACCTGGACCTGTGCGGCATCGCCAGAGCGCTCGACGTGGTCGGTGAACGCTGGGCGCTGCTGGTGGTCCGTGAGCTGCTGTTCGGCCCCAAGCGGTTCACGGACCTGCACCGTGGACTGCCCGGCATGAGTCAGAACGTGCTGACCCAGCGACTGCGCGAGCTGGAGGAGACCGGCGTGTTGGCGCGACATCGCGCGCTGCCCCCGGCGACCGGGCTGATCTATGAGCTCACCGACCGCGGTCGCGCACTCGAACCGGTCCTGCTGGCGTTGGGGAACTGGGGCAGTCGACTGTCGCCACAGCCGGACTCGGCCGAGGAACTCAGCCCGGACGCGCTCGCCCTGGCGCTTCGCACCACCTTCGACGCCGCCGCGATGGGATCGGTGCGCGGCACCGTCACGCTCCGGCTGCCCGGCGACGCGTTCCTCCTCACCGTCGGCGAAGGCGGACTGGAGGCGATCCGGCGGGAGGCACCTGCCGATGCCACCCTGACCGCCACCGCGCGCACCGTGCAGGACCTGGTGTTCGACCGACGCGAGCTCGACGAGGCCGTCCGCAGCGGAGCCGCAAGCGCCGAGGGAGACCTGCGGCTGTTGCGCCGCCTGCTGGCCGCCTTCGACGACCACCGCGAAACCCCGCGCAGGAGTTGACGATGCGCGCCCGGCGCGCTAAATAAGAAGACAGCAAGTTGAGTCGCCAAGGCTCAACTACTTCCGAAACCTTCGGCGCAGAGGAACCGAGGAGGCACGTGATGCTGATGCGCACCGACCCGTTCCGTGAGATCGACCGGCTCGCCGAGCAGTTCTTCGGCACCACCAGCCGCCCGGCGGTCATGCACATGGACGCCTACCGCGACGGCGACCACTTCTACGCCGCCTTCGACCTGCCGGGAGTGGACCCGGACAGCATCGACTGCACCGTCCAGCGCAACGTCCTGACCGTCCGGGCCGAGCGTCGCCGGCCCGCCGGGGACACCGTCGAACTCGTCGCCGCCGAGCGCCCGATGGGGGTGTTCAGTCGGCAGCTCTTCCTCGGCGACACGCTCGACACGGACAGGCTGGAGGCCGGGTACGAGAACGGCGTGTTGACGCTGCGGATCCCGGTGGCCGAGCGGGCCAAGCCGCGCAAGGTCACCGTCAGCGCGACCGGCGACGGTCGGCGGCAGATCAACGCCTGACGCACGCGACGGCCGGGTGGGAGGTGTTCCCGCCCGGCCGTGTGCCGCGACGGTCCGGGACGGCGGTGTGCGATCATGACGCGTCGGCGCGCCTGTTCGTCATCCTGAAACACGACTGAGAACATTTTTCACATGCGTTCGACCGAGACCCCGGTGTTGTACCGCCCGCCGGCCCATCCCGCCCTGCCCGGGGGGCCGATGGCCGTCACCGACGCGTGGTTGCGTAACCGGCGGTTGAGTGAGCACACCCGGGACGCGTACCGGCGGGACGTCGCCGGGTGGCTGAGCTGGTGCGACGCCCGCCACCTGGACCCGCTGCGGGCGAACTTCCTGCACGTCAACGAGTACGCGCGGGCACTGGAGAACACCCTGGCGGCGCGTACCGGGAGGCCGCTGACCCCGGCGACCGTGGCCCGCAAGCTCTCCGCCATGTCCAGCTGGTACGACTTCCTGGTCAAGCTCCAGGCGGTGCACGCCAACCCGGTCTCCGACGCCGACCGGCCCCGGATCGACCGCGACCACTCGGGCACGGTGGGCCTGGCCCCCGACGAGGTGGACGCGCTGCTCGCCGCCGCCGAGACCGACACCGGGCCGACGGCGGCCCGCAACCGCGCCGCCGTCACCCTCCTGGCCGACCTGGGCCTGCGGGTCGGGGAACTGGTCTCCCTGGACGTCGCCGACCTCGGCGCCGAACGCGGACACCGCAGCGTGCGCTTCACCGGCAAGGGCGGCAAGTCACGCCGCCGGGCCCTGACCCCCTCGACCGCGTACGCGGTGGACGCCTACCTGACCCAGCGCGCCGCCGAGCAGGGCGTGGCGGCGCACCAGCTCACCGGTGCACTGCTGGTCACCGCCAGCGGCGCCCGACTGGACCGGCACTCGGTGTTCCGGCTGATCCGGCGACTCGCCCGGGACGCGGGCATCCCGGCCTGGGCGCGACTGTCACCGCACTCGCTGCGGCACGCCTTCGCCACCACCGCCCGCGCCGAGGGCGTACCGCTGGAGGACGTGCAGGACGCGATGGGGCACGCCGACCCGCGCACCACCCGACGCTACGACCGCGACCGGCACAACCTCGACCGCGACCCCGCGTACGCCATCTGGGCCGCCCGGGCCCGCCGCCGCAACTGACCCGGCACCGGACGGCTTTCCGCCCGCCGACGCGCCCGATTCTCTACGGTCGGATGGTGTGGGCGAGGCGCAGCCGTGGAGCAGGCCGGCCCGGCGACGCCACCCGATGCGGGTCGGGCTCGTCTTCGCCGGCGCCGGCGTGGCCCTGTGCTGCATCGGCGTCGCCGGTCTCGGCGCCTGGAACGTGCAGGTCGTGACCCAGGCCGCCGGCCCGGTGCGGGAGACCGCCGAGGGGTTCCTGCGCGAGGTGACCACGGGCGACACCGACAGCGCGTACGAGCGGCTCTGCGCCGACTCGCGTAGTCGGTGGAGCGAGCTGGGCTTCACCAGTTGGGTCCGCACCCCGCCGATCGTGCGCGACTACGAGATCGTCGACGTGTCGGTGGCCACCGACCGGGGCAAGCCCCACGGCACGGTCACCGTCCGGCTGACCCGCGACAGCGGCGCCACCGAGCAGCGTGAGTTGTCGGTGGTGCGGGAGGACGGGTGGCGGGTCTGCGGCGACCCGTACTGATCACACGCCGACCGGCTCGGCCGACTCGACCAACCGGCCGTCGCGCAGCACCAGCACCCGGTCGGCCATCTCCACCAGCGTCGGGTCGTGCGTGGCCACCAGCGCGGTCATCCCGCGCGCGTGCACCAGCGCCCGCAGCAGGTCCATCACCGCCCGGCCGGTCTCCGAGTCCAACTGGCCGGTGGGTTCGTCGGCGATCAGCAGCTCGGGATCGTTGGCCAACGCGCGGGCGATCGCCACCCGCTGCTGCTGCCCACCGGACATCTCGTACGGGCGCTGCGCGGCCTGCCCGCCCAGCCCGACCAGTTCCAGCAGCACCGACACCCGTTCCTCGCGCTGCGCGGCCGGCGTCTTCGCCAGCCGCATCGGCACCCCGACGTTCTCGGCGGCGGAGAGGATCGGGATCAGCCCGAAGGACTGGAAGACGAAACCGACGGTGTCCCGGCGCAGCCGCAGCAACTCCTGCTCACCGGCGGCGGTCACCTCCCGACCGGCCACCCACACCCGTCCGGCCGTGGGCCGGTCCAGCCCGCCGATCAGATTCAGCAACGTGGTCTTGCCGGCACCCGAGCGCCCCCGCACCGCGACCAGCTCACCGCGACCGGCCCGCAACGACACGTCCCGCACCGCGTGGACCACCCGGTCGCCGCTGCCGTAGTCGCGGCACAACCCCTCGACCCGCACCAGGTCCTCGCTCACGTCACGTCCCTCCCGTCGCCTGCGCGGACCTGCACGTGGTCCGGTTCCAGGGTCAGCTTCACCCGGTCCTTGAGCGCCAACGCGTCGACGAACCCGGCGGGCAACTGCATCCGCCCGGCCCGGTCCAGCACCGCGTACTCCTCGGTGACCAGTTCCTCGACGCCGTCGGCGCCGATGCGCGCGGTGCGGTGCACCTCCGAGGCGGTGCGCCCGTCGCGGATCGAAACCGTCCGGCGGACCTGCGTGGCGACCTGCGGGTCGTGCGTGACCACCACCACCGTGACGCCCAACTCGGCGTTGATGGTGCGCAGCGCCCCGAACACCTCCGCCGCCGTCGCCTCGTCCAGCTCACCGGTCGGCTCGTCGGCGAAGAGGACCTCCGGGTCGTTGGCGACCGCCACCGCGACCGCGCACCGCTGCTGCTCACCACCGCTCATCTGCCCCGGCCGGCGGTCTGCGCAGTACCCGACGCCGACCATGTCCAGCAGCTCCGCCGTGCGTCGCCGACCGGCCCGGCCACCCCGACCGGCCAGCCGCATCGGCAGCGCCACGTTCTCCCGCGCCGACAGGTACGGCAGCAGGTTGCGGCTGGTCTGCTGCCACACGAACCCGACGGTGTGCCGCCGGTAGCGCAGCCGTTTGCGGGCCGACATGGTCAACAGGTCGTAGCCGGCGACCCGGGCGATCCCGGCGGTCGGCGTGTCCAGCCCGGACAGGATGTTGAGCACCGTGGACTTGCCGGACCCGGAGGCGCCCACGATCGCCACCAGCTCGCCCCGGTCCACGACCAGGTCGAGCCCCTGCAACGCGACGACCTCCACCCCCTCGCTGGTGAAGATCCGCACCAGGCCGTCGCAGACGATGTGGCCACGCAACCGCTCGGCGCCACCGGCGCGGGCGGCGGCACGCTCCGCCGCCCGCCGCTGCAACGTCGCCAGATCCGGCACGTCCTCCATCAGGGTCATGCCGACTCTCCGCTCCGCTGCGCGCCGCCATGAGACACCAGTCCATGATCCGCTCGCTGACGCTCGCTCATGGGTTCTCCTCTCCCAGGCGTAGCACCTCGCCGAGGCGCATCCGCCGGTTCACCAGGTTCTCCACCACCAGACCGGCCAGCAGGCCGAGCACCACCAGCGCCAGCACCCCGCCCACGACCAGCGGGTCCAGGTGGTCGCGGATAGGGACCCCGGGAGCGAACGCGGCCAGTCCCAGGGTCGGACCGAGCAGTCGGGGCAGGGCCACCCCCACCGCCGCGCCGGTCAGCGCCGCGACCACCACCAGCGGCACCAGCTCGTACACCAGCAGCCGCCGACCGCCCGCCGCCGACAGCCCCAGGGTGCGCAGCCGCGAAAGCGTCCGGCCCCGGCCGGCGGCGTCGGCGACCACCGCGAACCCGACGGCGAGGACCGCCAGCGCGGTGCCACCGGCCGCGCCCACGGTGAACGCCAGGGTCAACACCTCGTTGGCCCCGGTCCGCTCCAACCCGTCCCGGTACGCCTGCCGCGTCTGCAGGGCCGCCGGCACCTGGGCCCGGGTCACCTCCCTGCCGAGCACGTCGGCCTGTCGCCGCCGTTGTTCCTCGTCGGCCACCGCCAGCAACCGCGTCTCGTCGACGCCGTCGGTGGCGAGCAGGTACCGGTTGGGCACGATCGGGGTGTACTCGTACTCGGGCAGCGCCTGCCACGGCAGCACCACGAACCGCTCCACGCCCAATCCCACCCCGGGGAAGGCGTCGGCGATCCCCGCGACCTGGAAGGCGTACCGCCGACTCTGCACGTCGGCCACCGCGCCGTCGCCGACCTCCGCCGCCACCCGGGGCGACACCACCGCCGGCACCGGCCCGTCGCCACGGGCCGCGTCACGCAACGCGGCCGGCACGTCGACGTCCACGCCGCTGCGCGCCACCACCTCGGCGAACGCCGGAGCATCCACCACCAGCACCCGGGCCTGGCCGAGCTGGCGTGCTGCCGGACCGCTGTCGGAGAACAGCCGCCGGTTCGACTCCACCCACACCCGGGCCAGCGCCTGCACGCCGGGCACCGCGCCGAGCGCGTCGGCGGCGTCCGGGGCGAAGGTGTACCCGGTCAGCCAGGCGTCGGCCGGGATGCTCAGCGTGGCGGCCCGGTCCCGGGCGTCGGCCACCGTGGTCGTCACCACGCCACCGAACACGCCGGTGCTGACCGCGACGATCAGCACCGCCAGCGGCCCCCACGCCACCGGCGTACCCCGGCCGACGCGGGCCGCGCCGAGGAACAGCATCGCGCCCCGGGCCCGGGTGGCGAACCGGCCGACCAGCCGCAGCGGCCACGGCAGCAACCGGATCGCCACCAGCGCGGCGGCGACCGCGACCAGCACCGGCACCGCACTCAGGTACGCGTCGACGCCGCCGGCCGCGTCCAGGCCCCGGCGGCGTAGCAGCACCACGCCGAGCCCGGCGAGCACCAGCACGCTCGCCTCCAGCGTGAGCCGACGCGCGCTCGGACGCTGCGCCACCACGTCCGCGCGGCCGGCGACCACACCGACCCGCCGGTGGGCGAGCGCCGCAAGCACCGGCACCACGACGGTGGTGAGCACCGCCAGCACCGGCACCGGCCAGGGCAGCCCGGTCGAGCGGCCCGGCACCGCCGCCCCGGCCAGAGCGCCCAGCAGCACCGCGAGCGGCTGCACGGGCACCGCCTCGACGAACAACCGGCGACCGATCGTGCCCAGCGAGGCCCCCCGCGCCCGCAGCAGCGTGAGTTCCGCCCGTCGACGTCGTACCGCGAGCCGGGCCGCCAGCACGATCAGCCCGAGCAGGCTGGCCAGCAGCCCGGTCTGCACGACGGCCAGCAGCGCCCGGACCGACCGCAGTTCGTCGGCGAAGCGCACCAGCGCGGTGTCCAGTGAGGTCTGCACCAGCGCACCCGGGACCGTCTCGGCGCGGCGGGTCTCGGCCACCGCCGCGGTGACCGCGTCGAGCACGGCGGTGTCCAGCCGCTGCTCGTCGAGCCGGTACCGCCAGCCGCTCACCGCCGGCACCCCGGCACCGGCCGAGATCCGGTCCATGCCGGCCCAGTCGGTCACGCCCGCCACCACGTACGGGTCGCCGTCGAGCAGCGGCACGGTCGGGTTCAGCGCCGGCCGCAGGTCGTCCCAGACCGGGTCGGTGGCGTCCCGTGGCGTGAACACCCCGACGACGCGTACCGACGCCTGCCGGTCGCCGCCCCCGAACCGCAGGTCGGTGCCGGGTCGCAGGGACAGCACCTCGGCCACCTGCACCGACACCGCCAGCTCGGCCGGGCCGCCCGCCTGGGTACGCGGCCACCGGCCGTCGGTCACCTCGGCCGCCTCCTCGACGCCGGTCTGGGCGCGTACCCCGAACTCCTTGCGCGCGCCGCCGTCCATGGGTGGTTCGTCGCCGCTGGCCAGCAGCACCGCCGGGGCGATCGAGGAGGCGTACCACCGGTGGTCCACCAGGGCGGGCAGCGGCTGCGGCAGCGCGGCGGCGTACCGGTCCAGCTCGGCCTGTCCGGCCTCGGCCGGTGCGGGACGCGCCACGCCGAAGGAGATGTCGCGGACCAGGTGCGGAAGGTCCACGACGTCGGCCCGCAGCCCCCGGTCGGCGTACCCGTCGGCGAGTCGCGGCGCGGCGGTCACCAGCAGCGCCGCGACCAGCCCCAGCAACGCCAGCAGACCCATCTGACCCGCGTACACCCTGATCCGGCCGATCATCGGGTCTCTCCGTCCGTGACGGTCAGGCGACGGCGCATGCCGGTGGAGGCGGCGGCGCTGAACGCCAGTGCCAGGGCCAGCAGGCCCACGCCGGTGGCGAGCACCGGGGGCCAGTCGACGCTCAGCAGCGGTGGCGGGTGCGGGCGTTCGGCGGACGGCGTCAGGATCACCAGCGGTGCCATCGTCGCGGCGACCCCGACACCCACCAGCAGGCCGACCAGTACGCCCATCCCAGCGAGGAACGACTGCTCGGCCAGCAACGACCGGGCCACCAGGCGTCGTCCGGCGCCGAGGGTGTGCAGCACCGCCAGCTCGGTGGCCCGGCGTCGCGCGGTGGCGCTGACGTCCACGGCCACGCCCACGGCGGCCAGCAGCACCGCAGCCAGCGCGGCGGCGAACAGCGCACCTCGCGCGCCCACCCCGAACGGGTCGCGGGCCAACTCGGCGGCGACGTCCTCGCGGGCCAGCACGGTCAGGCCGCCGAGCGCGCCGGCCGCCTCGGCCACGCGCTCCGCCTCGCCGGGCCGCACGGCCAGCCACCACTCCTGCGGCGACCGGACGAGCCCGTGGTCGTGGAAGAGTCGGGCACCCAGCGAGGGCAGGTCGACCAGCAGCGCGGCGTCCTCGGCGTCACCGGGCAACGCGGCCACGACGTCGACCACCACCACGTCGACCTCGGCCCCGCCCAGGAACAGCCGGGTCTGCGCGCCCACGTCCAGGCGCAGCGCGTCGAGGGCCGCCGTGGTGGCCACCACCGGCACCCGGGTCGGGTCGGCGGTGCGGGTCACGGCCAGGTGCAGCGGGGTACTGCGGGCGAACCAGCCGCCCGGCACGTCCCGCGAGTAGCGGGCGGTCAGCCCGGCGTCGGAGGCGGTCGCACCGGTGGCGGCACCGGTGCGGTCGACCAGGTGCCAGGAGCCGTCCGCGGTCAGCGCGACGGGGGTGCCGGGGGAGTCGTCCGGGCTGGCCCGCAGGTCGGACAGCCGCCAGTCGAGGCTCGTCCGTGGTGCCCCGAGGGTCTCCGTGGCGAAGCCGGCCAACCGCCACGGGCCGGGGCCGGGCGGCAGGTCGACGGCGAACCGCAGCGGTGTGCCGTCCCGGTCGCCGGTGCCCAACGCCAGCCTGCGGTGCGTGTCGTGCGGGTCGAGCAGCACCACGTGGTGGCGTACCGGGGAGTTCGTCTCGGTGTCCTCGATCCGGGTGCTCACCTGCCCGGTCAACCGCCGGGTGCCCTCCGGCAACACCGTGCCGGGCGCCTCGACCCGGCCGGCGGTGAGCGTGTCGAGCAGGTCGGCGGTGGAGCCGCCGGCCAGGTCGGCCCGCAGTCGCACCACCGGGCCGGCGGCGTCGGCGTCGACCGCCAGCATGGTGGCCGGTGCGGCGGCCGGACCGAGTCGTACCGTGTCGCGCCAGGCCGGCAGCGGCACCTGCACGCCCGGCAGCCCGGCGAGCTGGTCGGCCCGGTCGGCGGCGGCGGAGCCGTTGACCTCGGTGAGGCGCAGGTCCGCGCCGACCAGGTGCGCGGCCTGGTCGTCCAGCGAACGCCGGGAGGTGCCGGCCAGGGACCAGGCGAGGGTGCCGACTGCCACGGCGAGGGCCAGCAGCAGCACCGGTCCGGCGTGCGGTCGTCGCCCGGCCTGCCAGGTGCCGAGCATGACGGCCGTCCACGGCTTGCGGTCCACCCATCGTTCGGCGAGCCGGACCAGCGGCGGCAGCAGCCGCAGCGCCAGCACCGCGCCGGCCAGGACCCCGAGCGTGGGTGCGGCGGCCAGCAGCGGATCGACCCCCAGGTCACCGCCCCGGGACCGGGACAGCGGGGAGGAGTAGCGGCTGAGCTGGTACCAGGCGAGCAGGGCCAGCCCGACCAGCAGCACGTCCAGGCCTGCCCGCTGCACCATGCCGCGACGGCTGGGCCGGGAGCGGCTGGCCAGGTCGGCGACGTAGCTGTCGCCCCGGCGCAGGCTCGGCCCGATCATCGCCAGCGCGCAGCCGGCCGCCGCCGCCCCGGCGACCAGCCACACCGTCGCGTCGGGTACGCCGCCCGGTCGCAGCGACACCGCGGTGAGCCCCGGCAGGCGGCCGGCGAGCCCGAGCACCTGCCCGGCGAGCAGCGGGGCGAGCACCGCGGCGGGCAGCACGACCAGGGTGGCCTCCCGGGCGGTCAGCCCGGCCAGTTGCCGACGGGCGGCACCCCGGGCCCGCAGCAACGCGGTCTCACCCCGGCGGTGCTCGGTGAGCAGCACGGCGACGAGCAGCAACGCGTACCCGCCGAGCACCGTCACCAGCAGCATCGGGGTGACCAGCGCCGACCGGCCGACGAGGGTGGCCTGTTGCAGCCGGCGTACCAGGCTGGCCAGGTCGCTGGTGGCCATCGCCGACTCGCCGAGCCCGGCCTCGGCCGGGGTGCTGGTGGTGATCCGGCCGGCGGCCTCGGCCAACCGGTCCAGGGCGGTGGGGCCGACCGCGGTCAGGTCGGGTTCGACGAGCCAGCCGGCGGACGCGTTGGCCAGGAAGTGGGTGAGGAAGTCCTCGCGGGCCACCGTCATCGGCCCGTACGTGGCCGACTGCGGCAGCGCGCCGGTGGCCGTCTCCGGTGCCAGCCGCCAGTACGCGTCGTCCGGGTCCAACGGCGTGAACAGCCCGGTGACGGTCACCTCGGTGATCCGCCCGGTGAGCCCGTCGGTGATCGGGACGCGGTCACCGACGTCGACCCGGAGGGTGTGGGCCGCCGCCTCGGCGAGAGCGGTCTGCACCGGCTCCGCGCCGGCCTGCGGCCAGGTGCCGGCGGCCAGCCGGGCATGCGCGGGCAGGTCGTCGAGGAACATCACCGACGCGTACGTGGTGCCGGTGCGGTCGGCGACGGCGTCACCGGTGTCGCCGCGCAACTGCCGTCCGGCCGCGTACCCGGCGCCGGTGACCTGGGCGGGCAACCCGCCCAGGTCGGTGTCGACCTGGGCGCGGAGCGCGGTGTCGCGGTCCCGCAGCGCGTCGGCGGTCCGCCCGGCGGAGGCCCGCACCAGCAGCGACCGTTCCGCCGCGGTGGCCCCGGCGAGCACGTTGCGGGTGCCCGAGTCGACCACGTCCCGGTTGTAGGCGGCCAGGCCGGTCAGCGCGACCGTCGCCACCAGTGCCGCTCCGGCCGCGGCGAGCAGCAGGCCCTTCGTGCCCCGGGCACGCCGCCACGCGAACCTCATCCGTCCTGTACCCCCGCCGGTCCGCGGGCCGGTGTGGCCCGTGTGCGCAACTCGTCACGCACCAGGAGCGGCGGGCCCCCGGGAAAGGTTCGCAGCAGTGATCGTTTCGTTATCCGGGGTGTCGCTCAGGACTCGGTCCAGGCGGTGGCGCGCGGACCGAGGTCGCCGCTGCGGTGGTGGCGTCGGCACAGCACCTGGTAGCGCACGTCGGCGTCGTCGACGGTGTCGCCGATGACCACCTGCTCGCCCTCGCGGACGATCCGCCCGCCTGCGACCCGGGCGTTGAGCAGGCCCTCCCGGCCGCACCAGCAGAGCACCTCGACCTGGATCCGGGCCACCGAGTCGGCCAGCTCGAACAGCCGCTGGGCGGCCGGGAACAGGCAGGACCGGAAGTCGGTGGCCAGCCCGAAGGCGTACACGTCGACGTCGTAGCTGTCGACCAGGTCGGCCATCTGCTCGACGTGCTCGACGGAGTAGAAGCTGGCCTCGTCGCAGATCAGGTAGTCCACCCGTACCCCGTCGGCCCAGGCGTCGCGGACCAGGGCGCGCAGGTCGAGTCCGTCGGTCACCTCGATCGCCTCGTGGGCCAGACCGATGCGGGTGGTGACCTGCGGGCCGAGGGACCGGTCGATGCGGGTGGTGACCAGTCCCCGGCGGCCCTGCCGGGAGTGGTTGTAGTTCATCTGCAACGCCATCGTGGACTTGCCGCAGTCCATCGGGCCCCAGTAGAAGCGCAGCGCGGCGGCGTGCGCAGGCCGCCCGTCGACGCCACGGGCGGCCACGCACCCACCCGAGGGGTCGCCCGGACCGGCCATCCGGGGGCGGGCCAGGCAGGTGGGTACGGGGTCTGCGGCGCTCGTCACGGACCGGCAGCCTAGCCGATCGACGGCGCCCACCGGTCCACCGACGGCCCGCCGGTGTGCCTCACAGCACCCGTGGCGGCGTGTTGCCGGCGGCCACGATCGCGCGCCGGATCGGCACCGCCAGCAGCAACAGGAACCCGACCACGAAGAAGATCAGCAGGGAGACCAGACCCACCCGGTAGGAGTTGGTGAGCTGGAACACCAGACCGAACGCGAGCGGCCCCAACCAACTGGTGCCCTTGTCGCTGATCTCGTAGAAGCCGTAGTACTCGCCTTCCTTTCCGGCCGGGATGAGCTGGCTGAACAGCGACCGGCTCAACGCCTGGCTGCCGCCGAGGACCAGACCGATGGCGGCGCCGAGCACCATGAACGGCAGCGGGGCCTCGGCCGGCAGGCGGAACGCGCCGAGGATCACCGCGGTCCACAGCACCAGGCTCAGCAGGATGGTCTTCCACGCGCCGATCCGCCCGGCCAGCCAACCGAGGCCCAGCGCGCCGCCGAACGCCAGGAACTGCACCAGCAGGATCGTCACGATCAGGGTGCTCTGGTCCAGCCGCAGTTCCTCGGTGCCGTACTGGCTGGCCAGGGTGATGACGGTCTGAATGCCGTCGTTGTAGACCAGGAACGCCAGCAGGAAGAACAGCGTCAACGGGTACGCCTTGATCTCCCGCAGGGTGCGGCCCAGTTGCCGGAAGCCGTCGGTGAGCACGTTGCCGCCGGGACCGGCGGCGACCGCGGCGGCGGTGGGACGCTCACGCAGCCAGCGCAGCGGCACCAGGGTGAACACCGCCCACCACACGCCCGCCGAGACGATGGACCAACGGGCCAGGTCGAGGGTGCGTTCCGGGGTGCCGTTGTCGAACGACTGCACCGCGACCAGGTTGAACGCCAGCAGCAGGCCACCGCCGAGGTAGCCCAGCGCCCAGCCGCGACTGGAGATGCCGTCCCGCTCGTCGGGCCCGCCCAACTGCGGCAGGAACGAGTTGTAGACGACGATCGCCGCGCCGAAGCTGATGTTGGCGATCATGAACAGCGCGCCGCCGAGCAGGTACCGGTCGCCGGTGACGAAGAGCATCCCGATGGTCGCGCCGGCGCCGGTGAAGGCGGTGGCGGCCAGCAGCCGCTTCTTGTACAGCGAGCGGTCGGCGATCGCGCCGATCACCGGCAGCACGAAGACGGTCAGCAGCACCGACAGCGAGATCAGGTACGGGTAGTACGAGCCGGCGGCCACCTTGATGCCCAGCGGGTAGACGTACCCGCTGCAGTCGTCGGCGCCGAGCTGGCAGCCGGCGGCCATCTTGGCCACGCTGGTCAGGAACGGCCCGAGGAACACCGTGATGACGGTGGTCTGGAAGGCCGAGTTGGCCCAGTCGTAGAAGTACCAGCCGGTGCGCTCGCGGCGCGTGCTGGCGGGTTGCGGGGTGTCGTCCTGCGCGGCAGGGGTCGCCGTCTCGGCCATGTGGGGTCCTTTGCCCGGGGTGTTCAGGCGGCCCAGTGGCCGCGGCTGCGGTAGACGTCGCGCAGCACGCCGACGTGGTCGGTCATGATGCCATCCACACCGAGATCAAGTAACTCGTGCATCTCGGCAGGTTCGTCGATCGTCCAGACGTGCACCTGCAACCCGAGTCGATGGGCGGTGCGCAGCAGGCGGCGGTCCACCACCGGGATCCGGCCGAAGCGCACCGGCACCTGCGCGGCCACCACGGACGGCGGTAGCCGCACCGGCCGACCGGTCAGCGAGGCCCAGCGCAGCCGGGCCACTCCGCGTACGCCGAGGCTGGTGGCGACCCGACCGTGGGTGAGGGCGCGCAGCCGGGTCAGCCGGGCGTCGCTGAACGAGGCGAGCAGCACCCGGTCACCGGCACCGGCCCGGGCCACGGTGGACACCGTCGGTGCCACGCCGGGGTCGGACTTCACGTCGATGTTGAAGCGCACCTGCGGCCAGGCGTCGAGGACCTCGTCCAGGCGGGGCACGGCGGCGGCCCCGCCGACGCGTACCGTGGCGAGGTCGGCCCAGCGCAGCGCGGACAGCCGCCCCCGCTGCCCGGTGAGTCGTTCGAGGGTGTGGTCGTGGAAGACCACGGCGACCCCGTCGGCGGTGCCGTGCACGTCGGTCTCCACGTACCGGAAACCCAGCTCGACGGCGCGGGCGAAGGCCGCCGTGGTGTTCTCGTCGCCGTCGGCGGCACCGCCCCGGTGCGCGAAGGCCAGCGGCGTCGGGGCGTCGAGGTACGGGTGACCGGATGGCACGCAGCGCAGTATGCCCGGCGCCGGTGGCCTGCGGACGACCGGCCGGTGACCGGCGCGTGCCCACCGAAGGTGCCGGATTCCGGACAGTGATCGGGTCGATGCGCTTCGCGACGGTCACCATGTGGCAGTGATGCCGTGGCAGCCGTTCTCGCAGCCCGGGTCGCCGACGGCGCCCCGGTCGACGCTGACCGCGCATCCGGTCGACCCGCTGCCGCCCCGGGTCACCCCACCGGACGAGTCGCCGCAGCCGCGCCGGACACCGGCCGGCGCCTGGCTGTTCGTGGTGGTCGCGCTGGCCGCCGGCAGCCGGTGGGGAGCCGAACTGCTCGGAGGCTGGGCCGCCGACCTGCCCACCGCCGAGGGGCCGTCGGGGCTGGCGGCGGAACTGCTGCGGGCCCTGCTCCACGGCCTGACCTGGGCCCGGTGGGAGCTGGAACCGGAGCGGTCGTCGATGGTCGGGTACTGGCTGTCGGAGAACCTGCGCACGCTGTTCTTCGTCGCCGGCACCGTGTGGCTGCTGCGCTGGCTGGCGACCCGATCCGCACCGGCTGCGGCCTACCGGGCGTACGCGGTGCTCGGCGCGGCCACCGTGACGGCGGTGCTCGCCGCGTTCGCCGGAGGCCTCGTCGGCCTGCTGGTCGTCCCGGACGATCTCGTGCTGCACGGCGACCCACGGTGGTGGGTGGACACCACGATCACCGGCGCGCTGCTCGCCGGCCTGGTCTACGGCCCGGCACTGGCCGTGGCCGCGATGCGATCCGAGGCGCGTCCGCGCCGGGTGGACGGGGGATGGCCGGGATGACCGGACGTACGGATCCGCCGGTGGTGCCGGGACAACGCCCGTCGTCCCCGCCGGTGACCAGCGAGGCGACCCGCTACCTGTGCGTGGCCGCGCACACCGACGAGCGGTTCGCCGAGCGGGTGCTCGACGAGGTGCTCGGCGACGAGTTGCGGGCGGTGGCACCCTCGGTGGGCTTCGACGTCTCGCCGGTGCTGCGGCACTGCCTGGTGGCCCGCCACCGGCGTCGTCGCCGGGACCTGCGGCTGTTGGTCTTCGGTGGCCTGGCGGTGCTGCTCGCCCCGCTGTGGACCCTGTTGGTGATCGGCGCGATGCGGGTCGGCACCTCTTTGACCCCGTTCCGCCCGACCCGGGAGCGGATGCTCGGTCCGCTGTTGGGCATGATCGTCGTCGCGTTGAGCGCCCTGGTCCTGCTGATCCGGTTCCAGATGGTCACCGTCGTGGGGTCCAGCCCGGCCGGGTGGCTGATCGGGCGGCCGTGGCTGGCGTTGCCGGCCGGGATCGCCGCGTTCCTGGCACTCGCGATCCACCTGCACGGCACCCGCTGGCTGTTGGTGACCCGGTTGCGCCGGGACCGGTTCCTGGCGACGGCGCCCGACGAGGTGTCCCTGCCGTCCCGGTACGCCGACCGGCTGGCCGCCGTCGACGAGGCGCAGCACGGCAACGTCACCGTCTACGGCGGGTACGTGCCGTTCGTCGGGCACGGCACACCGGTGGCCGGGTGGTCGTTCGCCCTGCCGATCCGCCCGGCCGAGCACGTCACCGGGCTGAGCCGACCGGAGCGGCCGGAGCCGGCCCCGTTCACCGTGCTGGAGCTGATCGACCACGTACGCGGGCGGCTGGCCTCGCTCGACGCCGGCCTGGGGGCGGACCGGCTGGCCGGGCTGACGCTGGAGGACCGGGTCTTCGTCGGCGGCCACCTGCTGACCGGCGACCCCCGGCTGCTGCCGGACCAGGAACGGGCGCCACGACAGCGCTTCACCCCGGAGGAGATTCGCCAGGTCGCCGCGAACCCGCAGGGCGCGGCCCGGCACTACCTGTGCGCGCTGGTGCCGTCCTGGGGCGCGGAGGTGGTGGCGGGCACGTTCCTGCACTTCTCCACCGACGGGAAACTGCTCTATCTGGAGTGCGCCCGCACGGTGCTGGAGCCGCCCCGGTGGGCTTACCACGAGGTGGACCGGCTGACCGACTGGATGTCGGCGCGGCAGTTGGTGCAGATGCTCGCGGTCGCCACCGACCGGCTGGTGCCCACCGCCGTCGGTGCCGCCGGCCGGTTGCTGACCGACCTGGGTCACGCGCTGCGGCACCGGGCGCGACAGGCGCGGCTGCGGCGGTTGGCCCGCGAGGACCTCGGGTACGACCACGGCGCCCGGGTCGGGGTGCGGGAGTTGGCGACCGGCACCGACTACCACAACTACTTCCAGGTGCTCGACGCGGCGAAGCACCTGAAGGTGGTGGAGCGGCACGTCCTCGCCGCGATCGTGGACTTCCTCGACGAGCGGGGCCTGGACACCGCCGAGTTCCGCAGCCGCCAGATGACGATCCTCAACCAGGGCATCGTCCAGACCGGCGGCCTCAGCGTGGTCGGCAACCAGGCGGTCGGGTCCGGTGCCCGGGCCGAGCAGCACGGACCGTCGGCACCGGCCGGTGGCGGTGAGCGGCCACGGCCGGCATGAGACACAGGGGAGAGGCGCATGTCGGAGACGTCGGCGAACTACGGCATCCAGCAGTCCGGCGGGGTCAGTCAGGTCGGTAACCAGGCTGTCGGTCCGGGCGCGTCGGCGGTCGGCGGCGCGCTCTGGGCGACGGCGCCCGGCGTGGACGTCCCGGCGCTGGTGACCCGGCTCGTGGAGGTGCTCGACCGGCACCGGGACGAGTTGGACGCCCCGGCCCGCGCGGTGGCCACGGAGCTGCGGGCGCAGCTGGCCCGGCCGCATCCGGAACCGGCGCGGGTGACGGCGTTGTTGCAGCGCCTGGCGGCTCTGGCGACGCCGGTCGCGCCGGTGGCCTCGGCGGTCACCGAGGTGCTGCGCGCGATCCAGCAGGCCGGCTGATCCGCGCCCGACCGGGCTGACTGATCCGCGCCTGACAGGCCGACGGCGCGCACCGCGCCCGGGCGGGTCAGCCGGTGGCCGGGCGACGCCGGTGGGAGCGGCTGGTGTCCACCGGCCGACCCGGGTCGACGTGCCGGGGCCGGTCGGGTTCGTCCGGGCGCAGCGGCACGAGGGTGTCGGTGAGGGCGTCGATGATCCGGTCGGTGGCCTGGCGGGCGACGCCGGGCGTACCCGCACGCAGGTCGGCCAGGTCGACCGGGTCGCCGAAGTGCACCCGGACGGTGGGACGGCGGACCAGCGCGCGGGCGACGCCGCCGAGCAGACCCTTGGGCGACCGGTACGGCAGCACCTCGTGCGAACCCCACTGCGCCACCGGCACGACGGGGGCGCCGCAGGTCAGGGCGAGCCGGGCGGTGCCGGTCTTGCCGCGTTCGGGCCACAGGCCCGGGTCGAGGCCGATCCGTCCCTCGGGATAGACCAGGATCGGCGCGCCCCCGGCGACCGCGGCGGCGGCGTCGTCCAGGGCCCGGTGTACGCCGGTGGTGCCCCGGTCGACCCGGATGTGCCCGGCGCGCCGCATGGCGGTGCCGATCACCGGGGCGCGGAACAGCCCACCGGTGGCCATGATCCGGGGTGCCACCCGGCGGCTGCGGCAGGCGGCGGCGAGCACGATCGGGTCGAACGGGCTGATGTGGTTGGCGGCCAGGATCAGCGGCCCGTCGCGCAGGTGCGCGGGGATGTCGCCGGTGACCTCCAGCCGGGCCAGCGCGCCGACCACGACGCGGGCGAGCGTCTGGGCGGTACGCCAGATCAGCGGCGGCTGCCAGGGGGAGTGGGCGTGGTCCACAGCCGGTGATGGTCGCACGGCGGGACCTGCCTGCGCCGGACAGGGGGCCGCCCGGCGGAGGTGAGCAGGGTCATTGGTCCCGGAGCGGTTCGGGTCCCCCGCCTCTGCCGATCGCCGTACGACGGGCTGTAGTATTTACTACGTCTTGTAGTATCAGCAGCTCTGGGGGTCGCAGGTGGACGCGTTGGACGTCGCCCGCTGGCAGTTCGGTGTCACCACCGTCTACCACTTTCTCTTCGTACCGCTGACCATCGGACTCTCCGTCCTGGTCGCCATCCTGCAGACCCTCTGGCACCGCACCGGGGACGAGAAGTACCTCAAGCTCACCAAGTTCTACGGCAAGCTGTTCCTGATCAACTTCGCGATGGGCGTGGTCACCGGCATCGTGCAGGAGTTCCAGTTCGGCATGAACTGGAGCGACTACTCCCGCTTCGTCGGCGACATCTTCGGCGCCCCCCTCGCCATCGAGGCGCTGGTCGCCTTCTTCCTCGAATCCACCTTCATCGGCCTGTGGATCTTCGGCTGGGACCGGCTGCCCAGACGCCTGCACCTGGCCAGCATCTGGGCCGCCGCGATCGGCACCAACCTGTCGGCGTACTTCATCCTCGCCGCCAACTCGTTCATGCAGAACCCGGTCGGCTACTGGATCAACCCGGAGACCGGGCGTGCCGAACTGACCGACTTCGTCGCCGTGCTCACCAACAAGGTCGCCCTGATCACCTTCCCGCACACCATCGCCGGCGCCTTCCTGGTCGCCGGGTCGCTGCTGGTGGCGGTCGCCCTGTGGCACCTGATCCGCCGCCCCGACAGCGAGGACACCCCGGCCTACCGGTTCGCGGCCCGCTTCGGCTCCTGGGTCACCCTGGTCGCGGCCGCCGTCGTGGTGATCACCGGCGACATCCAAGGCAAGATCATGACCGAGGTGCAGCCGATGAAGATGGCCGCCGCCGAGGGGCTGTACGACACCGAGAGCCCCGCCTCGTTCTCCGTACTCACCATCGGCAGCCTCGACGGCAGCCGGGAACTGTTCGCCATCAAGATCCCGTACCTGCTGTCGTACCTGGGCACCGGCGACCCCAACGGCACCGTGCACGGCATCAACGACCTCCAGGCCCTCTACACCGCCCAGTACGGCCCCGGCAGCTACACGCCGATCATCCCGGTCACCTACTGGAGCTTCCGCTTCATGATCGGCTTCGGGCTCGCCGCCGCCGCCATCGCGCTGCTCGTGCTCTGGTCGCAGCGCAGGGGGCGTACGCCTCGCGGCAGGTGGCTGCTGCGCGCCGGCCTGGTCATGCCGGTCCTGCCGCTGCTGGCCAACTCCTTCGGCTGGATCTTCACCGAGATGGGCCGCCAGCCCTGGATCGTCTTCGGCGAGATGCTCACCCGCGATGGCGTGTCCCGCAGCGTCTCCCTGGGCGAGGTGCTCACCAGCTTCGCCGCCTTCACGATCATCTACGCCGTCCTCGCCGTGGTCGAGGTCAAACTGCTGATCCGGTACGCCAAGGCCGGCGTACCCGACGTCACGCCCGCGCCCGAACCCGACGACACCGACGACGACGCGGACCGCCCGCTCGCGTTCGCCTACTGACCCGGAGCCCCACCGTGGAACTGACCACCATCTGGTTTCTCCTCGTCGCCGTGCTGTTCACCGGCTACTTCATCCTGGAGGGCTTCGACTTCGGCGTCGGCATGCTGCTGCCCGTGCTCGGACGCGACGACCGCGAACGCCGCGTCATGATCAACACGATCGGGCCGGTCTGGGACGGCAACGAGGTCTGGCTGATCACCGCCGGTGGCGCGATGTTCGCCGCCTTCCCCGAGTGGTACGCCACCCTCTTCTCCGGCTTCTATCTGCCGCTGCTGCTCATCCTGCTGGCCCTGATCGCCCGGGGCGTCGCCTTCGAGTACCGCCACAAGCGCCCCGAGGCGTCCTGGAAGCGCCGCTGGGACAACGCCATCTTCTTCGGCTCGCTCATCCCGGCGATCCTGTGGGGCGTGGCCTTCGCCAACATCCTGCGCGGCGTACCCCTGGACGCCGACCACGAGTTCGTCGGCGGACTGGTCGACCTGCTGCACCCGTACGCGCTGCTCGGTGGCGCGACCACCGCGGCGTTGTTCCTCACGCACGGCGCCGTCTTCATCGCCCTCAAGACCGTCGGCGACATCCGGGGCCGCGCCGCCACCCTCGCCGTGCGCCTCGGCGTGGTCACCGCCGTGCTCGCCGTCGCGTTCCTCACCTGGACCCTGACCATCCGCTCCAGCACCGCCGCCGTGGCGCTCGCCACCGGCGCCGCCCTGGCCCTGCTCGGCGGCCTCGCCGCCGCCCGCGTCCGGCGCGAGGGCTGGGCCTTCACCGGCACCGCGCTGGCCATCGGACTGGCCGTGGCGACCCTGTTCGCCGCGCTGTTCCCCACCGTGATGCCCTCCACGCTGGACCCGGCCGGCACGCTGACCGCCACCAACGCCGCCTCCACCCCCTACACGCTGCGGATCATGACCTGGGTGGCGGTGTTCTTCACCCCGATCGTGCTGGCCTACCAGGGCTGGACGTACTGGGTGTTCCGCAAGCGCATCGGCGTCAAGCACATCCCGCAGCACTGACCGGATCGGCCCGGGACCCCGCATCCCGGGCCGATCCGGCACCATGACCTGATGCCTCACCAGCACACCTACCGCACCACCGTCACCTGGACCGGCAACCTCGGCACCGGCACCAGCGGCTACCGCGCCTACCGACGCGACCACGACGTGACCGCCGACGGCCCGCCCCCGATCGCCGGCAGCTCCGACCCGACCTTCCGCGGCGACTCCACCCGGTGGAACCCCGAACAGCTCCTGCTGGCCGCGCTGTCCCAGTGCCACATGCTGGCCTACCTGCACCTCTGCGCCGACAACGGCATCGTCGTCACCGACTACGTCGACACCGCCACCGGCAGCATGACCACCGACAACAAGACGGGTAGCGGCCACTTCACCGAGGTCGTCCTGCAACCCCGGGTCACCCTCGCCGACCCCGCCGACACCGACACCGCGACCGCGCTGCACGACCACGCGCACCGGGTCTGCTTCATCGCCAACTCGGTGAACTTCCCGGTCCGGCACGAGCCGAGCACCGTCACCGCCTGACCCCGGCGACGACACACGTGGGGCCCGGGACGCATCCGCCCGGGCCCCACGCTCACCTGTGCCTGCCTCAGCTCGCCTCGCGCAGCTCCGCCAGCCGGGCCTCGATCTCGGCCAGCTCGGCCCGCAGCTTCTCGGCCTGCCGCTCGGCCTCGGACCGCTCCGACGCCAGGATCTGCTCCACCGCCTCGTGCACACCGGGCACGTCGACCAGCGCCACCATCCGCAGCGCCTCGGCCGGCTTGAGCACGTACGGCTTGGCCAGCACCTTGCCGCCCTGCTGCGCGGCCACCGTCCACTCGCCCTCGGCGTACGCCAGGGTGACCGTCAACCCGGCCGGTCCCTTCGGCTTGGCCGCCTTCACCGGCCGCCGCGCAGCGGGCTTGGCCTCGACCGTCTCCACCTTCGGCTCCTCCTGTCGCACCGGTTCCTCCCGCCGGGGCTGCGGCACCCGGTCCAGCACGAACTCCGGCTCCGCCACCGGCGGCTCGACCGGTGCCGGCTCCACCTTCGTCTCGGCCGGTTTACGGCCGGTGCCCCGGGGCGCCACCGCCACGTCGGCGGGGGAGAAGGGCAGCTCGTCGCGGCCGAAGCGCACCACCACGTACTCGTCGGACACCGCCGGGTCGGTCAGCTCGATCACCTGGCCGATCTGCCCGGCGATCTGACCGGCCGAGGCCGTGAACACCACCTTCGGCTTGCGTCCCGCGGCCAACGCCTCCCGGATGCCGCGCACCTCGTCATCGGACAAACCCTGGCCAGCGACACCCATCGCGCTCCCTCATCCGTCGTACACGTGTTCAGTCGCCTGCCTTGATACCAGCACCCGGCGACACCGTGAAGATCAGCCCCCCAACGCTTTCAGCGCTCGGTCCGCGTGCCGGTTCATGTCCAGTTCACTGTGCACCACCTCGACGACACGTCGATCGACGCCGATCACGAAGGTCATCCGCCGGGTGCTCAACGCGCCCAGCGGCAGCCGCCGCCGTACCCCGAAGCGGTCCGCCACCGCGCCGTCCGGGTCGGACAGCAACGGGAAATCGAAGTCGTTGCGGCGGGAGAACTCGGCCTGCCGTTGCACCGGGTCCCGGCTGATGCCCACCCGCTGCGCGCCCACCGCGGCGAACTCCGCCGCCAGGTCACGGAAGTGGCAGCTCTGCGCGGTGCAGCCGCGCGTCATCGCGGCCGGATAGAAGAACAGCACCACCGGCCCGTCCGCCAGGAACTCCGACAGCCGCCGGGGACGGCCGGTCTCGTCCGGCAGCACGAAGTCCTCGACCAGATCCCCGACACCCACACCCGCCATGCGCGCTCCTCACTCGACACCGTCGTCGGCGAGAGCGTATGCCACGCCCGGTCACCGGCCGTGTCCTCGGCCACACCCGGCTACCGGGGCCGGTGCACGCCCCGGTAACGTCGCCGACACCGGCTCGGGGGCAGGGGAGACGATCAATGGCACCGGTCACCGTCATCACCGGCGGCGGGCGCGGCATCGGCGCGGCCACCGCCCGGCGGCTGGCCCACGCGGGCCACCACCTCGCCCTCGGCTACCGGCGCGACCACGCCGCCGCCGACGCCGTCGTGGCCGAGCTGCACGCCACCGGGGTACGCGCCGTCGCGGTGCCCGCCGACACCCGCGACCCCGACCAGGTGGCCGCCCTGTTCGACGCCGCCGAGGCCCTCGGCCCGCTGACCGGCCTGGTCAACAACGCCGGTGTCACCAGCCCGATCGGTCCCTTCACCGAGCTGCGCCTGGACGACCTGCGCGAGGTGGTCGACGTCAACCTGGTCGGCTACGTGCTCTGCGCGCAGCAGGCGGCCCGACGGATGACGGCCGGCGGGGCGATCGTCAACATCTCCTCGGTCGCCGCCACCCTCGGCGGTCCCGGCGAGTACGTCCACTACGCCGCGGTCAAGGCCGGCACCGACGCGCTCACCGTCGGTCTGGCCAAGGAACTGGCCCCGCGTGGGATCCGGGTCAACGCGGTGGCCCCGGGCATCATCCGCACCGACATCCACGTCCTCTCGGGGCAGCCGGACCGGCCCGAGCGGGCCGCCGGGCGGATCCCGCTGGGTCGTCCCGGCGAACCCGACGAGGTCGCCGCCGCCATCGCCTGGCTGCTCGGCCCGGACGCCTCCTACACCAGCGGCGCGGTGCTGCGCGTCGGCGGCGGTCTCTGACCCTCCCGGGTCCTCATCCCTGCCCTGGCGTGCGCGGACGCGCCCGTCAGGTGGGTTGACCATGTCCCGCCGCAACCCCTATCGTTCCAGTACGTCGAACGGCGTACGGCTCAGTCGAACATTCTGATGGGGGTGTCGTGGTCGAGACCGCTCTGGGCGTCATCGTCCCGCCGGCCAACCCGACCGTCGAGCCCGAACTGCGCCGTCTGCTGCCACCACGGCTGCGCTACCACGTGGCCCGCCTCCCGGTCGTCGACGGCTCCCTCGCCGACCGGCTGGACCGGTACGCCGACCTGCTCCCGGAGACCGCCGCCACGCTGCGGGGACTGGAACTGGGGGCCACCTACGTGGCCTGCACCGGCTGCTACTACCGGCACCAGGACGCCGACCACGTCGACCGGGCCGCCGGCGATCGGCTCGGCAGCCCGGTGGTCGGTGCCGCGAGCGCCGTGCGGCAGGTGCTCGACCGGCTCGGCGTACGGTCGCTGACGCTGGTTTCGCCGTACCCGCAGTGGCTCACCGCGCAGGCGGCGCAGTTCTGGCGGGCGACCGGCCGCACCGTCACCGAGGTGGTGGCCGTGCCCGGCACGGGCGCCATCTACGACCTCACCTCGACCACCGTCGGCGACACCGTGCACCGCGTGCTGGACACCCTGGACGCGACCGCCGCCGACGGACACGCGGTGCTGCTCACCGGCACCGGCGCGCCGAGCCTGGACGTGCTCGACGAGGTCGTGCCGCGCTCGCCCGTGCCGCTGCTCTCCTCGAACCTGGCCGGCGCCTGGCAGTCGATGCGGACCGCCGGGGCCGCGCACCTGGCGGCGCAGTCGCCGAGCCCGGCGCTGCGACACCTGGCCGACGTCCTGGCCGCCACCGACACGACGCAGATCGCCGGCGGGACCGCCGGCCGGAAGGAGTGAACGTGCCGCCAAGCCACCCGGTGGAGGCACCGGTCGTCGTCCTCGGCGGCGGACCGGTGGGCATGGTGACCGCCCTCGCGCTGGCCCGGTACGACATACCCGTGGTCGTGCTGGAACAGGGCCACGACGAGGTGCGCTCGGAGTGGCGCGGCTCGACGGTGCACCCGCCCACGCTCGAACTGCTCGACGAGCTGGACCTGGCCGCGCCGGTGCTCGCCGAGGCCGTCCGGGTACGTCGGCTGGACTACCGCGACCTGGAGCTGACCGAGTCGGCCCAGTTCTCCTACGACCTGCTGGAGGGCGAGACCCGCTTCCCGTTCCGGCTCCAGTACGAGCAGTACAAGCTGGTCCGGCAGTTGCGTCGGGCGGTCGCCGAGGCACCGAACGTGGACCTGCGGTTCGGCCACGAGGTGGTCGGGCTGCGCCAGGACGACACCCGCGTGGAGCTGGAGGTGGCCGTCGACGGCGGGCGGCGTACGGTGTCGTGTCACTGGGCGGTGGCCGCCGACGGCGCGCGGAGCATCGCCCGCAAGCTGCTCGACGTGCCGTTCCCCGGCTTCACGTACCCGTCGATGAGCCTGGTGGTGGCCACGCCGTTCCGGTTCGAGGACGCGGTGCCCGATCTCAGCGAGGTCGGCTACTGGTCCGGCCCGCGCGGCCGGTTCTCGCTGATCCGCACCCCGGACATCTGGCGCGCCGCGCTGTCCACGAACACCGGGGTCGACGACGAACCGCCGACCGGCACCCACCCGGACTTCCTGGCCGCCGTGGAGCTGCTGCTGGGTTCCCCGACCCCGCCGGACGGGCTGCTGCCGCTGCACCAGCACCAGATGTACCGCAGCCACCAACGACTGGCCGACTCGTTCCGGATCGGCCGGGTCCTGCTGGCCGGCGACGCCGCCCACCTGAGCAGCACCACCGGGGGCATGGGCCTGAACTCCGGCATCCACGACGCGATGGCGGTGGCCGCGGCGCTGGCCGAGTCCGACCAGGACACCGCGACCACCGCGTACGCGCAGCGACGCCGCTCGATCGCCGAACGCTTCGTGCAGCCGACCACCACTGAGAACCGCACCTCGGCGGACGCGGCGGACCTGGCGGGGCGCCGCGAGCGGCTGGTCCGGCTCCGGGCCGTGGCCGACAACGCCGAGGAGGCCCGAGCGTATCTACGGCGGGTCAGTATGCTCGGGATCCAGCACTAGGCGCCGCACGCCGGTGCCCACCCGCGAAGTGCCGCTCGACGGCACGCACGAGAGGTCACGGTCGAATGGAGTCAGCGGTGCCGGTGAACGAGCCGGCGGACGGCCACCGTTACACCGCGAGCGGCCTGGGTCGCGCGCTGGCCGTGATCGACCTGCTCGCCGAACGCAGTCCCGAGATGGTCGGGGTCTCCACCGTCGCGCGGGACCTGAGTCTGCCCAAGGCGGTGGCCCACCGCATCCTCAAGGAGCTCACGGCCAACCAGTTCGTCACCTTCGACGAGGCCACCCGGCGCTACCGGCTGGGGCCGGGGGCGCTGGCCGCCGGTCTGGCCGCGCTGCGCGCCATCGACGTGCAGGCGACCACCAACCGGCACATGCGACGGCTGGTGGAGATCACCGGCGAGACGGCCACGCTGTCGATGCGGCAGGGCTGGGTGCGGGTCTACACCGACCAGGTGCTCTCGCCGCACGAGATCCGGATGTCGGTCACGCTCGGCTCCCGGCACTCGCTGGTCGCCGGCTCGTCGTCCAAGGCGATCCTGGCGGCGTTGCCCGACGCCGAGGTCTCCGAGTACCTGTCCACGCACGAGCTGGTGTCGATGACGTCGGCCACCATCACCTCCGTCGAGCAGCTCTGGGAGGACCTGCGGGCGGTACGCGGGCAGGGCTACGCGGTGAGCCGGGGTGAACGGCAGGCGGGTGCGGCGAGCGTCGCGGCGGCCATCCGGCTCGCCTCCGGCGAGGTCTACGGGTCGCTGTCGCTGTGCGGTCCCCAGGACCGCTTCTCCGCGCGCCTGCTGGCCGAGTACGGCGATCTGGTGGCCGACGCGGCCCGCCAGGTCAGCGCCGAGCTGGGCTACCAGCCCGCCCCGGAGCAGGCCGAGGCCGCGCCGCCGGCCAAGCGTCGCAGCCCCCGTCGTCAGGTGGCGCGTGCCTCGGCCGACCAGGTCGACAGCAGTTCGGCCGAGGTCGTGGTCTCGCAGAAGTAGAAGCCGAGGTTGCGGATCGCCGGCTCGGCCAGGTCCGGGCGGGTCCAGCCGACCATGTCCGTCGGCAGGGTGACGGCCAGGTCGGCCATGTACGCCTCGCGCACGGTCGAGTCGACGCAGACGTTGGCCGCCGTGCCGACCACCACCACGTGGTCGCGTTCGTGTGCCCGCAGCAGGTTGTGCAGGGGCGTGCCGACGAAGGCGCTGTAGCGCGTCTTCTCCAGGTGGCAGTCGTCGGGCCCGGGGCGTAGCCCGTCGGCGAGTTCGGCGCCCCAGGAGCCGGCCGCGCAGACGCTGAGCGGGCTGCGTCCCATCGCCTCGGCGCGCGCCCGTCGGGCCGGCGACACGAGCTGGTCGTGGGCGGCCTGGCGGACCCAGACGACGAGGCAGCCGGCGGCCCGCGCCGGGTCCAGGAATCCCGGCAGTCGGCGGGCCAGGTCGGCGTTGACACCGACGTCGGCGCCGAGCGTCGCCATGGCTCCGGCGGGGGAGCAGAAGTCGTTCTGCATGTCGATGACCAGCACCGCGGTCCGCTGCGGGGGGAACTTCATGAGGTTTTCTCCCAAATCGGGGGATTGATCCGGATCGATGATGCCGAGTCGGGTCCTACAGGCCATTGACCTTGCCGCCGAACATAGCTTACGTTCGCACCAACAGAACGGCGTACTGCACAAGCGAACAATCTCGCGATCAAACGCGGGCCGGTCGGTGACAGGGGTAGCCCATGAGTGCGATCAAAGTGGAGGGCGTCAGCAAGGTCTTCGCCGGCGCCGGCGGGCAGTCGATGCTCGCCCTGAGCGACGTCTCGCTCGACATCGCCGACGGTGAGTTCGTCGTGTTGCTCGGGCCGTCCGGGTGCGGCAAGACCACCCTGCTGCGCATCATCGGTCAGTTGGAGAGCCCGACCGTCGGCCGGGTGAGCCTCGACCACGGCACGCGGTCCGACGGCGACCGCCCCCTGGGTTTCGTCTTCCAGGAGGCCACCCTGATGCCCTGGCGGACCGCCGCCGCCAACGTGGCCCTGCCGCTGGAGATGGCCGGCGTCGGCCGCCGGGAACGCACCGCGCGGGTCCGCGAGATGCTCGAACTCGTCGGCCTGCCGGAGGCGGAGGGAAAGCACCCGCACCAGTTGTCGGGCGGCATGCGCCAGCGGGTCTCCATCGCCCGCGCGTTGGCACACGACCCGCAGGTGCTGCTGATGGACGAACCGTTCGGCGCGCTCGACGCGCAGACCCGCGACATGATGAACTCCGAGCTGCAGCGCATCTGGCTGGAGAACCGCAAGACGGTCGTCTTCGTGACGCACTCCGTCTCCGAGGCGGTGTTCCTCGCCGACCGCATCGTGATGCTGGGGACCAAGCCCGGCCACATCCACTCCATCACCGAGGTGACGCTGCCCCGGCCGCGCACCATCGACATGACCGAGACCGCCGAGTTCCGCCATCTCGCCGCCGAGCTGCGTCGACAGATCGGCGCGGTGCAGGACCCCGACAACCGATCCGCCGTCTCGGCCTGACCGCATACCGAGGTGCCGCACAGTGACTGCCACTCAAGAGCGCCAGCCGGCGCCGACACCCTCCGCCGAAGAGTTGCTGAAGCCACCACCGCCGACCTGGAAAGAGCGGCTGCGCAACAACCGGTGGCTGTCCTTCTACACCAGCCCCCTGCTGATCGCGCTGTTCCTCGTGGCGTGGAAGATCTACGTCGAGGTCACCGACCTGTCCCGGTTCGTGCTGCCGCCGCCGGAGGCGGTGTTCAAGGCGTTCAGTGAGCAGATCGTCGACCCGTTCGTCTGGCGGACCCACATCTGGACGACCTTCTACGAGGTCATGATGGGTCTGGCGCTGGCGATCGTGCTGGGCGTCGGGCTCGGCCTGATGATCGGCAAGTCGCCGCTGTTCGACCGGATCGTCCGACCGTTCATCGTGGCCACCCAGGTGGTGCCGAAGGTCGCGCTGGTGCCGCTGTTCATCCTCTGGCTCGGCTTCGGCCCCTCGTCCAAGGTGGTCATCGCCGCACTGCTGGCCTTCTTCCCGCTGCTGATCAACACCTCGTTCGGTGTCCGCTCGGTGCCGGGCTCCATGCACGACCTGATGACGACGCTCAAGGCGTCGCGGTGGACACGGTTCTGGAAGGCCGACCTGCCCTACACGATGCCCTTCATCCTGGCCGGCATGGAGCTGGCGGTCGTCCAGGCGACCATCGGCGCGATCGTCGGCGAGTACCTCGGCGGTGACAAGGGCCTCGGCCGGTACGCGGTCAACCTGCAGAACAACCTCCAGGTCGACAAGCTGTTCGGCGCGATCCTGATCATGGCCCTGTTCGGCTTCACCCTCTACAGCATCGTCACCGGCGCCCGCCGGCTGCTGATCCCCTGGCACGAGTCCGTGCAGCCGCGCCGCCGCCCCTGACCGGCGGCCCGGCCCTCACCTGACACACCACACGACCCGGTCGGCGCCGCGACGCGGCACTGGCGGACCTCTCCTTGCCCGAATCCGTCACCCATCCGTACCTTCCTCGCCCCGGGAGTCCTCCGTGACACATAACCCCTCCTTCGGCGCGCCGGTCTCCCGGCGCTCGCTCCTGCGGTTCGGCGCCTCCGCCGGACTGCTGCTGCCCACCGCCGGCGGCATGACCCTGATGCTCAGCGGCTGCGGCGGCGACGACAACCAGGTCAACGCCGATGGCAGCCTGAACGGCTCGTACATGACCGCCTCCGGCCTGACGTTGAGCTTCGTGGAGACGATGGTCGCCAAGGAGCGCGGCTACTTCGCCGAGCACGGCCTCAACCTGGACATCAAGGGCGGGCAGGGCACCGCCACCGCCATCCAGGCCGTCCTCGGCGGCTCGGCCGACATGACCCGCGCCAACGGCATCAACGCGATCATCGCGGTGGCCAACGAGGACGCGCCGTTCGTCAGCATCGCCAGCGTCCGGCAGAAGTCGCAGTTCGAGGTGGTGTCCCTGCCCGACGACCCGATCCGCAGCCCGGCCCAGCTCGCCGGACGCACCTGCGGCATCGTCTCCACCGGCGGCGCCACCGAGAACCTGCTCGACGTCATGCTGATCAACGCGGGCATCGACCCCGGGTCGGTGCAGCGTCCGGTCACCGGTGTCGGCACCGCCGCGTACGAGTTGGCGCGCCGGGGCGAGGTGGACGCCTGGATCTGCGTCAACACCGACCGGGCCACCATCCAGAAGGAGATCGGCGAGGTCGTCTTCTTCAGCACCGACGAGCACGCGCCGATGCCCTCGGACTCGTACAACACCAGCCTCAAGATGGTCGAGTCGGACAGCGACATGCCGGTGCGGTTCCTGGCCGGTGTGCTCAAGGCCATCGACTACGCCAGCAAGGAGGAGAACTGGGAGCAGGTCATCAACGACCTGCGCAAGTACAACCCGGAGGCGGACGCCGCCCAGGCCCGCGCCGAGCTGCCGCTGCTGGTGGAGAGCTGGCAGGCCGCCGGCCCGGAGAACACCCTGCAGATGAACCCGCAGACCTGGCTCACCGGCCAGGAGAGCCTGGTCAAGGCCAAGCTGGTCAACTCCGCCGCGCCGATCGAGAAGCTGATCTACCCGGACTACCTCGCCCGCGCGAGGGAGCTGTGACGGCCGACCCGGCCGCCGTCGGTGGCGCCGCCGCGGTCCTCGCGGCGGCGGCCGCCAGCGGCGTACGCCGGCTCTGGTTCAACAGCGGCTCCGAGCTGACCTCCTTCCAGGAGGCCGGCGCGCAGGCCCGCCAGAAGGGCGAGCCGAGCCCGGAGATCATCACCTGCCCGCACGAGCACGTCGCGCTGACCGCGGCGATGGGCGAGACCATGGTCTCCGGTGGACCCAGCATGACGGCCGCCCACGCCGACCTCGGTCTGCTGCACCACGGCGGTGCGATCCACAACGCCATGTGGGGCGACCACCCCATCATGATCATGTCGGGGTATCCGCCGACCACCGCGCAGTCGCGCACCTCGCCGGTGTTCTGGAAGCAGCAGCGCTGGGACCAGGGCGCGATCGTGCGCCAGTACGTCAAGTGGGACTACAAGCTCTCCGCCCTCGACGACGCCGCGCTGGTCGTGGCGCGTGGCCTGCAGGTCGCCCTGGCGCCCCGACGCGGACCGGTCTATCTGGCGATGCCGGAGGAGGTGGGTCGCCACCCGGTGCCCGTCGGCGACCGGGTGCCCAGCGCCCAGGCCCTCGGTGTGCCGACGCTGGGCCCCGGCGACCCCGGCGTGGTCAGCGAGGTGGCCCGCCGCCTGCGGACCGCCCGCCGCCCGGTGGTGGTCACCGACCGGGTCGGCGAGAACCCCCGCGCGGTGCAGTTGCTCGCCGAAGTGGCCGACACCCTGGGCGTGGAGGTGCGCGCCTCCCGCTACCGGGTCAACCTGCCCGACGACAACCCGTGGCACACCAACGCGCCGTTGGACCAGTTCGACGTCGTCGTCGTGCTGGACCACCCGGTGCCGTGGATGCCCGCGGTGGAACAGCCCGCCGACGACGCGTGGATCGGCTGGGTGGGACCCGACCCGATCGAGAGCCGGGTCCCGCTGTACGAGTTGCGGGCCGACGCCCGTACCACCGCCGACCCGGCGGCGTTCCTGGCCGCGGTGCTCGGCGAGGTCTCCTCGGGCGACGCCGACACGGTGCGGCAGCGCCGCGAGCGGCCACCGGGCGTCGGCACGAAGCGGCACACCGCCGGCAGGGGAGCGGCCGGCGGTGTGCCCACCCCCGCGTTGATCGCGGCGGCGCTGGACGCGCACCTGCACCCCGACGACCTGCTCACCTGGGAGGTCTTCGACACCACGGCGGTGCGCCGCACGAAGCCGGGCACCCTGTTCGAGAAGGGCGGCTCCAGCCTCGGCTGGTCGGTGGCGGCGGCGACCGGCGCCAGCATCGCCGCCGGTGGCGCGCACGCTGTCGCGGTCACCGGGGACGGCTCCTACCTGTTCGGCTCGCCGGACTCGTGCCTGTGGTTGCAGCAGCAGCACGACGCCCCGATCGTCACCGTCGTGGTCAACAACGGCGGGTACCGCACCGGCACCACCACGCTGGCCGCGCACTACCCGGACGGTCTGGCCGTCGCCGAGCCCACGGTGCTCGGCGGTCACCTCACCCCGTCGCCGGACTTCGCCGCGCACGCCCGCGCGCAGGGCTGCCACGGCGAGCGGGTGGTGCGCGCGGCCGATCTGGCCGCCGCCCTGGACCGGGCCCGCGCCGCCGTGCAGCGTGACCGGGTGCCGGCGGTGCTGGACGTCTGGGTGCCCGAACACCTCACCGGGTCGATGGACCCGGGTCGCCGGGCGCGTACCCCGGCCGCTGACGAAGGGACCAGTGATGGCTGAGGTCGTCTCCCCGATCGACGCCCGGGTCCTGGCCCGGGTGGCACCCGCCGCGCCGGAGGAGGTGCACGCCGCGGTCCGCGCGGCGCGGGCCGCGCAACCGGCCTGGGCCCGCCGCACCGGCAGCGAACGCGGCCGGATCCTGCACGCCGTCGCCGACCTCATCGAGGCCGCCGTCGAGGAACTGGCCGAGATCGAGACCCGCAACACCGGCAAGATCCTCAGCGACACCCGGCGCGAGGTGCGCCGGGCGGCCGGCAGCTTCCGCTACTACGCCGGCTGGGCCGAGCAGGTACGCGGGGAGACCATCCCGGTCGGCGTCGAGTACCACACGTACACGGTGCCGGAGCCGCACGGCGTGGTCGCCGGGGTCATCCCGTGGAACGTGCCGTTCTTCTTCGCCGCCAAGAAGATCGCTCCGGCGTTGGCGTTCGGCAACGCCTGCCTGCTCAAGCCGGCCGAGGAGACCCCGCTGACCGCGCTGCGGCTGGCCGGGCTGCTGGCCGAGGCCGGTGTGCCCGAGGAACTGGTGGCGGTGCTGCCGGGCGGTCGGGAGACCGGCGCGGCGCTGGTGTCGCATCCGGACGTGGACCTGATCGTGTTCACCGGGCACCACGACACCGGCAAGGCGATCGCCCGCGCGGCGGCGGAGCACCTGACCCCGGTCGCCCTGGAACTGGGCGGCAAGTCGCCGCAGGTGGTCTTCGGCGACGCCGACCTGGACCGGGCGGTCGACGCGGTGGTGTTGGGCGTGTTCGCCTCCTGCGGACAGATGTGCATCGCCGGTTCCCGGCTGGTGGTGCACGAGTCCGTCTACGACGAGGTCCTCGACCGGGTCGCGGAGCGGGTACGCGGGCTGCGCGTCGGTGACCCGTTCGACGACGACACCGACCTGGGTCCGCAGATCACCTCGGCGCAGCGGGACAAGACGGCGCAGTTCATCGCCGAGACCCGTTCCGCCGGGCGGCTGGTGGCGCAGGCCGCCCTGCCCGACGACGAGCGGCTGCGCGACGGTTTCTACGTGCCGCCGACGGTCTTCGACCGGTTGGACGCGCAGGCGCGGCTGCTGCGCGAGGAGGTCTTCGGCCCGGTCCTGGCGGTGTCGTCGTTCCGCGACGACGCCGAGGCGCTGCGGCTGGCCGACGACACCGACTTCGGGCTCGCCGCCGGGGTGTGGACCGCCGACATCGCCCGGGCGCACCGGTTCGCCGGGCAGGTCCGCGCCGGCACGGTGTGGATCAACACGTACCGGGTGCTGTCGGACCTGGTGCCCTTCGGCGGGGTGGGTCTGTCCGGGTACGGGCGGGAGAACGGCACCGAGGCGGCGCGGCTGTATCTGCGGCCGAAGTCGGTGTGGACCTCGCTGACGGCCGGCACACCGCAGGGGTACGGCCTGGGTGGCGCGGGTGCCGCAGGCTGACCGCCCGCCCGACGCGTCGGCCGAGGAGGTGGGTCGCGGCGCGCTCGCGTTGCTGCGGGACCGCCGCTTCGGCCCGTACTTCTTCGGGTCGCTGGCGTCCAACACCGGCACCTGGTTCCAGAACGTCGCGGCGATCCTGACCATCTTCGCGTTGACCCGCTCCGCCTTCATGGTGGGGCTGGTCACCGCGTTGCAGTTCGCGATGCAGCTGGTCCTCGCGCCGGTGATCGGGGCGGTGGCCGACCGGGTCGACCGGCGGCTGCTGATCATCGTCGGGCAGACGTTGGGCGGGACCGCCGCCGCGGTGCTCGCGGTGCTGGCGTTCCTGGACGCCCTCAACGCCCCGCTGCTGCTGACGTTCGTGGGACTGTCCGGAGTGGGGCAGGCGGTGACCGGGCCGGCGGCCCAGGCGCTGGTGCCCAACATCGTCGGACGCGCCGACGTCCCGCAGGCCATCGCGCTGCACTCGCTGACCTTCAACCTGTCCCGGGCGATCGGTCCGGTGGCCGGGGCGGCCACGTACGCGCTGGCCGGGGCCGGTGCCGCGTTCGCCGTCAACGCCGCCAGCTTCCTGGTGTTCGCGCTGGCGCTGACCGGCGTACGGCTGCCCCGGGCGCAACCCGGGACCGGCAAGCGTCGGCTGGGGGTGTTCGACGGCGTCGCCTACGTACGCCACCGGCCGGAGCTGGTGCGCTGCCTGGTGGCGGTGGCCCTGATCGGGTTGGCGATGGAGCCGATCAACACGCTGTCGCCGCTGTTCGCCGAGGGCTTCGGCGGCGGTGAGCTGATGGTGGGCATCTTCATCACCTGTTTCGGGCTCGGTTCGGCGCTGGTCGCCGGCTGGGTGGGCCGGTTGCGGCGGGTGATGGGCAGTGGCCGTACCGGCGCGGTCGGGGTGGCCGCCCTGGGCGTCGGGATGGCGGTGCTGGCGGTCAGTCCGGGGCCGGTGATGGCCACGGTGGGCATCGCCGTGGGCGGCGCCGGTTACCTGCTGGCGGTCAGCGACGTCAACGCCACCATGCAGCACGGCCTGGCCGACGAGGTACGGGGCCGGGTGATGGCGCTGTGGTCGATGTGTTTCCTGGGCATCCGCCCGGCGGCGGCGATCCTGCACGGCTGGCTCGGCGACGCGTTTTCCGCACGCACCGGCGCGGTCGTGGCGGTGGTGGCCGCCCTCGCCGCCGCGGTGGTCCTGCGCGGTCGACGGGCGCTGCGCGCCGCCGGGCGGTGAGGGCGGTGCGTTGACCCCACACCCGACAACAAACTATTCTGCTGAGCGAAACACCGTTCGCTTGATGCGAACGATATGAAATGGGGGCTCCCGTGCACGACGGACCGCTGACCGGCCTGCGCGTCATCGACGCCTCGACGATCCTGGCCGGACCGCTGTGCTGCCAGATCCTCGGCGACTACGGCGCCGACGTCATCAAGGTCGAACACCCCGTCGCCGGGGACAGCATGCGCGGACACGGCCACGCCAAGGACGGCGTACCGCTGTGGTGGAAGGAGATCTCCCGCAACAAGCGCACGCTCGGCCTCAAGCTGTCCACACCGGAAGGCGCCGACCTGCTGCGCCGCCTCGCCGCCACCGCCGACGTGCTGGTGGAGAACTTCCGACCCGGCACCCTGGAACGGTGGGGGATCGGCCCCGACACCCTCCTGGAGATCAACCCGGCGCTGGTCGTCGTCCGCATCTCCGGCTTCGGCCAACGCGGCCCCTACGCCCACCGGCCCGGCTTCGGCACCCTCGCCGAGGCGATGAGCGGCTTCGCCCACCTCACCGGCGACGAGAACGGCCCGCCCACCCTGCCGGCGTTCGGCCTGGCCGACAGCATCTGCGGCATCGCCGCCTCCTCGGCCACCATGGTCGCGCTCTGGGCCCGCCACCACAACGGCGGCAAGGGCCAGGTCGTCGACCTCAGCCTGCTCGAACCGATCATGATGGCCGTCGGTCCCGGACCCACCGTCTACGACCAACTCGGCATCATCGGCCAACGCCACGGCAACCGCTCCACCAACAACGCGCCCCGCAACACCTACCGCACCCGCGACGGCTCCTGGGTGGCCATCTCCACCAGCGCCCAGACCATCGCCGAACGGGTCCTGCGCCTCGTCGGACACCCCGAGGTCATCGACGAACCGTGGTTCGCCTCCGGACGCCAACGCGCCGAACACGCCGACCTGCTCGACTCCTACGTCGGCGGCTGGATCGCCGAACGCACCCGCGACGAGGTCATGCGGGCCTTCGACGAGGCCGGCGCCGCCGTCGCACCCGTCTACGACGCCCGCGACATCGTCACCGACGAGCACGTCCGCGCCGCCGAGATGGTCGTCGACGTCCCCGACCCCGACTTCGGTCAGGTCCTGATGCACAACGTCCTGTGGCGGATGTCCGAGACCCCCGGCCGGATCCGCTTCACCGGCCGACCACTCGGCGCCGACACCGACGATCTCCTCGTCAACGAACTCGGCTGCACCCCCGACATCGTCGCCGACCTGCGCGACCGGGAGATCGTGGCCTGACGGCCGCCACCACGAAGGTAAGGATTGCCGTGACCACCATGAGCACCACCACCAGCCCGGCGAGCGGAACGCAGACGCTGCTGGCCGCCGTGGCCACCGGAACCCGGGTCTACGACCTGGGCCGCCGCCTGACCATCGGCATGCCCCAGTCACCGAACCACCCGCCGTTCTGGCACGCCCTGCCGCGACGGCACGGCGACGCGGTCCGCGTCGACGGCGGCTCCGCCGCCAACGACATCATCACCATGGGCACCCACGTCGGCACCCACATCGACGCCTTCTCCCACGTCTCCCAGGACGGACGGCTGTACGACGGCGCCGACGCCGCCGACGCCGGACGCGGCGGACGCTTCGCCGACCTGGGCGCCCACACCATCGCCCCGATGGTGCGCCGCGGTGTGCTGCTCGACGTGCCGGCCGCGCTGGGCACCCCCGAAGGCTGCGAACCCGGCTACGAGATCACCCCACAGGACCTGACCCGCACCGCCGAACAGCAGGGCACCCCGCTGCGCCCCGGCGACGTGGTGCTGATCCGCAGCGGCTGGGGCCGACACTTCGACGACGACGACCGCACCCGCTTCGTCGGCCACGACAGCGGCGTACCCGGCGTCGGTGAGGCCGGCGCCACCTGGCTCGCCGACCAGGGCGTGCACGCCGCCGGCGCGGACACCATCGCCTTCGAATGCCTGCGCCCCGGCGCCGGCCACAGCGTCCTGCCCGCACACCGGGTGCTGCTGGTCGAACGCGGCGTCTACATCATCGAGACGATGGCACTGGAGGAACTGGCCGCCGCCGGAGTGCACGAGTTCCTGTTCGTGCTCTCACCGCTGGCCATCTTCGGCGCCACCGGCTCACCGGTGCGTCCGCTGGCGGTGGTCGTCGATGCCTGAGCAGACCCTCGCCCGGCAGCTCGCCGCGTTCGCCGCCCACGCCCGCACCGCACCCCTGCCCGAACCGGTCGTCACCAGCGTGCGTCAACGGGTCCTGGAC
Source organism: Micromonospora sp. NPDC049903 (assembly GCF_044460945.1). Classification (NCBI taxonomy): domain Bacteria; kingdom Bacillati; phylum Actinomycetota; class Actinomycetes; order Micromonosporales; family Micromonosporaceae; genus Micromonospora; species Micromonospora sp. NPDC049903. The sequence continues at coordinate 225,247 of NZ_JBITKL010000007.1, forward strand.
ATCCTCGGCCTCTGCGTCGCCGCCCACCGGCTCCCCACCAGCCACGCCGCCCTCGACCACGTCGCCGAGCAGGGCGGACGCGCCCAGGCGTACGTCGTCGGCCTACCCGACGCGGTACCCGCCGCGCAGGCCGCGTTCGGCAACGGCGTCCTGGCCCACTCGCTGGACTACGACGACACCCACCTGCCGTCGGTACTGCACCCCAGCGCCGCCGTGGTACCGGCCGCCCTGGCTGCCGCCCAGGCCGCCGGCGCCGACGGCACGGCCCTCACCACCGCCGTCGCCGTCGGCATCGAAGTCACCGTCCGCCTCGGCATGGCCGGCTACGACCCGGCGCTGAACAACTCGGTCTTCTTCGAACACGGCCAGCACGCCACCTCCATCTGCGGCGCGATGGGTGCCGCCGTGGCCGCCGGCATGCTCGTCGGCCTCGACGAGGACGGCCTGCTGGACGTACTCGGCGTGACCGCCTCGATGGCCGCCGGAGTGATCGAGGCCAACCGCACCGGCGGCACCGTCAAACGACTGCACTGCGGCTGGGCCGCACACAGCGCCGTCACCGCCGCCGACCTGGTCCGACGCGGCTTCACCGGACCACCCACCGTGCTGGAGGGCCGGTTCGGGTTCTTCACCGCCTTCCTGCGCGGCGAAGCCGACCACGACCAGGTCACCGACGGACTCGGCGAACGCTGGGCGGTGCCGGACATCTTCTTCAAGCCCTACCCGGCCAACCACTTCACCCACGCCGCCATCGACGCCGGCCTGGCCCTGCGCGCCCAAGACATACCGGTCGACCGCATCGACCACATCGAACTGCGGGTACCCGCCGCCGTCATCCGCACCATCGGCCAGCCCATCGACACCAAACGCACCCCGGACACCGGCTACCAGGCCCAGTTCAGCGGCCCGTACGCCGTCGTCGCCGGACTGCTCGGCGGCGGCGGACTCGGCCTCGGCCTGGGCGACTTCACCGACGAGTTGGCCCGCGACCCGGCCCGCCGCGCGTTGATGGCCCGCGTCGACGTGGTCGCCGACGACGAATGCACCAAGATCTTCCCCTACCAGTTCCCGGCCATCGTGACCGTCCGCACCGACGACGGCCGGACCTGGCGCGAAGAGGTCCTCACCAACCGGGGCGGCCCCCAACGACCACTGTCCGACGCGGAACTGGCCATGAAGTTCCACGACAACGTCGCCGGTCGCCTCGACCCCGACACCGCCGAGAAGGTGGTGGCCGCCGTCGCCGACCTCGCCGACGTCACCGACGTGGCCGACCTGCTGCGCCCACTGACCCGGCTGCGCACCGTCACCGACTGACCGCCCGCGACCCGTCGCCCGCCGACCATCAGGAGCACAACATGCAACCCTTCGATCTCGTAGTGCGCAACGTCCGCGTGGTGCGACACGACCAGGCGGAGCCGGCGGCGCTGGACATCGGCGTACGCGACGGCCGGGTCGCCCACCTCGCCCCGAGCATCGACACCGCCGAGGCGACCACCGTCGTCGACGGCGGCGGCAAACTCGCCTTCCCCGGCGTCGTCGACGCTCACCAGCACTGGGGCATCTACCACCCACTGGCCGAGGACACCGGCACCGAGAGCCGCGCCTGCGCCCAGGGCGGCGTCACCTCCGCCATCAACTACATCCGCACCGGCCAGTACTACCTCAACCGGGGCGGACCGTACGGCGAATTCTTCCCCGAGGTCCGCGCCGCCACCGACCACCGCTCCTGGGTCGACTACGCCTTCCACGTGGCGCCGATGACCGCCGAACACATCGACGAGATCCCCGACCTCGTCCGCGAACACGGCATCACCTCGTTCAAGATCTTCATGTTCTACGGCGGCCACGGCCTGCACGGACGCTCCGCCGACCAGAGCTCGTTCCTGATGATCCCGCCCGACGCCCGCTACGACTACGCGCACTTCGAGTTCGTCATGCGCGGCGTGCAGGCCGCCCGCGAACAGTTCCCCGAACTCGCCGACGAGATCTCCCTGTCGCTGCACTGCGAGACCGCCGAGATCATGTCCGCGTACACCCGGATGGTCGAACAGGAGGGCAGCCTCACCGGCCTGGCCGCCTACAGCGCCTCCCGCCCACCGCACTCCGAGGGCCTCGCGGTCAGCATCGCCGCCTACCTCGCCCACGAGACCGGCCTACCCACCATCAACCTGCTGCACCTCTCCTCGGCCAAAGCCGTCGACGCGGCGATCCGCATGGCCCAGGCGTTCCCGCACGTCGACTTCCGCCGCGAAGTCACCATCGGTCACCTGCTGGCCGACATCGACACCGCCTACGGCCTCGGCGGCAAGGTCAACCCGCCGCTGCGTCCCCGCGAGGACGTCGAGGCACTCTGGGCGCACCTGCTCGACGGCCAACTCGACTGGGTCGTCAGCGACCACGCCTGCTGCCGCGCCGAAGTCAAGTTCGGCGAACCCGACGACGACATCTTCGTCGCCAAGTCCGGCTTCGGCGGCGCCGAATACCTGCTGCCCGGCCTGATCAGCGAAGGCACCAAACGCGGCCTGTCCTACGCCCGCGTCGCCGAACTGACCTCATGGGCACCGGCCCGCCGCTTCGGCCTGGCCACCAAGGGCGCCATCGCCGAAGGCCTGGACGCCGACTTCTGCCTGGTCGACGCCGACCACACCTGGACCGTCCGCGCCGACGAGTCACTCTCCGCACAGGAGTACACGCCGTTCGAGGGCATGGAACTGACCGCCCGCGTCACCGACACGTTCCTGCGCGGCGAGCAGATCCTGCGCGACGGCACCGTGGTCGGGCAGCCACGCGGCCGATACCTGTCCCGCCCGACCCGCCCGTGACCGCCGTCGGCACGTCCCCGCCCATCGCCCGCAGCTACCTGTACGTACCGGGGGACCAGCCGGACAAACTGGCCCGAGCCGCCACCCGCGGCGCCGACGCCTGCATCCTCGACCTGGAGGACGCGGTCGCACCCGCACACAAGAGCGCCGCCCGCGACACCGTCGCGACGTTCCTCGCCGACGCGCCCGCCGCCCCCCAGTGGTGGGTACGCGTCAACGCCGACACCCCGGCGGCCGACATCACCGCGATCGCCGGGCCACGCCTCACCGGCGTGGTGGTGCCCAAAGCCGACGTCGACCTGCTCGCCGAGGTGGACGCGCTGCTCGGCGACGCCGAACACACCCACCGCCTACCGACCGGCTCCCTGGTGATCTTCGCCCTCCTGGAGACCGCCGGGGGAGTGTGGCGGGCCGACGCCGTGGCCGCCGCCCGCCGAGTGGTCCGGCTCGGCCTCGGCGAAGCGGACCTGGCCGCCGAACTGCGCCTACAACCAGGCCCGGACAAGGCCGAACTGTGGCCGATGCGCTCCCGCGTGGTGCTGGCCGGCGCCACCGCCGGCCTCGCCCCACCGGTCGGCCCCACCGAGACGGCCCTGCGCGACCCGGACCGCCTCGAACAGACCAGCCGGCTCCTGCTGCGGCAGGGCTTCCGGGGCCGCACCGCCATCCACCCCGCCCAGGTGCCGGTGGTCAACCAGGTCTTCACATCGACCGACGAGGAGGTGGCCGCCGCCCGCGACGTCGTCGACCGGCTGACCGCCGCCGAACGCGACGGCTCCGGCGTGACCGTCACCGCCGACGGGCGGCTCATCGACGCGGCCGTGGCGCGCAGCGCCCGGGAGATCCTCGACCGCGCCACCACAGGCGAATAGCCCTGCGCCACCGGCCCCGGGGTGTGTGACATCCCGGGGCCGAACTCTGCCAACAACTCACCGCGCCGACTCCCGCAACGCCACCAGACCCGACGCCAACCGCCACAGCACACCCGCGTCCGGCACCGCCACCAACCCACTCCACGGCAACTCCGCCCGCACCGCCTCCGCCGACGACCCCCCACCCAACAGACCACCCACCAACGCCGCCACCGTGTCCGTGTCCCCACCACACCGCACCGCCGCCACCAACCCCTCCCGTACCGAACCCGCGCCCCGCACACAGTGCAGCACCGCCGCGACCGTCTCCGCCGCATCCAGACCGACACCCGACGGCGGGGGAGACCACCTACCCGCCACCACCGCACCCACCAACCCGGCCAACCGCGGCGCGTCCCCACACACCGGACGCGCCGCCTCCACCAACTCCACCGCCCGCGCCACCACCACCGCCACCGGCGCGCCCGCCACCGACCACGACGCACACCCCGCCATCACCACCGCCGCCACCAACGCCTCCGGCGCCCGATGCGTCGCCCGCGTCAACTCCACCGTCCGCGCCACCAGCAGATCGACCCGCTCCGGAGGCACCGACCAACCCACCGGCAACGCCCGCATCGGCGCGCCGTTCGTGCCACCCTCCCGATCGTCGGGCACCGCCCCGGTGGCCCGGAACGCCGCCAACGCCGCCCGCGTCGACGGACCCGCACCCGGCACCGGAGGATCCTGCGCCGCAACCCGCGACAGGAACGTCACCGCGTCCACGTCACCGTCCACCAGACACTGCGCCACCAGCAGCGTCAACGCCGTGTCGTCCGACGTGGCCCCGGCCGCCCACCGCTCACTGGCCCGAGGCGTCTCGATCACCTCGGCACCGTCCTCCGTCGGCGGACGCCCCTCGTACGGCACCCCCAACGCGTCCCCACAGGCGTACGCGGTCAGCGCCCCCGCCACCCGCCGCACCGTCACCGACTCATCCACGACACTCGACACACCAGCAGCCTAGGCGGCCGAACGAGGGGAGTGGTCAACTACTCTGCGTGACCGGACCGGGCGAGGCGGAAACCCACGTCGTCGATCGCGTAGCTCGGATGACTGCGCCGCCGCACCGACGCCCGGCAACTCCACTGCTCGTCGAACCAGCCGCCGCCACGCAACACCCGGTAGGTGCCGTACACCTCGGGGTCGTACACGTCCCAGCACCAGTCCCAGACGTTGCCCAGCATGTCGTACAGGCCCCAGGCGTTGGGCCGCTTACCGCCCACGTCGTGCAGCCGCTCACCGGAGTTGCCGCGATACCAGGCGATCTCGTCCAGCGGCCCGTAGCGCGGACCCTCGGTGCCGGCCCGGCAGGCGTGCTCCCACTCGGCCTCGGTGGGCAGGCGGTACCCGTCGGCACCGGTGTCCCACTCGACGTCCTCACCGTCGATCCGGTACGCCGACCGCAGCCCGTCGGCCTCGGACCGGGCGTTACAGAACCGCACCGTGTCCCACCAGGACACCGTCTCCATCGGACGGCGGCGCTCGTCGGGCGCACAGGGGACACCGACGACCGAGGCGTACCGGGCCCGCGTCACCGGATACGCGGCGAGCCGGTACGGCCCGACGTCGACCGGCCAACTCCGCTGCGTACGCCGGTCCGACAACACCACGCGTCCCGCCGGAACGTTCACCATCTCGCTGTCGGAGTCCACGAGGAGCAGATGCTACCGACCCGCCGCCACCGCCGGGCACTCCAGGCCGGTCAGCTCATGTTCGATAATTGACATTATGTAAAGCTGACGTTCCGACGCACTCTCCGAGAGGGGGTACCGACATGCAAGGAAGGGTCCCCTGCTATGCACCAGGCGTTAGCAAGGGACCCTTCCTTGCACCCCAGCGCGCCCCGGCGTAGGTGCGTAAGGCTTCGTCGACGATCACCCAGCCGACCGTGCACGCCGGCCGGACGTGCCGATCGCTCGCAGCCGGCGCGTCAAGGCGGCCCCCGCCCCTATCGCGCGCCCCCACATCGCCGCCACCTGGAGACCCCTCGGCTCGGACAGGCCGAGGACCGGCCTCACGGCACCCTCCCCAACGCTGGGTACGGCTCGCGCCGCGAATCATCCCCGCTCCCCTGGGTCGACCGTGAACCCGAGAATCATGCATAATATCCCTTATGCATGACAAAAGGGATGAAACGGTCCAGGTGTTGATCGAGGAGTTCCTGACCTCGCGGGCGACGCGCAAGCCCTCCCCGCACACGCAGGCGGCGTACCGGCGGGACCTGATCGGGGTGGCCGCGCTCGCGGCGGAGCTGGCCACCCCTCCCCTCCCCCTCGACGCCCTGTCGATCGAGGTGCTCTCCCCCAGGCTGATGCGGGCGGCGTTCGCCCGCTTCGCCGCCGAGCGGGCCGCCGCCTCGGTCGGGCGCGCCTGGTCCACCTGGAACGGCTTCTTCTCGTTCCTGGTGGCCGAGCAGGTGGTGGCGGGCAATCCGATGCCGGCGGTGGGACGCCCCCGGGCGCCGCTGCCGGTGCCGAAGCCGTTGCGGGGTGAGGACACTCCCGAGCAGCTGCTCGCGGCGGCGGCGCAGGCGCAGGGGCAGGGGCGGCAGCGGGATCCGTGGCCGGAGCGGGACGTGGCGGTGTTGGCGCTGGCGTTGTGTGCCGGGTTGCGGTTGTCGGAGTTGTTGGCGTTGCGGGTCGGTTCGCTGGCGGGTCGGCCGGGTGAGCGCCGGTTGGAGGTGGTCGGCAAGGGTGGGCGGCCTCGGGTGTTGCCGGTGGAGCCGGATCTGGACGCGTTGCTGGTGGACTATCTGGACAGCCGGGTGCGGCGGTTCGGTTCGCGTTCGGTGCGGCCGGCCTCGCCGTTGCTGGTGGATCGGCAGGGTGAGGCGTTGCGGCGGGGTGGTCTGCAGTATCTGGTGGAGTCCTGTTACCGGCGTGCGGGGATCGGTGACCGGGTGCCGCGTGGGGCGCGGTTGCACGCGTTGCGGCACACGTTCGCGACGCGGTTGGCCGAGGACGGCGCTGGTGCGGCGGAGATCATGCGGTTGTTGGGGCATGCGTCGTTGGCGTCGTCGCAGACGTACATCGAGGTGACGTCGGGGCAGCAGCGGGAGGCGGCGCGGGTGAATCGCACGTACCGGGCGTTGGTGGGGTTGGTGCGGCCGTCGTCGTGAGGTGTGGTCTCAGGCGGGGTGGGCGTCGAGGACGGCCGGGAGGACGGCGGTGATGGCGGTGGTGGGGTCGAAGTCGGGGTCGGGGTTGGCGAGTTGGTTGTTCAGGAGGCCGTCGACGAGGGCGAGCAGGAGTCGCAGGGCGGTGGTGGGGTGGCGTGCGCCGAGTGCGGCGAGCAGGGGTGTGGCCCAGGCGGCGAGGTCGTGTTGGCGTTGGGCGATCTGGTGTTGCAGGGCGGGGTGGTGGGCGGCTTCGGCGAAGATCGCGAGTCGGGCGAGGGTGAGGGCGCGGTGGGTGGTGGTGAGGTCGTGGACGAGGGTGCCGAGGGCGGTGGTGAAGGTGTCGGGGTCGATGCGGTCGAGGGTGCCGGCGAGGTGGTTCCAGCCGGTGGTTTCGAGGTCGAGGATGCGGGTGAGGACGCCGGCGATGAGGGCTTCGCGGGTGCGGTAGCGGTTGGAGGTGGAGCCGGTGGGGAGTTCGGCCTGGTCGTCGACGGCGCGGTGGGTGAGGTGGCGGGGGCCGCGGGTGCCGAGGACGGCGATGGCGGCGTCGAGGAGGCGTTGTTGGCGGGCGTCCACGTGGCCGAGACTACAGCAGTAGTGGGTGGGACTACATCTGTAGTACGGTCGGGTGATGCGTGGATCAGCGGCCGTCATCGGAGGCGGCGTGGGTGGGCTGGCGGTGGCGGTGGGACTGCTGCGCGCCGGGTGGTCGGTGACGGTGTTCGAGCGGGCGGCGGGGCTGCCCGAGACGGGTACCGGGTTGGGGATCTGGCCGTCGGCGTTGCGGGCGTTGGATCGGCTCGGTGTGGGTGCGTCCGCGCGAGAACGGGGGCGGGCGCAGCCGGACGGGGCGATGCGTCGCCCGGACGGGACGGTGATCGCCCGGTTGGACGTGGGGCGGATCCGTCGGCGACACGGTGAGGGGGTGCTGCTGCTGTCCCGGCCGGCGTTGCTGGGTCTGCTGGCGGAGGCGTTGCCGCCGGGCACGGTGCGCTTCGGAGCGCCGGTGGCGGGTCCGGCGGAGCTGGGTGACGGGTACGACGTGGTGGTGGGCGCGGACGGGATCCGCAGCGCGACCCGGGCGGCGATGTTCGGTGACCGGTTCCCGTTGCGGTACTCGGGGGTGACGGCGTGGCGTGGCACGGTGCCGTTGGAGGTGGCCTCCGGTGGGGAGACGTGGGGTCGGGGGCGCAAGTTCGGGGTGACGCCGCAGGGTCCCGGGGTGGCGAACTGGTATGCGGCGGTGGCCGCGCCGGAGGGTTTCCGGCCGCCGGAGGGTGATCTGGCGGCGCTGCGGCGGTGGTTCGGTGACTGGCATGACCCGGTGCCGGCGGTGCTGGATCGCGTCGACGCGGCCGGGGTGCTGCAGCACGACGTGCACTATCTGCCGCCGGTGCCGACGTACGTGCGGGGGCGGTGGGTGTTGCTGGGCGACGCGGCGCATGCGATGACGCCGGATCTGGGGCAGGGCGCCTGCCAGGCGTTGATCGACGCGGTGGCGTTGTCGGAGGCGTTGGCGGCGGAGGCGGACGTGTCGTCGGCGTTGGCCCGGTACGACCGGGCGCGGCGGGTGCCGACGCAGCGGATGGCGGCGATGGCGGTGCGGGCGGGCCGGTTGGCGCAGGTGCGGCGGTTCACCGGGGTGCGGGACGTGGCGTTGCGGTTGGCGTTGGCGTTCGGTCCCCCGGGCTGACGGTGGTGGTGGCGTCGTCGGGTGTGCAAGGCTGCGGGTGACGCGACTGGCGGCACCGGGGATGGGATCGACCATCGGGAAGCTCGTCGTGGGGGTCGTCCGCCTGGGCCTCCACGGTCGAGGTGAGCCATGTCCACGACGATGGAGACGGCCCGGTTGTTGCCGGGCGCGCCGGTGGCGGAGCGGATTCTGGCCGAGGTGGCCGAGGATGTGGCGGCGCTGCGGGCGGCGGGGGTGACCCCGGCGTTGGCGACGGTGCTGGTCGGTGACGACGCGGCGAGCGCCCGCTACATCGGGATCAAGCAGCGGCAGGCGGCGGAGGTGGGTTTCGCGTCGCCGCACGTGCGGTTGCCGGCGTCGGCGTCGCAGGCGGATCTGCACGCGGTGTTGACGGATCTGAACGCGGACCGGGGTGTGCACGGGGTGTTGGTGCAGCATCCGGTGCCGGGTGGGTTGGACTTCGACCGGGCGTTGCAGGTGTTGGACCCGGACAAGGACGTAGACGGGATGCATCCGGTGAACGTGGGACGGTTGGCGCTCGGGTTGCCGGGTCCGGTGCCGTGTACGCCGGCGGGTGTGGAGGCGTTGTTGGCGTTCCACGGGGTGCCGGTGTCGGGTCGGGAGGTGGTGGTGTTGGGGCGTGGGGCGACGTTGGGGCGGCCGTTGGCGATGGTGTTGGCGCAGAAGCGGCCGACGGCGAACGCGGCGGTGACGGTGGTGCACACCGGGGTGGCGGACTGGCCTCGGTTTACGCGGCGGGCGGAGATCCTGGTGGCGGCGGCGGGGGTGCCGGGGATCGTGCGGCCGGAGCATGTGCGGCCGGGTGCGGTGGTGGTCGGTGGTGGGGTGCGGTACGCGGGGCGCCGGTTGTTGCCGGATGTGGATCCGGCGTGTGAGCGGGTGGCGGGGGCGATCACGCCGCGGGTCGGTGGGGTGGGTCCGGTGACGGTGGCGATGCTGTTCCGCAACGCGGTGCGGGCGGCGCGGTCGGCGGTGGCCTAGCCGAGGTCGACCAGCAGGGGCCGGTGGTCGGAGATGGTGGCCAGTGGGGTCTGCACGGCGGTGACCGGTGGCAGTCGGTGCAGGTCCTGCCGGTCGGCGAGGATGTGGTCGAGTTGGACGCGCGGTTGCCCGGCGGGGTAGGTGGGCTGGCGGCCCAGGGGCTGCCAGCGGGACACCAGGCGGGCGGCCCAGGTGGGCAGGTTGAGGTCGCCGAGCAGGATGCGCGGGGCGGGCAGGGTGCGCAGGGCGCGGACGGCCTGGCGGAGTTGGCGGATGTTCCAGCCGGGCACGAAGGACAGGTGGGTGGCGGCGACGGTGAGGGGTCCGTGCGGGGTGTCCAGGACGGCGGCGAGGACGACGCGGGGTTCGTCGTGCAGGAGGATGAGGCCGCCGCCGGGGCCGGGTACGTAGACCGGGGACCGTAGTGGTGCCGGGCGCAGGCGGGTGATGCGCCAGGCGGTGACCCGGTAGCGGGAGACGAGACCGACGCCGTAGCAGGGTTCGCCGTGGCCGTCGTCGTCGTGGCGCAGGGGGCGGAACGCTTCGCCGGGGGTGCCGACGACGGCGGCGGCGAAGCGGTGTTCGGTGGCGCCGAGGGCCTGGGCGGCGATGGCGGTGAGGTCGTGGTTGCCGCTGCGGGACTGGTCGCGGTCGACTTCCTGCAGGGCGAGCACGTCGGCGTCGAGGGCGGTGACGGCGGCGGTGAGGCGGGCCGGGTCGACCAGGCCGTCGGTCAGGGACCGGCCGTGCAGCAGGTTGAACGTGGCCAGGCGCACGGTGTCACCTTATCGACGCCGTGGCACAGTTGCCCGATGCTGCGGGTGTTGTTCTGTTCGATGCTGATGTTCGTGGCGGTGGGCGCGGTCGGGGTGTGGCTGCGGAGGCGTCGGGGCCGGTGAGGCTGGCCACAGGCGGCGGCGTCGGGTGCCTCGGGGTGGAAAGAATGCCGCCGTGGATCTGGACCCGTCGACTGTCGCGCTGCTGCTGACCGCTGCTGCCCTGGCCGGTTGGGTGGATGCGGTGGTGGGTGGCGGCGGGTTGTTGTTGCTTCCGGCGTTGTTGGTGGCGGCGCCGGGGATGCCGCCGGCGACGGCGTTGGGCACGAACAAGTTGGCGGCGATCGCGGGGACGTCGGCGGCGGCGGTGACGTATGCGAGGCGTACGCGTATCGACTGGGCGGTGGCGGGGCCGGCGGCGGGTCTGGCGGTGCTCTGCGCGGGGGTGGGTGCGGCGTTGGCGGGTGCGGTGCCGCCGTCGGCGTACCGGCCGGTGGTGTTGGTGGTGTTGCTGTCGGTGGCGCTGTTCGTGGTGGTGCGGCCGAGGTTGGGGGTGTCGTCGTTTCCGGGGCGGCGTACCCGGGGGCGGGTCGTGGTGGCGGTGCTGGTGGCGGGGGTGGGTATCGCCCTGTACGACGGGTTGATCGGGCCGGGTACCGGCACGTTCCTGGTGGTGGCGTTCACCGCGTTGGTGGGGGCGGATTTCCTGCACGGGTCGGCGATGGCGAAGGTGGTGAATGCGGGGACGAACGCGGGGGCGTTGGCGGTGTTCGCGGTGACGGGGCACGTGTGGTGGCTGTTGGGTGCGGCGATGGCGGTGTGCAACATCGTCGGGGCGATGGTGGGTGCCCGGATGGCGTTGCGGCGGGGTGCGGGGTTCGTGCGGGGGGTGTTGTTGCTGGTGGTGGTGGCGTTGGTGGCGAAGTTGGGCTACGACCAGTGGTTGGCGGGGTGAGCGGCGCGACGCGGCGCGTGTGATCATCGGCGGGTGCCGGTGCGCGCGGAACACGACCGGGCCGTCCTGGCGGGTCTGTTGGGGCGGGATCCTCGGCTGCACGCGTACGAGTTGGGTGATCTGGACGATTTCTTCTGGCCGTACACGTCGTGGTTTCGGCGTGGGGACGCGGTGGTGTTGCTGTATCACGGGGCGGTGTCGCCGACGCTGGTGGCGTTGACGCGGCCGGCCGGGGTGGCGGCGGTGTCGGCGCTGCTGGGTGAGGTGGTGCCGGTGTTGCCGGCCCGGTTGGAGGCGCACCTGTCCCCCGGTGTCGAGGTGGCGTTGGCGGGGGCGTTCGAGGTGACGTCGTCGGGGACGCATCTGAAGATGGCGTGGACGGATCCTTCACGCGCGGCGGGGGTGTCGCCGACGGGGGTGGTGTTGGGGCGGGCGGATCTACCTCGGCTGCGGGAGCTGTACGCGGTCGCGTATCCGGGGAACTGGTTCGACGCGCGGATGGTGGACACCGGCCGGTACGTGGGGATCAGTGACGGTGACCTGTTGGTGGCGGTGGCGGGGGTGCACGTCTTCTCCCCCACGTATCGGGTGGCGGCGGTGGGGAACGTGACGACCCGGCCGGGGTGGCGGGGTCGGGGGTTGGCGGCGGCGGTGGTGACGCGGCTGTGCGAGGTGTTGCGGGCCGACGTGGATCATGTGACGTTGAACGTGAAGGCCGACAACGGGGCGGCGGTGCGGTTGTACGAGCGGTTGGGGTTCACCCGGGTGGCCGAGTACGGCGAGTTCCGGCTGCGCGCCGGTGGCCGCTGATTGTCGGTGGCGGTGGCGGCCCGTGGCCGCGATGATGACGCGCGTGTCCCAGGTGATTCTGCGTACCGCGCGGTTGGTGTTGGCGCCGTTGGCGGATGTGCATCTGCCTGATGAGGTGGCGTTGGACGCCGACGCGGAGGTGATGCGGTTCCTGGGGCCGGTGCGGTCGGCGGCGCAGGTGACGCGGTTGCACCGGGAGCGGGTGGCGGTGGCGCGGCGGGCGCCGGGGTTGGGGTTCTGGGCCGGGTCGACCGACGGTGAGTTCGTCGGCTGGTGGTTGTTGGAGCCGCCCGCGCGGGCCGACCAGGGGCCGGTGATGGGGCAGGCCGAGTTGGGGTACCGGTTGGCGCGCCGGTTCTGGCGGCGGGGTCTGGCGTCGGAGGGTGCCCGGGAGCTGATCCGGTACGGTTTCGCCGACCTGGGGTTGTCGCGGATCTTCGCCGAGACGATGGCGGTCAACGTGGCGTCGCGGGCGACGATGGCGGCGGTGGGGATGCGGTATGTGCGCACGTTCCACCTGCCGTGGGCGGATCCGTTGCCGGGGGCGCAGGCCGGTGAGGTGGAGTACGCGGTGACCCGGGACGAGTGGGCGGCGGGCGGGTCAGGCGCGGCGGGGTGAGTCGAAGCGGCCGGCGCGGATCTCCCGCAGGGCGCGGCGGCGGACGTCGCCGCGCAGCGTGTCGACGTAGAGGCGGCCGGCGAGGTGGTCGGTCTCGTGTTGCAGGGCGCGGGCGAGGAAGCCGCTGCCGGCGATGGTGAGGGGTTCGCCGTGCTGGTCGTAGCCGTGTGCGGTGGCGTGCAGGGCGCGGGGGGTCGGGAAGTACAGGCCGGGGATGGACAGGCAGCCCTCGTCGTCGTCGCAGAGTTCGTCGGACAGTTCGAGGGTGGGGTTGACCATGTGGCCGCGGTGGCCGTCGGCGTCGTAGACGAACACCTGGGCGTTGACGCCGATCTGGGGTGCGGCGACGCCGGCGCGGCCGGGTGCGCCGAGCAGGGTGTCCATCAGGTCGGTGACCAGGGCGCGTAGGTCGGCGTCGAAGCTGGTGACGGGTTCGCTGGGGGTGCGCAGCACCGGGTCGCCGATGATTCGGATGTCCCGCATGGTCATGTCGGCAAGGTTATCGGTCGGTGGGGCCGGCGGTGGGGCGGCCGGGTGGGGTCGGGTCGAGGGTGGCGCGGACCGGGGCGGTCTTGGCGGCGGCTTCGGCGACCTCGGCGTGCGGGTCGCTGTCCCAGGTGATGCCGCCGCCGGCCCAGACGTGGACGGCGTAGCGGTCGGTGGCGGCGGTGCGGATGGTCAGGCCGAGGTCGAGGTGGTCGGGGCCGATCCAGCCGAGGGCGCCCATGCCGGCGCCGCGGCCGACGGGTTCGAGGGCGGCGATGTGGTGCAGGGCGGCGAGTTTGGGGGCGCCGGTGACGGAGCCGCCGGGGCAGACGGCGCGCAGCAGGTCGGCCAGGCCGAGGCCGTCGGCGACGTCGGCGCGGACGGTGGACTCGGCCTGCCACAGGTCGCACCAGCGGCGTACGGCGAACAGGTCGTCGACGCGGACGCTGCCGGTGCGGGCGACGCGGGCCAGGTCGTTGCGTTCGAGGTCGACGATCATGATGTGTTCGGCGCGTTCCTTGGCGGAGGTGAGCAGGTCGGCGCGGCCGGCGGCGGTGGCGGGTCGGGTGCCTTTGATGGGGCGGGTGGTGAGGGTGCCGGCGCGGACCTCGATGAGGGTTTCGGGGCTGGCGCAGCCGATGGCCCAGCCGTCGCCGGTCAGGACGCCGCCGTAGCGGGCGCCGGGGAGCCGGCCGAGGCGGGCCAGGGCGGGGCGGGGGTCGCCGTGGTAGGGGGCGGCGGCGTGGCCGACGACGTTGACCTGGTAGACGTCGCCGTGGCCGATGGCGGTGCGGACGGCGCGGACGGCGTCGGCGTGTGCGGTGGGGGTCCAGCTCTCGGTCCACGGGCCGCGCCACCACGTTCCGGCCGGGGTGCCGGTGGTGGGGGTGTCGGTGTGGCCGTAGACGACGACGGCGACCTCGGGCAGGTCGGCGGGGTTGGCGGCGCCGGGGTTGCCGCCGGCGAGCAGGGCGCCGGCGGCGGCGGAGACGTACAGGGCGGCGCCGCAGACGTGGTCGTCGTGGTGGTGGGGGCGGGTGGGGCGGGCCAGGTCGTGCCGGGGCAGGTCGTGGGCGGCGAGGAAGTCCTCGACGGCGGTGGCGGGGTCGCCGCCGTCGGTGGGGCGCCACTGCCAGCGGGCGAGTTCGACGCGGCGGCCTCGGCAGGACGTGGGCGCGGCCGGGGGGTCGTACGGTGACGGATCGACCACCGTCCGTGGGAGCGCTTCCACGACGTCTGGTTGGTGGTGGCTCATCCGTTCAGCGGATTTCCCACGGACCACGCACACTTCTGCTCGATGCGCCATGCGTTTGCTTGGTACTGTGCGTCACTGGTCATGTGAACCATGACACAGTGCCCCCACAGTCCGGAGAACCCGATGTGCCAGCACCAACCCACCTGTCCCTCCGCCGAAGCCACCGACCGGGAAGCTGCCAAGGTCATCGCCTGCTTCCGTGAGCAGGGCTGGAGCCTGCTCTGCAACGGGGTCATCGTTTTCGAGGACACCGGCGAACTGCTGCCCGACGGCAGCAGCATCGCACCGCACCGCGGCCCCGCCCGACACGCCCTCGCCGCCTGACCTGGTCACGATCCGTCACGACTCTTCCCGCGTCGACCCAGGCTAGTCCCCACCAGGGGGGGCCGTCACGACCAGGTCGACGCGACGCCGGGGCGGCAGGGACCGCCCCGGCGCGGCTGCCGTCAGCTCTCGTACGCCTGCGGCGACGGACACGAGCAGACCAGATTCCGGTCGCCGTACCCGCCGTCGACCCGACGCACCGGCGGCCAGTACTTCCCCGCCCGGTCCACGCCGCCCGGGTAGCCGGCCACCGACCTCGGGTACGGGTGCGGCCACTCGTCGCCGGCCACCATCGCCGCCGTGTGCGGCGCGTTGGCCAGGGGGTTGTCCCCGGCCGGCCAGCGCCCCGCCGCCACCTCGTCGATCTCCGCCCGAATGGCGATCATCGCGTCGCAGAACCGGTCCAGCTCGGCCAGGTCCTCGCTCTCGGTCGGCTCCACCATCAGCGTCCCCGCCACCGGGAACGACATCGTCGGCGCGTGGAACCCGTAGTCGATCAACCGTTTGGCCACGTCGTCGACGCTCACACCGGTCGTCTTCGTCAACGGCCGCAGGTCCAGGATGCACTCGTGGGCCACCAGGCCCTTGTTGCCCGCGTACAGCACCGGGAAGTGCTCCCGCAGCCGCGCCGCCACGTAGTTGGCCGCCAGCACCGCCACCCCGGTGGCGCGGGCCAGCCCGTTGGCACCCATCATCCGCAGGTACACCCACGGGATCGGCAGGATGCCCGCCGACCCGTACCGGGCCGCCGAGATCGCCGGCCGCCCGTCCACCGGCGCGCCACCGGGGTCACCGGGCAGGAACGGCGCCAGGTGCGCCCGCACCGCCACCGGCCCCACGCCGGGACCACCGCCGCCGTGCGGGATGCAGAACGTCTTGTGCAGGTTCAGGTGCGACACGTCGGCCCCGAACCGGCCCGGCTTGGCGAACCCGACCAGCGCGTTGAGGTTCGCGCCGTCGACGTACACCTGGCCACCGGCGTCGTGCACCTTCGCGCACAGCGACGCGATGCCCGTCTCGTACACGCCGTGCGTCGACGGGTACGTCACCATGATCGCCGCCAGGGCGTCCCGATGCCGGTCGATCTTGGCGTCCAGGTCGACCAGGTCGACGTTGCCGTTGTCGTCGCAGCCGACCACCACCACCCGCATCCCGGCCATCACCGCGCTGGCGGCGTTCGTGCCGTGCGCCGACGACGGGATCAGGCACACGTCCCGGTGCCCCTCACCCCGGTCGCGGTGGTACGCGCGAATGGCCAGCAACCCGGCCAACTCCCCCTGCGACCCGGCGTTGGGCTGCACACTGACCGCGTCGTAGCCGGTCACCTCGGCCAGCCACCCCTCCAACTGGCCGATCATCTCCCGGTAGCCGGCGGTCTGCTCCGCCGGGGCGAACGGGTGGATGTGGGCGAACTCCGCCCAGCTCACCGGCTCCATCTCGGTGGTGGCGTTCAGTTTCATCGTGCACGACCCCAGCGGGATCATGCCCCGGTCCAGCGCGTAGTCGAAGTCGGCCAGCCGCCGCAGGTAGCGCAGCATCGCCGTCTCCGAGTGGTGCGACCGGAACACCGGGTGGGTGAGGACCTCGTCGGTACGCCGCAACCCGTCCGGCAGCGCCGCCGTCACCGCGCCGTCGACGCCGTCGACACTGAACGCCGCCCACACCGCCGCCACATGCTCGCCCGTGGTGGTCTCGTCGCAGGAGATCCCCACCCGGTCGTCGTCGACCAGCCGCAGGTTCACCCCGCGCGCCGCCGCGTCGGCCACCACCTGACCGGCCCGCCCCGGCACCGTCGCCGTCACCGTGTCGAAGAACGGCACGTCGGCCACCTCGACGCCACCGGCCCGCAGTCCGGCGGCCAGCCGCACCGCCGCCTCGTGGGTGCGCGTCGCGATCGCCCGCAACCCGTCCGGGCCGTGGTAGACGGCGTACATGCCGGCCATCACCGCCAGCAGCACCTGCGCGGTGCAGATGTTGCTGGTCGCCTTCTCCCGCCGGATGTGCTGCTCACGGGTCTGCAACGCCAACCGGTACGCCGGGTCGCCGGCGCTGTCGCGGGACACCCCGACCAGCCGGCCGGGCAGCATCCGCTCCAACCCGGCCCGCACCGCCAGGTAGCCGGCGTGCGGCCCACCGAAGCCCATCGGCACCCCGAACCGCTGGGTGGTGCCGGCGGCGATGTCCGCGCCAATGTGCCCCGGCGCCCGCAGCAGCGTCAACGCCAGCAGGTCCGCCGCCACCGTCACCAACGCGCCGACCTCGTGTGCCGCCGTCACCAGCGCCGCCTGGTCACGCACCGCCCCGGACGCGCCCGGGTACTGCAGGTGCAGGCCGAAGAACTCCGCCGGCAACTCCTGCGCGGTCAGGTCCAGCACCCGCACCTCGATGCCGAGCGGCTCGGCCCGACCGGCGATCACCGCGATGGTCTGCGGCAGGGCGTCGGCGTCGACCACGTACACCGGGCTGCTGCTCTTCGACGCCCGCCGCGCCAACGTCATCGCCTCGGCCGCGGCGGTGCCCTCGTCGAGCATCGACGCGTTCGCCGTCGCCAGGCCGGTCAGGTCCGACACCATGGTCTGGAAGTTCAGCAGCGCCTCCAACCGGCCCTGGCTGATCTCCGGCTGGTACGGCGTGTACGCCGTGTACCAGGCCGGGTTCTCCAGCACGTTACGGCGGATCACCGCCGGGGTGTACGTGCCGTGGTAGCCCAGACCGATCATCGACACGGCGACGGTGTTGCGGTCGGCGAGGGCCCGCAACTCGGTCAGGGTCTCGTGCTCACCGGTGGGCTCCGGCAGGTCCAGACGACCGTGCCAGCGGATCACCTCGGGGATCGCCGCGTCCATCAGCTCGTCGATCGAGGCGTACCCGACCGTCGCCAACATGCGGCGTTCGTCGTCGGGGGCGGGGCCGATGTGACGGTCGGCGAACTCTGTGGTCATGAGGGGCGCTCCTGCGGGGGCGGGGTCGACAGGTCGGCCCTCCCCCTCTGTCACACCCCACGGGCGCTCCACAGTGCCTGACCCACGCGGTCCTTTTGCCTGAGAGGTTCCGGGGAGGATTTGCCCCTTCGGCGCCGCCCCGGCTGCCGCCAGGCGGTCTCTCCCACGCGGGTGCTACCGGCGCGATCAACGCTACCAGCGTCCCCGCCGGCCCACACCGAACCCCCGGGCCCCCTGCTCAGGAGGCGACGGACACCACGCGGTCCGCCCCGGCCGGGCAGAGCCGGTCGGCCACCGCCGGCAACAGGCGCCCCAGCGGGGCGTCGACGCACAACCGCGCGTACCCGTCACCGCGCGTCGGCCCCTGGTTGACGATCACCACCGGTACGTCCTGCCGGGCCGCCGCCGACACGAACCGCCGCCCCGACATCACCGTCAGCGACGATCCGAGCACCAGCAGCAGCCGCGCCTGCCGCACCATCGTGAAACACCGCGCCACCCGGGGCGCCGGAACCGTCTCGCCGAAGAACACCACGTCCGGTTTGAGCATGCCACCGCAGGTCCCGCAGTCCACGACCCGGAACCCGGCCACCTGCGCGTCGTCGAGATCCACGTCACCGTCCGGGTTGATCGCGGCGGCCCGCGCGTCGAAACCCGGGTTGGCCCGCCGCAGCCGACCGTCGAGGTCCTCCCGGGTCGTCCGCGCCCCGCAGCCCAGACACACCACCTCGTCGAGGCGGCCGTGCAACTCCACCACCCCGGTGCTGCCGGCGGCCGTGTGCAGCCCGTCCACGTTCTGCGTGATGATCCCCGCCACCACACCGGCCCGCTGCAACCGGGCCACCGCCCGATGCCCGTCGTTCGGGGCCGCCTGCGCGATCCACCGCCACCCCAGGTGGCTACGCGCCCAGTAGCGGCGCCGGGCCCCCGCGTCACCGGTGAACGTCTGGTACGTCATCGGGGTGTGCCGACGCGCCACCCCGCTGGGTCCCCGATAGTCGGGGATACCCGACTCGGTGGACAGGCCGGCGCCGCTGAGCACCACCACCGCGCCACCGGCCGCCAACCCCGCCACCTGCTCGATCACGTCCTCCACCCGTACCATGCTGCCCCACCCGGCGGCCCGTCGGCGAGCGAGCGGCGGCAGGACCACACCCCGGGCGGATAGATTCGGCGCATGCGTGTCGTCATCGCCGGAGGCCACGGCAAGATCGCCCGACTGTTGCACCGCGACCTCGCCGCCCGGGGCGACGTCCCGGTGGGCCTGATCCGCAATCCCGACCACGCCGCCGCGCTGCGCGCCGACGGCGCCGTGCCCGTCCTGGCCGACCTGGAACACGTCACCGCAGGCGACCTCGCCGCACACCTCACCGACGCCGACGCGGTCGTCTTCGCCGCCGGCGCCGGACCGGGCAGCGGCGCCGCCCGCAAGGACACCGTCGACCGGGCCGCCGCCGCGCTGCTCGCCGACGCCGCCCGCACCGCCGGGGTACGCCGCTACCTGCTGGTCTCCTCCATGGGCGTGGACCGCGACCCGCCCCCGGGCACCGACGAGGTGTTCGTCGCCTACCTGCGGGCCAAGAAGGCCGCCGAGGACGACCTGACCCGCCGGGACCTCGACTGGACCGTGCTGCGGCCCGGCCGCCTCACCGACGACCCGCCCACCGGCCACGTCACCCTCGACCGGCAGGTGCCCCGGGGCCCGATCAGCCGCGCCGACGTGGCCGCCGTCCTCGTCGCCCTGCTCGACGCCCCCGCCACCGCCGGACTAACCCTGGAGACCGTCGCCGGCCCCACCCCCGTCACCGCCGCGGTGACCGCCCACACCGACGGCTGAGGCCCCGGCCGGACCGCCGCCCGGACGCCACCTCGACGCGACGACCAGGCGTCAGGACTGCTGGTGGCGAGGCAACGACCGGTCCGCCACCGTGGTCGGCTCCGCCGGACTACCGATGCGCTCCATCGTGCGCGCCAACTGGGCGCTGCCGTCGTCGAGGTGCCGCGCCGCCGCCTGCATGTGCGAGATCATCATCTCGCCGTAGATGCGCAGCGCCTCCCGCGCGGCCACCCCGTCGTCGAACGTCGGCCCCGCCGACGCGCGATAGTCCTGCACCGCCCGTTCCGCCTGCTGCCGGGCCTCCTCCACGGCCGCCCGCACATAGCTCTCGTACTGGGTGCGGGCGTACTCGGCGACCCGCCGCGCGTAGTCGTGCGCCTGCGCGATGATCTGCTCGGCCTCCCGCTGCGCCGCCGACAGCAGGTTCACCTCCTTGGCCGCCGGCGCCTGCGGGGACGGACCCGAACTCGGGATCACCCCGTGCCGGTGCAGCTCCAGGTGGCCGGTGAGCATCTCGTTCTCCGCCCGCAGGTCCGCCACCCGCGTCGTGAGTCGATCCACCTCGTCGGCCACCTGCATCCGGAACCGGTCCACCGCGCCCTGGTCGTAGCCGCGCCGGGTGAACGACGCCGACCCGAACTCCCACCGTCGCACCCGGTCGGCGGTCAACCGCACCTGCACACCCCCCGCCACCGGGGTGCCGTCGTACCGGCCGATCGGGGCCGTACCCACCGAACCGGCCCGCCACTGGTCACTGCGGGGCTCACTCACCGGGCACCTCCGGAATCGTCAGGGGCGGACGGACTCTGCATCGCCGTACGCCACGCGGGGCCGTACCACTGCGCACCCGGACCCTCGTGGTGCACCTGCCCGGGATGGAAACCGGCGCGGGTCAACGCCGTCACCGCGTACGCCACCACGTCGTCGGACCCGCACACGTACACGTGGCGGGACCGCCAGTCACCGTCGGCCAGCGCCCGGTCCACCGGATGCACGAACTCCCCCGGCCGGTCCAGGTCCACCCCCACCACCTGGGTCACCCGCAACCACGGATACGAGGCGGCCAACTTGTCCAACAGGTCACCGTCATAGAACTCGGTCCGCGACCGCGCCCCCACGTACAGGTCGACCTGCCGGCCCGCCCCCTCCACCGACACCTGCTCCACCAACGCCTTCAACGGCGCCCAGCCGGTCCCCCCGGCCAGCAGCAGCAGATCCGCCGACCCGGCCGCCCGCAACGTCAACGCCTCGCCCACCGCCGACGCCAGGTGCACCTGGTCACCCACCGCACACCCGTACACCAGCCGCGACGACACCGCGCCACCCGGCGCCGCCCGCACATGCAACTCCAGGGTGCCGTCCTGACGGGGCGCGTTCGCCGGCGAGTAGTACCGCCACGCCCGCACCGCCGGATGCGACACCCCGATCGACTGGCCCGCCGTGAACGGCAGCAGATACTGGGGACGCACCGTCACCACCGCCACGTCGAAGCCGCGCCGCTCATGGCCGACGATCTCGGCCACCCACCACGGTGGATTCACCGCCTCGGCGGCCTGCGCCGCCTCGACCATCACCTTCGCCACCAACGCGTACGCCGCCGCCCAGTCCTGCGCCAGCTCCTCGGTCCACTGGTCACCGAGGAAGTGCCGCAGCGTCGCCAGCAACGCCTCACCCACCGCCGGATAGTGCTCCGCCCGCACCGCGAACTTGCGGTGGTCGGCGCCCAGGTCCTGCAGGAAACCCACCAGCCGGTCCACCTGGTCCACCTGGGACACGATGTGACCCAGCGCGGTCACCAGCCGGTCCCGCTGCCCCGCCATGTTCGTCGGGAACATCTGCCGGGTCTCGGGATGGGTCAGGAACAACGTCGAGTAGAAGTACAGCGGAACCTGGTCGCCGTGCCCGGTGACCAGCGCCCAGCTCCGCTTGAGGCGAGAGACGTCCACGGCTCAGGCGTCCGCCCGGTCGCCGCCGGCCACCACCTGGTCCTGCACCTGCGCCAGCACCGCCCGCACGTCGGTGATGACGTCGTCGGGCACCCCCAACTGCGTCAACGTCGCCGTCAGGTGCTCACCCACCCGGACGTAGTGCGCCACCGGGATGTCCAACGGTCGGTGCGCGGTGGCCAGGTCCCGGCCCGCGTACTCGTTCGGGCCGCCCAGCACCACGGTCAGCATCAACGCCATGTGCCGACGCTGGCCCGCCATGTCCACCTCGGTGAAGTAGCCGGCCAGCTCCGCGTCGGCCAACACCCGGTCGTAGAACAGCTCGACGGCGGCCCGCACCGCGCCGGCCCCGCCGATCCGCTCGAAGTGCGACACGGGGGTGGTCTCGTCGGTGACCGTCACAGGTCAGTCCTTCCGCCGGGGAGAGAGTGCACAGACGCGCGGCTTTCGGCGCGACGTCCGCCGGCAGGCACCCCCGCCGTCGCGGCGCGGTGTCAGGCGGACCGTGTCGGACGATAGCGTGCCGCGCCGTCCCCGTCAGTCCCGAACAGCACACCACCGCCAACGCACGCACACGCAGCGTGACGAAATCTGGACAGGACACTGCGGTACGTCACCTCACGGTCACTGACGGCGAACCCGGCCGGCGATCGGGTCACGCCGGGCAAGCGGCACAGAACGCCCCGCTGAGCAGGACCGACGGGAGCACCCGACGCGCTCACACACCACCGGCCTGCGATGCGCCCACCGCCCAACCCGAGGCACAGCGTGATCGACGAATCGCGCGCAGAAAACCCTCACCCGCACCGGCGGGCGGACGAACCTGTCAGCCGGCCCGCCGACGCGCCCGACGCGCCGCCAACTCGTCGCCCACCAGATCCCCGTCCCCGGCGACCTCGGGCTCCGGATCCGCCACGCCACCCACCGGCTCCGCCGGCAGATGCGACAACGACCCCTGGATCTCCTTGAACGCGCCACCGATCGCGATACCGAACACCCCCTGGCCGCCCTGCAACAGGTCGACCACCTCCTCCGGGGAACGACACTCGTACACCGTCGTCCCATCGGAGATCAACGTGATGCCCGCCAGGTCCCCCACCCCACGCGACCGCAACGCCTCGATCGCCTTACGGATGTTCTGCAACGACACCCCGGCGTCCAGCAGCCGCTTCACGACCTTCAACACCACCAGGTCCCGGAACGAGTACAACCGCTGCGTACCCGAACCCGAAGCGTCCCGCACACTCGGCACCACCAGCGCCGTCCGCGCCCAGTAGTCCAGCTGGCGGTAACTGATCCCCACCGCGTGGCAGGCCGTCACACCCCGGTACCCCACCGCACCGTCACTGTCAGTCGCCGAACCGGGCATCCCACCCGACTCGTCCCACTCCGCAACCGGATCGGAATCTCGCGGCTCGTGCATCCGGACAACCTCCCCGTCAGTGCGGTGACACGTCACTTCCGGGACGCGCACCCCTCGACACGGCAACCCTATAGCGACCGCCAGGGGTTACCACGGAGAAACCGCCGCGACACGCCGCGCATCGACAGCGACGATCATCACCATCACCGACCGTGACGCCGCACGATGGTGGTCACGCACACGACCCGGGCACACCACCCGGGCCACCGATCAACCGGCGAAGTCCTCCGGACGCACCTGCTCCAGGAACTCCCGGAACTTCTCCACCTCGTCCTCCTGCTCATCGGGAATCACGATCCCCGCCTCACTGAGGACCTCCTCGGCACAACGAATCGGCGCACCGATCCGCAACGCCAACGCGATCGAATCACTCGGCCGCGCCGAGACCCGCACCCCGTCACCGATCAACAGATCGGCGAAGAACACGTTCTCCTTCAGCTCGGTGATCTCCACCGCCCGCAACGGCGCCTTCAACGCCGCCAACACATCCCGCAGAAGATCATGGGTCAACGGCCGGGCCGGCTTGACACCCTGCTGCTCGTAAGCGATCGCCGTCGCCTCGACCGCGCCGATCCAAATCGGCAGATAGCGGTCACCCTCGACCTCCCTGAGCAGGACGATCGGCTGGTTACTGGGCAACTCCACCCGAACCCCGACCACGCTCAGCTCGCGCACCGCCGCCTCCGTGTCGTTGTCACCTACGCCGCACCGCGCCCTTCCCTGCACGGTACACGGACCGCGACACGGCCATCTCACGCGCTCCGCGCACCACGCCCGTGCCCAGAAGAGGGGTTACCCCCGCAAGCCTACGCCACTCACCAACCCGCCGATCACCGCGCACACGCACCTCACCGACCCAACGTCGACCGCAACCCCACCCGCACCAACGCCGCATGCAACTGCTGCGACAACGCCACCAACTCCCGCGCCGTCTCCGCCGCCCGCGCCCGCGCCGCCGGATCACTCTGCCGCGCCAACGGCGCCACCAACTGCGCGAACAGACCCACCTCCCGATCCGCCGCCGTCCGGTAACCCCGCAGATGCCGAGGCTGGAACCCGTACGCCGCCAAACCGGCCACCGCCTTCGCGATGATCAACGCATCCCCGTCGTACCAGCCCGGCGGATCCGACACCACCAACCCGAGCCGCTCCAACTCGCCCAACGTCGACTCGTCCAGCCCACTGCGCGCCACCAACTGCGTACGATCCAGCCGCACCTGACCCGACTCGACCGACGACGCACCACGCCCCGGCACCTCACCGTCCGGGCCCACCGCCACCAACGCCGGCCGCGACCGCTCCGGCGCCGCACCGTCGGCATCCCACTGCGCCAACTGCTCACGAATCACCCGCAACGGCAGATACTGATCCCGCTGCGCAGTCAACACGAACCGCAGCCGCGACACATCGTCCCAGCTGTACTTCCGATAACCAGCTGCCGTGCGCTGCGGCTCCACCAGACCCTCGGCCTCGAGGAACCGCAGCTTCGAAATCGTCACGTCAGGAAAATCCACCCGCAACTGGGCCAGCACCTCGCCGATACTCATCAACGGCTGGGCGCGACCCACCCCGGACGGCGGAGAAGCCGCAGGCTCGTTCACCCCCGGCCGGCCTCCCCCTCCGGGCGCGGACCGGCGATGAACACGACCCGGAACTTACCGATCTGCACCTCGTCACCATTGCTCAACGTGGCCGCCTCGACCCGCTCCCGATTCACGTACGTGCCGTTCAAACTGCCCACGTCCCGCACCGTGAACGTCCCACCATCCCGGTGGAACTCCGCGTGCCGACGCGACACCGTCACGTCATCGAGGAAGATGTCACTGTCCGGATGCCGCCCACTGGTTGTCACGTCGTGATCCAGCAGGAACCGCGCACCCGCGTTCGGACCCCGACGAACCACCAGCAGCGCCATCCCCGGCGGCAGCGAACCGGACATCCGGCTCGGCACCACATCGGTGTCCGGCCCCTCCAGCGCTTCCTCGAGCGAACCCAGATTGAGCGTCGACGTGACGTCGAGCGGGGGGAACTCGTCGCCTGGGCGAGTCATGGGGACCACCTCACGGATCTGTTTCGGTCGGCGTCGGGAGACGGCGGGTCTGGCCGCCGGGTACACACCACCCGGCGGCTGGCTCTCCGTGCTCGGAAAGGCTGTCCGCGACGCACAACTAATTGGGTTCTCGGTCGACTGGGCGAGCCTAGCCAGCGCCGAAAAACAGGGCAACCGGACGCGCGGCACACACACCGACCGCCCGCCCGGAAAACGAATCAGCTCTCGGTCAACTCGCGATACGCGTCCGCCGACAGCAAACCCTCCACCGCCGCCGGATCCGCCGGAGAGATCTCCACCAACCAACCCGCACCGTACGGATCCGTGTTGATCACCTCAGGCGTGTCGACCAGCGCCTCGTTGCGCGCCGACACCGTACCGCCCACCGGGGCGTAGATCTCCGACACACTCTTGGTCGACTCGATCTCACCCAACGACTCACCAGCCGCCACCACCGCACCGGACTCCGGCAACTGCACATACACGATGTCGCCCAACGCGTCCTGCGCGAAATGAGTGATGCCCACCCGCACGGCACCGCCGTCCACGGTCGTCACCCACTCGTGCTCAGCGGTGTAACGCAGTTCCTCAGGAATCACCAGCAGCGTCCTCATCCATCGGTGGCACCGGACCGACCGGCGCCGGCCCCACCCGACCTCACGAGACCGGACGGGCGTGTTCCAGCGTGCTCGGCACGTGCAGCGCCGAAACCTCGGCAACCTCACGATCCTCAACGATCACGTTACCGCCGTCGCGCGCCACCACCGCCACCACCCCGCCAGGAATGTTGAGCGCCGTACGCATCGTCGACGGATCCCCGATCACCGTGATCGTGAACGGACCCGTCAACCGACGCCCGTCCACGATCAACGACCCGTTCTCCCCGTCCAGGAAATACGTCGACGCCACGATCCGCACCGACGCGCGGTCACCACCGGAGATCTGCATCGCCTCCGCACCGGCACCCCGCAACTCCTGCACCGCGTCCAACACCCCACTCGCCGAGATCGGCTTCGACGGCCCCGCCTGGAACCGCACCGCCAACCCCGGACCCCGCGCCGGCAACGTACCCGCCAGGATGCCCAACTCGTCCGCCCGCCGGGTCGCCTCCTCCAACGCCGCCTGACGCCCCTGCTCACCCGAGCGCAACTGACGCTGGCTCTCCTCCAACGTCGTGATGTCCTGCCGCAGACGCATCTCCCGCGCCTCCAGGTCGTACAGGATCCGGACCAGGTCCTCCTGCCGCGCCGCCGCCAACGACGAGTCCGTCGACGTCGTCTTCAACTGCACCGCCAGCGTGAACCCCAACAACACCAGCAGCACACCGATCATCACCGCCGCCGAACTGAACCGCCGCAACGGACCAGCCACACCCGCCGCAGCCGCACCGCCCGCCGCCTCGTCCCGCTCGACGGCCTCATCACGCTCGGCGGAATCCCGCTCGACAGGCTCGGCAGCCGGCACAGCCGGCGACTCGCCGTCACCCGGCTCCGGCCGCCCCTGCGGCGACAACGGACTCAACTCGTCAGGATCCGGCGCGTCCGGACGCGGATCCGGCTCCCCCGCCGGCCCACCCGGCCGAGCCGGACCCGCCGGCTGCGGCCACCCCGTACCCGTCTCGGTGTGCTCGTCAGTCA
This sequence comes from Micromonospora sp. NPDC049903, assembly GCF_044460945.1. Lineage (NCBI taxonomy): Bacteria > Bacillati > Actinomycetota > Actinomycetes > Micromonosporales > Micromonosporaceae > Micromonospora > Micromonospora sp. NPDC049903. Next base: position 251,859 of record NZ_JBITKL010000007.1, read on the forward strand.
CGACACCAACCTACGCCCGGAACAGGTGCCGACGGATCGCCGCCACATTGCCGAAGATACGAACCCCCAACACGACCACCACACCGGTGGACAACTGACCACCCACGCCCAACTGGTCACCCAGATACACGATCAACGCCGCCACCAGCACGTTCGAGATGAACGACACCACGAACTGCTTGTCGTCGAAGATCCGGTCCAACTTGGCCCGCACACCACCGAACACCGCGTCCAACGCCGCCACCACCGCGATCGGCAGATACGGCTGCAACGCCGACGGCACCGTCGGATCCAGCCACAACCCGAGCACCACACCGGCCAGCAGAGCCAGCACCGCGATCATCGACCACCTCCGGAAGGGCTGGGTGACGTACCCGAGTCGGACGACTCGTCACCGCCCGACGGCGACACGCTCGGACTCACCGCGGGCTCCGCGTAGCGTAGCCGCGGCTCCGGCGCCGCCGGCAACGTGAGCCGGTCCGCGTCCCGCACCTCGAACGACAGCCCGTTCGCCTGCGACACCCGACGCATCGTCAACGCACTCCGACTGCCCTCGTACGCCTTGCGCATCGACCCCGGACCGATCGCCGACACCTCGTACGGCCCGGTCACCGGCCGGAAGTCCACCAGGATCGCCTCACCCGCCGACCGGATCGTCGACGTCGCCGTCAACCGCTGACCGTTGATCGCGATCGCCTCCGCCCCGGCGCCCCACAAATCGTTGGCCACCCCCTGCAGGTCGCTGTAGAGCACCCGCGACGGACCCACCTTCGCCCCGCCCAACGACTCCCCACCGTCCGGCCCGTCGGCCAACCGCACCACCACACCGTCACCGCGTACCCGACCCAGGCCCGCCCGCGCCTCCAGGTCCCGCAGCCGCGCCGCCTGCGAACCACCTAGCGCCGCCTCCCGCTGCCGGGTCACCTCCTCGCGCAACTGGTCGGCGCGCACCGACAGGTTGTCCGTCTCACCCTGCCGCTGCTTGATCTGCCCGACCAGCCCCGACCGTGCCTGCGCGCGCCCCGGCTCCTCCGCCATCGTCTGCCGGTACGCCACCGCGCACAGGAAACCCAGCAGCAGCACGACCACCAGCGTGATCGGCCCCACCGACCACCCCGGACGCGCCGGCTTCCCGGTCTTCGCCCGGCGGGCCGCAGCATCGGCGTACCCCGGATCCAGCGGGTTCTGGAACAGCTCGGTGAGGAAGTCCGGGGTGAACCCCCGGTTGCGCTCGCTCATGCCGAAGCTCCGCTACGCGTCGCGCCGGCATGAGGCTCCACCGCGCTGCGCCAGATGACTCGCTCGCTGCGCTCGCTCATGCCGTCTCTCCTCGACCGACCGCCCGGACCAGCTGGCGCGCCTGGATCACATACAACGCACCAGCCGCCCAGTAGAGCACCAGACCCCACCAGGCCAGCGCCCAGCCCACCGCACCGGCCACCGCCGACGTGGCCGGCACCGCGTCCGCCAGCAGCAGCGTCGGGAAGGCCGCCAACAGCAGGAACGTCGCGGTCTTGCCGACGTAGTGCACCGGCGGCGGACCGTAGCCGTAGCGGCGCAACACCACCAGCGAACCGGCCAGCAGCAGTTCCCGGGCCAGCAGCGCCGCGGTGAACTGCCACGGCACCACCTCGCGCGCGGTGAACGCCACCAGCGTGGCGAGGATGTAGAGCCGGTCGGCGAGCGGGTCGAGCAGCTCGCCGAGGCGACTGACCTGACGCAGTCGACGGGCGATCCACCCGTCCACCCAGTCGCTGGTCCCGCCGACCGCCAGCACCACGATCGCGGCCACGTCGGCGCGGGTCACCAGGAAGAGGTACAGGAAGACCGGGACGCCCAGCAGACGGACGAAGCTGATCAGGTTCGGCAGGGTGAGGACCCGGTCGGTGGACCGTCCCGCGTCAGCCTCGGGGGCCTGCGGTTGCTCTGCCCGAGCCGGTCGACGCGCCACCGAACCTCCTCCGCGGCACGCGACCCCACCTCGGCCTCTGGGTCCGCCATGGAACGCCGTGCGCGCTGTCGGGCCGGCTGGTGCCGGCACCCCCCTGCGATCCCCGATCCGGGATCTGCCCTGGCCCGCCGCCCACCGTTGATGATCACCGGTCGGTCGGATGCGCTGCCACTATAGCGGGCTGCCGTGCCGCCTCGACCCGCTCGGCTCGCGCCTGTCGGTGATGTCTGGTCGGTGGCGGTGTGAGCACCGTCACGACCTCTAAAGCATCCTAGGATGATAGGTGGAAAGGGGGCGTCAGGCGCTGCGGGCCGAGGAGTCCGGCGGCTCCGCGGTCGCCGCCTGGCCGAAGGCCTTGAGGGCCCGCAGCAGGTCCTGCTGCACCCGCGCCGGCATCCGCTCCAGGACCGCCCGCACGGCATCGTGGCGGCGCGACCGCACCTCCCCCAGCAGGACCTCCGCCGCAGCGGTGGGCGTCAGGCGGACCTCACGCCGGTCCCGGGGGTCGGCCTCCCGGCGCACCAGGCCGATCGCCTCCAACCGGTCACAGAGCCGACTGGCCGAGGAGGGTACGACGTCCAGCAGCTCCGCCAGACCGTTGATGTTGGTCTCCGGTCGGCTGCTGAGCAGCGACAGCACCCGCAACTGGGTCGGTGACACGGCCATCCGGTGCCGGGTGACGGCGGAGTCGAGGACACCCACCAACGACTCAGCGGCTGCGTCGATCGCCGCGGCGAGATTCGGTCGCTCCACCCGATGTCCCCTGCGATTGTCCCGCTCGTACCACCCGAGGCCCGTCAGTCCTGCGTCCGGCCGTCGGCACCGTGCCAGTCCAGGCAGACCACCACGGCGTCGTCACGCAGGTCGGCGTCCGCGTGGAATGCCTGCAACTCGCGCATCACCGTACCAACCGCCTCCGGCGGCGGCTGCAACCGCGTGGCCCGCATGGACCGCGCCATCGCCCGCTCCCCGTACGTCTCACGGCCACTGGGATCCGCGCCCCACACCCCGTCGGAGACCACGAACAACCGGTCCCCCGGGTCGAGCGCGAACTCCTGGAGCACGTACCGGGTCTCGGCGAACATGCCCAACGGCAGTTGCTGCTCCAACGGGACCCGGGAGACGGTGCCGCCGCGCAGCCGCAACAGGTGCGGCGAACCGGCGTCCACCGCCTGCACCCGGCCGGTGGCGCAGTCCAGTTCAAGCAGGACGGTGGCCACGTGCCGGTGACCCCGATGCTGGTAGTAGACCGTGTCGGAGGCCAGTTCGGCCTGCTCCACCAGGCCGCCGCCGGACCGGCGGGCGTTGCGCATCGCGTTCACCGTCACCGCGGTCAGCAGGGCGGCGGTCAGCCCGATCCCGTCGCCGTTGAGCACGGTGACGGTGAGCCGGCCGTCGTCCAGCGACCAGTCGAAGTGGTCACCGCCCACCGTGTACGCCGGTTCGAGCTGACCGGCCAACTGGAACGAGCCGTGACTGACGCTGCGCCCCGGCAGCAGCTCCCACTGCAACTCGGCGGCCATGCTCAGGCGCTCCTGCCGACGTGCCCGTCGGTAGCGGTCGGTCTCCCGGTCGGCGGCGTGCATCGCCAAGGCGACCTCACCGGCGATGTCCGCGGCCCGACGCACCACGCTCTCCGGCGGTTCCTCGGGCATCTCCACCATCAGCACGCCGAGCCGCTCGCCCCACACCGACAGCGGCAGATAGAGCTGGCACCGGCCGTCGGTCCCGCCGGCCCGGACCGGCTGCTGACTGCTGAAGCTGCGTTGCAGCGGCCCCTGGAGAGCGTGAGCGGCGGCATCCGGCTGCCGCGAGTCGAGCACCGGCCACAGGCCGCTGATCCGGTAGTCGGCGACGAACACGACGGTGCCCGAGGCCCCCAGGACCGACCGGATGGCCCGGTCGGCGGCCTCGACCACGCGATCGGGCGGAGCCTCGCGCAGAGCGCGCGAAACCCCCGTGGGCGCATCCGGCATGTCGTTCCTCCGAAGATACTTGCTCTGGGGCAAGCATCATACGGAGGCGGTTCCATCCATGGTCACCCGGCCGACCGCACCGCCACCGCGCCGTGGAACGCGTCCGGCACCGCCTCCGGCGGGCCCTGCGGTCGCCAGTCGGTCACCGGCACGATGCCGTCCTCGGTCGGCGTCCACCGGCCCAACAGCGGCCGGAACGCCGCCGGTGCCCGCATCCGGAACGCCGGGCCCATCATGGCCAGCGCCTCCGGATGACCGGCGAGTTCCTCGGTGTCGAAGTCGATCGCCAGGTGGCTGCCGGGCGCGGCGGCCGTGTAGAGCTCGTCGAGGGTCCGGGCGAGCGTCTCGTCGTCGAGGAAGGCGGCGAGCCCGAGGAACACCACCCCCACCGGCCGCCGGCCCCAGCCCGGCACGAACCGGTGCAGCGACGCCGGGTCGATCGTGCCGACGTCGGTGGCGTCACCGAAGCCGTAACCGGCCCGGTCGCTGCCGGCCAGGATCTGCTGCCCCAGCCGGATCGTCACCGGGTCCACATCGGTGTAGAGCACGGTGGCGTCGGGCGCGGCCTCGTGCACGTTGCCCATCGTCGGCACCCCGGCACCGAAGACCAGGAAACCGTCCACACCGGTGGCGGCGATCGCCCGGACCGCCCGGCCGAGGAAGGCCCGCAACGCCCGGAACACCGGGGCGCAGGGCCCGTACGCCTGCTCGAACGCGCGGGCCGCCGCCACGTCGACCGGGTAGTGGTGCTCCCCGCCGAGCCAGAAATCGATCATCCGTGCGGTGCTCGGCTGGTCGGGCTCCACCATCGACGACGCTCCCTCCCCGGGCAGTCGCCGTCAGCGTACCGACCCGGTGCCGCTGCGCGGTATCGCCCCGCCGGGCCCCCACGGGCCGCGATACTGGCCGCAACGACGACCGGCGGCGGGAAGGTGCTCGTGGACCCGATCAACGGCGCGGCGGTGGTGGTCGGTGTGGACGGCTCCGAGCCGTCCCGCGCCGCGATCCGGCTCGCCGCCACCGAGGCGGCCCGACAGGACCTGCCGCTGCGGGTACGGCACGCCTTCATCTGGCCGCTGCTGCGTACCCCGGTCACCGCCGTCACCGACGACCGACCCGGCACCGGATTGCGGGAGCAGGCCGAGCAGGTGGTGGCCGACGCGGTCGACGACGCCGCAGCGGTCGCGCCCGGCCTGCGGGTCACCGGCGAGATCGTCGACGGCGAGGCCGCCGCGGCGCTGCTGGACGCGGCGCCCACCGCCGCGATGATCGTCCTCGGCCACCAGGGCCTCGGCGGGCTCGGCGCCCTGGTGGTCGGCTCGGTGACGGTGAAGGTGGCCGCGTCGGCCGGCTGCCCGGTGCTGGTGACCCGGAGCGCCGAGCCCGCCGACGGACCCGTCGTGGTCGGTGTGGACGGCACCGAGACGTCCCGGTACGCGATCGAGTTCGCGGTCCGCGCCGCCGCCCTGCGCGGCGCCTCCGTGGTCGCGATCCACGCCTACCGGCACCCGGTCTCCACCGGCCCCGGCGACATGCAGCCGCTGGTGTACGACGAGTCCGAACTGCGCGCCGACGAGGACCGCCTGCTCGCCGAGTCGCTCGCCGGTCTGGCGCAGCGCTACCCGGAGGTGTCGGTCACCCGCGAGTCGGTACGCGGACGGGCCGGCACCGTGCTCGCCGACGCCTCCCGCCGCGCCCAGCTCCTGGTGGTCGGCGGCGCCGGTCACGGTCCGGTCGGCGGCCTGCTGCGCGGCTCGGTGAGCCAGGCGGCCCTGCGCCACAGCCACTGCCCGGTCGCGGTGGTCCCCGCGCCGGGGGTTGCCGGCGGTCCACGCGGGTAGACGGGCACGTCCGTCACCGCGACGACCGGAGGAGACAGCGATGCCAGGACCGCGTCCGGGTAGCAACGCCTACGACAAGCAGCGCGCCCGCATCCGCAACGCCATCGACGACTCGGGCCGGCACACCTCGGACCAGAAGGCCGACGAGACCGCCAACCGGATCCTCCAGGAGGATCGGGGACAACGCGGTGTGGCGCGGGGCGAGCGCACCTACGGCCCGAAGGGCAACCGCGAGCCGGGCGACCCGAAGAAGTGAGGGGCGGGCACCTGGCCGACGGGCTCATCGCCGGGGCGGTGGGCACCCTGGCCCTGAACACGGTGACCTACCTGGACATCGTGGTGCGGGCCCGCGCGGCCAGCCAGACCCCGGAGGAGAGCGCCGGCCGGGTGGCCGACGCGGCCCACCTGCACCTGGGCGCGCCGCCGCAGGCCGCCAACCGGCGCTCCGGGCTCGGCGCGCTGATGGGGTACGGCCTCGGTGTGGCCGCCGCCGTCGGTTTCGCCGTGCTGACCCGGGGCCGGCGGCAGCCGATGCTGCGCGCCGCCGCGCTGCTCGGCGGCGGGGCGATGACGCTCTCCGACGGGTCGTTGACGCTGCTCGGCGTCACCGACCCGCGGACCTGGCGGCGCGTCGACTGGCTCGCCGACCTCGTCCCACACCTCGCGTACGGGGTGACGGCCGCAGCCACCTGGAACCGGCTGCGGCCGTCGGGGCACCGGTAGCGCGCACGCCGTACCGGTGCCGTGGGTCAGCGTCGGTCGCTGTCGTCGTCGGCGACCGGCTGCTCGGTCGGACCGTACCGGGACACCTGACCTCGCGGCACGGGACGGCCGGTGTCACCCGACGAGGAGCCCCGGTGGGCCGGATGCCTGCGGCGCCTTGTTGTACTGGCTGGTGCCGCCGCGCTCGTTGCGGCGGAACTCCTCCTGCTGCGGGTTCGTCACGGTGCTCTCCCTTCCCTCGCCGACCGCATACCCGCCGCCGACCGCCGCATTCCGCGTCCCGGCCGGGCGCAGGGCTAGTCCGGGCCACAACGGGTACTCCCGCCAGATGGGCGATCACCGCGAGATGGCACAGGCCCTGCTCACCCGGCGCACGTACGCCGAGGAGGCGGGAATCACCCTCGCCGACCGGCCCGCGCCGCTGTACCAGTTGCTGGTGCTCGTCACGCTGCTGAGCACCCGGATCCGGGCCGGTGTGGCGGTGGCGGCGGCCCGGGAGCTGTTCGCCGCCGGTTACCGCACCCCGCAGGCGATGGAGGCGGCCCGCTGGCAGCAGCGCGTCGACGCGCTCGGACGCGGCCACTACCGCCGCTACGACGAGCGGACCGCCACGATGCTCGGCACCGGCGCCCGACTGTGTCTGGACCGATGGCACGGCGACCTGCGTCGGCTGCACCGGGAGGCGGGCGGCGACCGGACCGCGCTGCGCCGGCTGCTCACCGAGTTCCCCGGCATCGGGCCCACCGGGGCGGACATCTTCCTGCGCGAGGTGCAGAGCGTCTGGCCGGAGTTGCGCCCGTACGCCGACCGGCGGGCGGTCGCCGGCGCCAAGCGGCTCGGGTTGCCAGCCGCCCCGGACCGGCTGGCCGGGTTGGTCGACGACGACGACTTCGGTCGGTTCGCCTCGGCGCTGGTGCGGGTGGCGCTCGGCGAGGAGTCGGCGGGGCAGCTCAACCGGCGTGTCGCGGCCCGCTGACCGGCGTCGTCAGGCGTCGCCGGGTTTGGTCAGGTGCCACACCAGCAGGGCGGCGAGCAGGGCCAGCACCACCAGGCCGCCGGAGATCCCGCTGCCCTCGGTCTCCGACCGACCGGTGGTGCCGAAGTAGATCACCGCGAGACCGGCCAGTACAGCGACGACCTTGCGGATACCTCGGTCCTTCATCCGTCGCACGATAGGGTCGACCACCCCCGGGATGCCGGTCTTAGCCCACTCTGTCCCCCGACTGGGCGATCAGTCGGTCTCCAGGTCGTCCAGCGAGATCTTGTGGCTCATCAGCCAACGGGCCAGCGCCGACATCCCGAACAGCCACAGCGGCGCCGACTCGGTGGTGCCGTTGGTGGCGAAGATGGCGAACCTCAGGTCCGGCGCCCGGTACGCCTCGATCCGCCAGCGGTGCTGCCGGTCCCGCCAGACCGCGGAGGGGTCCATGGCGTCACGGTAGGCGTCCCGGACTCCCACCGGTCGGCGGATCGGCGGAATCCGCGTCGACCACCACCCGGGCGTCGTCCGGCAACCGGCGGGTGCGGCCCTGCCGGTCCAGCAGCTCCAGCAGCGGCACCGCCACCCGGCGGGTGGTGTCCAGCGCCTGCCGGGCGGCGCTGAGCGTGAACGGCTGCGGCAACCCGGCGAGCACCCGCGCCGCCTGCTGTGGCGCGCCGGGCAGCAGCAGCACGTTGCCGGTCAGGCGCAGCAGTGCGCCGGCGCGGACCGCCGCGCCGATCTCGCGGACCCCGAGGCCGACGGCGGCCAGCCGGTCGGCGTCCGGGGCCCGGAACGGGTACGCCACGAAGTCGTCGCGGACCAGCGCCACCGCGCGGGCCACCGGCTCCGGCAGCGGATCCGCCCCGGCCGCGCCGACCCGACCGGCGGCCAGCCGCAGTGGCGCCCGCACCAACGCCTCGACCAGCACCCGGTCGGGCAGGTCGAGCTGCCGACGCAGCACCTCCACCGGGGCGCCCGGCTCCAGCGGATGCTCCCGGGTGTAGCGGGCCACCGCGTCGGCGAGCCGCCCGGCCAGCCGCGCCCAGTGGTCCGGATCGGCCAGCCAGTCCCCCGCCACCGGGGCCACGTGCACCGGCACGCCCGCGCGAATGAGGTCCCCGGCCCGGACCAGGCCGCGTCGCCGCAGTTCACCGGCGAGATCCGGGCGACCGTCCAGGGTGGCCAGCACGGCCGCCCGGGCCACCGCCGCACCCCGGCGACGCAACGGCGGCGGCAGCACGTCCAGCACGGTCACCCCACCGGCGACGTGGTGACGACCCGGGTCGCGCAGCAACGCCCGGTCACCGACGAGCAGCGGCACCGGACGCCCCAACCGCAACCGTAGGGTGTCGCCGCCTAGCGGACGCACCCGCGCCGGCACGGCCGCCGCGCCCACGTGCAGGGTCAGTGTGGCCGGCAACTCGGCCACCGCGTCACCGGCCAGCCGTACGTCGACCAGGTCGGTCGACCGGAACCGGCCCGGGGTGAGTAGCGCGTCGCCGCGCCCGATCCGGTCCCGGGACACCCCGCGCAGGTTGACCGCCACCCGGGCGACCGGGTCGACGGTGTCGCGGGCCTCACCCAGGCGGTGCAGGCCACGTACCCGCACCGTCTCGCCGGTGCCGGCCAGTTCCAGCTCGTCACCGACGCGCAGCCGGCCCGCGCCCAGGGTGCCGGTGACCACCGTGCCGCTGCCACGCACCGTGAAGCTGCGGTCGACCCAGAGCCGCACCGGGGCCGCACGGTCGGCGGACGGCACGCGGGCGGCCAGCCGGTCCAGCGCGGCACGCAGCTCGGGCAGGCCGACGCCGGTGGCCCCGCTGACCACCACCGCCTCCACCGCGCCCACCGTGCTCGACGCCAGTTCCGCCCGGGCCCGCGCCAGCGCCGGACCCGGATCGGCCAGGTCCGCGCGGGTCACCACGAGCAGGCCGTACGCGACGCCGAGCGCGTCCAGGGCGGCCAGGTGCTCGGCGGACTGCGGCATCCAGCCCTCGTCGGCGGCGACGACCACCGCCACGGCGGGCACCGGCCCCACCCCGGCGAGCATGTTCGGCACGAACCGTTCGTGGCCCGGCACGTCCACGAAGGCGACGGTGGCCCCGGAGGGCAACGTGGTCCAGGCGAAGCCCAGGTCGATGGTCATGCCCCGGCGGCGTTCCTCCGCCCAGCGGTCCGGTTCCATCCCGGTCAGCGCCCGCACCAGCGTCGACTTGCCGTGGTCGACGTGCCCGGCCGTGGCCACCACCAGCATGGTCAGTCGCCGTCCGGCACGGCCAGCACGGTGGCGCGGACGGTCGCGTCGGCGTGCTCCGGCACGCACCGCAGGTCCAGCAGCAGCCGGCCCCGCGCCACCCGGCCGAGCACCGGCGGGTCACCGGTGCGCAGCGGGCCGGCGTAGCGCTCCGGCAGGCTCAACGCCCAGGAGTCCAGCTCCACGCCGGGCGCACCGCCACCGCCCACCACGGCCACCGACGGCACCACGTCGGCCTTGCGGCCCTCGGCGGCCAGGGCGTCCCGCAGCCGCTCGGTGCGGGCCCGCAACACCGCCGTGTCGACGTGCAGCGCGGTGCGGGTGGGGGTGGCGGCCGGGTCGCCGAGGGTCGCGGCGAGCGCAGCCAGGGTCAGCTTGTCCACCCGCAGCGCCCGGGCCAGCGGAGACCGCCGCAGCCGCTCCACCAGCGCGGCCGAGCCCAGCAGCAGCCCGGCCTGCGGGCCACCCAGCAACTTGTCGCCGCTGGCGGTGACCAGGTCCGCCCCGGCCCGCAGGGTGGTCGCCGCGTCCGGTTCGTCGGGCAGCAGCGGATCGGGCGCGAGCAGACCCGACCCGATGTCCACCACCACCGGTACGCCGAGCGCAGCCAACCGCCGTACCGGCACCGCCGACGTGAAACCGGTGACCCGGAAGTTCGACGGATGCACCTTGAGCACGAAACCGGTCTCGGGACCGATCGCGGCGGCGTAGTCGGCCACCGTGGTGCGGTTGGTGGTGCCGACCTCCCGCAGTCGCGCCCCGGTGCTGGTCAGCAGGTCCGGCAGGCGGAACCCGTCCCCGATCTCCACCAGCTCGCCCCGGCTGACCACGATCTCGGCGTCGGCGGCCAGCACGGTGGCCGCCAGCACCAGGGCGGCGGCACCGTTGTTGACCACGTGCACCGCCTCGGCACCCGGCACGGCAGCGGCGAGCGCGTCGACGGCGTCGCGGCCCCGCCGGGCGCGTCGGCCGGTGCCCAGGTCCAGTTCGACGTCGGTGTGCCCGGCCGCGGCGACCACGGCGGCCACCGCCGCGTCGGAGAGGGCGGCCCGCCCGAGGTTGGTGTGCAGCACGACACCGGTGGCGTTGAGCACCGCACGCGGGGCCGCCGACGGCAACGCGGCCAGCGCCTCGACGGGTACCGCCTCGGGGGTGATCTCGCCGCGACGGGCCCGGTCCTGCGCCTGCCGGACGGCGGCCTTCACCCGGTCCCGGCTCAGGGCGGCGGCAGCCGCGACCAGCCGGGGATCGGCCAGCAGCGCGTCGGTACGCGGCACCCGGCGCCGCGGGTCGACGCCGCCGTCGCCCATCGCGTCATCTCCTCACCGTGTGGCGGAGACGGACGGGAATCGAACCCGCCTGGCCCGGATCCCGGACCACACCGGTTTTGAAGACCGGGAGGGGCACCAGCCGCCTGAACGCCTCCACCCAGCATTGGATCACAGCACCCGCCCGGCCGTACCGCCGAGTCACTGCTCGATCGTCGGCGCCTCACCGGCGCGCCGCGCCAGACGCTCCCGCTGCGGCAGCACGGTGTACTTCGGATCCCGGGCCGAGGCCACGCCCGCGTGGAACACCCCGAAGCGGGTCGCCACCGACGCGGCCAGCAACGCCGCGCCGGAGACCGCCGACAGCACCCGGCTACGGGCACCCAGCAGCGCACCGGCCACACCGGCCACGGTCAACACCCGGCCGGCCCGCAACAACCGGCCACCGCGACCGGTGCGGTACGGCTCACCGAGCAACCCCAGCCGGGTCTCCAACCGATGCGCGCCGACCAGCTCCAGACCGGCGCCGGCCACCGCCATCCGCCGCGCCGGACCGGCCTGCGCGGGCGGCACCGCCAGCAGCCCCACCCCGGCACCGCTGGCCAGGGCGCTGCCGGCGAAGACGAACGGCAGGTGCGGGTACGCCTCGTGCCACGACGGCACGGCCGTGTCCGCCAGCAGCACCGCCGTGTAGGTGCCCAGGGCCGGGGCGGTCACCGCGGCGGCCAGCCCGGCGGCGTGCCCCACCGGCGGCAACGCCCGACGGACCAGCCCCAGCGGACCCCGCTCGGGCAACAGCGGCGCCGCCTCGGCGATCGCGGCCAACCCGGCCGCCGGCCCGTACGCGCTCAGGATCCACGTCCCCACCGACATCGGCGACGTCGGTTTCGCCACCCGCAGCATGTGGTGGAACCGCTCCGGCCGACCCAGGTCCTTGACCAGCAGGCCCGCACTGGCGGTGACCGCGACCAGCGCGGCGACCCGACCGACCCGGCGCAGCGCCGGACGGCCGGTCACCTGCCCACCCGCCGCCAGCAGCGACGAGCCGGCCGCCAGCCCACCGGTGAACAGGTACGCGGCGATCTCCCAGGTCCACACCGGCGGTTTCAGGATCGGCCGCCCATAGTAGGAGCGGAACTCCGCCGGGGGCACCGCCAGATCCTCGCCGCCGCGCCTCCCGCGCCCACCGCCCCGCCGCCCGCCGGTGCCGCCACCGGTCGCCTGGTCGCCGGTCCCGCCACGAGCCGCCTGGTCGCGGAAGCGACGGAACTTGTCACCCACCTCCGGGTCGCGGGGATTCATCGCCGGCCACCGAGGAACGCGCCGACCGCCACCGCCGCCATGGCCAGCGCGGCGACCCCGGCCCGCTGCCACATGCTCGGCAGGTCCCGGGTGGTGACCTGCGGGTCCGGTGGCAGGCCGTACACCTCCGGTTCGTCGAGCAGCAGGAAGAACGCGCCGTCGCCGCCGACCCCGTCGTCCGGGTCGTGACCGTAGAGCCGCGCCTCCGGCACCCCCCGCTCGTGCAGCGCGGCGACCCGGGCGGCGGCGCGTTCCCGCAACTCGTCGAGCGGGCCGTACTGGATCGACTCGGTCGGGCACGCCTGCGCGCAGGCCGGCGTCATACCGGCGCCGATCCGGTCGTAGCACAACGTGCACTTCCACACCCGGCCGTCGTCGACCCGCCGGTCGATGACGCCGTACGGGCAGGCCGAGACGCAGTAGCCGCAGCCGTTGCAGATGTCCTCCTGCACCACCACCGTGCCGAACTCGGTGCGGAACAGCGAACCGGTCGGGCAGACGTCCAGGCAGGCGGCGTGGGTGCAGTGCTTGCACACGTCCGACATCATCAGCCAGCGGAAGTCCGACCGGCCCTGCGCGCTGCCGGTACGCCCCGGCGGTCCGGCGGCCGGCATCCCCAGGAACTCGGTCATCCGGGCGGCTGCCGCCGGATCACCCGACGGCAGGCCGGGATCGGTGCCGGTCGGACTGCCGGTGCCGGTCGGGTTGCTCGTGTCGGCGGCGGTCGCCGCCGAGGCGGCGCTGACCGGGTCGCCGGTGGGTGTGCCGGCGAAGGGCGCGTCGCGGTGACCGGAGGGACGGGGCTGCTCCACGAAGGCCACGTGCCGCCAGGAGTTCGCGGTCAACGCGCCGGTGTTGTCGTACGACATGCCGAGCAGGTCCAGGCCGGAGGCCGGCACCCCGTTCCACTCCTTGCAGGCCACCTCGCACGCCTTGCAGCCGATGCAGACGCTGGTGTCGGTGAAGAAACCCATCCGTTCCGGCGCGTCGACCCACCCGGACGCCGACGCCGGCTGGTACGCCGGGCTCGGCGACGCGGGCGGGCCAGACCGGTGCTGCGGGTCGACCATCAGTGCTTCCCCTCCTCGTCGCCGGTCCCGGTCGGCGTTCTCGGCACACCGGGAGTGACCGCCGGCGGGATGCTGCCCGGCACGATGCCGGCCCGGTCACCGTAGTCGCGGACCATCTCCCGCAGGGCCGCTCCGGTGGGACGCCGCCCCGGACGCACGTCACACGTGCCGATCTTGCTCTCCTGGATCAGCACGTTCGGGTCCAGGGTGATGCCGAACAGGTCGTTGGCCGAGTCGCCGGTGACCAGCCCCTCGTACCCGAAGTGGTACGGCAGCCAGAGCTGGTGGATCACCCGCCCGTCCACCCGCAACGGCACGATCCGATCGGTGACCAGCACCTTCGCCTCGATCACCGCACGGGAGGTGACCAGGTGCGCCCAGCCCAGATGGGTCAGCCCGACCAGGCCGGCCAACTCCGGGGACACCTCCACGAACATCTCCGGCTGCAACTCCGCAAGCGGCCGTACGGTGCGGCTCATCCCACCCGCCGTGTGGTGCTCGGTGAGCCGGCTGACCGTGAACACGTACGGGAAGACCTGACTGTGCGGCGCGGGCGGACTGGGGTTCGTCGGATTGACCGGATGCGCGTACATCTTGCGGGTCGGGTTGGCCTGCTGCGCGTAGAGCGGGTTGCGCACCGGGGACTCGGCCGGCTCGTAGTGGGTCGGCAACGGCCCGTCCAGCACACCGCTCGGCGCGTACAACCAGCCCTTCCCGTCGGACTGCATCACGAACGGGTCGTCCCCGGCCAGCGCCGCCGGACCGGTGGCACCCTCCGGCGGCCGGTACGACGGCGGTTTCGTCACCTCGAAGTCCGGCACGTCACGCCCGGTCCACCGGCCCGCCTCGGCGTCCCACCATACGTAGCGCTTCCGCTCGCTCCACGGCCGCCCCTGCGGATCCGCCGACGCCCGGTTGTACAGCAGACGCCGGTTCGCCGGCCACGCCCACCCCCACTCGGCGGCCACCCAGTCCTGCTCGTGACCGGGCCGCCGCCGGGCCGCCTGGTTCACCCCGTCGGCGTACACGCCGGTGTAGATCCAGCAGCCCACCGCGGTCGTACCGTCGTCGCGGGCCTCGGCGAACGCGGACAGTGGGCGGCCGGTGGTGGTGTCGTACCCGTTGATCTCCCGCAGCACCGCCTCGGCGTCCGGCTCGTCGCGCGGGCCGTGCGTGGGGTAGTCCCACGCCAGGTCCAGCAGCGCCCGGTCGCGCGGCAGCGACGAACCCGCCAGCTTCTCCCGCAGCCGACGCCCCAGGTGATAGAAGAACCACAGCTCGGAGCGGGCGTCGCCGGGCGGATCGACCGCCTTCTCCCGCCACTGCACCAGCCGCTGGGTCTGGGTGAACGTGCCCTCCTTCTCCACGTGCGAGGCGGCGGGCAGGAAGAACACCTCGGTACGGCACTCCTGCGGCACGATCTCACCGGTGGCGACCTCGGGACCCCGCTGCCAGAAGGTCGCACTCTCGATCATGAACAGGTCGCGGACCACCAGCCAGTCCAGGTTGGCCATCCCGAGTCGCTGCGCCCGCCCGTGCGCCGACCCGACCGCCGGGTTCTGGCCGAGCAGGAAGTACCCCTTGATCTTGCCCGCGATCATGTCCAGCACCTGCTGGTACGTGCCGTGGTCGCCGGTCAGCCGAGGCAGGTGGCCGTAACAGAAGTCGTTCTCCGGCGTCGCCGCGTCCCCCCAGTACGCCTTGAGCAGACTCGCCGCGTACGCGCGGGCGTTGCCCCAGAACCCCTTCTGCCCCGGATGCCGGATGTCGTCCACCCAGTCGTCGAAGGTCACGTGCTTGGCGTGGTGCGGCATCGGCAGGTAGCCCGGCAGCAGGTTGAACAACGTCGGGATGTCGGTGGACCCCTGGATGCTGGCGTGCCCGCGCAGCGCCAACACCCCACCACCCGGACGACCCACGTTGCCCAGCAGCAACTGGATGATCGCCCCGGTGCGGATGTACTGCACGCCCACGGTGTGCTGGGTCCACCCCACCGAATAGATCAGACACCCGGTCCGCTCCCGGCCCGAGTTCTCCGTCCAGGCCCGGGCCAACTCCAGGAACCTCTCCCGGGGCAGGCCACACACCCGCTCCACCATCTCCGGCGTGTAGCGGGCGAAGTGCCGCTTGAGGATCTGGTAGACGCAGCGCGGATGTCGCAGCGTCTCGTCCCGGTCGGTCCGACCCGCCACCGGCGCACCGTGCGACTCGTGGCGCAGCCCCGCAGCGGTGTCCCGCTCCTCGGCGGTGCCACCGCTGCCCGAGTCGTCCTCGTGGCCCGCGTACTGCCAGCTGTCCTGCACGTAGCTGCCGGTCTCCGGGTCCCACCCGGAGAACAGCCCCTCGGCGTCCTCGGCGTCGACGAAGTCGTCACTGACGATCGTCGCCGCGTTGGTGTACGCCAGCACGTACTCCCGGAAGTCCAACTCGTTGGCGAGGATGTGGTTGACCACCGCACCCAGCAGCACGATGTCGGTGCCCGCCCGGATCGGCAGGTACGCGTCGGCGACCGCGCTGGTCCGGGTGAACCGGGGATCGACGTGGAAGACCTTCGCCCCACGCTTCTTCGCCTCCATCACCCACTGGAAGCCCACCGGATGGGCCTCGGCCATGTTCGAGCCCTGGATGACGATGACGTCAGCGTTCGCCACGTCCTGTTGGAAGACCGTCGCACCACCGCGACCGAAACTGGCTCCCAGACCGGGAACCGTGGCGGAGTGTCAAATCCGGGCCTGGTTCTCGATCTGCAACGCGCCTGCAGCGGTGAACAACTTCTTGATGAGGTAGTTCTCCTCGTTGTCCAGCGTCGCCCCACCCAGGCTGGCGAAGCCCAGCGTGCGGTTCAACGGACGGCCCTGCGCGTCGACGTCCTCCCAGGTCTGCGCCCGCGCCGCCAGCACCCGATCCGCGATCATGTCCAGCGCGGTGTCGAGGTCGAGGTCCTCCCACTCGGTCCCGTACGGCCGGCGGTAGCGCACCGTCGTCTGCCGCAATGGACTGGTCACCAGGCTCTTGCTGGCCGCACCCTTCGGGCAGAGCCGCCCCCGGGAGATCGGGCTGTCCGGGTCGCCCTCGATCTGCGTCACCCGGCCGTCACGGACGAAGACCCGCTGACCACACCCCACCGCGCAGTACGGGCAGACCGACCTGGCCACCTCGTCGGCGTCCTCGGTGCGCGCGGTGAGCCCGGCGCTGCGGGCGGACTGGGCGGCGGCGCCCCGGCCCAGCGGGTCGGTGCCGGTGAGCTGCCGGTACACCGGCCACCCCAGCAGCACGTCCCGCAGTCCCACGCCCGCCTCCTCGGTCCCCGCTCTGTCCTGACCTTAGGCCAGCTCAGGCAGGCAGGCGAGCGGGGCGGCAGAACCGGCTCGGAACGGACGTCGCCCCCGGCCCGTATCGGGCCGGGGGCGACGGTGGGTGTCGGTGTGCAGGTCGCCTCTCGGCGAGTGGCGCGACGCGGCTCCAGCCGAACGGTATTCCGCGACGGCGATATAGGTGAGGCCCGGGGACACTGGATCACACCGACGCTCGGTACAACCGACCCACGCCCACCCTTGTTCCCCCTCCCCCACGTCTCAACCCTGATGTAAGGAGGGGTCCCCTGCTATCGCCTGGTGTATAGGAAGGGACCCCTCCTAACATCGCACCCGGCCGTACACCGGATGACGAGCGACGGATCCGAGGCACGACAGACGCCGCCGGGCGGGGCCCCGGGGGGGGGGGGGGGGGGGGGGGGTGACCCCCCCCCGTGGGGGGAAATGTGATGGTGTGGGGGGGCGGGGTGTCACGTTGGGGGGGC
>NZ_JBITKL010000008.1:0-14817 GCF_044460945.1 Micromonospora sp. NPDC049903
CGGGGGGCCGCCCCCCCGGCGGGCCGGGGGGGGGGGCCCGCCCCCGCCCGCGGCCGGGGGGGGGGGGGCGGGGGGGGGGGGGGGGCCCCGCCGCGCCCCCCCCCCCCCCCCCCCCCCCCCCCGCCGGGTGTCGCAGTCAGGAGTGCCGAGCGCGGGCCTGGAGGTCAGTAGCCGTAGCGGCTCTTGAGGTGCCGCCACCAGTCCCGGAACATCCAGGCGTCGAACTCGGTGATCGAGCTGGCGCTGCCGGCCCGCATCAGGAACCCGCCGACTCCGCTGGGCGTCCAGTCGTAGAAGTCGTCGAGGCCGAAGGTGTGGCCTATCTCGTGCAGCAGGATGTGCATGTTCTCGGCGTTGAGGTTGTTCATGTAGTACTCGCGACCCATGCGTTGGCCCCAGTCGCCGCCGGCGCCGCCGCCGAACCCGTCGGTCAGCCAGAGCGACTGGTCGTAGTGGCGGGCCACCCCGCCGGGGCAGTTCGGGTACTGACCGCCCTGGTTGAAGAAGCGACCGCACTCGGGGGCGCACTGCGGGGCGTTCTCGCGGATGTTGTTGACGTAGACGTCGACGCTGGTGTCGGTCCACTGGAGCTGGCTGCGGTTGCGGACCGCCCAGCCGACCACCTTGATCGGCACCTGCTGGTACGGCCAGGCGTTGTGCCCGACCATCACGTCCATCCACTTCTTGTACTGCCGGGCGAGGGTGGCGTGGATCTGGTCGCGCTGGGCGGCGGTGACGGTGGCGCTGGAGTCCCAACGGACGCAGAAGTTGAGGTAGCCACGGTTGGCCATCACCTGGTCCCAGCCGTAGTTGCGGAACCCGTACAGGTTGCCGTTGTTGTAGGTCTGCTCCACGTGCTGCCACACCTGGTTGAGCGGGTTCACCAGGTGCGCGGGCGGGTTCCAACCGCTGGTCGGTGGCGGTGTGGTCGGGCTCGGTGCCGGGGTCGTCGGTGCCGGCGTGGTCGGTGCCGGGGTGCCGGGCGCACCGGTGCAGGTGACGCCGTTGAGCGCGAACGTGGTCGGCGCCGGGTTGCTGCCGTTCCACGACCCGTTGAAGCCGAACGAGGTGGCGGCTCCGGTGCCCAGGGCGCTGTTGTGGGCGACGTTGGTCGCGCTGACCCGGCTGCCGCTCTGTGTCACGGTGGCGTTCCACGCCTGGGTGACGCTCTGCCCGGCGCCGTACGTCCAGGTCGCGGTCCAGCCGTTGAGCGGGTCGCCGAGGTTGGTGACGGTCACCTCGGCCCCGAACCCGCCGGACCACTGGTTGGTCACCCGGTAGTCGACCCGGCAGCCCGGGGCAGCGGCCTGTGCGCCGGTCACCGCCAGGGTGGCCCCGCCGGTGAAGGCCAGTGTGGCGACGACCGCCACGCCGAGCCGTAGTCCTGTTCGGGGTGATCTCATGGGTGGTCCTCCCGGTGTCGGAAACGCCGTCGGTGGACACACCGACGGTGATAGATTGGCGTCGATGTAAACTAAATGGTGGCAGGTGGGCGAGTTGGCCGAGTGGCCGAGTGTTCGCAAACCCTGCCGTATTCGGTCTCAAGGGCTTGCCGAAAAGGTTTTCGTGGGCGAGGCTGGCCCACTTGCCCTCCAGTGCGGGCTTCGCGGCGGGCGGTGGGCACCGAAATCCAGTGATCTCCAGGGTCGGTTTTCACCAGAGATCTCCTGAGAGGGATTGCCGAAACGGTTTTCGAGGTTCATTGTCGGAGATCAGACCACCGAGGTCTTTCGAGCGTGCTCCGACCATCGGTCCCGGCGGCACGGGCGGCGCATCGGGGACCTCCGGGCGAGGAGAGCAGACGATGATCGAGAAGAGCGGCGGGGCGCGGGCGCGCGCAGCGAACCGCGGGGCCGGCACCGGACGGTCCACCGGTCGATCGATCATGCGTGACGTCGCGGCACGGGCGGGGGTGTCCTCCCAGACGGTCTCCCGGGTCCTCAACGGTCACCCGTACGTCGCCGACGACACCCGCCAGCGGGTGCTGGCGGCGATGCGGGAGCTGGACTACCAACGCAACCCGGCGGCCCGCGCCCTGGTCACCCGGCGCTCCGGCACGCTCGGGATCATCGGGTACGAGAGCCCGCTCTACGGGCCGACCTCGATGCTCTACGCCATCGAGGGCGCGGCCCGCTCCGCCGGCTACTTCGTCAGCGTGGCCAGCGTGCGGCACCTGGACCGGCGGTCGGTGCTCGACGCGGCGGACTGGCTGCGCCGGCAGTCGGTCGAGGGGCTCATCGCCATCGCGCCCAAGCCTGCCATGGCCGGCGCACTGGCCGAGGCGGCGGGCGAACTGGCGGCGGTGACGGTGGGTGGCGGGTGCAGCGACGAGATCGCCAGCGCGCAGATCGACAACGTGGCGGGCGCCCGCCTCGCCACCCGGCACCTGCTCGACCTCGGGCACACCACCGTGCACCACGTGTCCGGCCCGGACGACTGGCCGGAGGCGGAGGAGCGGATCCGTGGGTGGCGGGAGGCCCTGCGGGCCGGGGGTGCGCCGGTGCCCGCCGTCCTCCCCGGGGACTGGAGCGCCAGCACCGGCTACCAGCAGGGGGAGCGGTTGGCCGCCGACCCCGACGTCACGGCCGTCTTCTGCGCCAGCGACCAACTCGCCCTCGGCGTGCTGCGGGCGCTGCACGAGGCGGGTCGGCGGGTGCCGGAGGACGTCAGCGTGGTCGGCTTCGACGGCACGCCGGACGGTGCGCACTTCCTGCCGCCGCTGACGTCGGTGCGGCAGGACTTCGCCGAACTCGGCCGGCGCAGCCTGGGACTGCTGTTGGCGCAACTCGACCCGGCGGAGCAGACGCCGGTGCGACGGCGCGACCTGCTGGTGCCGGAGCTGATCAGCCGGCGCAGCGCGGCGACCCCGTGCGGCACCGGTCGACCGCTGCGCGCGCTGCGACCGGCCAGCCTGATCGGTTAGCCCAGGTGGGCGTCCGCCGCAGGCCGGCTGCGGACGTCGGCACCGCCCCTGGAGGTCCCGTCGGCCTCCTCGACCGGCAGCGTCGACAGCGCCCCGGTGCGTGGGTCAGCGGTGCACCGCCGGTCCGGTCGACTCGCGGACGACGAGGCGGCCGGGTTGCCGGATCACGCCGCTGCCGGGGTTGCCGTCGAGGGCGGCGTAGAGGTGCTTGACCGCGGTCGCGCCGAGCCGCTCCAGGTTGAGGTCCACGGTGGTCAGCGGTGGTCGGCAGTCGGCGGCGAAGAACTCCCAGTTGTCGTAGCCGACGATCGCCACGTCGTCCGGGATGCGTCGGCCGAGGTCACGCAGTGTGTCGGCGACCCCGGCGGCCAGCTGGTCGTTGCCGCAGAAGATCGCGTCCACGTCGGGACGGGCGGCCAGCAGCAGGCGGGCGGCGTGCCGGCCCCATCGTTGGGACCACTCGCCGAACAGCGGGTCCCCGGCGGGATCGAGGCCCGCCTCGGTCAGCACCGTCCGCAACCCGGCCGCCCGGTCCCGGGCCGAGCGGTAGCTGTCCGGGCCGGTGATGTGCCCGATCCGTCGTCTCCCGTGCAGCACCAGGTGCTCGGCGGCGAGTCGGGCGCCGCCCTCGTCGTCGGCGATCACCGACAGGTCCCGGGGGTCGGTCGACTCGGCGTAGGCGTAGACCACCGGGACCGGGATGTCCTGCGTCAGCGAGGGGCCCACCTCGTTGCTGTCGCCGACCACGATGAACCCGTCGACCTGCCGCGCCAGCAGCGTACGGATGTAGTGCTGACGCCGGATGGCGTCGCCCCGGGCGTCGCAGAGCAGCACCGACATCTGCTCGTTGCCGAGGGCGTTCTCGGCACCGAGCAGGATGGACATGGCGAACCTGCCGCCCAACTCGTCGGTGAGCAGGCCCACGGTGCGGGTGCGGCCGTTGATCAGCCCGGAGGCCAGCGCGTTGGGCTGGAAGGAGAGTTCGCCGGCCGCGCGCAGCACGCGTTCCCGGGTGGCCTGGGCCACCTCGGCGCGTCCGTTGAGTGCCTTGGACGCGGTCGCGACCGAGACGCCGGCCCGGCTGGCCACGTCACTCAGCGTCACTGACTGTGATCGTCGTCGACCCACCGAAAGCCTTTCGCAAAAGTTTCAGGACGGCCGGCAGGTGGTCGCCGCCCCCGTATCCGGGGCAAGCGTAGAGCGCAGAGTGCATGCAGGGGAAGGTGAAGCCCGCAGCGAAACAGGTTCAGGTTTTACCCGTCCGACATCTTGCCGAAACCGTTTTCGTGGGACACGCTAGCGGCGGAAAGTGATACCGACCACCTCGGCGGCGGTGCGGCTTGCCGTGCCGGTTCCGTCGGACCCGGCGGGAGGCGACACCGATGAGGACGGACGAGGCATCGCCCACGAACACGGTGCGGGCCGCGTCGTCGTCACCGGTGCAACGGGCCCGCGCGACGCAGCGGTGTGACGGTGCCGTCTCGGGCCGTCCACACGACACCTCGGTTCGGCGGAACCCCGTCGGTGACCTGTTGTCCACACCCTGACCCTGCCCGGCCGGCCACCCGCCGGCCGTACCTGATCATCCGGCTTCGCCGATCACGTCCACGGGGGGCGCCACGGCCGACGGCCGGTGCGGCGGCTCCGGTCCCACCCGAAAAGAGCGGAACCCCGCTACCCGGCTCACGGGAACCGCTACGCGGCTCCCCGGCGAGCATCGATGCAGACTAGGAGAGGAATCATGAGGAAAACCCTGGGCAGGCGTACTGCCCTGCGTTCGCTGGCCGGAGCCATGGCGGCGACGATGGTCCTCGCCGTGGCGGCCTGCGGCAGCGACGAGCCGAGCGGCCCGAGCGCGGCCGAGGCTGGCCCGACCGGCGTCGACGACGGCAGCGAGCTGACCCTGTGGACCCGCGCGCCACTGGAGAAGCAGGCGAAGCTGCTGGTGGACGCGTACAACGCCAAGCACCAGAACCAGGTCAAGCTCACCGTCGTACCGAACGACGACTACGTCGCCAAGGTCGGCGCGGCGGCCGGCTCCGGCGGCCTTCCGGACCTGTTCGCCGCGGACATCGTCTACGTGCCGAACTGGGTCAACCAGGGCCTGTTCCAGGACATCAGCTCCAACATCGACGGTCTGGACTTCAAGGACCAGATCAACAAGGGGCACCTCTCGGCGGGCACCGTCGACAACAAGGCCCACGTCCTGCCGTTCGTGCTGGACCTGTCGATGATGTTCTGGAACAAGCAGTTGTTCCGGGACGCCGGGCTCGACCCGGAGAAGGCGCCGGCGTCACTCGCCGAGTACGCCGCCGCCGCCAAGGCGGTGCAGGCCTCGGGGAAGGACGGCGTCTACGGTACGGCCGCCGGCCTGAACTGCGGCGGCTGCCTGGTCTTCACCTGGTTCCCGTCCATCTGGGCCGACGGCGGTCAGGTGCTCAGCGAGGACGGCACCGAGTCCAAGCTGGCCGACGAGACCGCGCAGAAGGTCTTCAGCACCTGGCAGGACCTGTGGCGTTCCGGTGCCGTGCTGCCCGCCTCGGCGGGGGAGACCGGTCCGACCTGGACCGCCGCCTTCACCGAGGGCAAGGTCGGCCTGATGTTCTACCCGGCGACGCTGCTCTCCTCGACGCCGTTCGACGTCGGTGTCGCCGGCATCCCCGGCCCCAACGGCGGCGCCTCCACCTTCGTCGGTGGCGACGGCATCGGCATCTCGAAGGACTCCAAGAAGGCCGCCCAGGCGTGGAACTTCCTGAGCTGGATGATGTCCGAGGAGGCCCAGGTCGAGGTGCTGGCCAAGAACAAGGACGTGGTCTCCCGCGCCGACCTGGCCAACAACAAGTACGCCGCCGAGGACCCGCGCCTGGTGACCATCAACGAGGTGGCCGGCCAGGGTGACACCCCGGTCGCGCTCAACTTCCAGCAGGCGTTCAACGCGCCGAACAGCCCGTGGCTGACCCTCGTCCGCAACCAGGTGCTCAACGGGAACGGCGACCTGCAGAAGGACAACGGCGAAGTCAGCGCCGTCCTGAAGCAGTAGGTACCCGGCGTGGGCGTGTGCCGCCCGAGGAGTCCCTACCGGTCGGCACACGCCCACGTCGCGCCCACGGTCCGCCTGTCAGCGAAGGAAACGAGAGGTTCCCATGAGCGTCACCGCTCCGTCTCGCCCGCCCAGTGCGGCGACACGGCGCCGCGCCCGTCCCCGAGGTCGTCAGGCACTGCTCGGCTGGCTCTATGCGATGCCGACCGCGGTCTTCGTGGCACTGCTGTTCGCCGTGCCGCTGCTGCTGGTCGTCAAGATGTCGCTGTCGCGGTGGCCGCTGCTCACCGGTGACCAGGGGTTCAACGCGCCCGACAACTTCGTGAAGGCGGTCGAGCACCGGTTCTTCACCGACTCGGTGGTGTTCACCCTCAAGTACACCGCGCTCGCGACCGTGCTGCTGTTGGCGCTCGGCCTGGGGCTGGCCCTGCTGGTGCAGGAGTCGAGCCGGTGGAACAACCTGCTGCGGGCCTCGTTCCTGATTCCCAGCGCGCTCGGCCTGGCCTCGGCGTCGCTGCTGTTCTATGTGATCTACTCGCCGTACGCGAGCCCGCTGGCCCCGCTGATGGACCGCCTGGGCATCACGTTCCTCGGCTCCCCGAACGCGGCGCTGTTCTCGACGACCTTCCTGATCGTGTGGCGGTACGCCGGCTTCTACATGGTGCTCATGCTGGTCGGCCTGCAAGGAATTCCGGCCGACGTGTATGAGGCGGCGCGTACCGACGGGGCGACCCGCTGGCAGACCTTCCGCAAGGTCACGCTGCCGCTGCTGCGCCCCACGCTGGCGCTGACGACCGTGCTCTGCGTGACCGGCTCCCTGCTCGCCTTCGAGCAGTTCTACATCCTGACCAAGGGCGGCCCGGACAACAGCACGATCACCGTCGTGCAGCTCATCTACATGGTGGCGTTCCAGGGCCAGAACGACCTCGGGGTGGCGGCGGCCATCTCCGTCATCGTGCTGGTCGCCCTGATCCTGATCAACGCGTTGCAGATGCGCGCCTTCCGGTCCGAGGAGAACTGATCCGATGACCGTCGACTCCCGCACCCCTCCGACCGTCGCCGACGGGACACCGCCGTCCGCGCCGGAGCCGTCGAGGCCGAAGAAGCCGACCGGGACCACCATCGCCGGGATCGCGCTGCGTACGCCGTACTGGGTGTTCACCGGTTCGGTCGCACTGATCTTCCTGGCGCCGCTGGCCTGGACCGCGGTCGCCTCCGTCTCCCCGCAACCGGGCACCAACCAGGTGGACGGCTGGGGCATCGGCAACTACCAGACGTTGGCCGCCTACCAGGCCGGCGTCTGGCGGTACCTCGGCAACTCGGCGTTCGTCTCGCTGCTCACCGTCGCGCTGACGCTGCTGATCTCGTTCCTGGGCGGGTACGCCTTCGCGCGGTTCCGCTTCCCGGGCAAGAACATCCTGTTCCTGCTCACCCTGGCCATCCTGATGGTCCCGTACGCGACGCTGCTGATCCCGCTCTATGTGCTGCTCAACCAGGTGGGGTTGCAGAACTCCCTGGTCGGCGTCGCGCTCGTGCTGACCATGTTCCAGTTGCCGTTCTCCACCTTCCTGATGCGCATCTCGTTCGAGGCGGTGCCCCGCGAACTCGACGAGGCCGCGATGGTCGACGGGTGCTCGTCGTTCAGCGCGCTGTGGCGGGTGCTGCTGCCCGCCGTGAAACCCGGTCTGATCACCGTCGGTCTCTTCGGTTTCCTCGCCGCGTGGAACGACTTCATGGCCCCGCTGATCCTGATCAACGACACCGAGAAGATGACGCTGCCGCTGGCCGTGTCCAACCTGCGCGGCCAGGTCCAGGGTGTCGTCGACTACGGGGCGACCGAAGCGGGCGTCGTCGTACTCGCCCTGCCGTGCATCGTCTTGTTCCTCCTGCTGCAACGACACTACGTGCGCGGCTTCATGTCCGGCGCGCTGAAAGGATGACCATGAGCGGCAACGCACATCCGGCCGCACCCGTCCTGCCGGTCCGGGGTCGCCTGCGCCCCCTCGACCTGCGGGAAGTCCGGATCGCGGGCGGATTCTGGGCCGAGCGCCAGTCGGTCAACGGCGGCGTGACCCTCGACCACATCGCGTACTGGCTCGAACGGGAGGGCTGGGTCCGCAACTTCGACCTGGCGGTGGACGGCGACCTTTCCGGCGAGCGGCGCGGACGCGAGTTCTCCGACTCGGAGATCTACAAGTTCCTGGAAGCGATGGCGTGGGAGATCGGCCGGACCGCCGACCCCGATCTCGAATCGCGGTTCCGCGCCCTGGTGCGGCGGGTCGGCGCGGCGCAGGAGCCGGACGGTTACCTGAACACCAAGTTCGGCCGTCCCGGACAGGAACCGCGCTGGTCGGACCTGGAATGGGGGCACGAGCTCTACTGCATCGGGCACCTCGTCCAGGCCGCCGTGGCCCGGGCCCGGACCCGGCCGGGCGCCGACGACGGCCTGCTCCAGATCGCCTGCCGGGCCGCCGACCACGTGTGCGAGACGTTCGGCGCGGACGGCATCGACAGCGTCTGCGGCCATCCGGTGATCGAGACCGCCCTGGTGGAACTGGCCCGCACCACCGGCCAGGACCGCTACCTGACCCAGGCCGCGCTCTTCGTCGACCGGCGTGGACACGGTCGGCTCGCCGACATCGAGTTCGGTCGGGAGTACTTCCAGGACGAGACCCCGATCCGGCAGGCCACCGTGCTGCGCGGGCACGCGGTGCGGGCGAACTACCTGGCCGCCGGCGCCGTCGACGTCGCGGTCGAGCTGAAGGACGCCAGCCTGCTGGACGCGGTACGCGGCCAGTGGCACCACACGGTCACCCGGCGCACCTACGTCACCGGCGGACAGGGCTCCCGGCACCAGGACGAGGCGTTCGGCGAGGACTGGATGCTGCCGCCGGACCGGGCGTACTCGGAGACCTGCGCGGGCATCGGCTCGGTGATGCTGGCCTGGCGGCTGCTGCTCGCCGACGGCGAGTCCCGCTACGCCGACCTCATCGAGCGGACCCTGTTCAACGTGGTGTCGACCTCGCCGTCGACCGACGGGCGCAGCTTCTTCTACACCAACACGCTGCACCGCCGGGAACTCGGCACGGTGCCCGACGCCGACCGGCCCAGCCTGCGCGCGGCGGCCTCGCTGCGGGCGCCGTGGTTCGAGGTCTCCTGCTGCCCGACCAACGTGGCCCGCACCGTGGCCAGCCTCGGCGCGTACGCCGCCACCTGCGACGACGAGGGCCTGCAACTGCACCAGTACCTGCCCGCAACGGTGGCGCACCGTCTCCCCGACGGGCGGGAGCGCTGCCTGGTGATCAGCACCGACTACCCGCACGACGGCGAGATCCGGGTACGCGTCGACAGCGACGACGACCGCCCGTGGTCGCTGTCGCTGCGGGTGCCGGACTGGGCCGTCGAGGGCGCCACCGTCACCGTGGCCGGAGCCACCCGGCCGGTCGCCCCCGGCATGATCACCGAGCAGCGCACCTGGCGGCGCGGCGACGAGGTCGTCCTGGCCCTGCCGATGGCGCCCCGGTTCACCCATCCGGACAGCCGCATCGACGCGGTGCGGGGCTGTGTCGCGGTGGAGCGCGGTCCGCTGGTGTTCGCGCTGGAGTCGGTGGACGTGCCGGAGGTGGCGACCGTCGACGAGCTGCGCATCGACACCAGCCAACCGCCCCGGCTGGTCGACGGCCGGGTGGTGGTGCGGTGCCGCCGGGTGCGCCCGCACGACCACGAATGGCCCTACCGGGCCGACGCCGCCGAGTCGTCGCCCGCGCCGGCCGAGGTGTTCGACGAGGTGACGCTGGTGCCGTACCACGCCTGGGCCAACCGTGGCCCCTCGACCATGCGGGTCTGGATCCCCGTCGACGGTGCCCTGCCGGAGCAGGACCGGGGGCGGAGCTGATGTTAACGCTCACACGAACACTTCCTGCCCGCGCCGGCAGCACCACCAGGAGCCGCTCGAATCACCACCTAGGTGCGACGTGGGGGACCGCCTCACCCGCCCACCCGCGCCGATATCAAGGAGGAAGAAGATGATCCGCAGACGCGTGCGGAGGGTGCCCCTCTGGGGTGCCCTTGCCGCGCTCGTGGTGTCGGGGACGGTCGCCGTATCGTCCCCGGCCCACGCGGCCGGCCCCGTCCTGCCCGGCAACGAGGGCGACGTCGGGGTCCACACCAATGGTCAGAACCACGTCATGGACATCGGCGACCCGGTCTACAGCAACGTCGGCAACGTCGCCGACCAGCTCCGGCCGGGCGTACCGTTCACCGCCGGCAGCATGCACCAGTCCATCTTCGACGCCGACCTCGCCGCCGGCGGCACGGACTACTACCTCGACCGCATCCTCGGAGTGAGCGGCACCCTCGGGTCAGCGGTGCTGATGACCCGAGGGCGCACCGTCTACATGCGGGGTGCGACCAACAACAACTTCACCGTGATGGGCTTCGCCGGCAACACGTTCGTCGGTGGCCCCAACAACCTCGGCAACCTCTACACGGTCACGGTGCCCGGCCAGACCGTGTCCGAGGTGAACGCCAACCGGTTCAACGCACCCAGCCACGCCAAGAGCCGCTACACCATCGGCTCCACCGGGGTCCGCGCCGACCTGACGAAGTTCATCACCTACGACAACGTGGCGGTCACCGCCATCGAGTTCACCAACCCCGGGGACTCGGCGGCCACCTTCACCGTCCGGGCCGCGTCGCCGCTGGCCACCCAGGCTGCGGGCGACAGCGCGCTCACCGGCACCCGCACCATCACCAGCGGCTCGAACAACGGGCTCGTCGACACCCCGTGGGACGCCGTCCGGGTGGACCTCACCGGCTCGGGCTTCACGCGTACCGGCAGCAACCTGGACCGGGAGATCACCGTCCCGGCCGGTGGCTCGCTGTCGCTGTCGGTGGTCGGCGCGGTCTCCTCGGCCACGCTGCCCGAGACGGTGGAGAGCTACCAGGAGTACGCCGACCTGTCGCCGAGCGTGGCCGTACGGACCGGCATCACCGCCTTCCACCGCCAGTGGGCCCAGGACGTGCCGTACATCAACGTCCCGGACGCGGCGATGGAGAAGGCCATCGTGTACCGCTGGTGGGGCGAGCGCTACAACTCGCTCGACGCCAACGCGTCCGGCCACGTCTACCAGTACCCCACCACGATCGAGGGGGTGAACCTCTATCAGAACTCGGTCGCGCTGACCCAGCCGATGCACCTGCAGGACACCAAGTGGCTACGCACGCCCTACCTGGGCTACGGCCAGATCCTCAACATCGGTGAGCTCTCCGGCTCCTCGGCCTTCCTGGACAGCCCGGGGCACACGAGCTGGAACAACCACTACTCGCAGTACCTCGGCACGGCCGGACTCGAGGCGTACCAGGTGCACGGCGGCGGCAAGCAGGTCGCCCGCAAGTTCGCCCAGTACTTCGAGGGTGACGGCGTCGGCCAGTTGGAGCACTACGACGGCAACGACGACAAGCTGATCGCGTACGACACCAACTACATGCCGGGCAACGACGCCGACGCGATCACGTTCGGCTTCCCGAAGGTGAACGCCGGGGCACCGGGCGCGCGGACGATCGAGCGGCCGGAGTCGGCGTACGTGTGGGGCGCCTTCGACGCGGCCCGCCAGCTCTACCAGATCTCCGACGCCGACCAGGCCAAGATCGACGCCATGGGGACCAGCGCCGACGAGATCCGGGACGCGATCCTGACCCGGCTCTGGAGCCCGGACCTGCGGATGTTCCTGGCCGGCACGTCGCACGGCGCGAGCAGCGCGGCGACCGCGAACGGGCGGGCCAACCCGCTGCCCGCCTCGGCCCGGAACCTGATCCCGGCCAAGGAGACGAACCTCTACGACATCTACGCCGAGAACCTGATCCCGACCGACCAGTGGGAGAAGTACGTCGACGGGTTCCGGTTCCTGACCTACGGCGACAACTTCCCGATCTTCCCGTTCTACACCGCCAACCAGTACGACCGGTCGGTGTACGGGATCGGCGGCTCCAACAACTTCTCGAACATCAACTTCACCGTGCAGTACCGCGGTGTGCGGTCGGCGCTGCGCCACTACGACCCGGAGCAGAAGTACATCACTCCGGAGTACGCCAAGCGGCTGCTGGACTGGATGGCGTGGAGCATCTACCCGAACGCGGACATGCGGGTCGCGAACCAGGCCGAGTACTACTCCAACTGGAACCCGACGACGCGCTCCTACAACCGCAACAACCAGAACCACATCATGCTCGGCAACATGAACTACATCTTCATCGAGGACATGGGCGGCATCCAGCCGCGTTCCGATGACAAGATCGAGTTGTGGCCGATCCAGTTCGGCTACGAGCACTTCATGGTCAACAACCTGCGGTACCACGGTCAGGACGTCACCATCGTCTGGGACCCGGACGGCAGCAAGTACGGCCTGGGCGCCGGCTACAGCCTCTTCCTCAACGGCGAGAAGAAGGTCACCACCGACAAGCTCGGCAAGGTCACCTACGACCCGAACACCAACCAGGCGCAGGCCGAGGAGGGCGTGACCGTCACCTACACCGCCACCACCGGGGCCGACTTCCCGAGCGCGGTGGACACCCCGATCTCCGACGACCGCGTCGTCAGCTACCTCAAGACGGCCGGCATCGACCTGACCGAGGAGGCGCCGAACCTGGCGCAGGGCGCCGAGCTCAGCTCCTCGTACACCCAGCAGGGTGTGCGGCCCACGCCGTGGCGGCAGTTCCACACGCCCGGCTGGAGCACCACCTCGATGAACTACACGCCCGGCGCCATCTCGGAGACCGAGCGTCCGGTGTCGCTGGCGGCCGTCACCGACGGGATCACCGCCAACGAGCCGTACTGGGGCAACTACGGCACCACCGAGCGCAACGGCTACATCGAGCTGAACCTGGGCTCGGCCAAGAGCCTCGACAACGTCAAGGTCTTCTTCGTCAGTGACCGGCAGGCCGGTGGCTACCGCGAGCCGGCGCGCTGGTGGGTGCAGGTGCCCGACGGCAACGGCGGCTGGAAGGAGGTGCCGGACCAGTTCAAGAACCCGGTCGTACCGTCGGCCAAGTTCAACGAGGCGCTGTTCGACACCGTCACCACCGACAAGCTCCGGGTCACCTTCACCAACAACCCGACCCACTTCACCGCGATCAGCGAGATCCAGGTGTTCGAGTCCGGGCGGGACGTGCCGGACGTGACCAACCAGGCGCCACAGGTCACCGCCACCCGGGACGGCTCGGCGGACGGCAACCTGTCCACCCGGCTCGTCGCCACGGCCGCCGACGACGGCATCCCGTACGACAGCGAGTTGACCTTCGGCTGGGAGACCGTCTCCGCGCCGCAGGGCGCCGGCGTCATCTTCGCCGACGCGCGGGCGCTGACCACCCGGGTCACCGGCACCGTCGCCGGTGACTACGTGTTCCGGTTCTGGGCCGACGACGGCGAGAAGCGGTCGACGGCGAACGTGTCGGTCACGCTGACCGAGCGCGAGGTCACCGCGGAGTTCGGCGCCTCGGCCACGATCAGCACCAGCGGCACGGCGTCCTGGGAGAACCACTCGCGGGTCAACGAGCCCACCACCCCGAACAACTCCAACCCGGGTGCCGGCAACGGCTGGGGCAACTGGGGTCAGCCGCAGAACGGCACCAGCACCGCCCGGGAGGCGTGGATCCAGTACCGGTGGAGCGCGCCGGTGCGACTCTCGTCGACCGACATCTACTGGTACGACGACAACGGCGGCACCCGTCGCCCCAACGCCGGCACGTACGCCATCGAGACCTCGACGAACGGCACCACCTGGACTCCGGTGACGCTGGCCGAGGGCACCACGTACGCCGGTGGGCTGGCGACCAACCGGTTCAACAGCTTCGAGTTCGAGCCGGTCACCACCAGCTACCTGCGCATCCGCATCTGGGGCGTGCAGGGCAGCGGTGCCGGAACCGGTGTGCTGCGATGGCGGGCCAACGGCGAGACGGTCGACTCGGTGCGCTCGCCGGTGCTCATCCGCACCGGTGTCGGTGACGTGCCGACGCTGCCGAGCACGCTGGACGCCGTCTACGCCAGCGGCGAGCGCGGCCAGGTCGCGTTCAACTGGCAGGAGATCACGCCCGAGCAGGTCGCCGAGCCGAACGTCGACCCGTTCGTGGTCTACGGCACGAACGACGCGTACGGGCTGATCGCCGAGGCGCGGATCTACGTACGGCCGGAGATGTCCACCGGCGGTATCTCGATCCAGGGCGCCGAGACCTTCGAACAGTCCGTCGAGGTCGGCGAACTGCCGTTCCTTCCGAACAAGGTGGAGGTCTCCTACAACGACGGTTCGCGGGACAACCAGGCCATCGGTGTCGACTGGGACTTCGACGAGAACATCGTCAACACCCCCGGCCGCTACACCATCATCGGTGACCTGATCCTGCCTCCGTACGTCAGCCAGGCCGGGGCCACCCGGACCACGCTGACCCTCACCGTGGGCGACCCGCCCCAGACTCCGGTCTGGGACGTCGAGGTGCAGGCCAGCACGCGCTGCACCGGCAGGAACGTCTACGTCTCCGTGAACGCCCGCAACGCCGAGGACGTGCCGCTGCGCATCGAGCTGGTCACGCCGTACGGCTCGCGGACGGTCGCCGACGTGGCACCCGGGAAGTCCGCCTTCCAGGCGTTCAACACCCGCGCCACCTCGGTGCAGGCCGGGACCGCGACGGTGAAGGCCACCGGAACCGTCGACGGCGAGCCGGTGACCGTCGAGTTCGAGGCGCCCTTCGGCGCGCTCACCTGCGGCTGACCCCCTCGTGGGGGGGGGGGGGGGGGGGGGGGGGGGGGGGGGGCCCCCCCCCCCCCCCCCCGCCCCCCCGCCCCCCCCCCCCCCCCCCGCCA
>NZ_JBITKL010000008.1:14827-125606 GCF_044460945.1 Micromonospora sp. NPDC049903
GAGCCCCCGTCGGGGGGCCGGGGGTGGGGGTGCTGGTGGTGGTGGCCGCCGTCTTGGCAGGCGGGGCTCCTCGGGGCGGCGGGGGGGGCGCCGCGCCCGCCCCCCCCCCCCCCCCCCACCCCCGCGCACGAGTGAGGAGATCGACACCGTGAACACCACCGTGGGACGCGGCGCGGCCCCACCGTCCACCCGGCCGTCGCGCCGATGGCGCAGGACGATCGCCGTGGCCGCGTCCGTCGGGCTCGTCGCCACCGGCCTGGCCGGCGTCGCCGGTCCGGCGCACGCCGCCGAGCCCCAGTCGTACACCTTCACCAACACGGTCAACCCGATCCTCGGCGACGGCAGCTACTACTCCGCCGACCCGGCCCCGATGGTCGTCCGCGCCGGTGCCCCCGGCAACGACACCGACGCCGACCAGCTCTACGTCTACACCGGCCACGACCAGGCCGGGCCGTCCACCAACGACTTCATCATGAACGAGTGGGGCGCCTTCCGGACCACCGACGTCGAGGCGGGGGAGTGGACCCACTACCCGTCGCTGATGCGCCCGGAGGCCGCCTTCGCCTGGGCCACCCCGGGCCGCGCGTACGCCGGCCAGGTGATCCAGGGCGTCGACGGACGCTACTACTGGTACGTCCCGATCCACGAACGCAACAGCACCGCGTCGGACCGGTTCGCGATCGGGGTGGCCGTGTCGGAGAGCCCGACCGGCCCGTGGACCGACCACGCGGGGGGCCCGATCATCTCCCAACGGGTGCCCACGCCGAACACCATCCATAACATCGACCCGACGATCCTGGTCGACGGCGAGGCTCCCAACCAGCGCGTCTACATCTGGTGGGGCTCCTTCAGCCAACTGCGGATGCTCGAACTCCAGCAGGACATGAAGACCCCGATCGGGGCCCCGCGCACCGTCACCGGCCTGACCGGCTTCTTCGAGGGCGCCTGGGCCTTCAAGCGCAACGGCACCTACTACATGGCGTACGCCGGCAACAACGCCGGCCCGACCTCGCAGTGCACCCCGGCGAACTACCACGCGTGCCTCGCCTACGGCACGGCCGCGTCGCCGGAGGGACCGTGGACCTACCGGGGGACCTTCCTGCGTCCGGTCTCCTCGACCACGAGCCATCCGGGCGTCCTGGAGTTCAACGGCACGTGGTACCTGGCGTACCACACCGCCGACGCCGTGGGCGGCGGTCACTTCCGGCGCTCGGTGGCGATCGACCCGGTCGAGTGGGACGACTCGCTGACCCCGCCCCGGATGAAGCTCGTCACGCCCACCCCGGCCAAGGGACGTGACCTCACCCCCCGGCCGAACATCGCCCAGGAGGCCCGGGTCACCGTCTCCAACGAGCCGGTACCGGTGCAGTACTGGGTGAAGGCGCTCAACGACGAGATCGTCCGGTCGAACCCGTTGCCGCCGGACATGTGGGGCACCTGGACCGGCAACAACCCGCCGCAGCAGTGGGTGCAGTACACCTGGGACCAGCCGATGCGGATCTCCGGTTCGCAGATTGACTTCTGGAACGACCAGCCCCAGGGCACCGGCGTCGGTGTCGCCGCGCCGGCCCGCTGGCGCATGCAGTACTGGAACCTGGACACCGGGCAGTGGGCCGACGTGCCCAACCCGAGCGGATTCCCGACCGCGACGCAGGGCTTCCAGAACACCACCTTCGACCCGGTGACCACCACGCAGGTGCGCGCGGTGTTCGACGCGTCGACCAACGGCAGCACGTACTCCGGGGTGGCGGTCGAGGAGTGGAAGGTCCTCGCCGCGCAGCCGGAGTCGGTCACCGCCCCGGCGATGACCGTGGAGGTCGGCGAGACCGACCTGCCGGACACGCTGCCGGTGTCGTTCGGCGCGCAGACGCTGCGGGTGCCGGTCTACTGGGACGAGGTGCGGCCTGCGGACGTCGCCGAGCCCCGGACGTTCACCGTCGGCGGGACCGTGCTCGGCTACGCCGCCGACCGGGTCTCCGCGCAGGTCACCGTCATCTCGCCGGACGACACCGAGGGAGACGTGACGCCGCCGACGGTGACGCTCACGCCCAGCGGCAGCGCCGGCAGTGACGGCTGGTTCCGGTCCACGGTGCGGGTGCGGGCCGCCGGTGTCGACGACCGGGGTGGCCGGATGACCATCTCCGCGCGGGTCGGCTCGGGCACGCCGGTCGAGGCCACCGACGTACGGTCGGTCGACGTCACCGTCACCGGGGACGGCCGGCACACCGTCACCGCGACCGCCACCGACCGGGCCGGCAACGTCTCCGACCCGGCCTCCCTGGAGGTACGCGTCGACGCCACGGCCCCGGTCAGCACCGCCACGGTGAACAGCACCACGCGGGCGGTCACGCTCGCCGCGACCGACGCCACCTCCGGCGTCGCCCGGATCGAGTACACCCTCGGCACCGGCGCCTGGACCACGTACGACGGCGCGATCCCGGCACCCGACGCGAACCGGCGCACGGTGTCGTACCGGGCGATCGACGTGGCGGGCAACCTGGAGACCGCCAAAACGGTCGTCATCCCGGCCGACCTGTCGGGGCCGCTCACCGGCAACATCGGGCCGATCGGCACCCCGACCGCCTCGTTCACGGCGGGCTGGAACAGCGTCACCGCGCTCAACGACGGTGCCGACCCGACCAACCCGGGCCAGGCGCAGATCTGGGGGACCTGGTCGGGCAGCCGCCCGGCCACCCAGTGGATCCAGTACGACTGGAGCCGCCCGGTCCGGATCACCGGCACCGAGCTGAAGTTCTGGCGGGACTCCAACCAGGGCACCGGAGACGGTGTCGCCCAGCCCGACGGGTGGGTGGTGCAGTACTGGGACGCCACCGCCTCGGCCTGGCGTGACGTGACCGGCGCCTCGCCGTACGGCACCAGCACCACCGCGTTCAACACCGTCTCCTTCGACCCGGTGACCACGTCGAGGCTGCGGGCCACCATCCGGGCCAACGGCAACGGCACCACCTACTCGGCGGTCGCCGTCACCGAGTGGCGGGTGTTCGCCGACGACCCGGGCGTCCGGCCCGAGGTGCCGGTGACGGTCACCGTGCAGGCGCGGTGTGTGGCCGGGAAGGCGTACGTGGCGGTGCAGGCGCGTAACGATCACGACGGTCCGGTGGACGTGGTGTTGGAGAGTGCGTACGGGCAGCGGTCGGTGTCGGCCGTGGCGTCGGGTGCGAGCGCGTTCCAGCAGTTCACCACCCGTGCCGCGTCGGTCCCGTCCGGCACCGCCACCGTGCGGGTCACCGGCTCGCTCGACGGCACGGACGTGACGACCGTCGTCACCCGGGACCATCCCGGCGCCGACTGTGCCGCAGACCCTCGTCAAGCCCAGTAACCACGAGAGACAACGGAGAATCGCATGAACACAGGGAATCGGAAGCGGTTGCTGGCGGCGGGTGCCGCCGGGGCCTTGCTGGTCGGGTCGGTGGCGATGGCTGCGCCGGTGTCGGCTGATCCGGGTGACACCGGTGACGTGACGGTCACGGTGGAGATCGAGGAGTTGGTGGAGCCGGGTGTGCTGGCGATGTCGATCGCGGGTGACTCGGTGGCGTTGACCGAGGACGGGTCGACGTTGTTGGTGCGTCAGTTCGTCGGTGGGTTGCCGACGGTGACGGTGACCGACACGCGGACGGCTGACGAGGTGCCGGAGGGTGCGGCGTGGGCGGTGCTGGGCAGCGCGACGGACTTCACCGGTGGCGCGGGTCAGGAGCCGATCGGCGCCGGGCACCTGGGGTGGAAGCCGCGGCTGGTCGACGGTGGGGACACCGGGCTGGTCAGTGAGGGTGAAGAGGTCGTGACGGTGTTGGACGAGCCGACGCAGCCGGGCAACAACGTGGGTCTGGTCGACCAGGAGCTGCTGGTCTCGACGTTCGACTCCGGAGCCGTCGCGGGTGGGGCGTACTCGGTCGACGCCGACCTGTTCCTGCGCACCCCGGCCGACGTGGCCGCCGGTGAGTACACCTCGACGTTGACCCTGTCCCTGTTCGAGTGATCCATGCGGGTGGGGGCCGCCTGCTTCGGCGACCCCCACCCGTACCCCTGCGGTGTAAAGGGCTGGTCATGAGCGTGCCGAAGGTCCCGTGGCGGCGGCGGATGGTGGCGCGGACGTCCGCCGTGCTGGCGACGCTGGCCGTGCTGGCGGCGACCGGCCTGGCCGGAGCGGTCCCCGCGTGGGCGGAGCCGACCGCGCCCACCGTCACCTGGGCGGTCCAGCCGGCGAACCCGCTCGGTCCCGACGGCCGCCGCTGGGTGGAGCGCACGCTCGACCCGGGTGAGGTGGTCACCGAGCACCTGGCGGTACGCAACTTCAGCGACGCCCCGGTGGTGTTCTCGCTCCAGGCCGCCGACGGTTACCTCACCGACAAGGGGCGGTTCAACATGCTGCCGTCGCACCAGTCCTCGGTGGACGGTGGCACCTGGATCACGGTGCGCGACACGGTGAGCGTCGGAGCGAAGTCGACGCGGGTGGTGCCGTTCACCATCGAAGCACCGGCCGACGCCAGCCCCGGCGACCATCCCGCCGGCATCGCGGCCACCGTCACCAGCACCGGCGGCACGGTGGCGGTGGAGAGCCGGGTCGGATTCCGGGTGATGCTGCGGGTCAGCGGCACCGCTGTCGCCGCGATCCGCGTCGACGACCTCACCGCCACCCACCACCGGTCGTGGAACCCCTTCTCGCCGGGCAACGTGCGGATCCGGTACACGGCCGTCAACGACGGGAACGTGGCCGTCACCGGTGCCGGTCGGGCCACCGTCGGCGACCTGTTCGGGCTGCTCGACACCGAGGGCCCGGCCGAGGTGGAGGAACTGCTGCCCGGCGGCGACCGCCCGGCCGAGGCGTACGTGCGCGGGGTGTGGGGCTGGGGACGGCTGACCGCCACCGTCACGCTGACCCCGGACATCCTGGTCGGCGACCCGACCGACTCCGAGATCCGGCCGACCACCGCCACCGTCACGGTCTGGTCGATGCCCTGGCCACAGGTGGCCCTGCTACTCGTGATCGTGGCGCTCGTACTCGCCTGGCGTGCCGTGGTGCGCGGGCGCCGCCGCCGACTCGCGCGGCTTCTCGCGCGGGCCCGCGACGAAGGCCGCCAGGAGGCCCGGACCTCGGCGTGACCCGTTCCCCGACTTGTCGGTCGCCCGGCCTGCGCGGCGGCCGGACGTGCGGGTCGGTCTGGCGTGTGGGTCGGCGTGGCGTGTGGGTCGGCGTGGCGTGTGGGGCAGCGTGGCGTGCGGCGGGGGACGGCCGGGCGTGCGGGGCGCGGGGCGTCACACAAGTAGCGGCAGTCCGTCGTGGTGCAGGCGGAACGCGTCCAGGTCGGTGGCGTCGACCGCCAGCCGCAGTCCGGGCAGGTGCCGTGCCACGCGGTCGAACAGGATCCGGCTCTCCAGCCGCGCCAGGTGCGCGCCGAGGCAGAAGTGGATGCCGTACCCGAAGGCGATGTGCCGACGGACGTCGCTGCGGGCGATGTCGAACTCGTGCGGCCGGTCGAAGACCGCCGGGTCCCGGTTGGCCCCCCAGATCGACAGCCCCACGCGGTCGAAGGCGGGGATCCGCCCACCGGCCAGCTCGACGTCCGCGAAGGCGAACCGGGGCGGCACGATCTCCACCGGCCCCCGGAACCGCAGCGTCTCCTCCACCACCGCCTCGGCCAGCGTGGGATCGTCGCGCAGCGCCTCCCACTGCACCGGATGGGTGAGCAGCAGGCGGAGTCCGTTGACGATCAGGTCGACGGTGGTCTCCTGCCCGGCGATGAGCAGCAACTGCACCAGCGCCACCAACTCGTCGCGGTCCAGCCGGTCCGCGCGGTCCTCCACCGCCACCAGCTCGGAGATCAGGTCGTCGGCGGGTTCGGCACGGCGTTGCGCCGCCAGGTCGTCGAGGTACGCCGCGAACTCCAGGGTCGCCGCCGGGCCGTCGTACCCGGCCGACACGATCGCCGCCGACCAGGCCCGGAACCGCGCCCGATCCGGTTCCGGTACGCCCACCAGCTCGGCGATGACGTTGACCGGTACCGGATCGGCGAGATCGGCCACCGCGTCCGCGTGGCCCTGCCGACGTGCCCGGTCGACCAGCCGGTCGGCGAGGTCACCGATCCACGGCTCCAACCGGGCCACCGCCCGTGCCGTGAATCCGCCGCTGACCAGCCCGCGCAGACGGGTGTGATCGGGCGGGTCGAGGCTGATGAGCTGCCGGGACTCGATCCTCGCCACCTCGGTCATCTCGTACGGGGCGGGAGTCGGGCCGTCCGGGCGGTGCCGGTGCACCTCGTGCCCGATCATCGGGTGCCGCAGTCCGTGCAGCACGTCGGCGTGACCGGCGACCACCCACAG
Source organism: Micromonospora sp. NPDC049903 (assembly GCF_044460945.1). NCBI lineage: Bacteria > Bacillati > Actinomycetota > Actinomycetes > Micromonosporales > Micromonosporaceae > Micromonospora > Micromonospora sp. NPDC049903. The sequence goes on from NZ_JBITKL010000008.1 coordinate 21,167, forward strand.
CCGGTTGCCGGCGGGGTCGACCTGGAGCACCGGGCCGCCGCTGTCGCGTACCCGGTCGTAGAACTCGTGCGGGTTCCGGCGCACGACCGGATCCCACAACTCCGACAGGCCGAACGCGACCGCCACCTCGCCCCCTCGACAGCTGTAAGGAAGGGTCCCCTGCTAACGCCTCGTGTATAGCAGGGGACCCCTCCTTACATCTCGTGCGGCCAGCGAACGTTTCGGGGGAGTTTTCGGGAAGGGGGCACCGACGGACCTTCCTGAGCCGAGTGGGCGCCACACTTCGGTGTAGTCTTCCGCGCAGGTACGAGCGGCACTGCGAGTCAGGCAAGGACGCCGAAACAAGCCGAAAACCTTTACCAGGCTACTTCCGCCGGGAGTGCCTGCACGGGCTCCCGAGGCAACCTGTCGCCGCGTACCGCATCCGTGCCGGTCGCTGGGAGGGAGCACCGCATGACGACCGAGCCCGAGGTCCCCGCCAACCGCACGCCCACGCTCACCGACGTCGCCAAGCTGGCCGGCGTCTCGGTCGCCACCGCCTCCAAGGCCATCAACGGACGTGGCGAGGTGCGGGCGACCACCCGGGTACGCGTGCTGGAGGCCGCGGAGTTGCTCTCCTTCGCGCCGAACGCCCTGGCCCGAGGGCTGCTCAGCGGCCGGACCGGGACCGTCGGCCTGCTCACCAGCGACCTGGAGGGGCGGTTCTCGATCCCGATCCTGATGGGCGCCGAGGACGCCTTCGGGGCGGGCCAGGTGTCGGTGTTCCTGTGCGACGCACGCGGTGACGCGATCCGGGAGAAGCACCACGTCCGCGCGCTGCTGTCGCGCCGGGTGGACGGGCTGATCGTGGTCGGCTCGCGGACCGACCCCCGGCCGCCGCTGGCCGGCAACATCCCGGTGCCGGTGGTTTACGTGTACGCCCCCTCCTCGGACCCGGCCGACATCTCCATCACGGTCGACAACGTCGGGGGCGGGCGTCTCGCCATCGAGCACCTGCTGGCCTGCGGTCGGCGCAACATCGCCCACATCACCGGCGAGCCGGGTTTCCAGGCGGCCCGCGACCGTGCCGAGGGCGCGGCGGCGGCCCTCGCAGCGGCGGGACTGGGCATGGTCGGCGACCGGCCCTACTACGGGTCGTGGGACGAGTCCTGGGGGCGGGCCGCCGCGCACATGATCGTCGAGCAGCGGCCCGAGGTGGACGCGATCTTCTGCGGCAGCGACCAGATCGCCCGGGGCGTCCTGGACGCGCTGCGTGATCTCGGCCGGGATGTGCCGGGGGCGATCTCGGTGATCGGCTTCGACAACTGGGAGGCCATCTCCGCCGACTCCCGCCCTCGACTGACCAGTGTGGACATGAATCTCCAGCATCTCGGCGCGGTGGCCGGGCAGCGCCTCTTCGCGGCCATCGACGGTGCGGTGACCCACTCCGAGGAGTTCGCCAGCCGCCTGGTGATGCGCGAGTCGACGCTGCCCGTGCGCTGAGGCCGCCGCCCGCGTGCTGAGCCTGTGCCCCGTGCGTCGGGCCCGGCTGCCCTACCTGGTGGTGAGCCCGAGGCTGATCGTCTTGGTCAGCGTGGCGTTGTCGTCGTCGCCGTCAAGCGACCAGATCATCGCCCCGCCGAGTCCGGCGGCCCGGATGTAGAGCGTCTTCTGGAGCACCACCGCCGGGTCGTCGTACGTCCACAGGGTGGTGCCGTCGAACAGCCAGGCGTGCCCGGCGCGCAGGTCGCGGTGCACCGTGAAGCCCTTGCCCGGCAACGTCTTGAGCTGCTTGTAGTCCTCGTAGCCGGCCGCGTGGGTGGCCGGTGCCGGTCCGGTCGCCGGCCGGAACAGGCCGGTGCCGCCGCCGGTGACGCCGGTCCAGCCCTGGCCGTAGTACGGGATGCCCAGCACCAGCTTGCCGCGCGGCGCGCCCCGGGCGATCCAGCCGTCGATCGCCACCTGCACGGAGAAGTCGGGGTCGTCCGGCGCGCCCTTGGGCACGCGCAGCGCGGACTGCTGGTTGGTCACCGCGTCCCAACTGCCGTGGAAGTCGTACCCCTGCACGGTCGCGAAGTCCAGGTACTTGAAGATCTTGCGGCCCTCGAAGCCGGCGTCCATCGCGGCCGGGTTGGCCGGCAGGAAGGCGGTCAGCGGGTGGTGGGTGCGGGTGGTCCGGCCGTACGCGTCGAGCTGCCGGCGGAACTCGGCGAGCAGCTTGGTGAAGTTCTCCCGGTCCTCCGGGCGGATCACGTTGCCCGGCTCACCCGGCGAGCCCGGCCACTCCCAGTCCAGGTCGATGCCGTCGAAGACCCCGGCGGCCGAGCCCGGCCCGCCGCTGCCGCCGTCCAGGATCGGCAGGTTGCCCTTGAGGTAGAGGTCGATGCAGGAGGCGACGAACGCCTTGCGGGAGGCGTCGGTGCGGGCCGCGTTGGAGAAGTACGTCGACCAGCTCCAGCCGCCGAGCGAGATCATCACCTTGAGGTGCGGGTGCTTGGCCTTGAGCTTCGCCAACTGGCCGAAGTTGCCGTTGAGCGGCTCGCCCCAGGTGTCGGCGACCCCGTCGACGCTCTCCTGCGCCGGGACCGGGCGCTGGTAGTCGGCCCAGGCGTCGCCCTCACCCGGCCCACCGTCGACGAAGCAGCGACCGTCCTCGCTGACGTTGCCGAAGGCGTAGTTGATGTGGGTCAGCCGGCTCGCCGCCCCGGAGGTGTCCAGCTTCTGCACGGGGAACGCCCGGCCGTAGATGCCCCACTGGGTGAAGTAGCCGACCCGGTGGTATCCGGTACCGCGCTGCGGTGCCGCGTGGGCGGCGACCGGTGGCGCGGCGGTCACCAGCAGCGTGGTCAGCGCCACGAGGGCGGTGAGGCGGCGAGGACGGAACGGTCGCATCGGCACTCCCGGGCGGGACGGCGATCAGTAAAGACACCTGTCTGATTGACGAACGTAAGCTGATCACCGTTTCCGGTCAAGACTCGGTCCGGTTCCCGTCGTTGCGCTCGCGCAGGTCTCGTTCGGCGGCGGCGACCACGACCGGATCGGCGCATCCGGCCGCGTAACCGGCGATCCGGCGGCGGATGTCCCGGCCGAGCAGCCAGGTGCCGATTCGGTCGGCGACCGGTCGCAGCAGCGCCGGACGGCAACGGAAGTGGTACCGCCAGGTGGCGACCGAGTGGCCGGGCTCGTCCGCCGGCACGAACCGCCAGCCGCCGGCGAACATCTCGAAGAACCACGGGCCGCGCACCATCTTCATGCCGACGTTGGTCGGTGGTGCGTAGGAGACGTACTCGCTGACCATCGAGAGGCCGTGTCGGGACCGCGTGAACGTGCGGACGCCCTTGTCCGGCCGGACGGCGCCGTCCACGAAGTGCTGGCTGCGGACGAACGGATCCCACCGCCGTCGGACCGGCATGGTGGTCTGCGAGATCGCGAACGCGAGATTCGGGGGTACGGGGACGACGGCCACCGCCTCAACCACGGGCATCGCCCCATTCTCCCCCGGTGCGACCGGTTCGGCCCGGGTGGCCGGGTGCCCGTCCGGCCCCGGATGGATCGACTGGTCGTCTGTTGTATCGATGGTTCTCGAATGAAACACTCTGCGTAGTCGCGTCCGGGGCCGGCGTGCGAACCATCGTCAGGGCGTGCGGGGATGCCACCCGCGCAGGGCAGCCCGTTTCCCAGGCACCGGCTGCCGTGCTGCGCCCGGTGCTCCCACCACCCCCGGAGGAGACACCGCATGTCGAAGAAGTACGCCCTGGTGACGATCGCCGCCGCGACGCTGGCCCTGGTGGGCGCGGCCGGTATGGCGAGCAGCGCGGGCGCCGCCACGTCCCCGCCCGTCCCGCTCACCACCTCGCAGTCGCCGACGCCGACGGTGACGGCGTGCCCGCCCGCGCTGCCGCTGGCCGGCATGGTGGCCGGCACCACCACCACGACCGTCACCATCCGTTACTCGCTGACGTTCCGCCCGCCGTGCGGGTACGACCTGCCCATCACGGTGCACCTCTTCGCCACCCGGGAGGACGCCGAGATGTGGCGCAACCCGGTGGCCTCGGCGGACACCGGGCTGGAGAGCTACGGCTCGGTGGTGGTCGAGGGGCTCACCCCGGACACCGAGTACTGGTTCCGGTTCAGCGATGCGAAGGGCCGGCGGGACCCGTACGTCCTCGGCGGTCCGGCCCGTACGCAGGAGGTGCCGGTGTGCGCCGCGACGGCGACGATCGGCAGCGGCTGGGGGAGTGGCTTCGTCGCCACGGTCACCGTGCGCAACACCGGGACCGAGGTGCTCGACGGCTGGCAGGTCTGGTGGACCTGGCCCGGTGACCAGCGGATCCAGTCGCTGTGGAACGGAACGCCGACCGAGGCGGGCAGCGCGGTGACCGTCCGCGACGCCGGCTGGAACGCCCTGCTCGCCCCGGGCGGGTCGACGACGTTCGGCCTGCTGGCCACGACCACCTCGGTGCCGGAGGGCTTCACGCTCGCCTGTGGTCGTTGAGCCGGGCGGCGGACCCCGGCCGCATGGAGGATTGTGAGTGCGTTACCGGGTGGTAACGATGTCGTGTCATGGACTCTGCCCTGACCTTGATCGGACTGCCCGTCGCCCTCGGCATCATCATGCTCGGTCTGGGTCTCGGCCTGACCGTCGCGGACTTCCGGCGGGTGGCCCAGCACCCCAAGGCCGCCGTCATCGCGCTGGCCTGCCAGGTGTTGGTGCTGCCGGCGCTCTGCTTCGGCCTGGTGCTCGCCTTCGACCTGCCGCCGGAACTGGCCGTCGGGATGATGCTGCTCGCAGCGTCGCCCGGCGGCACCACGGCCAACCTCTACAGCCACCTGTTCGGCGGGCACGTGGCGCTGAACATCACCCTGACCGCGATCAACTCGGTGCTCGCCGTGCTCACCCTGCCGATCGTGGTCAACCTGTCCGCGGGCTACTTCCTGAGCGACGCGACGAGCATCGGGCTGCAGTTCGACAAGGTGGTGCAGGTGTTCGCCATCGTGCTCGTCCCGGTCGCGATCGGCATGCTGGTCCGGGCCCGGGTGCCGGGCGTGGCCGACCGGCTCGACCGGCCGGTCCGGATCATGTCCGTGGTGGTGCTGGTCGCGGTCATCCTCGGCGCGGTGCTCGGTGAGCGGGAGAACATCGCCGACTACTTCGTCGCGGTCGGTCTGGCGGTCCTGGCGTTCAACCTGCTCAGCCTCGCGGTCGGGTACGGGGTGCCCCGGCTGGCCGGGATCGCGCCGCCCGCCGCGAAGGCGGCCGGTTTCGAGATCGGCATCCACAACAGCACCCTGGCCATCACGATCGCGCTCAGCCCGGCGCTGTTGAACAACACGCAGATGGCGATTCCGGCCGCCGTCTACGGCATTGTCATGTTCTTTACCGCAGCGGCTTTCGGTTACCTCGTCAACCGCGTCGACGCGGGTCCGCCCGGCACCCACGACAGCGCCACGACGAGGTGAGAAAAGGGGTGGTGAGCAGCCGCGACGCGCGGATCACCGATGGTCGTGCCGGCACCGTCCACGTGCGGGGCCGCATCGATCCTCGGATCTGCCGTCGCGTTCCCTGGCTGTGCAACGATCGTTGAGCGTCATGCCGACCGCCCGGTCCCGCCGGCCTGCCTGTGCCTCGGTCACCGGCCGGGCCCGGCGGAACGGCGCCACACCTCGTACCCCTTGGAGAGCACGATGTCCTTCTCTCCGGCTCAGGTCTTCGCCGCGCTGAACGCGGTGCGACCGCCCGACCAGCCGTCTCCGGTGCTCGGTACGGCCGTGGTGGTCGGCGGCAGCGTCGCCGGCCTGCTGGCCGCCCGGGTGCTGTCCGACCACGCGGCGAGCGTCGTCGTGATCGACCGCGACGACCTGCACGTGCCGGGCGGACGGCCGGGTGTGCCACAGGGGACACAGTTGCACGCGCTGCTGCCCGGCGGTTTCCTGCAACTGGAGCGTCTCTTCCCCGGGTTCCGTGAGCAGGCCCTGGCCCAGGGGGCGGTCGAGGCGCCACCGGCCGCCCGGCGCAACTACCTCGACGGCCGCCCCAAGGTGGTGGTGCCCGACGACGCGGACAGCCTGGCCGGGAGTCGCCCGCTGCTGGAGGGGCTGATCCGTCAGCAGGTCCTGCGGCTGCCCAACGTCAAGACGGTGACCGCCCGCGCCACCGGCCTGGTGCTCGACGGCTCGTCGGTGGCCGGGGTCCGGTGCGACGTCAACGCCGCGCCCGGCGTGGAGAACGCCGATCTGGTGGTCGACGCCATGGGCCGGTCCAGCCGCCTCTCCGACTGGCTGGCGGAGGCCGGCTGGGAGCGACCCGCCCTGCGGCGCATGCCGGTGCACCTCAACTACGCCACGGCCCTGTTCCGTCGCCGCGAGGCGCACCCGGAGCACACCGTGGTGATGGCCCTCAACAGCGTCGCGTCCTCCTCGGACGTCGCCGGGGCGGCGTTCTTCGCCATCGAGGACGGTCGGTGGATGGCGATGATGGCCGGCTACGGCGACAACCGCCCCGGCCGCACCGCCGAGGACTTCGTACGCCGGCTGCGCGAGCAGTTCCCGCCCGAATTCACCGAGGTCGCCGAGAGCGAGATGCTCGGCGAGGTGCAGACCTACCGCCACGCCGACAGTCGGCGGCGGGACTACCACGCGCTGCGGCGGCTGCCGGGCGGTCTGGTCAGCGTCGGTGACGCGGTCGCCTCGTTCAACCCGGTCTACGGCCAGGGGATCACGGCCGCGGCGCTGCACGCGGCCTGTCTGTCGGCGTACCTGCGCTCCGGGCCGGACCTCCGCTTCCCGGCCCGCCGCTTCTTCGAGTTGCAACGGGTCGTGGTCGACGCCGCCTGGTCGATGTCGACCTCCGCCGACCTGGCGCTGCCGCACGTCGACGGTCCCTACCCGCGCGGGTACCGGCTCACGAGCTGGGTGAGCGGCCAGATCGTCCGGGCGACCATGACCGACGTGGCCACGGCCCGCCGTTTCAACGACGTCGTCTCGATGCGCGAGCACCCCCGCGCGCTGGCCCGGCCCGGCATGGTGCTGGGCGCGCTGTGGGCGAACTGGCGGGCGCGCTGACCTAAGGCGCAATTTCGTCGCTCTTGTCTGATTCGGCGACTCCGGCGCCACACTTGCACTTATTGCAATGTCCGCATATGTTGCTCGTGGCGAGCGGAAGGAGTGCCGGATGGGTGCCGGGCACGATCACGGGCAGCAGGTCCTGCGCGCGGGGGAGAAGCACCGGGGGCGGCTCTGGGTGGCTTTCGCCCTGCTGGCCGTCTTCATGGTGGTGGAGGCGATCGGCGCCTGGGTGACCGGTTCGCTGGCGCTGCTGTCGGACGCCGGGCACATGTTCACCGACGTGCTCGGCATCGGCATGGCGCTGGCCGCGATCACGGCGGCGAGTCGGGCCTCCCGGGACGGGCAGCGCACCTTCGGGCTCTATCGGATGGAGGTCCTGGCGGCGCTCGCCAACGCGGTGCTGCTCTTCGGGGTGGCGCTCTTCGTGCTGGTCGAGGCGGTACGCCGGCTCGGCGAACCGCCGGAGGTGATGGCCGGGCCGATGCTGGCGGTGGCGGTGGCCGGGCTGCTCGCCAACATCGTGGCGTTCCTGCTGCTGCGCTCCGGCGCCAAGGAGAGCCTCAACGTGCGGGGCGCCTACCTGGAGGTCTTCGGCGACCTGCTCGCCTCGATCGGGGTGATCGTCGCGGCCGGGGTGATCGCGTTGACCGGCTGGTGGTACGCCGACCCGATCGTGGCCGTGGCGGTCGGCTTCTTCATCCTGCCCCGCACCTACCGGCTGGGGCGGGCCGCGTTGCGGGTCCTCGTCCAGGCCGCGCCGCCGCACTTGGACGTCGCCGAGGTCCGCGACGCGCTGCGCGATGTCGAGGGCGTGGCCGACGTGCACGACCTGCACGTCTGGACGCTGACCTCGGGCATGGAGGTGGCCTCGGCGCACCTGACCCTGGCCGGCGGGGCGGACCTGGCCCGGGTGCTGGCCGCCGCACGCCGGCTCCTGCACGACCGCTTCGAGATCGAGCACGCCACGTTGCAGGTGGAGCCCGAGGACGCCGAGGGCGTCTGCCACGGCGCCCACTGGTGAGGGCCGGGAACCCGAAGCCCCGCCGCGCCGACTACCTGGGAAACCACCCGCACCAGGAGCCGTCGTTGAACCGCCCGCACCAGCTCGTCCCGCCCCTGATCCTGCGCCGTCCGGTGCTGGTGCCCGCCGCCATGGTCCTGGTCGCCGCCGGTGTCGCGGCCGTGCTGTTGTGGTGGGGCGGCGGCAGCGTACCGCCGACTCCGCCGGGGCTGCCCGAACCGGACCGGACCGCGGCCTGGCTGCTGCCGGCCGCCCGGCTCGGCATGCAGGTCGGCGCGGTGGCCACCGTGGGGCTGTTGGTGGCGGTCACCGTGCTGTCGCCGCGCGACGACGGCGGCCGGCTCTCCGCACTGGGCTATCGCCGACTGCGGGCCGCCGCCTGGACCGCCGCCGCCTGGGCAGTGTCCGCCGGTGTCGCGGTCTGCTACACGCTCGTCGACCTGTTCGGGCTGCCCGCCGCGCAGGTGCTGTCGGTCCGCGCGGTGCTGAACTTCGTCCGCACCGTGCCGCTGGGCCAGTCCCTCGCGCTCAGCGGAGCCCTGGCGCTGGTCGCGGCCGTCGTCGCGGCCCGCAGCCTGCGTCCCTCCGGGGCGGTGGTGGCGCTGCTCGCCGCCCTGGCCGCGGTGGTGCCGCCGGTCTTCACCGGGCACGCCGCGTCGGCCAGCAACCACCAGTTGGCCGTCTCGGGCCTGCTGCTGCACGTGGTGCCGGTCACCGTCTGGGCCGGTGGCCTGCTCGCCCTGGCGGTCACCGGCCGGGGCGGCGCCGCCGACCTCGCGGTCGCGGTGCGCCGGTTCTCCCCGCTGGCGCTGGTCTGCCTGGTCGCGGTCGGTGTGTCCGGTCTGCTGTCGGCGAGCGTACGACTCACCGGCCCGGCCGACCTGACCGGCACTGGGTACGGGCGGCTGGTGCTGGTCAAGACCGCCCTGCTGGCCGTGATCGCGGTGCTCGGGCAGTGGCACCGGCGGTCCACGATGCCGGCACTGGTCGCCGGTCGGCGACGCCCGTTCGTGCGGGTCGCGGTCGTGGAGACGCTGCTGTTCGGGGCCGCCGTCGGTGCCGCGGTGGCCCTGTCGCGTACCCCGGTGCCGGCCGTCGGCGCCGACGAGGACGTGGCGACCGCCCTGCTCGGCTTCCCGATGCCGCCGCCGTTGAGCGTGACCACGGTGGCCCGGCTCTGGCTGCCGGAGCCGCTGGTCATCGCCACCACCCTGGGCGCGGCCGGGCTCTACCTCGCCGGGGTGTGGCGGCTACGGCGGCGCGGTGACGCCTGGCCCGCCGCGCGTACCGCGTTCTGGCTGCTCGGCTGCGTGGTGATCGTCGTCGCCACCTCCAGCGGCCTGGCCCGGTACGGCCCGGTGCTGTTCGCCGTGCACATGGTGCAGCACCTGCTGCTGATGATGGTCGCGCCGATCCTGCTGGTCCTGGCCGGGCCGGTCACCCTCGGGCTGCGGGCGCTGCGACCGGCCACCGACCCGCGCTGGCCGGGTCCCCGCGAGTGGCTCCAGGCGGGCCTGCACTCCCGGGCCTCCCGCGTGCTGACCCACCCGGTGGTGGCGCTCGTCGTCTACGTGGCCAGCCTCTACGTGCTCTACTTCACCGGCCTGTACGAGCTGGCGGTGCGCTCGCACGCCGCCCACCTGGCGATGGTCGGGCACTTCCTCGCCGTCGGATACCTCTTCTTCTGGGCGGTCATCGGGGTCGACCCGGCACCACGCCGGGTGCCGTACCCGCTGAAGATGGTCCTGGTGCTGATCAGCATGGTGCTGCACGCCTTCCTCGGTGTCGCGCTCATGCAGTCCTCGACCGTGCTGGCCGCCGACTGGTGGATTGTGCTGGACCGGCCGTGGGGTCCGACACCGCTTGACGACCAGCAGGCCGCCGGAGGTATCGCCTGGTCCTTCGGCGAGCTGCCCACGGTGATCGTGATGGGTGCGCTGATGTACCAGTGGATCCAGGCCGACCGGCGCGAGGCCCGTCGCCGCGACCGGGCCGCCGACCGCGCCGAGGCCGAGGGCCGCGAGGACCCGGAGCTCGCCGCCTACAACCGGATGCTCGCCGAGCTGGCCGAACGCGACCGCCGGGTACGTCGATGAGTTTCCGTCCAGCCTGCTCTCAGCAACCTGCCAGCCGACCGGTGCAGCATTGGCTGCTCCCACAGAGAAGGTTGACGCCCGCATGACGAGGAACCTGCGACTGACGTTGGCGATGATCCTGGTGGTGATCCTCGTCATGATCGGCCTGACTGCGATCAACCGGAACGCCGGCTCGCGGGCCAGCGGCGAACCGGTCGACCCGGCCGTGCTGGTACGCGACGACAGCCACCGGCTCTCCACCGCCACCGACGGCAAGGTCACCCTGGTCGAGTTCCTCGACTTCGAGTGCGAGGCGTGCGGCGCGGTCTACCCGGCGGTCAGCGAACTCCTGGACACCTACCAGGACCGGATCACCTTCGTGGTGCGGTACTTCCCGATCCCCAGCCACCCCAACGCCGAGTTGGCCGCCCGGGCCGCCGAGTCCGCCGCCCACCAGGGGCGGTTCGCCGAGATGTACACCGTGCTGTTCGAGAACCAGGAGACGTGGGGGCACCAGCGGACCCCGCAGACCGAGGCGTTCGTCGGGTACGCGCGCACCCTCGGTCTGGACGTCGAGGCGTTCCAGCGTGACCTCGACGACCCGGCCACCGCCGAGCGGGTGGCCCGGGACCGGGCCGACGGCGAGACCGCCGGGGTGCAGGGCACTCCGACGTTCTTCCTCAACGGCCGGCAGTTGACGAACGTGCGTACCCAGGCGGACATGATTGCCGCCATCGACGCCGCGCTCGCCGGATGAGCGCCGGCCCGGCCCGCCGGCCGGCGGACACCGACGGACCGGAGGCGGGGTTCCTCGCCCGGGTCACCGCGTGGGTGCTCACCGTCGGCGGTGCCGTGGGTCTGCTCGCGGCGGCCACCCTCACCGTCGAGAAGATCAACCTGCTGAGCGATCCGGACTACGTGCCGACGTGCAGCATCAACCCGATCCTGTCCTGCGGCTCGGTGATGACCACCCCGCAGGCCGCCGCCTTCGGCTTCCCGAACCCGCTGCTCGGCATCGCCGGCTTCGCGGTGGTCACCACCCTCGGCGTCGTGCTGCTCGCCGGGGTGCGGCTGCCCGGCTGGATCTGGGCCGGCCTCCAGGCCGGGGCCACCTTCGGCGTGATCTTCGTGCACTGGCTGATCTATCAGAGCCTGTACGTCATCGGCGCGCTCTGCCCGTACTGCATGGTGGTCTGGGTGGTGATGATCGCGATCTTCGTCTATACCACGCTGTGCAACCTGCGCCGGGTGTCGCCGTCGTCGCCGCCGGCCCGGCTGGCCGGACTCGCCGGTTATCACAGCTTCATCCTGGTCGCCTGGTACACGGTGATCCTGCTGGCGGTGCTGGTCCGCTTCTGGGACTACTGGTCGACCCTGCTCTGACGCCGCCTGCGCCACACCGCGAGCAGCCCGCCGATCACGACCACGCCCAGCAGCGCGTAGGTGCCGATGCCCAGTTCCCGTTCCAGATAGCGGTAGGACGCCGCGCCGAGGTACCCCAGCACGGACACCGCCGCCGCCCAGAGCAGCCCGCCGGTCACGTTGGCCCACCCGAACGTCGTACGGCGCATGCCGCTGGCCCCGGCCGCCAGCGGCACCACCACCCGCAGCACCGCCACCCACCGACCGATCACCACCGCCACCGCACCACGGCCGGCCACCAGACGACGTGCCCGCTCCAGGTCGAGGTGACGCCGCGCCACGGCGGGTGCGTGGGTGAGCACCGTCGGCCCGTATCGCCGACCCAGCAGGAAGCCGACCTGGTCGCCGAGGCAGGCACCGGCCGCGGCGGCGGCGACCACCGCCCACAGCGGCAGGCCACCCTCGTGCGCGACCACCCCGCCGAGCAGTACGGCGGTCTCACCCGGCACCACCAGTCCGAGCAGCGTCGAGGACTCCAACGCGGGCAGGACGAAAACCAGGAGCAGGACGACCACCGGGGGAAGTGCGGTGATCACCGCCAGCACCCGTTCCACGCCTTGATTGTGGCCGTCCTGCCCCGGCGTCGAGCAGGGAATCGTTACGGCGCGGGGACGACCTCCTGCCCGAGCGGCCAGATCGCCGCCGGCACCAGCTTGAAGTTGGCCACCCCGAAGGGGATCCCGATGATGGTCAGGCAGAGACTCACCCCGGCGACGATGTGCGACAGCGCGAGCCACCAGCCGGCCAGGACGACCCAGATCACGTTGGCGACGCCGGAGGCCACCCCGACACCCGGCTTGGGCACCAGGGTCCGGCCGAACGGCCACAGCGAGTACGACGCCAATCGCAGCGACGCGACGCCGAACGGGATGGTGACGACGAGCACGAAGCAGATCAGGGCCGCGATGCCGTATCCGATCGCCAGCACGATCCCGCCGCCGAAGATGAGCCACAACACGTTCAGCACGAATCGGATCATGATCCCATCATGACCGGTGGGTGCCACCGGCCGCGAAGGGCGGCCGGTGGCACCGTTGCTCAGCCGATGACGCCGGTCACCGCCGTGCCGGACTTGGTGACGCGGTAGGTCGCCCGGGCACCGCTCCAGAAGTGGAAGGTGAGGGTGACCGGGGCGCCGTCGCGGACGTCACCGAAGAAGGTGGAGGTCAGCGCGATCCGGTTGGCGGCGTAGTCGGGCGCGAAGGCGACGTCGAACTCCTTGTACGACGTCCAGTCGTGCGGTCCGGCGTTGCTGCCGTCGGCGTACTTCGCCTCCATGGTCGCGAGCTGGTCGCCACGGAACTGGGTGGGGATGGTGAACGCGCTGGTCGTCCCGGTGGCGTTCGACAGCACCGGCGGGTCGTACGTGACGATGTCGATCCGCCAGGGCACGCCGGTGGAGAACCGGGCGTGCAGCGTGGCGTTGACGCCGTACGCTCGGCTGCCGACCAGCCGGGTCAGCGCGCTCGCGGTCAGCGTGAGCTGGTTGCCGGAGACGGTGTAGTCGGTGCCCTGCGTCAGGTTGGTGGTGCCCTGCCGCAGGCCGGAGAAGGTGGTGCCGTTCAGGTTCAACGTCAGCGACTTGGCGGTGACCGAGCCGGTACGCGGCACGTACACCTGGTCGGCGGAGGCGGTGCCGGATCGGGTCGTCCAGCTCGACTTGATCTGGGCGAACAGCTCGGCGTCCTTCCACCGGAAGGCGACCCGGTCGAAGTGCTGGCCGTTGTCCCAGAGCTGGGTGGTGAGTCGCTTGGTGCGGGCGTAGTGCCCGAGGAACTCGAAGAACTTGAGCTTCTCGCCCTGCTGCACGGTGCCGGTGTGCCGGTCGAAGCCGAGCAGCCCGTACTCGCCGATGACGACCGGGATGTTCCGGGCGACGAAGGCGTTGTGCACCCGGTCGAACCGGTCGACGAGGTCCTGCTGGGTGACCGCGTCGAACCGGGTGCCGCCGGCGACGTTCACGCTGAACGGCCAGTAGCCGTAGAAGTGCACGGTGGCGATCAGGTTGCGGTCGCCCAGTTGGGTGAAGGTGCTCACCAGCTCGTCGATGCGGGGCTGGTCGGAGGAGGTGTGCAGGGTCGGCAGCACCAGCATCCGGGTGGCGTTGTTGCCGCCGGAGGCGCGCACGATCCGGTGGAACGAGGTGTTCAGCTCGTGCAGGAGCTGGGCGTTCTGGGCGTCGCCGGAGCTGTTGGCGAACTGCGGCTCGTTGACGCTCTCGAAGTGCAGTTTCGGCGAGGCGTCCCGGAACGCGGCGGCGATCTGGGTCCAGAGCGCGTTGTAACGGTTGAGGACGGTGGTGCGGTTGGTGGGCATCTCGTGGATCCACTGCCACGAGTCGTGGTGAATGTTGATCATTACGTAGAAGCCGTCGTCCAGGGCCCAGCCGACGACCTCCTTGATCCGGTTCAGCCAGGCGGCGTCGATCGTGTACGAGGGCGCGGCACCGTGCCGGTTGCTCCAGGTCACCGGGATGCGGATGCTGTTGAAGCCCTGGGCCCGGATGGCGTCGAGCTGCGCCGGGGTGACCCGGGGGTTGCCCCAGGCGGTCTCGTCGGCGCCGACCGAGTCGAAGGTGTTGCCGAGGTTCCAGCCCGGCTGCATCGCGTCCACGTACGCCATCGCGTCACCGGCCGGCGGCGGCGTGGTCGGCGGCGGCGTGGTGGGGGGAGGGGTGGTCGGCGGCGGGGTGGTCGGGCCGACGCTCCCGGTGCAGGTGACCCCGTTGAGGGCGAACGAGGTCGGCGCGGTGTTGCTGGTGCCGGTGTAGGTGCCGTTGAAGCCGAAGGAGACGCTCTGGTTGGTGCCGAGCGCGGCGTTGTAGCCGACGTTGGTCGCCGTCACGTCGTTGCCGGCGGAGGTGACGGTCGCGTTCCACGCCTGCGTCACCCGCTGGCCGGAGGGGAACGTCCAGGTCAGCCGCCAGCCGTTGACCGGGTCGCCGAGGTTGGTCAGGTCGACGTTGGCGGTGAAGCCGCCGGGCCACTGGCTGGGGGCGGAGTAGACCACCCGGCAGCCAGCGGCGGCGTGCGCGGCGCCCGCGTTGACCAGGCCGACGCCGGCCAGTAACACCGCTATCCCGCTGGTGACCAGGCCGAACCGCCATCGTGTCCTGCGTAGTGTGCCTCTCAGCCCGGCCATGACGCTCCTCGGTGTGGTGATGGTGTCGACGGGTGCTGGCCGAGCGCCGCCGGGACCACCGGAAACGTCCGGCCGGCTCGCACCATAAGTTGGGATCAACAACTTTGTCAATCGACCGAGACTGATATTGACTGCTTCTGTGCAGCTAGGGGCGTTGTGTCAGGGTGGATTCGCCTCAGGCGGTCGTACCGCGTGGGGTGGATGGATGCGTACCGGCGAATGAGCTGAGCCCGGGCGGGTAGTCGGCGGCGTGACGGCGACGGACGAACGGGACAGCGGATGGCTGCGGGGTGCCGTCGGGAGTGCGGTCGGGGTGGTCGCCCGCGCGGTCGGCGGGATCAGCGCGCAGATCGGCTGGCGGGAACGGCGCCGAACGCTGGAGTTGTACGCCATTCTCGCGGTGCAGGCCGGGGTGGCCGCCGCCGTCGCCTGGACGGTGGCGCACCAGGTGCTCGGTCATCCGTCACCGGTCTTCGCGCCCAGCGCGGCGGTCGGCACGATCGCCGCCGCGATCGGTCGGCGGACCCGACGCACCGTGGAACTGCTGATCGGCGTCCTGGCCGGGATCGTGGTCGGCGACGCGCTGATCTGGGTCATCGGCACCGGGCCCTGGCAGATCGGCACCGTCGTCACGCTGGCCATCCTGCTCGCCCTCACGCTGAGCCGGGGCGGTCAGGTGGTGACCCAGGCCGGGGGTACGGCTGTCCTGATCGCCACGCTCGCGCCGGTGCAACGCGGGCTGGAGGTGC
Source organism: Micromonospora sp. NPDC049903 (assembly GCF_044460945.1). NCBI lineage: Bacteria > Bacillati > Actinomycetota > Actinomycetes > Micromonosporales > Micromonosporaceae > Micromonospora > Micromonospora sp. NPDC049903. Next base: position 36,619 of record NZ_JBITKL010000008.1, read on the forward strand.
CCAGGATCATCGACGCCACGATCGGTGGACTGGCCGCCGTGCTGGTGGTGGCGGTGCTGCCGGTGAACCCGGTCCGGCTCGTCCAGCGGGCGGCCCGTCCGCTGTTCACGGTGCTGATGGAGCAACTGCACAAGGGCGCCGACGGCATGTCGGCCGGCGACGCCGAGGCGGTGGCCCGCGCCCGGGACGCCCTCACCGCCCTCGATCCGCAGGTCAAACTCATCAAAGACGCCGTGGCCGGAGCCCAGGAGGCAGTGGCGATCTCACCGGCCCGGTGGCACCGCCGGACCGACTTCGAGCACTACGAACGCGGCGTCCGTTACCTCGACCTGGCCGTGCGGGGGTGCCAGGAACTGCTGCGCCGGGCCGCGACGGCGGTCCGGGACGACGAACCGGTGCCGGCCGGTCTGCCCGCAGCGGTGCACTACTTCGGCGACGCCCTCGCGCTCATGCAGATCACGGCGGAGAGCGGGCAGCATACCGGCCGCACCGAAGGGCTGATCCTCAAAGCGGTGGACCGGGCCGGCGACGCGTACCACGAGGGGGTCGACTTCTCCGGCAGCGTGGTGGTGGCGCAGATCCGGACCGTCGCCACCGACCTGCTGCGTACCCTCGGCTGCCCGGAGGCGCAGGCCAGCGAGTCGGTCCGGCAGCGATTCGGGCGGCGACAGGAGGAGGGCCCCCGGCCGCCCGACGCGCAGCCCGATCGCGCCTGACCGGGGCCGCGTACGCGTCACAGCCGCCCGGCCACCGTCCGGGCCACGTCGGTGAGGCGCGGGGCGTACCCGGCCGGGTCGTCCAGCCGGACCAGCCGGACGGCCACCCAGGTCCCGGAGACGCTGACGAAGACCGCACCCTCCTCCAGGTACGCCTCGTCCCCGATCCCGGTGAGCGTCTCGAACTCGTGATCGAGGTTCCGGTCGACGTCGAGGATCTTCTTCGCCCCGTCACCGACGAAGACCTCCACCTGGGCCAACGGCCCCGAGACCGGCCCGGTGTACGTGCAGGTGTCCCGCACCGGCACCGGGTCCTCCAACGGCGTACCGGCCAACGTCTCGGCCTCCGCCTTGGTCACCAGCGCGCAGGCGTCGACCTCGGGCGCGTCCGGCGGCGCGGGCGTCTCGCTCGGCGGCTCCGGCTCCGGTGCCCCGGTCGGCGCCGGTGGTGGCGGTGCCGCGGCCGGCTCGACGGCCCCGCCGCACGCGGCGAGCACGGCCGTCACGACCGCCGTCACGGTGAGCCGGGCGGCGGTGGACAGGTGCCTCATCGTCGTCTCCCTCCGCGTCACCGGGGCAGGGCGTCGAGCAGCCGACGCAGCGCCTGCTCGTATCCGTCGGGCCGGGCACCGAGGCGGGCGAAGCTGCTCAGCGTCACGGTGTAACTGCCTCCGTCGCCGACCACCACCGCCTCGGCGCCGATGTCCTTCACCGCCAGGTAGCCCTTCGCGCCGTCGCCGATCTCCGTCACCGTGGTGTAGATCTGCCCGGCCTGCTGGCGTTGGTAGTCGTAGGTGCTCTCGCCGGCCAACCGGGAGGCGGTGGTCACGGTGAGCTGGGCGACGCCCTTGCCGTCGCCGAAGCTGCAGGTGCCCTGGTCCACCATGGGCTCACCGACGAACTCGGTGATCTGCGCCGCGTCGAACGGGCAGGGCGGGCGTACCGTGTCGGCCTCGTCGACGGGCAGGTCGAGGTCGGTGTCCACGTCCGCGCCGGCCGCCGTGTCCGGCGCCGATGGAGCCTCGGTGCCGCCGCCGCTGCATCCGGTGAACGCGAGCACCGCCACGCAGAGCGCCGGCAGGATCTTTCGCCGCACGTGTCCTGCTCCCTTCGTCGGCCGATCGTCGGGTGACGTCTCGACGCTACGGTCGGCGGGCCGGGAAGGAATCCGGTGTTTCCCTAGCTATCGACGCCCGCCGCCGACCCCCGGGGTGCCGGTCGTGGTCCGCGCGAGTGCGGCGCCGAGCTCGGCGCGGCGAGAGATGCCCAGCTTGCGATAGACCCGGGAGAGGTTCGTCTCGACCGTCTTCGGGCTGACGAACAGCTCGTCGGCGATGGCCCGGCTGGTCCGCCCCGAGGCGGCGAGCCGGGCCACGCGTTCCTCGGTCGCGGTGAGGTCCGACGGTGCGGGCGGGCGGCCACCGAGCCGGGCGGCCTCGGCCCGGGCCCGCTGCGCGAACGCCGCCGCCCCGAGCGCGTCGAACTCGGCCGCCGCGGCCTGCAACGCCTCCCGGGCCTGCCGCTTGCGGCGCGACCGGCGGTGCACCACCCCGGCGACCAGCAGACACCGGGCGCGGTCCAGCGGCAGGACGTCGGGCGGCACCGCGACCCGCGCGGCGTCGATCTCCGCCAGCGCGGCCGACGGGTCGACTCCGTCGGCACTGTCCACCAGGGCCCGGCTGCGCGCCAACCCGAGCAGCGTCCAGGGGCGCGGCAGCCGCTGGTGCCGCTGCGCCAGCCGCGCCAACGTCGCCCGCGCGGTGACCAGGTCACCGACCCCGACGCACGCCTCGATCCAGTCCGGCTCGAAGCGTTGGGCCAGCGGCTCGGCCAGGCCCATCCGGTCGAACATCGCGGCGAGCCGCCGATAACCGGCGGCGGCGTCGGACATCCGTCCGGCACTGAGCGCGACGAACGCGTCCAGGTGCAGGTGGATCCGGCGGCACCAGTCGTCGTCGAGTTCATCGCCCAGCCGGGTACCCGCCTGCGCCGTCCGGGCCGCCGCGTCGAGCCGGCCGCGCAGCGCGTCGAGCAGCGCGGCCAGCCAGGTCTCGGCGGTGAGTTCGGTGCCCAGCAACTCGCCGAGCTCACGGGCCGCCGCGATGTGCCGCTCGGCCGCCGCCCAGCGACCGGCCAGCAGTTCGGTCTCGCCGAGGTGCTTGAGCAACTCGTACTGGGACGGCTCGTCACCGCGTGCGGTGGCCCGGTCCAGCAGTCCGGTCAGGCGCTCCCGGGCCCGGTCCAGGTCGTCGATGCCCTTCCACCAGACCGCCGGGATCGTGCCGGCCAGCCAGGACGGCTCCGCGCCCTCCATGGCCAGCGCCCGGTCGAGCAGGTCGGTGCGGGGCGGTGCTCCGGCGCGTACCTCGTTGAAGAAGAGGTTCATCAGTGCGGCGGCCAGCAGCGCAGGGTCGCCGCCGGGCCCGGTGAGCAGCCCGACCGCCGCCTCGGCGTGCGTCCGGGCCGGATCGGGCAGGTCGACGAAGAGCGCCAGGTGGGCGTGGATCCGGCCGGCCAGGGGAGTGTCGGGCCGGGTCGCGGTGAGCGCCCGCGCGGCGGCCTCGACGGCGGTGCCGCCCGGCTCGTCGGCGCTCCACGCCACCACGGCCCGCAGCAGCAGCGCCTCGGCACGCACGTCGCCGGTGAACCCGTCGGCCACCGCCTCGGCGGCGAGCCGGGCGCCCGGATGGTCGCCGCAGTCGAACCGGCACCGGGCCGCCGCGAGTCGCCGTCGGCCCTGGCTGTCCGGGTCGTCCGCCGGGGTGAGCCGCGCGGAGGACTCGTAGAGGGTCGCGGCGGCCTCCGGCGCCCCGCGCGTGTGCTGCCGCGCCGCAGCCGCCGCCAGGGCGTCGGCCACCACCGGATCCGCCGTGGTGGTGCACAGCGCCAGGTGCCGGACCCGCTCGTCCGGGTCGGTCACCACCTCGGCCAGCCGGCGGTGCAGGGCACGCCGTACCCCGGGCGGGATGCCGGCGCGGACCGCCGCCGCGTACACCGGGTGGCCGAACTCGACCCGCTGCGGCGTCACCACCAGCAGCCCCGCCTCCTCGGCGGCGTCGAACGCGCCGGGACCGACCCCGGTCGCGGCCAGATCCCCGAGCAGCGGTACGCCGAGCAGGGCGGCCAACCGCACCGCGTCGCGGCAGCGGGGCGGCAGCCCGGCCAGGACCTCGTCGAGGAGGTGGTGCATGGAGGCGGTCACGGGCAGGTCCTGCCCCGGCTCCGGAGGCTGCGGCAGGCGCTGGACCGCGCGGGCCACCTCGATGGCGACCAGCGGGTTTCCGGCGGCCTCGCGGGCGATCCGGGCGAGCAGCGGGCGGCTCAGCGGGGCACCGATCCGGTCCCGCAGCACGTGGTGCAGCGCGGCCACGTCGAGCGGGGTCAGGGTCAGCCGGGTCAACCGGTGGGGACCGCTGTCGAGCCCGAGCGGCGCCGGTCGGGGCGCCGGCCCGGCCGGGGTGCGGCAGCTCACCAGCGTGGCCGGCACCGGGTCGAGCCGGCGCAGCGCGAACCGCAGCGCCCGTTCGCTCGGCCGGTCCAACCAGGGCGCGTCGTCGACCGCGACCAGCAGCGGTCGGCCGGCGGCGAGCGCCGCCTCCAGCAGCGTCCGGGTCGCGGCGCCGACCACCCGTTCGTCGAACGTCTCGTCGCTGTCGCCGGTGAGCAGCACCACCTCGGCGGCGACCCGCTGGGGACGGGGCAGGCCCACCACCAGGTCCGCCAGCGGGCGGAGCAGGTCGGCGAGAGCGGCGAACGGCAGGTCGGTCTCGCACTCGGTCGGCGCGCAGGCGAGTACCGACCAGCCGGCCCGGGTCGCCTCGGCGACGAGGGCCCGGAGCAGGGTCGTCTTGCCGATCCCGGCCGGGCCTTCCAACAGCACCGGGCCGGGCTCGCCCAGCGCGCGCCAGGCCAGGTCGAACAGGGCGTCCCGGCCGACGAGCGAACGCGGCATGTGGCGATTCTGGCACCGGCCGGAGTCGATGGGCATCAGGCGGTCGGCGCGCCGTGGTGGTCGGTCGGCCGGAACGCGCTCAGGCGTGCAGCGTCCGGCTCGGGGCTGCGCGGTAGGCGGCGTGGTACCGGCGTGGACGGCACTTCCGAAGGGCAGGAATCCCGCCTACGAAATCCACATAGGAAGAAATCCCGCAGATTCTTCCTCGTGTATGCGTCGCGTCGGCCGGGCGTCGATCGTTGCCGAAGACGGGGGTTGCGCACCCGACCGGCGCTCTCGTGCGTCTCGGCGTGCGGTGGACCAGGCCGGAGAGCGCACACCACCATGATCATGATGGGTGTCCGAAGGAGAGGTAGCTGCTCGACGTACGGATGAGAGGGGTGGGTGTTGGAGGGTAGGGATCCGACTGACATCGTCCGTCGGGCGACGGCTGAAGCGCTTCGGCGGATCGCCGGGGAGGCGATCCTGACCAGCATCGTGGGCAGCCGACTGGGGGCACTGGGGGACGGCCTACGGGACGTACTGCGCGCGGCGCTGGTGACGCAGCGGGTGGCGGCGCCGCGGCGACTGATCGGGCTGTGTCGGGAACTCGACCTCGGGCCCGACGCGTTCGACCTGCTGGGACACCATCTGCTGGGGGCGCTGGTCGGGCACCGGCCCGGCCCGGACGCACTGGTACGCACCGGCGGCGCGCTGGGGTTGGCGCGGCGGGAACTGTTCGCCCCCCGCCGTTCGGAGCCGGACGATCCGGCCCGGGTGGTCCGTCCGCACACCGGGCGCGGCAACAGCGCGAGTGCCCGCTACCGCTCGACGAAACCGCCGGAGCACCTGCCCTCGCCGCCGGCCTGGACCTGCACTGGATGCGGCCAGGAATGGCCGTGCGCGGTCAAGCAGAGCCAGTTGCTGGCGGAGTTCGGGACAGCGCGGGCCGCGCTCGCGGTCTATCTGGGGTCGTGTCTGCTCGCCGCCACCCGGGATCTGCCCGGGTTACCGCTGGCCCATGCCCGGAACCGGTTTCTCGGCTGGTTGCCGCGCCGGCCGTTCTGAGTCCGGTCACCGGTGCGGGGACATTCCCGCACCGGCTCGACCGGGTCTCTCAGCGCGCGGTGGGCTCGGGCGCGGTGCCGTTGGCCGCGGCGACCGGATGTCCGGCTTCGTCCTCGGTGGCCGGCGGGCCGGCGAACCAGTCGATGCCGGCCTTCCCGCCGGCCGCGACGACCGCCGCCGCCCGCGCCACCGGATCCGTCAGCGACGCCGGGTCGGTCAGCGACGCCGGGTCGGTCAACGCCGCCGAAGCGGACTGCGCCGGCCCGTGGCCGGAGCGGCCGGCGTCCGGACCACCCCCGGAGGCGACGCCCCCGGAGCCCGCCGGGGAAACAGCGCCGTCCGGGCCACGGGAGGTACCCGTCGCGCCACCGCTGCCCTCCGCGTCGCCGGAAGCGGTTCCCGCCGCGCCGTTCTCGGCACGGGCACCGTCCGAACCCGGTCCGGAACGAAGGGCGTCCGCGCCGGAACGGAGTGCGTCCGGGCTCGAGGCGGCGCCGTTGACCACCGTCCGCTCCGGACCGCCGCGCTCGGCACCGGCCACCTCGGCGCGCGCGTCGCCGTCGGCCGTGGGCTGGTGCGCGCCGGTCGTCGGGGTCGGCTCGCCGTTGACCCGGGCGGCCGGGCGTGCGCCCACCATCGGGTACTCGGCGGTCTCGGTGCCGCCGGCCGCCGCAGCCATCACCGCCGCCGCCGCCAGGTCGGCGACCCGCTTGGCCTCCCGCTGCACCCGGGCCCGGGTCTCCTTGGCGTGCCGCTCGGCCGCCTCGACGGCCCGGCGCACCTCGTCCAGCCGCTGACTCTCCGCCGCGAGGTCGCGGCCGGTCTCCTCCAACTGCCGGCGTAGCCGGGTCAGCTCGGCGTCGGTGGCGTCCTTGTCCCGCCGGGTCTCGTCGAGCTGCCGGCGGGCGCCGTCCAACTCCTCCTGCAGCCGGGCCAGCGCCTCCTGCTGCTCACCGACCTGGAGCTGGACGGTGTGCAACTGCTCCTCGGCGGCGGCGGCCTGCTCGTCGCTGAACTTACGGGTCTCGGCCGCCTGCTCGTCGGCACGCTTGCGGATCTCGGCGGAGTACTGCTGCGCGTCCGCGATCATCGAGCTGACCCGCTGCTCGGCGGCGGAACGCTGGGCGGCCAACTCGCGCTCGACCGCCGCCCGCTGCTCGGCCAGGTCCTCCTCGGCATTGGACCGCCGCTCCGCGAGCTCCTCCTCCACCGTGGTCCGCCACTGGGTCAGTTCCTGCTGACTCTTGGTCCGGGCCGCCTGGATCTCCTGGTGGATCTGGGTACGCGCGGACGTGGTCAGCGCCTCGGCCGCCGCGCGGGTCTGCTCGACCTGCTGGCGGCACTGCTCGCCGATGCGCTGCGCCTCCTGCTGGGCGCGCTCGTGTGCGGCCTCACCCTCGGCCCGCAGCTTCTCGGCGCGTTCGCGGATCTCGGCCAGCTCCGCCTCGGCGGTGGTGCGCTTCTCCTCGTACGTCTTCTCGTGCTCGGCCCGTCGGCCGGCCAGCTCCTCGTCGAGGTCGGCCAGCGCCTTGACGGTCCGCTCGCGCGCGTTGGCGAGCGTCTTCTCGGCCTCCGCCTGGAGCTTGGTGGCCCGCTGGGTGTGGGTGTCCACGATGGCCGTCGCCTGCTTCTCGGCCAGGTCCAGGATCTGGTCGACCATCGGACCCAGCTCACGGAAGGACGCCCGGTCCATCTGGGTCGGCCGCTGGCGCAGCTCGGTCACCTCGACCTGGAACGCCTGGAGCTTGCCGGTGAGGTCCCGTACGTGTGACGTGGCCCGGTCCCGGTCGGCGGCGACTGCGGCGATGCGGGCGTCGGCCTGTTCGACGTAGCGGTCGACCTGCCGTTTGTCGTACCCCCGCAGGGTGACCTCGAAGTTCGGCCGCGAGGCCAGGTCGTCGCGGGCTGCGAACGGTTCCTCGCCGATGGACATGCCCCATCCTCCGTACGATCGCGAGCGCCACACCGGCCGCCCGGCTGCGATGACGCGCAACGCTACCGCTGCTCGCGTTCGTCTGTCCTCCCACCCCGGTACCGATTCCGCACCGGCTGACGGGGTGACCACGGTGCCCGCCCGCGCGGGCGGTCGACGGGGCGTCCGAGTGGCCTGTTCCGGCGGTACCCCACCCGCGTTCCATCGAGTCGCGTCGACTCGGTCCGTAGCGTCGACCGATGTCGGGGACCCCATCTTGACAGCGAGTTAGGTTAGGTTAGCCTAACCGCATGTCGAGCGTACTGGCGTCGGACGGCGTCGAGCAGAGCCTGCGTGGAGCCGACCTCCACCTGGGCTACCACGGCACGCCGGTGGTGCACGGTGCCGGGATCACGCTCCGCCCCGGTGCGGTTACGGCCCTGGTCGGGCCGAACGGCAGTGGTAAGTCCACCCTGTTGCGGGCGTTGGCCCGACTGCACCCGATCGACAGTGGCACGGTGCTCTTCGCCGACGGTTGCGCCGCCGCCGGCCTGCCCGCCAAGGAGTACGCCCGCCGGGTGACCCTGCTCGCGCAGAGCCGGCCGGTCCCCAATGGGATCACTGTCCGTGACGTGGTCGGCTACGGTCGGCACCCGTACCGGGGGCGCTGGCGCGCCGACGACCCGGACGGCCCCGCCGCGATCGGCCGTGCGATGGAGGTCACCGGGGTCACCGCGATGGCCGACCGGCCGGTCGACGAGCTGTCCGGCGGCGAGTTGCAGCGGGTCTGGCTGGCCACCTGCCTGGCCCAGGACACCCCGGTGCTGCTGCTCGACGAGCCGACCACCTTCCTCGACCTGCGCTACCAGGTCGAGATCCTCGACCTGGTGCGTGACCTCGCCGACGACCACGGTGTCGCGGTCGGCGTGGTGCTGCACGACCTCAACCAGGCCGCCGCGGTGGCCGACGAGGTGGTGCTGCTGCACAGCGGCCGGGTCCGGGCCACCGGCACCCCGGCCGAGGTCTTCACCGAGCACGACCTGACCGAGACCTACGGGATCCGGATCGAGGTCGTCGTCGACCCGCTCAGCGGTCTGGTCACCACCCGCCCGGTGGGCCGCCACCTCACCCGTATCCCGGTCTGATCCCGGACCGGCCCGGACCACCCATCCCGAGAAAGAACATCATGTCCCGTACCCGTGTCACGGCCCTGGTGGCCGCCGCCACCGCTCTGGTGCTGGCCGCCTGCGGCACCACCGAGAACGCCTCCGCACCCGACTCCAGCCCCTCCGCCGCCGGCGGACCGGTCACCCTGACCGACAGCCGGGGCAAGGAGATCAAGCTCGACAAGCCCGCCACCAAGGTCGTCGGCCTGGAGTGGGGCGAGGTCGAGATGCTCGTCAGCCTCGGTGTCATGCCGGTCGGTGTCGCCGACCCCAAGGGCTACGCCACCTGGGTCACCGCCGCCAAGCTGGACGGCGACGTCAAGGACGTCGGCACCCGGGGCGAACCGAGTGTCGACTCCATCGTCGCGCTGGAGCCGGACCTCGTGGTGATGACGGACGACCGCGGCGCCGGCACGATCGCGCAGCTGGAGAAGTACGTCCCGGTCGTCGTCACCAAGGGCAGCGACGCCACGGACAACATCGGCCGGATGCGCGCCGACGTGAACATGATCGCCGCAGCGGTCGGCAAGACCGCCGAGGCGGAGAAGCTGCTCGCCGACTTCGACACCGCGATCGCCGACGGCAAGAAGAAGATCGCCGACGCCGGAGCCGCCGGTAAGCCGTTCGCCATCGCCGACGGCTGGAAGGAAGGCAGCACGGTCAGCATCCGGATGTTCGGCCAGGGGGCGCTCGTCTCCCAGATCGGCATCCAACTCGGCCTCACCAACGCCTGGCAGGGCGAGGTCGACGAGGCGTGGGGCCTGGGCCAGACCGACGTCGAGGGCATGACCGTGCTCAAGAGCCCGGACCTGCACTTCTTCTACAACGCCTCGGACGGCAGCGACGTCTTCGCCGACGGCCTCGCCGACAACGCCATCTGGAAGGCGCTGCCCTTCGTCCAGCAGGGCAACCTGCACCGGATGCCGGACGGCATCTGGACCTTCGGCGGGCCGCTCTCCGGCAAGCAGTACATCGACCAGTTCGTCAACACGTACGCGGTGTGACCACGCTGTCCGCACCCCCGCGTTCGGAGCCGGCCCTCGGGCCGGCTCCGGCCGGGCGCGTCTCGGCCCCACGCGTCGTCGGGGCCTTCCTCGCCGCCATCGCCCTGCTGCTGGTGGTCGCCGGTGTCCACCTCACCCAGGGCACCTCCGCCGTCGGCGCGCTCGACCTGCTGCGGCTGCTCACCGGCGGCGACGACGAGACGGTCCGGGTCCTGGTCGCCTCCCGGGTGCCCCGGCTGCTCGCGGGGCTGGCCATCGGTGTCGCCCTCGGTTTCGCCGGAGCGGCCCTCCAGTCGATCGCCCGCAACCCGCTGGCCTCGCCCGACACGCTCGCCGTCAACGCGGGCGCCCACCTGGCCATCGTCTCGGTCTCCGCGTTCGGCATCGCGCTGCCCGCGCTACCCGCTGGTGGCCTCGCCTTCTGCGGCGGGCTCGCCGCGGCCGGCCTGGTGATGGCGATGTCCTCCGGTGGGCAGGCCGGCACCACCCGGCTGATCCTCGCCGGTTCGGCCACCGCCATGGCGCTCAGCTCGGTGACCATGCTGCTGCTCCTGCTCTTCGAGCAGGCCACCATCGGTCTGTTCGCCTGGGGCAACGGCTCCCTGGTGCAGAGCGACCTGAACGCGCTCACCCAGCTCGCCCCGGTGCTCGGCATAGCCGTCGTGGCACTGATGCTGCTCGGGCACCGTCTCGACATCCTCGCCCTCGGCGACGACACCGCCACCGTGCTCGGCCTCGACGTACGCCGTACCCGGCTGATCGTCACGGTGCTGGCCGTCCTGCTCGCCGCCTCGGCGGTGACCCTCACCGGGCCGGTCGGCTTCGTCGGCCTCTGCGCGCCGGTGATCGTCCGGCTGCTCGGCTCGGTGGTGCCCGGCGTGCACCGGCACCGGGTGCTGCTGCCGCTCTCCGGCATCGCCGGAGTGATCATCGTGCTCGGCTCCGACGTGCTGCTGCGGGCCGTCATGGGCGGTCAGGCCGGGGTGGACATCCCCACCGGCGTGGTGACCACCCTGCTCGGCGCGGCCGTGCTGATCTGGCTGGCCCGACGGCACCGCGACGCCGGCCCGACCCGTCGCCCGCCGGGCGGTCACGCGGCCGTACGCTCCGCCGGCTTCCACCGCACGGTGGTCGTCGTGGCGGCCACCGTCACCGCAGCCGCGGTGCTGCTCGGCATGCTCGCCGGGGACACCTGGGTGCTCTTCGGCGACATCGTCAACTGGATCAACGGCAACACCGGTCCGGGGTACACGTTCGTGTTGGACCAGCGCTGGCCCCGGGTCGCCGCGGCGATGCTGGCCGGTGCGGCACTGGCCGTGGCCGGCACCACCGTGCAGGCGGTCTGTCGCAACCCGCTGGCCGAGCCCGGCATCCTCGGCATCACCGCCGGCGCCGGGCTGGGCGCGGTCTCGCTGCTCACCTTCGTGCCGCTGGCCGGGGTGTGGGCCGTCTCCGGGGTGGCCGGGCTGGGCGCGATGCTCGCCTTCGCCCTGGTCTACGGTGCGGCGTGGCGCGGCGGGCTCAGCTCCGACCGGCTGGTCCTGATCGGATTCGGGGCCTGGCAGGGCGGCATGGCGCTGATCACCTTCATGATCGTGGCCTTCGACCCGTGGAACACCGGCAAGGCGCTCACCTGGCTCTCCGGCTCCACCTACGGGCGTACCGCCACGCAGGTGCTGCCGGTGGTGATCGCGCTGCTGGTACTCACCCCGGCGGTGGTCGCCGCCCGCCGCGAGCTGGACCTGATGACGTTGGACGACGACACCCCCCGGGTGCTCGGCGTCCGGCTGGAACGCACCCGGCTGATCGCGCTCGGCGCGGCGGCGCTGCTCACCTCGACCGCCGTCTCGGCCGTCGGTGTGATCGGCTTCGTCGGCCTGGTCGCCCCGCACGCGGCCCGCGCGCTCGTCGGCGGCCGGCACAGCCGGGTGCTCCCGGTCGCCGCGCTGCTCGGCGCGGCTCTGGTCAGCCTCGCCGACACCCTCGGCCGCACGGTGATCGCCCCGGCACAGATCCCCGCCGGCCTGGTCACCGCCATGATCGGTACCCCGTACTTCGTCTGGCTGTTGTGGCGTTCCCGCGCCGCCGCGCCCCGATCCCGGTGACGCGTCGCCGCGCCACCGGTCCGCACCAGAGAGGCACCATGACCAACACCCTGCCGATCACGCCCTGGCGGCTGTTCGCCGTCGAAGTCCGGGCGGTACGCCGGCTCAGCCCCTCCTTCGTCCGGGTCACCTTCACCGGCCCGGACCTGGACCGCTTCGCCGACAACGGCTACGACCAGCGGATCAAGCTGGCGTTGCCGCTGCCCGGCCAGCGTGGGGCGGACCTGCCGCAGGGACCGGACTGGTACGTGCAGTGGCGGGCTCTGCCGGAGCACCTGCGCAACCCGATCCGCACCTACACCGCGCGGGCGGTCCGGCCTCACCTCAACGAGGTGGACGTCGACCTGGTGCTGCACGGCGACTCCGGCCCGGCGACCCGGTGGGCGCGGCGGGTACGCCCCGGCGACGAGATCGCCATCGCCGGCCCGGACGCCGGATTCGACGGCGACCCGGGTGGACGGGAGTTCCGGCCGCCGTCGACGGGTCGTCTGCTGCTCGCCGGGGACGAGACGGCGGTGCCGGCGATCGGCGGGATCTGCGAGCGGCTGCCGTCCGACGCCCGGGGCCGGGTGCTGCTGGAGGTGCCGTCGGCGGCGGACGTGCTGCCGTTGGTGGCGCCGCCCGGTGTCGAGGTGACCTGGCTGTCGCGCGACGGTGCGTCGCACGGTGCCCGGCTGGTCCCCGCCGTGGCCGCCGCCGCCGAGGAACTGCTGGCCCGGGCGTTGCCGGTCGGGGCGGGCGTGTCGGGGGCGTACGCGTCGGGCGGTCAGTTCGTCGACGACGTGGACGTGGACCGCGCGATCCTCTGGGAGGTGCCCGACGCCCTGCCGTCCGCGCCGCTGTACGCGTGGCTGGCGGGGGAGGCGGGTGTCATCCGTACCCTGCGCCGGCACCTGGTCGTCGAGTGCGGCCTGGACCGGCGGGCGGTGGCCTTCATGGGCTACTGGCGGCACGGCCGCGCAGACCCTTCGAGCTGAGCCCCGGCCGCGCGACGGTCAGGGCAGCGGGTGCGAGATGCCGCGGGCGTGGTCGGTCAGCGCCGCACCGACCACGGTGGCCTCCAGCGGCAGGATCTCCAGGCAGCGGCGGACCGCGATCGCCATCAGCGTGTTCGGCACCCGCATGGACAGCGTGCAGTGCGGCACCCAGTGGCCCGGTCGGTAGTGCTCGACCAGCTCGACCCCGGCGGCGGTCAGCCGGTCGTGCACCAGCCGGTGGTGCGTCAGCAGCTCGGTGGTGGGTGCCGGGCCCAGCCAGAGCACCCGGCCGACGAACTGGCCGGCGTGCTGAAACGTCAGCCGCAGCGGTGCCGCCACGGTGGTGCCGGCCAGCGCCGCCGCCACCTGCTCCGGATCGAGGCGCGGCGCGACCGCCAGCGAGACGTGCGGTCGGTGTCGCTGCTCCAGCAGGGACCGCAGGCTCTGCACCCCCTCGGCCTCCAGGGCGTCCCAGAGCACCCGGATCCGGCGGGTGGCGACGGTGTCCAGATAGAGTTCCAGCGCGGCGACCACATGATCACTGTAGGCGGGTCGCCCCTCACGGCACGATGACCGCCCGGCCCTCCAGCGTGCCGTCCTGCATCCGGCGGTACGCGTCCATCGCGTCGTCCAGGCCGAACGTGGTGATCTTCGGGCGGACCAGCCCCCGTGCCCCCAGGTCGAGCACCTCGATCAGTTCCGGCCGGCTGCCCCAGTACGTGGTCTGCACGCTGGCCTCGTAGGGGACGGTGAAATAGCTCATCGTCAGCGAGCCGCCGCCGATACCCACGATGGTCAGGTCGCCGACCGTCCGCACCACCGAGACGGCGAGCTTCAGGGTGGGGTCCGCGCCGACGAAGTCGAGCACCACGTCGGCACCCCGGCCGCCGGTGAGCGTCCGGATCTCGTCGGCGGTCCCCGCGCCGGACCGCAGCGTCAGGTCCGCGCCGCACTCCTGTGCGAGCCGCAACGCCTCGTCCCGGGTGTCCACCGCGACGACCCGGGTGGCGGTGGTGGCCTTGAGGATCTGCACCCCCACGTGCCCCAGACCGCCGACGCCGATCACCACCGCCGTACTACCCGGCACCAGCTTCGGCCAGGACCGGCGGATCGCGTGGTACGGCGTCAGCCCCGCGTCGGTCAGCGGTGCCGCCTGCACCGGGTCCAGCCCGTCCGGCAGCGGCACCACGTGCCGGGCGGCCGGCACCAGCTCGTACTCGGCCATGCCGCCGTCCAGGCCCAGACCACCGCCGCCACCGGGCACCGGCGCGGCGGCCGGGTTCTCGCAGTAGTTGTCGGCGCCGACCCGGCAGCGGGCACACACGCCGCAGCCCCACGGCCCGTACACGGCGACCGGTTGGCCGACCTCCAACCCGCTCACCCCGGCACCGAGGGCGTGCACCCAGCCGGCGTTCTCGTGCCCCAGCACGAACGGCGGCCCCCACGGCAGCGTGCCCGAGTCGAAATCGTGCATCAGGTGCAGGTCGGAGTGGCAGGCCCCGGCACCACCGATCTTCACGACCACCTGGCCGGGGCCGGGCGTCGGCTCGTCGATCTCGACCAGCTCCGGGTCGCTCTTCCAGGCGGGCAGTCGTAGCGCGCGCATGTGTCGCCTCCTTCGTCCACCGGCTGCCTCCCCGCCGGATGCCGGGACAAACCCGACCGGACCGTCCCGCCCACCGGTTGCCGATCCGCCCCGGCGGCGGTGCACTGAACTACATGAGTGTCATCAAGGTGGGCACGTCCTCCTGGGCCGACCGGACGCTGGTGCGCTCCGGGTGGTACCCCCGCGAGGTCAACACCCCCGCCGGCCGGTTGGGTCACTACGCCGAGCGGTTCGCACTGGTCGAGGTGGACACGTCGTACTACGCCATCCCGGCGCCGGAGACCGTGCACGGCTGGGTCGACGCCACCCCCGACGGCTTCACCTTCGACGTCAAGGCGTTCAGCCTCTTCACCGGCCACCCGACCCCGGTCGGCACCCTCCCGGCCGACCTGCGACCGGCGGGCGGACCGGCCCAGGTCCGTCGACGCGACCTGCCGACCGAGGCGTACGACGAGCTGTGGCACCGGTTCCGCACGGCGCTGACACCGCTCGTGGCGGCCGACCGGCTCGGTGCCGTGCTGTTGCAGTTCCCGCCGTGGCTGACCCGGGGCGACGCGGCCCGCCGCCGGATCGCCGAGCTGGCGTCCCGGTGCCGGCCCTGGCGGGTCGCCGTCGAACTCCGGCACGGGTCCTGGTTCGACGGTACGGCGGCGCTGGAGACGCTGGCCTTCCTCCGCGAGCACGACCTGACCCACTGCGCCGTCGACATGCCGCAGGGCCATCCCAGCTCGGTGCCGCCGATCCCGCTGGCCACCGCCGGACTGGCGATGATCCGGTTCCACGGGCACAGCACCGCCTGGGACGGCGGCGACAAGGAGGAACGCTTCCGCTACGCCTACGGCGACGAGGAGCTGCGCCGCTGGTCCGAGGTGCTGGTCGACCTCGCCGACCAGGCCGACGAACTGCACGTGCTGTTCAACAACTGCTGTGCCGGCCAGGCCCAGCGCGACGCGGAACGGATGGCCGGGCTGCTCGGCGTACCGGCGGCCCGGTCCGTGCCGTCCTGACCGGACGCTCCGGTGCCCGCCGCGTCGGCGGCGGGCACCGGGACGCGGTGCGGTCCTCAGCCGTGCCAGGACCCTTCGGTGTGCATGCCGGTTGCCTCCTCCAGCGCGTTGTCCGGCAGGTCCTCGCCGGCCACGTCGTCCGGGAACGGTCGCCTCGGCGGCGCCGGGTCCGGAGGCGCGCCCGGTCCGGCCTCGGGCGTACGGGTCGGCTCCACCGACCCGAACCCGTGCCGACCGTCGGGCCACTGCCGTGATCCGTCCGCCGCCCGCCGTTCGCCCCGCCGTCCCTCGGGCACCGCGGTCTCCTCGCTGCCCTCGTCCATCGGCGAGTGCTCGCCGGCACCCCACGGCGGATCGGCGTCGAAGCCGTCCGTGGTGCCCCAGGGTGCGACGCTCCCCGGTCCCCGGTCCTGCCTGTCCCTGTCGCTCATGGCCACCTCGCCTGTCGGTACGCCCGGCGGTCGCGGTCGGTGCGCGTCGTGCCGGTCGGCCGTCAGCGGCCGTTCATGGCCATGTGCCGCCGGACCGCGTGCATCGCCGCCATCCCGCCGGCACCCTTGCCCATCCGGCCCGGCGCATGGGCCAGACCGTTCGCCCGGCCGAAGATCCCGCGCAGCACCTGCCCGGGCTTCTGCTGCTCACCCATGTACGCGGTGACCACGATCAGCGCCCCGGTCAGCGCCGGGATGGCCCACTGGAGCATCTTCAACTGGCGCTGGCTGGCGGCCACGTGCGCCGGGGTCTGCCCGTTGGGTTCGGTCACGCCCTGCACCGACGGCGTGCCGGCCTTGGCCAGACGCATGCCGAGCAGCCTGCTGTAGCCGGTCACCGCGAGCGCGCCGACGGTCAGCGCGGTCTTCACCGTGCTGGCCCGGCCGACGCCCCGCTGGGCGGCCATCCGCGGGCTCTCGGTGACCAGCTCACCGACCGCGCCGGCCAGGTGCGCGCCGATCGCGGCCGCGTTGACCGGCGTCCACCGGGTCCAGCCGGTCGAGGCCGTCGGAAGTCGTTTGGTCGAGTCGTCGATGCGGGCCGCGGCGCCGTTGACGCCGAACGCTCCCATCAGGGAGCCGCCGAACCAGGCCGCCAGGCCCAGGTCGTGCATCGAACGCAGTGCGGTGTGGCTGTCAGACATCAGGTCCCCCTCCGCCGTGTCGGGCGCAGCGGCTTACCCCGGTCCGCACCGGCTAATCGCCGCAGACCCGACCCCGCCCGGCCACCGACAGTCAGCGGCGGTGCGGCCGGTCGGCAGAGTGGTGCGGCAGGGCGGCGACGGTCAGTGGCGGGGCGGCAGAGTGGCGGCGAAGTCGGCCACCCGCGTGGCCAGTGGCCCGGCGGCGCGTACCCAGGTGAAGTGGTCCAGGCGGGCGTCCGGCACCCGGTAGCGCTCGCGGGTGACCGGGGCCGCGGTGAGCTTGGCGCAGAGACGGTCCACGGTCGGGTGCGGGGTGTACTGGTCACCCTCGACGCTGACCGCCAGCACCGGCGTGCGGATCCGGCCCACGGCCGCCTCGGTGTCCATCCCGTCGAGGTCGGGGAACCGGCCGGTGCGGGCGGTGTGCGCCCAGTCCCGGATCACGCCCCGGGCCTGCCGGCCGCCGAACCCCCAGCCGGGCCAGACGCCGAGCAGCCGGGCGGTGACGCCGATGCCCTGGGTGTACGGCAGCACGCCGTAGCGACGCGGCCCGGCGAAGTCCCGCCAGTACGGGATGCCGACGGCCACCAGCGCCAGCCCGTCCACCTCCTGCTCGCCGTGCAGGGCCAGATGCAGCACGGCGGCCTGGCCGCCCAGGGAGTGCCCGAGCAGCAGCGTGCGCCGCCCGTCCAGCCGCTCCTTGAGCGCGTCCCGTACCGCGCCGATGTCGGCGGCCAGCTCGGGGTAGCCGTAGCGGCACGCGCGACTCGGTCGGGGCGTGCTCTCGCCGGTGCCGCGCAGGTCGGCCACGACGACGGCCAGCCCGGCGTCACGCAGCGCGGCGGCGAACGGCCGGTAGTACCGGGCCCGGACGCCCATCGCCGGGGCGATCAGCACCACCGGTGCGCCGGTCACGCCCACCGGCTCCGGATAGACCTGGATGCCGAGGCGGGCCCCGTCGACCTGGACGTACTCCTGGAGGTATTCCACCGTCGCGCTCACCACGCCAGGCTACCGGCGAGTAGCCAACGGGGCGGGGCCGCCCCGACGCGCGGGTGGTCGCGTCGGGACGGCCCCTGGTGGTGACTCAGGAGACGCTGATCGTGCCGTTCGAGGCGCGTACGCAGGCCACCGAGCGGACGGCGGTGGCGGCCGCACCGGTCAGGCACTGGCCGAGCACCTGGTGTCCGGCGGCGTTCGGGTGCCACGACTCCTGGCAGGTCTGGAAGTAGGTCACGCAGGTGTTGGCGATCCGCTGGATGGCGATCTTGTCCTTGCCGGAGAGGCTGGTGACGAAGGTGCCGTTGGGCGGGTTGTCCTGCAACCGGATAGGAGTGGCCAGAGTGCCGGTCGGGCTGTTGGTCCGCTCGCAGAGCCGGGCGCCGTCGAAGGCCCGCTGCACGTTGAGGTAGACCAGGTCCGCGCCGGGGAACTCGGCGGCCAGCGTGCTCCGGGTGGAGCTGACGATGGTGCCGAGGCCCTGCGAGAACCGGTGCCCGGGAGCCAGGCTGGCGCGGTGGATCGGGCAGCCGGCCGCGTACCGCTCGGCACCCAGGGCCCGGAACTTGTCCCGGGTGTCGTCCCGGCTGTCCTCGGAGTGGTATCCGGCCTCCAACTCCAGCGGCAGCGGGTTGGTGTAGTCCTGCAACACCACCCGGTGCTGGCCGTCGGCGTCCACCTCGCGCAGCGTGGTCAGGATCTGCCGCACGGCCGCCGTGGTCTCCGCCGTGGCGGCGCTGAGCTGTGCCGGGGTCGCCAGGTCGGCGTCGGTGCACGGCTTCTGCTCCACCGGCCCGTTCAGGTACGCCCAGAACTCCCACCAGCCCGTCCACGCATCCGCGATGAACCGGTTGGCGCACTTCTCGGCGACCCCGCCGAAGGTGAAGGAGCTGTTGTTGGAGCCGAGGCCGATCAGCACCAGGTCGATGTCGTGGGTCTGGGCCACCGTCCGGAGCTGGTCGAGCTGCGCGGCGACCTGACGCCCGCTGGCGCGGGCCGACGAGGCGACGGCGATGTCGTGCGGCTGGCCGCCGGAGCAGGCCAGGTTGAACCGGGCCTGGATGCCGGGCAGCGACGCCTGGTGCAGCGAGGCGTTGCCGGACCGGTGGCAGAAGAAAGCGTCGCTGTTGGGCGCTGTCCACCCCGGGAAGGCCCGCGCGACGCCGGTCGAGTCGACCACCGGCTGGTAGGCCCCGGCGCCTTCGCCGCTGATGAAGCTGTCGCCGAGGGCGACCGCCGCGGTGGGTAGTGCCGCCGCGGCGGGGGCAGACGCGGCGACGGAGGTGGTGACGGCCGCTGTGGCGATGGCCAGGGCCAACGCGGCGGTACGACGCAACCCGGACATGGCTTCCCCATCCGTTCATGGAAATATGAAAGATCCTCTAGAACGGTGATGACATCACGCGGGTGTGACGCACGTCAACCATGGGAAACATGAGTGGCACCGGGACGCCAGGGACGCCGGAGGAGCACCCCCCGCACCACCTGACGCCGACGGCCGGGCATAACCGTGGAGACCCGGACGTTGACCGCGGCAAGGTCCACCAGCAGCGCCGCCACGCGGCGTGCCGCGTGGGTGTCCGCTCGGCTTGTCGGAGCGTGCGGCTACGCTCGCTGCGGCGTGCCCGCGCCGGGCCGACCGCCGACGGTGCGGTGCAGCACATCGCCGAGACCGGGGAGTACGACCAGTTGACCGCAGAGCCTGAGACCCTGTACGGGGCCGACGACCTCACCCACCTCGAGGGGCTGGACGCCGTCCGCAAGCGTCCCGGCATGTACATCGGGTCCACCGACAGTCGTGGCGTGGGCCACCTCGTCAACGAGATCCTCGACAACTCCACCGACGAGGGCGTGGCCGGTCACGCCACGAAGATCGAGGTGATCCTGCACGCCGACGGCTCGGTGCAGGTCGACGACGACGGGCGCGGGATCCCCACCGACGTGCACGCCCGCTCCGGCATCTCCGGCGTCGAACTGGTCCTCACCCGGCTGCACGCCGGCGGCAAGTTCGGCGGCTCCGGCTACAAGACCTCCGGCGGCCTGCACGGCGTCGGCGCCTCGGCGGTCAACGCGCTGTCCCGCCGCTTCGACGTCACCGTCCGCCGGGGCGGCAAGGTGCACACCATGTCGTTCCGGCACGGCGTGCCGGGCATCTTCGACGGCGACGGCCCGGACGCCTCCTTCACCCCCGGCCCGGGGCTCCAGGTCGCCGGCGCGGTCAAGCGCGGCCAGCGCACCGGCACCTCGATCCGCTACTGGTACGACCCGCGCTACTTCGAGACCGGCGCCGCCCTCGACCACGACGCGGTCCGGGCCAAGCTGCGCCACACCGCGTTCCTGGTCCCCGGAGTCAGCTACACCCTGCGCGACCACACCGGCGAGCAGTCGACCGAGGAGCGGTTCCACTACCCGAACGGGCTCACCGACATGGTGGAGTTCCTCGCCCCGGCCGGTGACCGGCCGGTCTCCGGCACCCTGCTGGTCAACGGCGAGGGGACCTATCGGGAGAACGCCGCCGACGCCAACGGCGTGATGCAGTCCAACGTGCAGCGGCGCGCCGAGATCGAGGTGGCCTTCCGCTGGGGCACCGGATACGAGCGCACCGTCGAGTGCTTCACCAACACCATCCGCAACGCGCACGGCGGCACGCACCGTAAGGGCTTCGAGCGGGCGCTGGCGCGTACGCTCGCCGACGCCGTCCGCAACACCCGGGGCCTGCTCAAGGCCAAGGAGGACGCGCCCACGCTGGACGACGTCCTGGAGGGCATGACCGCGGTGGTGCACGTGCGGGTGCCCGAGCCGCAGTTCACCTCGCAGACCAAGGACGAGCTCTCCACCGCCGGTGTGGTCAAGGTGGTGCAGGGCCTGATCGAGCAGCACGTCAAGTCCTGGCTGGACGACCGTAAGACCAAGACCGAGGCCCGGACGGTCCTGCAGAAGATCGTCGACGCGGCCCGGGTGCGGCTGACCCAGAAGCAGCAGAAGGATGCCGCCCGGCGCAAGACCGCCCTGGAGGGCGCGTCCATGCCGCCCAAACTGGTCGACTGCCGCGCCGCAGGTATTGACAGAAGTGAGCTGTTCATTGTAGAAGGCGACAGCGCATTGGGCACGGGGCGACTTGCCCGTTCTGCGGAGTATCAGGCGCTTCTGCCGATCCGGGGCAAGATCCTGAACGTGCAGAAGGCCAACCTCCAGCAGGTGCTGGACAACGCCGAGTGCGCGGCGATCGTGCAGGTCCTCGGCGCGGGGTCGGGGCGTACCTTCGACCTGTCCTCGCTGCGCTACGGCCGGGTGCTCATCATGGCCGACGCGGACGTCGACGGTGCCCACATCCGGACGCTGCTGATCACCCTCTTCGCCCGCTACATGCGACCGTTGATCGAGTCGGGCCGGCTCTACGCCGCGATGCCGCCCCTGCACAAGATCACCACCAAGGGGCGCAACCCCGAGACCATCTACACCTACACGCAGACGGAGATGGAGGCGACGGTCCGCAAGCTCGCCTCGGCCGGCAAGCAGATCGTCACCCCGGTGCCGCGCTTCAAGGGTCTTGGTGAGATGGACGCCGACGAGTTGTGGGAGACCACGATGAACCCGGCCACCCGATCGGTACGCCGGATCACCATCGACGACGTCGACGCCGCCGAGCGGATCCTCGACCTGCTGATGGGGGAGAAGGTCGAACCGCGCCGCAACTGGTTGATCGACTCCGCCGACCGCGTCGACCGCGACGCCATCGACGCCTGACCACCGGGTTCTGGAAGGAAAGCTGAGCCATGGCACGCCGCAAGGACACCAAGGTCGACCACTCCGCGTTCGACCGGGCCGGCGCGCGGATCGTCGACAACCCGCTGGTCACCGAGGTCTCCGACTCCTACCTGGAGTACGCCTTCTCGGTCATCCACTCGCGCGCCCTGCCGGACGCGCGGGACGGCCTCAAGCCGGTGCACCGGCGCATCCTCTGGTCGATGTACGAGCAGGGCTACCGGCCGGACCGGGCGCACGTGAAGTCGGCCCGCATCGTCGGTGACACGATGGGTAAATACCATCCGCACGGCGACGGTGCCATCTACGACGCGATGGTGCGGTTGGCGCAGGACTTCTCGCTGAACACGCCACTCATCGACGGGCATGGAAATTTTGGGAGCCCAGACGACGGACCGGCAGCTTCGCGTTATACCGAGGCTCGGATGTCGCGGGAGGCGATGCTGCTCGTCGGGGAGCTGGGTGAGGAGACCGTCGACGTCGAGCCCAACTACGACGGCTCGCTGACCCAGCCCACCGTGCTGCCGGCCGCCTTCCCCAACCTGCTGGTCAACGGCGCGTCCGGGATCGCGGTCGGGATGGCGACGAACATGATCCCGCACAACCTCGGCGAGGTCGTCTCGGCGGCCCGTTGGCTGATCCGGCACCCGAACGCCACCCTCGACAAGCTGATGGAGTTCGTGCCCGGTCCCGACCTGCCCACCGGTGGTCTGCTGCTCGGCCTCGACGAGGTGCGCCGGGCGTACGAGACCGGGCGGGGCGTGGTGCGGATGCGCGGCAAGGTGGAGATCGGCCCGCTGGAGGGCAGCCGGGGACGGCAGGCGATCACCGTGGTCGAGTTGCCGTACGGGGTGGGCGCGGAGAAGGTGATCGCGGCGATCACCAACGAGGTGAACAAGACCAAGCGGCTCACCGGGATCGCCGACGTCAAGGACCTGACCGACCGGGAGAACGGCACCCGCCTGGTGGTGGAGTGCAAGGTCGGGGTCAACCCGCAGGCGCTGCTCGCCGACCTCTACCGTCTCACCCCGTTGGAGCAGTCCTTCGGCGTGAACAACCTGGTGCTGGTCGACGGCCAGCCGCGCACCCTGGGGCTCAAGGAGCTGCTGGAGGTGTTCCTGGCGCACCGCTACGAGGTGGTGACCCGGCGCAGCGCCTACCGCAAGCGCAAGCGGGAGGAGCGGCTGCACCTGGTCGACGGCCTGCTGATCGCGCTGCTCGACATCGACAAGGTGGTCAAGCTGATCCGGGCCAGCGAGGACGCCGCGGCGGCCAAGAGCGGCCTGATGCGGCAGTTCAAGCTCTCCGAGATCCAGGCGACCTACATCCTGGACACTCCGCTGCGTCGGTTGACCAAGTACGACCGGCTGGAGCTGGAGGCCGAGCAGGAGAAGCTGCGCGGGGAGATCGCCGAGCTGTCCACCATCCTGGACGACGAGAACGTGCTCAAGAAGGTCGTCTCCGACGAGCTGGCGGCGGTGGTGAAGCAGTTCGCCGCACCGCGCCGGACGACCCTGGTCGACGGTGACCTCAAGGAGGTGCTGGCGGCGTCCGTGCCGGCCGGGCCGCTGGAGGTGGCCGACGACCCGTGTCAGGTGATCCTGTCCGCCACCGGGCTGGTGGCGCGGACCGCCGCGGAGTCGGAGGAGGCCGCCGAGGGGCGGCGTCGGCACGGCCGGGTCAAGCACGACGCGGTACGCGCGGTGGTGCACTCCACCGCCCGGGGCCGGGTGCTGCTGGTGACCAGTGCGGGGCGGGCGTTCAAGGTCGACGTGCTGCCGCTGCCGGTGCTGCCGGAGCAGGCCGGCACGGTGTCGTTGCGCGGCGGGATGTCCGCGGCCGAGCTGGTGCCGCTGGAGCCGGGGGAGACGGTGGTGGGGCTGGCGCCGCTCGGTGCGACCGCCGAGGGCTCGCCCGGTCTGGCGTTGGGCACCCGGCAGGGTGTGGTCAAGGTCTGTGCCCCCGACTGGCCGGTGCGTGCCGACGAGTTCGAGGTGATCGGGCTGCGTGCGGGTGACGAGGTGGTCGGGGCGACCTGGCTGACCGACGGTGCCGAGACGTTGGCGTTCCTGACCAGCGCGGCGTCGTTGTTGCGCTTCCCGGCGGGCACGGTGCGTCCGCAGGGGCTCAAGGGTGGCGGCATGGCGGGGATCGCGCTGCCGGGTGACGCTCAGGTGGTGTACTTCGGTGCGGTGCGCACCGACGATCCGGAGCACGGCGAGCCGATGGTGGTCACCTCCACCGGGGGGACGGTGAAGGTGACGCCGTTCGCGGCGTACCCGGTGAAGGGGCGGGCGACCGGCGGGGTGCGGGCGCAGCGGTTCCTCAAGGGGGAGACCGACGTGGTCGTCGCCTGGATCGGTCCGCGTCCGGTGGGCTCCACCGCGAACGGTGAGCCGGTCGAGTTGCCGGCCGCCGATCCGCGCCGGGACGGCTCCGGTTTCGCCGTGATGCTCGGCCCGACGGTGGTCGGTCACCAGATCGACCGCGACTGACCTGGCTCCGGCCCGGTCAGGTGTCGCTCAGGCGACGCCGGCCGGGCGGAACTGGACGCTGACCCGGGGGCCGACCGGGCGGGCGGTCTTCGGCACGGCGTGTTCCCAGGTGCGTTGGCAGGAGCCGCCCATCACCACCAGGTCACCGTGCCCGAGCGGGAAGCGCAGGGCGGTGCCGCCGCCGCGTGGGCGCAGCAGGAGTTGGCGGGGCGAGCCGAACGAGACGATGGCGACCAGGGTGTCGGTGTGCGCGGAGCGGCCCAGGGTGTCGCCGTGCCAGGCCACGCTGTCGCGGCCGTCGCGGTAGAGGCACATGCCGGCGGTGACGAAGGGCTCGCCCAGCGCGTCGGCGTAGTGCCGGGTCAGCGTCTCCCGGGCGGTGGTCAGCACCGGGTGCGGCAGTGCCCGGCCGGCGGCGTACCAGCAGAGCAGGCGGGGCACGTCGACCTCGGTGTCGTACATGGTGCGGCGTTCGGCCCGCCACGGCACGTCCCGCAGGAGCACGTCGAGGACCTGGTCGGAGCCGTGCACCCAGCCGGGCTGGTGGTCGACCCAGGCGCCGTGGCTCAGCGGGTGCCGGCGCATCTGGCCGGCCAGTGGCCCGAGTGTCGGGGGCGCGTCGGTGACGTCGAGCATCGACGGTTGGTACACGGCCTGCGACATGAGGCCACCCTAGCAGGGATTTAGTACACCTGTGCGATCCATTGGTGGTCGAGGGCGTCGAGCATCGCGTCGACCACCCGGCCCCGCCCGCGTCCGTCCACCGCCGCGTGCGCCCGGGTGGAGAGGGCGGCCCGGCGTACGCCGCTTTCGAGCAGCTCGTCCAGGAGCCGGACGGCGGCGGCCCGGGCGGTGTCGTCGGCGATGAGGTCCGGCAGCTCGCCGAGTCCGGCGGCCAGTCCGGCGGCGGCCACCCGGTGGTACGACTCGCGTTGGTTGTCCACCACGCAGACCAGCGCCGACGGCGCACCCAGGCAGCAGAGTTCCCAGGTCGAGGTGCCGGCCGCGCTGACCACCAGGTCGGCGGCGGCGATCAGGTCGGGCAGGGCGCCGGTGGGCGGCACCGGCCGCAGCGACTGACCTGGTCCACTGGTCAGTGCGGTGAGTCGCCCGGCGACCTCGGGCCGCCCCACGACGACGGTGAGCGTCATCGGCCGCCCGGTGGCCAGCAGCAGTTCGGCCAGCACCGGTGCCGCTCCGGCCGCGTCGGTGCCGCCGAAGAAGGCCAGCACCGAGGGCCGGTCCACCTGCGCCACCGGGCGCGGCGTCGCCGGCCGGGCGGCCAGCACCGAGTCGCGCAGCAGGGCGTACGCGCTGCCGGCCAGCAACCGGCCGGAGGTCACCATGTCGGCGCCGAAGTTCTGGTCCAGGAACAGGTCGGCGTCCTGTCCCCGGGTGTCGCCGTCGACGACTGCCAGGGTCAGCACCCCGGACTCCCGCAGCGCGCCGGCACCGGCCGGATCGAGGTCGTACGAGTCGAGCACCAGCACGTCCAGGTCGTGCCGACGGGCCGCGCGGACCAGCCCGTCCGGGGTGTCCGGGCCGGGACGCAGCGGGATGCCCTGGGCGGTGAGGTGACCGACCGCCCAGTCGACGCCGGTCACCGTGCCGAACACCTCGACGGTGGCGCCCCGGGACAGCAACTCCTCGCCGAGGGCCAGGCAACGGACCAGGTGCCCGACGCCGCGTTGCGGGTCCGCGTCGCAGCGCAGACCGACCCGTACCGTGCTCAGCATTCCTCCAACCGCTTCTGCCGCACCTCGGCGTTGAGCGCCCGCACCTCCGGTCGCCCGTCGAGCCAGTCGGCGAGCGTGGCCAGCGGCACGGCGACGTCGCCGAAGTGCGCGGCCACGGCGTCGACCAGCTGCCAGTCCGGCTCGGTGTCGAGGGTGAGCCGCAGCCGGGACCGGTCCGGCGTGAGGGTGACCCCGAGCACCCGGAAGCGCTCCGGGTGAGCGTACGCGTACGAGGTGACGTGCACCCGGTCGTGGCCGGTGGCGAGCTTGTCCACGGTCCGCAGCGCCTCTGCGCGGATGATCTCCACGTCCAGGCCGCGCGGCAGCGTACGGGTGATCGACGTGCTGGCGTAGTCCAGTCCGGGCACCGCCCGGTACACCGAGGCGACCAGCGCGACGATCTCCGGGTCCAGCAGCGGGCAGTCGGCGGTGAACCGCATCACCGCGTCGCCCGGGTGGGCGTCGAGCGCGCCGACGAATCGGGTCAGCACGTCGTCGACCGGTCCCCGGTGCCAGGCCACCCCGAGCCGCCGGCACTCGGCGACCACCGCGTCGTCGCCGGGGTCGGTGCTGGTGGCCACCACCAGGTCGGTGAGGACGCCGCTGTCCTGCGCGGCGCGTACCACCCGGCCCAGCACGCTGCGTCCGGCCAGTGGGCGCAGCACCTTGCCGGGCAGCCGCGAGGAGCCCATCCGGGCCTGCACCACACCCACGATCCGTTCGGTCACGACCGCTCCGTCCGCTTCGGGTCCGGCTGTCTGGGCGTGAGCGCGGCGCGGGCCCGGCGCTTGGCGGCCCGTGCGCCCCGGCGGGCCAGCCGGGCCGGGGTGACGGCGAGCCGACCGACCTTGTAGCTGAGCGAGCCGCTGAGCAGGTTGATCGTCGCCTCGGCCCGGCGCAGCGCGCGTTCCCGCGAGGTGAGCAGTTCCTCGGTCCAGGTCAGCAGCGCCGCCATCCGGGTGTTCTCCTCGCGTTGGCGTCGCCACGCCTCGTGGAGCTGCTGGTAGCTGCGGGGGCCGGACGGCGGGTCGGTCGGGGTGACCGCGTGCAGGTGGGCGTCGAGGTCGGCGCGTCCGGCGGCGTCCAGCCCCCGTTGCGCGGCGCCGACGGCGGCCTCGGTCTCCACCGCCGCGTCCACCACCGCGCGGTCGAAGTCCCGCCCGGCCACCCCACCGAGCACCACGGTCAGCCCCGCCACGTCCAACGTGGACGTCCACGGGTGGGCGTACCCGCCGGTGACCAGGTCGGTGGCGAAGCGCCACAGCGTCCGGGCGAGCACCACGTCGACCGGCAACGGGTCGCCGGCCCGCCAGCTCGGATCGAGCACCGCGAAGCGGTCACTGGCGACGACCAGGTTCTCCGCCCCGGCCAGCGCCGCCGCCCCGCCGAGCCGACCCTGCTCGGCCTGCCCGGAGAGCCAGTCGGCGTACCCGCGCAGCAGGCGGCGCAGCAGGGCGGTGTCGCGGCGCAGGCAGCCGTCGAGCAGCAGGGTGCGCAGCAGCCGCCCGTCCGGGACCGGCCAGTCCGGTGCCGCCGGGTCGCGGTGGGCGGCCTGCCGGCTCGCGTACGGCGCGGTGGCGGGCGTGGTCGGTCCGGTCGGTGCCGTGCCGCGCCACCGCCAGCCCTGCGGACCGTCGACCACCTCCAGGACCGGACCGTCGGTGCCGTCGGAGCGGACCAGCGCCACCGGCAGCCCGTCGAAGACCGGGCCGGGTGTGTCGGTGCCCCGCTGGGCGAGCACCAGCCAGCACGGGGCCAGCTCGGTCGCCTTGCCGGCGTGCAGCGCGTCCACGGCCAGCCGGGCCGGATCGGCCAGCACGAACCGGCCGTCGAACCCCTCGGCGCAGCTGCGCTGCACCAGCGCGTCGAACAGCCCGGAGTCGGTGTGCCGGGTGAGCCGGTCCGTCGCCAGCAGCGCGGTGGTCAGGTCCGGCCGGGGATATCCGGCGTAGCAGCCGCCCGCCCGCAGCCCGGCGTCGGTCAGCCGGACGTGGAGCTGGTCCAGACTGGCCGGGCGGTCCGCGTCGAGCGCCCCGCCGACGCTCCACGCCGCGTCGGCGCGGTCGGCGTACCAGGGGGAGTCGGCCACCAACCGGTGTACGCCGAGCGGGTTGTCCAGCCGCAGCAGTAGCGTCCCGCCGGGGCGTACGGCCGCCGCCAGCCGTCGCAGCCGGGCGTCCCACCCGAGCCGGGGGCCCTCGACCGACTCCATCGCGTCCAGCCCGGCGGCGGCGAGCACCAGGTCGTACTCCTCGTCGGCGGGCAGCCCCGCCACACCGGCCACCACCACCCGGTCGACCTGACCGGCGAGCGCCGCCGCGTCGGGGTAGCCGCGCAGGAGCGCGGTGATTCGGGTGTGCGTCAACGCCTTCCGTACCGCCGGGTCGTGCGGCCCGGCCAGCAGCACCCGGGCGCCGTCGGGCACCAGCCGGGCCACCAGCGTGGCGAGCGGGCCGGCGTCGGCCGCCTCGTCGGACCAGGCCGGCATCTCGCCGCCGGGCAGCGTCACGGCCGTCTCGGTCGTCACGTCGTCTCCTCGTCCGGGTTCGCCCAGCCCAGCAGTTCGCGTAGGGCGGCGGGCGGGTAGCGGTGGTCGGTGCCCAGTTCGGCGCGGGTGATCTCCTCGGCGGTGGCCAGGTGCACCCGTTCGCCGTGCAGCTCCGGCCACTGGCGGCGGATCCGGGCGGTGCCGCCGAAGGTGGGGTCCTCGTCGGACAGCGTCATCGGGTCGCCGTACACGGCCGGTTCGCACCCGGCCGCGACGCCGTAGAAGATGGCGCTGGTCAGCCGGTTCGACGCCACGCGCCGGTGGCGGCGCAGCTCGTCGAGCTGCCGGTCCAGGAACAGCGGGTCGGTGTCTTTCCACCAGTGCCCCCGGTAGCCGTGGCAGACGACCCGGAACCCGGCGTTCTCGTAGAGCCGGCGGACCCGACGCATCCGGTGCTCGTGCCAGTAGAGGCAGATGGTGACCGGGCCGGGCTCGGTGTCCCGGATCCGGGCGATCAGTTCCCGGTGGTCACCGGTGACGTGCTGCCCCTCCCACCCGTGGAACGGGTACCAGATGGTGCCCTCCCGCTCGGGCGCGGGCTCGGCGGCCCGCATCGCCAGCAGGTACGCGAAGGGCGCCCCGATCACGGTGACGTTGCGCCGTCCCACCGACCAGGCCCGTCGCCGGGTCTGCTCCGACCAGAGCAGGCTGGGAGCGCGGTCCGCGTACGGGTGGCCGGGCGCCAGCCCGTCGCCGATGTTCCAGCCGTGCTGGACGTACCCGTCGATCCGGGGTGGATGCCCGTCGCCCAGCCCGGCGTAGCGGGCCAGCACGTGTGCGTGCCCGTAGAAGTGGTTCGCGTGGTGCATCGGGTCCTCTCAGGCGGCCGACCGGACCCGCGTGCCGCGCAGTGCCGTGGCGAGCGCCTCCACGACCCGGTCCTGGTCGACGTCGCGCAGGCCGGGATAGAGCGGCAGCGACAGTTGCTGGGCGTAGAACGCCTCCGCGACCGGGTGGGCGCCGCGCCGGTGGCCGAGGTCGGCGAAGAGCGGGTGCCAGTGCACCGGGATGTAGTTGACCTGCACGCCGATGCCGGCGGCGCGCATCCGCTCGTACACCTGTCGACGGCGGCCGTCGCGCACCCGGATCGGGTACAGGTGCCAGGCCGGTGCGGCCCAGTCCCGCCGACCCGGGGTCAGCACGCCGGGCAGGTCGGCCAGGGCCTCGTCGTAGCGGGCGACCATCTCGGCCCGGCGGGCCAGGAACGCGTCGAGGCGGCGCAGTTGGCTGCGGCCGAGCGCGCAGAGCACGTCGGGCAGCCGGTAGTTCAGCCCGTACGAGTGGACCTCCTGGTGCCAGCCGCCCTCGTCCGGCCACCGCTGCTCGTCGGGTTCCCGGACCAGTCCGATGTTGCGGAACCGGCGGGCCCGGGTGAGCAGCTCCGGATTGTCGGTGACGATCGCGCCGCCCTCGGCGGTGGTCATGTTCTTGGTGGGGAAGAACGAGAACGTGGTCAGGTCGGCGAGCGTGCCGACCGG
Organism: Micromonospora sp. NPDC049903; assembly: GCF_044460945.1. NCBI lineage: Bacteria > Bacillati > Actinomycetota > Actinomycetes > Micromonosporales > Micromonosporaceae > Micromonospora > Micromonospora sp. NPDC049903. The sequence continues at coordinate 66,267 of NZ_JBITKL010000008.1, forward strand.
CCGACCCCGGTAGGTGGCCCCGATCGAGTGCGCCGCGTCGGCGAGCAGCGTGGCGCCCGTACCGTCGATCGCGGCGCGCAGCGCGTCGTAGTCGGCCGGGTGCCCGGCGTAGTCCACGGCGGCGACGACCTTGGTCCGCTCGGTGACGGCGGCGGCCACCGCGGCCGGGTCCAGCGTGTACGTCTCCTCCTCGACGTCGGCGAAGACGATCCGCGCGCCCAGCGCCAGCGCGCTGCTCGCGGTCGCCACGAACGTCGTCGGCGGCACGATCACCTCGTCACCGGGACCGACACCGGCCGCCGCGTACGCCACGTGCAGCGCCGCCGTGCCGTTGGAGACCGTCGCCACCCCGGCGCCACCGGCCCACCGGGACAGCTCCGCCTCGAACGCGGCGACCTCGGGGCCGGTGGTCAGCCAGTCGCTGCGCAGCGCGGCGACCACGGCGGCCACGTCCTCCTCGGTCACCGACTGCCGACCGTACGGCAGCATGCTCATGCGGCGAGGGCGGTGAGGCCGAGCATGGCGCGCAACTGCGGGACGGTGAGCCACTCGTCGTTGGTGTCCGACTGGTACGCGAAGCCGTCCGACACCGGCTCGCAGTCGACCGGCGGCTGGTAGCCCCAGGTGGCGATGGTCGGCTGCACGATGAACCGGTCCTTGGCGATCAGCGTCCGGCGGCTGTCGTCCGGCGCGATCATCTCCTCGTGCAGCTTCTCGCCCGGACGGATGCCGATCTCGTGCGTGGTGGCGTCCGGGGCGACCGCCTCGACCAGGTCGAGGATGCGCATGCTGGGGATGCGCGGCACGAACAACTCGCCGCCCTGCATCTGGTCGAACGAGTCCAGGACGAACTGCACCGCCTGGTCCAGCGTGATCCAGAACCGGGTCATCCGCTTGTCGGTGATCGGCAGGCTGCGGCCCTCGGCGGCGAGGCGGCGGAACAGCGGCACCACCGAGCCCCGGCTGCCGACCACGTTGCCGTAGCGCACCACCGAGAAGCGGGTGGGGTGCTGGGCCGCGTAGTGGTTGGCGGAGACGAACAGCTTGTCGCCGACCAGCTTGGTCGCGCCGTACAGGTTGATCGGGCTGGACGCCTTGTCGGTGGAGAGCGCGATGACCTTGCGTACGCCGGCCTCGATCGCCGCGTCGACGACGTGCTGCGACCCGGTGATGTTGGTGGCGATGAACTCCGAGGGGTTGTACTCGGCGGTGTCGACCTGCTTGAGCGCGGCGGCGTGCACGACGTGGTCCACCCCGTGCATGGCCCGGGTCAGCCGGTGCCGGTCCCGGATGTCGCCGATGAACCAGCGCAGTCGCGGGTCGTCGCCGAGTTGCTGGCGCAGCTCGTACTGCTTCAGTTCGTCACGGGAGAAGACCACCACCCGGGCCGGGTCGACCTCGTGCAGGAGGTGCCGGAGGAAGGTCCGGCCGAAGGAACCCGTGCCCCCCGTGACGAGGATGGACGATCCGTTCAGCTCGCTCAATGTGGTGCTCCCGTGGTCGTCGGTGAGCCGGCGACGCCACAGCCGGCCGGGTGGGAACGCTAAGGGCGGTGGGTTAACGCGCTCACGCCCTGCGGTTAACCTGGGCCGCTGGGGCCGTGAATGACCGGCACCGTCGGGCACGATTCCGGCGGTGCCGGAAACAATTTACGAACGTTGCGTGAACGCGACGTGGACGGCTCGCCCCGTCAGTTCTGACGACGATTGTCGCGCTCCAGCGAAATGGGGACGACGGTGATTTCCCGGCCGTCGTGGACCTCGGTACGACCGACGCCCTCGACGAAGCGGAAACGACGGTTCATCTGACGTACCACGGTGTTGTCGGCGAGCACCTCGCCGTCGAGGCGGTCCAGCGTCAGCACGTCGAAGGCGTACCCGACCGCCGCCCGCATCACGGCCAGCCAGACAGGCAGCGTCTCACCCCGCGCGGCCAGCCCCTCGGCGTCCAGATAGAACCCCCACGACCCGGTACGCGGACCGTCGAACCGCAGGTCGAAGAAGGTGACCGCGCCGCAGGGCACCCCGTCGTGCAGGTAGGTCAGCACCCGACGGGTGGGGTCGCTGCGGACCGCGTCCCACCACCGTCGGTGCTCCTCCGGACCGATCAGGTGGCTGGTCTTGCTGACCTGTCGATTGACGTCCTGATTACGCCAGGACAACATCAGGTTAACGTCGTCCCCGGTGGCGTCCCGCAGCACGTACCGCTCACTTTCTGTTCGTATTTTCAGGGTCTTCGGGCACCCTAATCGCGATTCCTGTGGCTGTACACTCCGCGGCATGACGGAATTGAGTCGCGCGCAGATTCGCGACCTCATGGGGCAGGTGCTGGCCAACCAGGGCAAGGCGCTGCCGGACGACGACGCGGCGGATCTGCGGGAGATCGGTTTCCGGTCACTGGACTTCTCCGAGCTGGCCCTGCGGGTCGAGGACGTCACGGGTGAGGAGCTGAACTTCGACGCCCCCGGGTTGCGGCGCATCGCCACCGTCGGCGACGTCCTCGACTTCCTCGCCGACCTCCAGCGGCAGTGAGCGTGCGGACCGCCGCGCGCCTCGGGGCGTACCCGGCCGGTGTGGACAACCGCGTCGTGGTCGGCGGCAGCGTGCTGACCTGGCGGGACCTGCCCGAGCCGGCCCTGCCGGACCCGGTGGCGGTGCTCGCGTACTCCGCCCGCGACGCGCTCGCCGCCGCTCGGCACCACGCCGTGCACGGCACCGAGCTGCTGCTCGCCAGCGCCGCCCGGGTCGACGCCGGGCTGCGGGACGAACTGCGGGCCGCCGGCTTCACCCTGACCGCCGCCGACCCGACCGTCGCCCTCGCTCCGACCTGGCCCCGACCGGCCGAGCCCGGTCGACTCTGGTTGTTGACCTCCGGCACCACCGGACGTCCGAAGCGCGTCGGGCACACGCTGGAGTCGCTGACCACCGTCCGCGGCGCGCAACCGGGCCGCACCTGGCTCTGCCCGTACGCCCCCGGCACGTACGCCTGGTGGCAGGTGGTGACGCTGGCGTTGACCCAGCCGGGGCAGCACCTCGTGGTGGTGGAGCCGGAGCAGCTCGACGACTGGCCGGCGCTGGCCGCCGCACACGGTGTCGACGCCGCCTCCGGTACGCCCACCTTCTGGCGTCGGGCGCTGCACCGCGATCCGGAGGCGTTGGCGCGGGTGCCGCTGCGGCAGCTCACCCTCGGCGGGGAGCCGGTCGACCAGGCGGTCCTGGACCGGCTGCGGGAGGTCTTCCCGGCCGCCCGGATCTCCTGGATCTACGCCTCCTCCGAGGTCGGCGCGGCGATCGTGGTGCACGACGGGCGGGCCGGGTTCCCGGTCGAGTGGCTGGACCGCACCGTCCCCGGACGCCCCACGATCGGCCTGCGGGACTCCGAACTCGTGGTCACCTCGCCGTACCACGGGGTCGGTCTGGCCGGCCCGGTCCGCACCGGGGACCGGGCGCAGGTCGTCGACGGACGGGTGCTGATCACCGGGCGGCTCGACGCCGACGAGATCAACGTGGGCGGCAGCAAGGTCTCCGCCGGCCTGGTCCGCGACGTGCTCACCGCGCACCCCCGGGTGGCCTGGGCCCGGGTCACCGGCCGCCGCGCCCCGCTGCTCGGGCACATGGTCGTCGCCGAGGTGGTGCCCGCCCCACCGGTGTCCGGCGCGACCGGACCGGACCTCGACGAGGCGGCGTTGGTGCGCTGGTGCACCGACCGGCTGCCCGAGTACGCCGTGCCCCGCCGGATCCGGCTGCGCGCCGAGATCCCCGTCAAGGAGACGTTGAAGAGCGATGTCTGACACCCCCGTTCCCGTCCCACCGTCCACCGTGGTGCTCGTCTCCGGCGGCTCCCGGGGCCTGGGCCTCGCCATCGTCACCGACCTGCTCGACGCGGGGCTGAAGGTGGCCGCCTTCGCGCGTGCCGTCACCCCGGAGTTGGCGAAGCTCGCCGAGACCCATCCGGACCGGGTTCACGTCGACGCGGTCGACGTCACCGACCGGGCCGCCACGCAGGCGTTCGTACGGGCGGTGGAGGACCGGCTCGGTCCGGTCGACGGTGTGGTGAACAACGCGGCGGTCGGACAGGACTCGCTGCACGTACACACCGCCGACGCCGACATCGCCCGGATCGTCGAGACCAACCTGACCGCGCCGTTGCAGCTCACCCGGCTCACCGTGCGGCGGATGCTGGCGCAGGGACGGCGCGGGCGGATCGTCAACGTCACCTCGATCTGCGCCCAGCGCGGCTTCCCCGGCCTGGTCGCGTACTCCGCCACCAAGGGCGGGATGGACGCCGCCACCCGCTCGCTGGCCCGGGAACTGGGCGGCCGGGTCCTGGTCAACGCCGTCGCGCCGGGCTTCTTCGCCTCGGAGATGTCGGCGGTGCTCGGGCCGACCCAACTGGACCAGATCGTGCGCCGCACCCCGACCGGCCACCTGACCGAGCCGCACGAGGTGGTGCCGGTGGTGCGGATGCTGCTCCGCGACCAGACCAACATCAACGGCCAGGTCATCGTGGTCGACGGTGCGGCCTCGATCTGACCCGGGCACCGTGTCCTCCCGCGTCGCCGTCGGCACGCCAGGACCGTCGGTGGCCGCGCTCCTCGCCGCCGCGCCGCGACACCTGCGCGTCGCGTCGGCCACCGAGTCGGGCGACGCCGTCACCCGCAGCCACCTGGCCGACGGACGCTGCGTCGGGTGGTACGCGCCGTCGATCCCGGGCTGGCGAGTCGCGATCGACGCCGAGTACGCCGCTGCCCAGGTGCCACCGATGCTGGCGCACCGCTTCGGCACCGCGAACTTCTGGGCCCGGTGGACCCGGACCGAGTGCGTGGCCAAGCTCGCCGACGTGCCGATGGTCGCCCTGTGGCGACAGCACGGCCTGAGTGCGCCGACCGGCACCGTCCGGCTGTGGCGCACCCTGATCCTCAGCCCTTCGGGCCGTGCGGGAGAGGTCGGCCCGGTGGACCGGGCCGGGCTCTCCGACCTGGTGGTCACCGTCGCCTTCGCCCCGGGCCTCGCCGCTCCCGACCCGGGCCTCGCATCTCCCGACTAGGACCTTGCGGCTCGCGGCTCGGACCTTGGACCTTCCGGCTCGGACCTCGGACCTCCCGGTCGGGGCCCTTTCGAGCTGAACCGTCTGTGCTGTCGTGTCACCGACCGCTCGGCCCCACCTGATCGAGGCCAGGGCGGACTGCCGGGCTTCGGGCGCTGTCGGAAACCCCTCAGCGGCACCCCGGGCCTTGGCCCGATAGCTGTCGGCCAACACCACGCCACCCCCGACGAGCACCGCGCGGTCGACCCGGATGCCGAACGGTCGCGGCAACAGCGCCGGGCCGTAGCCCTCGGCGAGGATGTCGGCGGGTCGGCGGCCAGGTCGCTGTGGGAGACGCCAGGCCCAACGGTCAGATCAGGTCCCAGCTCAGCGGGGTACCCCGGGCGACGTCGGTGGTGAAGCGACGGCCGAGGACCCGGTCGATCTCCACCGGGTGCAGCCCGCCGGCGGGCCGGATCGAGCGCACGGTGGCGGCGGTGACCTCGTCCCCGGCCCGCACGTCCGCCACCACATAGAGCGAACGGCGGAAACGTAGGCCCTCCCGCTCGGCGGGGGTGGGGCCGACGGCGGTGCCGCCGAGCGCCGCGTACGCCCGCTCCGACTCGACCACCAGCGCGGCCAGCTCGGACGGGTCCAGCGAGAAGTCGGAGTCCACGCCGCCGTCGGCGCGGTCCAGCGTGACGTGCTTCTCGATGAAACAGGCCCCGAGGGCCACCGACGCGACCGGCACGCCGATGCCGGGCGTGTGGTCGGAGAGGCCGACGGGTACCCCGAACGCCTCGGCGAGCACCGGGATGCGGCGCAGGTTGCTGTCGGCGGGCGGCGCCGGGTACGAGGCGGTGCAGGCCAGCAGCACGATCCCACCGGCACCACCGTCGCGGGCGGTGCGGACGGCGGCGTCGATCTCGGCCAGTGTGGCCATCCCGGTGGAGATGACCATCGGCTTGCCGGTGGCCGCGACGAGCCGGATCAGCGGCAGGTCGACCAGCTCCGACGAGGCGATCTTGTACGCGGGCGCGTCCAACTCCTCCAGCAGCTCCACGGCCGAGGCGTCGAAGGGGGAGGAGAAGACGGTCAGGCCGTGCTCGCGCGCCCGGTCGAAGATCGGCCGGTGCCACTCGTACGGGGTGTGTGCCTGCTCGTAGAGCCGGTAGAGGTTCTGCCCGCCCCACAGCTCGTGCCCGCCGGAGATGCGGAACGCCGGGGTGTCGACGTCGATGGTGATCGTGTCGGGTCGGTACGTCTGGAGCTTGAGCGCGTGTGCGCCGGCCGCCGCGACGGCGTCCACGATGGACAGTGCCCGGCCCAGGTCACCGTTGTGGTTGCCGGACATCTCGGCCACCACGAAGGGGCGCTCTCCGGCGCCGACCAGGTGCGGGCCGATCTTCAAGGTGGTCATCGTGATCCGTTCTGGCGAGTCCGCACCAACGGGCGGGGCGACGTGGGGTCCGGAGTGCCGTCGGGCGGGGCCGGGGACGCGGCGGACACCGCGGCGGTCGAGGTCGATGCGGCGGGCGCGGTCGGGGCGGCGGGCGTCGCAGCACGCAACCGGGTGGCCATTCGGTGGGCCCGGCGCAGCGCGGCGTACGCCAGGTAGCTGTCCCGGCCGACGAGGCGGTGCTTGAACCCGACCACCCCGCCGGGCCGGGGATACCCGCGCTCCGGCAGGTACCGGCGGTAGTGCTCGGCGACGCGCCGGAAGAAGTCGCGCCGCAGGTGCGGGTGCAGTCGGTCGTCGTTGCCCACCACCACCAGGAAATGGTTCACCATCAGGTCGAACAGTTCGCTGTGCCAGCGCCCGTCCGGGTACCGCTCGTGCCGCCAGGCGAAGAGGCGATCGTACTGGTCGAAGGCGTCGAAGTGTCGGCCGCTGCGGGTCGAGGTGATGGCGCCCTGCCGCCCCTGGCGGTACAGGTAGCAGACCCGGTCCAGCACCGAGATGCGCTCCGCGCCGATCAGCAGCGGGTGGCTGAACGGGATGTCCTCGTACCAGCCGGGGTGGAAACGCAAGCCCAGCTCGGCCAGGAACTCCCGGCGGACCACCTTGTTCCAGGCGGTGTGCTGCACCCGCAGCAGCCGGGGCCGGTCGGCCAGCCGCAGCACGCCGGGAGTGTCCCGCAGCAACCGGCTGCTGGGGTCCTCCTCCTGGCGACCGCAGTCGTGCACCCGCAGATGGTCGATCATCATCACGTCGGGGCGGTCGGCCCGCAGCCGGTTCAGCACCGCCGGGATCGTGCCCGGCGGCAGCCAGTCGTCGCTGTCGACGAACCACACGTACCGGCCGGTGGCCACGTCCAGCCCGGCGTTACGCGCCGGGCCGAGGCCGACGTTGGTGTCCAGGTGCCGCACGCGTACGCCCGGGCGCTCGGCCGCGTACGCGCGCAGCAGCTCTCCGCACCCGTCCGGCGAGGCGTCGTCCACCGCGACCAGCTCCACCTCGGCGGCCCGGTCGGCCGGGACGTCGCCGCGGATCGAGTCGAGGCACTGTTCCAGGTACGCCTCGACGCCGTAGACGGGTACCACGATGCTCAACAGCGGCGCGTGCGTCGGCGCAATGACCACGCGGCAACCATCGACCGCCCGGGTGGACGGTCCTGGAACCTGACGTGGCCGTCGGTGGTGAAGTGCTTGAACAGCCGGGCTGTGCCGGGTTAACGGTTGAGCATGCGGCGCACCGAGCCGGGGACCGCCTTCTTGATCCGGGTGCGGATCCGCTCCGGCCGAGCCGTCTTCGGCGGTGCCTGCTCGCGGAGTGCGGCCTCCTGGTCGCGCAGCCACTCGATGCGCTTGACCAGCACCTCGGGCGAGGTGGCCAACGCCGGGCGGACGGCCGGCGGGAAGGCGGTCGCCTGCCGGGTGGCGTCGAACGCCGCCGCGCTGTCGGCGTCGTTGAAGGAGTTGCCCAGGTCGTGCTTGTTCAGGAACTGGATCATCGTCTCGTACCGCTGCTTGTGGCCGTTGACCATGCCCGAGTAGTCGGCCTCGTCGTAGAGCTGGGCCGCGTCCACGTCGGCCGGCACGTCACGCATCACGCGGTGCGGGATCTCGAAGTAGCGGGCCAGTTCCAGGGTGCGCGAGTCGTGCGCGAAGAGGAAGCCCGGCGTACCGGCGAGCAGCGAGACGATGGTGCCGTGGATGCGGGTGCCGAAGTTGAAGTCGAACCCGGAGAGGTAGTCGATCCAGGTCCACGGGTCCACGAACATCCGCACCTTGTCCTCGGTGAACAGCGGGTGCGTGGTGTGGATCGGGATCTCGCTGCTCTTGCCACGGTCCTCGGGGGAGTCGCCGAAGAGCAGGGTGCCCAGCGTCTTGAGGTCCTGCGGGATGTAGCGCAGGTTCTCGTAGCGCTGGTGGTGCGTCTTGATGATCTGCGCCATCGACTTGACGTACGGCGAGACGGTCAACGCGATCCGGTCGTACGGCCCGATGAACGTCTTGCGCTTGTCCACCGGCAGGGTGTCGCCGTGCAGGAACATCGACGGGCAACCGATCACGTCGACGTTGGAGAAGCCGATCGTCCGCAGGTAGTCGGCGGTGATCTCACCCCGGACGCCGATGCTCGGTGAGCGGTCGAGGACGGCCCGGCAGAAGCGGCTGACCTGATCGTCGATCGGCCGCAGGTACTCCCGGTCACCGTCGACGTTCGTCTGCACACCGACCCCGAGCACCACGACCGGGATCTTGAGCCGCTCGATCAGCCGGCTCATCGCGTCGAGCCGGTGGGCGTAGCTGCGCCGGAACGCGTTCGCCAGCGGGACCACGAAGACGTCGTACTCCTCGTTGATCCGGTCACTGTCGCGCATGTTGACCGTGAAGCCGTTGGGCGTGATGGTGGCCGCACGGGTGGCCAGCAGCTTGTTCGCGGCGTGACTGAAGACCAGGTTGCCGGCGTTCTCACCGATAAGGTTCCGCTCGAACGTCTCCTCGGGCGAGTTGACGTCGAAGGGACCCTTCCGGGCCCGCATCAGGATCCGCTGGTGCATCGCTGACTCTGCCTCTCGTCGGTGCCGCCCCCCGCCTCGGCATGCCCAGCGCACCACCGGGCCGGATGGCGGGGTGGGTGCTCATCCAAGTCCCGGGAATAGTAGGCCACCGGGGGACCGGTTGACACCTGAGCCACATCCGCCCCATTGCGCCGGCCTCCCCGCCCGGTTCGAGGGGGAGTGCCCGCACCGGTATGGTGCCCGGAATGACCAGCACCACCGTCGTCGATAGGCCGCCCTCCACCACCCGACGCGGTGACGCCAGTCGATTGCCCTCGTTGACCGGACTGCGCTGGATCGCCGCGCTGCTGGTCTTCGGTTTCCACGCCGGCACCATGCGCATCATCGCCGAGCCCGGTCACCAGGCGGTGGTCGGCGAGATCTTCACCTTGGGCCTGTCCGGCGTGCAGTTCTTCTTCATCCTCAGCGGCTTCGTGCTGGTCTGGTCGGCCCGGGTCGGTGACTCCCGCCGCCGGTTCTGGCGTCGCCGGCTCGCCAAGATCTATCCGAACCACCTGGTGATGTGGGCGCTGGCCATGCTCGCGGCGCTCTGGTTCGCCGACCCGATCAACCCGGTGGCCGCGCTGGAGAACCTGTTCCTGCTCCAGGCGTGGGACCCGCGACCGGGCTACTTCTACAGCGTCAACAACGTGAGCTGGTCGCTCTCCTGCGAGCTGTTCTTCTATCTCTGCCTGCCGCTGGCGTTGCCGCTGGTCCGCCGGGCCAGGCCGTGGATGCTGTGGGCCGTGGTGATCGCCATGCCGCTGCTGATCCTGGCGCTCTGGCCCGGTCAGTTGCTGGTGCCGGAGCAGAGCCGGTGGTGGTTCGCCCAGATCTTCCCGCTGGTGCGGTCGCTGGAGTTCTGGATGGGCGTGGCCGCCGCCGAGCTGATGCTGCGCGGTCGCTGGCGCGGGCCCCGGCTGCCGCTGGCCACCGTGATCTTCGTCGCGACCTGGGTGGCGGCCTCGCAGTGGATCCGGGCCGAGCTCTGGGCGGCCCTGCTGTCGGTGGCGTACGTCCTGGTGATCGCGGCGGCGGCGGACGCCGACGTGCACGGCCGCCGGTCGCCGCTGCGCTCCCGGCTGATGGTCTGGCTGGGCGAGGTCTCGTTCGCCTTCTACCTGGTGCACGTCTTCGCGATCATGACGATCCTGCGGCTCACCGGAGACTGGGGCACCGGCCTGCCCGGCTGGTGGGGAGTGCCGGCGGTGATCGGGTTCCTGCTGCTCACCCTGGCGCTGGCCGCGTTGCTGCACCGCTACGTGGAGCAACCGATGATGCGGCGACTCGCCCCGAGCCGCGCCGCTTCCGCCCCGCCACCCGCCGCCGGGGCCGCCGGGCCGCCCACCCAGCCGCCCGCAGAAGCGGGCGCGGAGCCGCCTGCGGGCTCGCCCGTGCAGCCACGTACCGGGTCGCCCGCCGGGCTGCCGAGGCAGCGGGTGGCGGGTGACGAGCCGAGCACCGCCGGTCGGCGCGACCCGCACCGCTGAGTCCATGGTGGATCGTCCTCCTCGGCCGTCCGACCTGCTGTTTCGTGTGTCATCGGCGGCGCGTCGCCGACGCGACACGCCCGTCGCCGATGCGATTCGACGGTGGTGGCGGTAGCGTGACGATGTGCTTCCCGTCGCGTCCGCCCGTCCCCTGTGGTGGCTGGCGCGCTGGGCGACGCGGCTGCTGACCGGGTTCGCGGTCGCCGCCGCGTTCACCCTCGGCGCCTGGGCGATGCCCGCCCAGAGCGGCCCCGCCGGGCACCCCGCCGTCGACCGGGTCGCGTCGTCCGTCCTGCTCGCGCAGTCGCCCCACGCAGGCTGGCAACCCACGTCCTCCGGCACGCTGGTCGCAGTGGCCGCCACCGGGGTCGTCGACCGTGTCGACCCGGTGGGCGTACCCGGACTGCTGCCGGAGGCGCGCCCGGAGGCGCAGCGGCCCGCCGCGACGGCGGTCGCGGGTCCGGCGACATCCGTCCCGACGACGGTCGCACCGGCCGCTCACGGTGCCCGCGCCCCACCCGGCGCCTGACCTGACGCCTCGCTGCGGCCCGCCGACCGGACTCCGCCGCAGCCCGTCCCGCAACGCCCGGGACCTCTGCCCGCGATGCACCCCGTCACCGCCCGCCCGGTCCCGTGGCGCCGCCACCGGACGACCGGATGCCGGCGCGGTCCGCTGTCAGCGCACCACTGCCCACGAGGTACCGCCATGGAGAAGACCGTCCTCTACCAGTTCCTGATCGAGGTGCCCCGAGCCGCCGCTATCTGGTCGGTGCTGCTCCTGCTCGCGCTGGGCATGCTCACCGCCCTGGTCGCCCGGCCCGAACCGGACTCGTCCGGCGCCGACGAGACCACCGGCCCGGCCGACGACCCCGCCGAGGCCGAGGCGGCCGATCTGCGCCGCTACGCCGGTGAGGTGGCCGTGGCCGCCGCCGGGGCCGCGCAGAACGCCGCCCGGCGGCAGGAGGCGTGGCGTACCGCTCAGACCGCTCTCGACCGGGCCTGGGCCGGATTCGACGAGGCGGAGAGCCGGGCCCGGCGGCTCGCCGGGGCCACCGCACTGCCGGCTCCCCGCACCCCGCGCACCGCCAGCGAGTACGCCGCCCGGGAGCGCTGGCTGCACCATGCGGCGATGCAGGCGCACTGGCGCGGTGACCTGTCGGCGCGGCAGCTCACCGACGTGCTGGCGCGTCGGGCCGGCTGGGATCCCCGACTGCACCCGGCCGAACAGGAGGTGGTCCTGGCCCGGATCGTCCGCGACAACCACCGGGCCGCATACCGGGCCGCCGCCGAGCGGGAACGGGCCGCCTGGAGGGAGGCCGAGCTGGCCACCGACGCGGCCCGGGTGCTCTCCGCCGAGGCGTACGCCGCCGCGCAGCGCGTGCGGCCGAACCTGCTCCCGGCGCCCGCCGTCACCGCCGTCGCACGTCCGGCCGCAGCGGTCCTGCGGTGGCGCCCGGCGCGCGTGGGGTGACCCGGCTCGGCGACCGGATAGTCCGGCCGGATTGGGTGAGCCCGGTCACATCCATCGCCGGAACGGACGCCGGGGCGGGATCCGCCCGAGACGTGACGCGATGCCCGGAGACATTGTCTGCGGGTGGTCCACCTGTCACCGCCTGTTGCGTCGATCGCCGTCGGTCCCGTTGCGCGACGTCGCTGACCGAACGCCCGAAAATCATCGACCTGGATCATGTTTACGCAGGTCAGAGCGGGTTGGCAGGGCAATGGCCGGCCAGTAGTGTCGGCCCGTCCGATGCGGTACCCGATCGCAGGAGGCGACGCCGCATCGACCCGCCTAATCGTGGTCTCACGAACCGGGGACCCACCGCACCACTGGGGTGAATCCGCGAGCCTCGGCTCACGGTAGGGCCGTCTTCCCGCCCGAACCCGTCAGCTAACCCGGTCGGCGGTGTCGGAAGGAGCTTTTCCTCTCGTGCATCCCCTCGTCGTACCCCTTGAGTTCCCGCACCTCCACGGCACCGCGGTGCCCGCGCTCGTCGGGCCGTCGGCCACGAGCTGACTGCGACCACCGCCCCGCCCGGTATCCGGGCGTCGCCCCTCGCACGGCCGTCCCCGTACTCGGGTGGTCCTCGACAGGTCCTGTCGAGCTGACCGCCGGAGCGGTTCGCCGTGCCTCCCTGAGCCCCGTGGAGGACTCCGTGAAGCAGACCGTCACGCGCCAGCTACGCCGGCTGGCCACCGAACGCCCCTACCAGGTCGTCGCCGCCTCGGCCGCCGCGCTGGCGCTGGCCACCGGTGCCGGTGCCGTACTCGTCGGCACCGAGGACACCCCGGCCACCGCGCACACCACGACCGCCGTCGCCGAGTTGCGCGGCGACACCGCGGTCTCCCGCGCCGAGGCCCGGGTGGAGCCGACCCCGTCGACCCCGCCGGGCAGCGCGGCCCCGAGCAGCGCCGCGCCGTCGCCGTCGCCCTCGCCGAAGGCCACCTCGGCGGCTCCCTCGCCGGTGGCCACCAGTGCGAAGGCCGCCCCGAAGGCGCCGGCGCGGAAGGTCCTGGACTACGACTTCCAGGCGCAGACCACCGGCTACTACTGCGGCCCGGCCGCGGTACGCAACGCGCTCAGCGCCGCCGGTGTCGACCGTGACCAGGACACCCTGGCCGTCCAGCTCGGCACCACGTACGCCGGCACCAACTCGGCCCAGGACACCACCCGGGTGCTCAACGCCACGGTCAAGGGCGAGCCGTACTCGACCACGATGTTGCCGGGCGGCTCGGCCAGCCCGGCGCAGATGGACCAGCTCCAGGCCGACGTGGTCGAGGCGATCACCGACGGGCGCGGTGTCGTGGTGAACGTGGCCGGCAGCGCCACCGACACCGGCGGCGGCTGGCACTCCTTCCCCGGTGGTCACTACGTCGCCGTGGTGGGCTACGAGGACGACGGTCGACTGGTCAAGATCGCCGACTCGGCCGACGCCTCGTACTACTCGTACTGGATGACCACCATCGATCTCGCCCACTGGGCCGCCACCCGCGGCTACTCCTCCTGAGATGTAAGGAAGGGTCCCCTGCTAACGCCTCGTGCATAGCAGGGGACCCTTCCTTCCCTCCAAGTGGCAGACTTCGCGCATGAGCGAGGAGTCGGGCGACCGGGCGGTGCTGGTGCTGCTGCACGGGATGGGTGGCACCGGCGACGTGTGGCTGCCCTGGGCGCCGCTGTTGCAGGAGCGGTGGCCGGGCCGGTGGTCGGCCCCGGATCTGGCCGGTCACGGCGCCGCGCCGCCGCTGCCGGAGTACTCGTTCACCGCTCTCGCCGACCGGGTCGCGGGGAGTCTCGCCCCCGGTGACCGGATCGTCGTACTCGGACACTCGCTCGGCGGGGTGGTCGGCCTGGCGCTGGCCGCCGCCGACCGGGGCGTGGCGGTCGACGCGGTGGTGGGCCTCGGCATCAAGGCGGTCTGGTCCCCGGCGGAGCTGGCCCGCGCCGCCGACCTGGCCGCCCGGCCGGTCACCTGGTTCGGCACCCGCGAGGAGGCGGCCCGGCGGTACCTGCGGGTGGCCGGCCTGACCGGGTTGCTCGGCCCGGAGCAACCGGCGGTGGACGCCGGGCTGCGGCAGGTGGACGGGCGGTGGCGGCTGGCCATGGACCCGGCCGCCTTCGCCGTCGGCGAACCCGACCTGGCCGCGCTGCTGGCGACGATCGACGTGCCGGTCCTGCTGGCCCGAGGCGAACACGACACGATGGTCACCGACGACCAGCTCCGGGCGTACGGCGTACCCGTGGTCACGTTGCCCGGTCTCGGTCACCACGCCCACGTCGAGGACCCGGCGGCGGTGCTGGCCCTGCTCGACCCCTGGCGCTGAGACCGCTCAGGTGGCGCTGGGCAGCGCGGCGTCGGTCGTGGCCCGGGGTGCCGGGGCGGTCCAGGTCGGGTCCAGCTCCCGCCGGGCGGCGCCCAGGAACGCCTCGGCGTACGACTCGGCCGGGAAGTCGCCCAGGTAGCGCCGACGGGTCGCCCAGCGCGCCTCGGCGAGCGGATCGGTGTCGAGCAGCCGGGTCAGCACGTCGTCCAGGTCGGACATGTCCCGGCGCAGCACGTAGCCGGTGGCGGCGAGGGGGAACCGCTCGACGAACCGGTCACCGTCGACACCGGTGTCGGTGACCACGTAGGGCTTGCCCGAGTACAGCCAGTCGGAGACCACCCCGGAGACGTCGGAGACCAGGGCGTCCGCCCGGTTCACCGACTCGGCCAGGGTGAGCCGCCCGGCGGCGGCGCCGAACACGTGCTGACGGCCGGTGCGGGAGCGGTCGGCGGCGAGCAGTTCGTGCAGCCGGGCCAGGCGTCGGGCCGAGGCCGGATGCTGGTTGGTGTACGGGTGGGCGCGCAGGATCACCGTGGCGCCCCGGTCGAGCAGCCGCCGCAGCAGCGTCTCTGCCATCGGCAGCGAGCAGTAGTCGGCGTCGGCGTGGTGGCCGGTCCAGGTGGGGGTGTAGAGGACGGTGGGGTTCGTCAGCCCCCGCGTCGGCTGGTGGCGTACCTCGATCGCCTCGACCTGCGGGCGGCCCACCACCACGAACTTCTCCGCCGGGATCTCCACCCCGGCGCGGGCGTACCGGTCGATGGCCGCCTCGCCGGCCACGAAGATCCGGTCGAAGATCGCCGACACCGGGTTGGCGCTGGGCGCCTTGTCGCTGTCGCCGTGGTGCAGTTGGACGTGGGTGAGCTGGGTGAACCGGATGCAGTGGCTGTTCTTCGCGCCGTGGTTGACGTAGAACGCCACCCGCAGGCTCGGCACCAGCACCTCGTCCATGGTGCGCAGGGTGGGGCAGTAGACCACCGGGGCGGTGGTGGCCGCCGCGATGGCGGGCAGGAACTCCGGCTCCCGCAGCATCACCACGAACGGCCGACCGATCCGTTCCAGGTACGGCAGCCACATGGTGACCTGGTACTCCGACCCGGGCGGGGCGGAGAAGTGGAGCACGAACTCCGGCTGGTGCCGGCGCAGTGCCCGGGTGACCGCCGACCCGCCGGCCGCCGGCCGGAACCGGCGGCGGGCCAGGTCGAGGGTGACCGCCCCGGCGGCGGCGCCGACCGGCAGGCAGAGCAGCAGGGCGACCACGGCGGGCAGGCCGGCCAGGGCGGCCACGGCCAGCGCGGCGAGCAGCCCCGCCACCGCGTCGTCTCCCCGGGCGGCGACCTGCGGCACCCAGGTGCGTACCGGCAGGTTGGCGGCGCGGATCTCCAGGTTGCCGGCGGTCCGCAGCGGCCCGGTGACCAGCACCAGCCCGAGCAGCACCAGGGCGGTGACCACCAGGATCGGGTCGAAGCCGCCGTCGAGCTGTCGGGCGTAGCCGACCAGGATCCCGGCGGCGAGCAGGGCGGTCTCCGCGACGCTGTCGGCGCCGGGTCGCACCCGGCGCTCCCAGACCGTGGCGGCGAGCGCGGCCACCGCCAGCCCGAGTCCCCAGGTGGTCGCGCCGGTGAGCGCGAGCACCAGGAACGCCAGGACCGCACCGCCGGTGCTCAGGCCCCGGGCGGCCAACTTCGTGACCAGGTCACCACGCATCTCGGCGCTGCCTTCGTGCTCGGCGTCGGCGGGTCAGCCGACGCGGGTGCCGCTGCTGGCGTCGGCCTGGGTGGGTACCGGGGCGGGAGCCGGCGTCTCGCCGGGCGGCCGGCGTACGTCGATCACCTGGCCGGTGAGTTCCGAGATCAGCACGTCCAGCGAGGCCTGGGCGACGGTCTCGGCGGCGAGCAGGGTGTGCTCGGGCTCCGCGCCGAACGCCTTGGTCCGCATCGGGGTGGCCGTCCGCTCCGGGTTGATGATGTTGACCCGTACGCCGAACTCGGCCCACTCGTCGGAGAGCGCCTGGGTCAGGTTGACCAGCGCCGCCTTGGTGGCCGAGTAGAGCGCGTAGTCGGCCCGTCCCCGGGTGTAGGAGCTGGAGGTGTAGAGCAGGAGCTGGCCCTTGGTCTGCTGGAGGTAGGGCAGGGACTGGCGGGCGACGGTCACCGGGCCGACGAAGTTGACCTGGAGCACCCGGTCGATGGTCTCCTGGTCCATCTCGGCCAGCGCGCCCTTCTCCAGGATCCCGGCGGTGACCACGACGTGGTCGATCCGTCCGGTGGCCTCGAAGGCGGTCCGCAGCGCGGCTTCGACGTCCTCCGGCCGCTCCACGTGCGTGCCGGTGCTGGAGCGGCTGAACGGGAAGACCTGGGCGCCGTGGCGGCGGGCCAGCTCGGTCAGGTCGTGGCCGATGCCGTAGCTGCCGCCGAAGATGACGATCGTGCGGCCGGTGACCTCTTCGCTGTACGCCCGGTGGTCGGTCAGCCGGGGCACCTTGGCGGCGGCGAGCTGGAACAGCTTGTCGGCCAGGTGCACGTCGACCGGGTGGGTGACCTTGATGTTCTCGTCCGAGCCGTCGATCACCTTGATGGGCACCTGGGGCAGGTAACGCAGGACCACGCCGCAGTCGTCGGTGGCGGCGAAGTTCGGGTCACCCTCGGCCTGCCGGTACGCCTCCCGGATGGTGCTCGACCGGAACGCCTGCGGCGTCTGGCCCCGGCGCAGCGTGGCGCGGACCGGGATGTCGGTGATGCACTCGTCCTCGTCGACCTGGATGATCGTGTCGGCCGACGGGATGGCCACGTCGACCGCCGCGTACGTCCAGAGGGCGTTCACGCACTCCCGGACGATCCGGCCGCTGAGCAGGGGCCGTACCGCGTCGTGGAAGAGGATGTTGCAGTCCGCCTCGCCGACGGCGTCCAGCGCGATCCGGGTGGTGGCGTTGCGGGTGTCGCCGCCCTCGATCACCTTGGTGACCTTGCGGAAGCCGGCCTTGTCGACGATCCGCTGCGCCTCGTCGACGTGACCGGTGGCCATCAGCACGATGATTTCGTCGATCTCCGGCGCGGCCTCGAAGACGGCCAGGGTGTGCTCGATGATCGGCTTACCGGCGATCTTGAGGAGCTGCTTGGGGATGCCGAGGCCCAGTCGCGTGCCGGTGCCGCCGGCCAGCACCACGGCCACCGTCCGCGAGGGTCGCCACGGTGCCGGGTCGTCCGGCTGGCTGCCCGGGTCGGTGGTCAGGTCCTGCGTCATCGCGGGTCCTCGCTCTCGGGGTACATGGCTCGCGGGGAGTGTCAACGTGGGGGGTGTCGCCGCCGCTGGCGACGGGATGAACCTTAACGCGCGGACCGCGCCACCCCAACGGGCCGACGCGGTCCGCGCGACGTCGTCGAGACGCCGGACGTTCGCCTGGACTCTACTTGCCGTTGGTGAACGCCTCGTACGCCTTCAATACCTCGGCGGTCGGTCCGTCCATCCGAATCAGGCCCGATTCCAGCCAGATTGTCCGTTCGCAGGTGTCCCGGACCGAGGAGAGCTGGTGGCTGACCAGGAACACCGTGCCGGCGCTCTCCCGCAGCTCGCGTACCCGCTTCTCGCTGCGCTTGCGAAACGCCTTGTCGCCGGTGGCCAGCGCCTCGTCGATCAGCAGCACGTCGTGCTGCTTGGCCGCCGCGATGGAGAAGCGCAGCCGGGCCGACATGCCGGAGGAGTACGTCCGCATCGGCAGGGAGGCGAAGTCGCCTCGCTGGTTGATCCCGGAGAACTCGATGATCTCGGGGACCTTGCGTTGCACCTCGGCCGGGTGCATGCCCATGGCCAGGCAGCCGAGCGTGACGTTGCGCTCGCCGGGCAGGTCGTTGAGCAGCGCCGCGTTCACCCCGAGCAGCGACGGCTGCCCCTGGGTGTAGATCGCGCCACGCTCCACCGGCAGCAGGCCGGCGATGGCCCGCAGCAGGGTGGACTTGCCGGAGCCGTTGGTGCCGATCAGCCCGACCGCCTCACCCCGGTACGCGGTGAAGGTGACCCCGCGCACCGCGTGCACCTCGCGCACGTTCGGCGCCGAGGTGCGGCTCACCATCCGCTTGAACGCGGCCACCGGGCTGGTGTTGCCGGCGGCGCCCTTGTGTACCCGATAGACGATGTGCGCGTCGTCCACCACCACGGTCGGGATGCGTTCCTGGATCCGGGGCAGGGTGACCGTCACGTCGTTGGACATCGCCAGGTGATCAACCACGACCGTACTCCTGTTCGCCGCGCCAGAAGAACAAGTAGCCGCCGATGCCCATCACGACCGCCCAGCCGGCCGCGATCAGCCAGGTCAGCAGCAGGGAGTCGTTGAGCAACGGGGCCTGCTCCAGCAGGGCGGTCCGGGCCAACTCGATATAGACCAGCATCGGGTTGAACTGCACGATCCCGACGGCCCAGCCGGGCAGGTTGTTGGAGAAGAGCTCGACGCTGTAGAGCACCCCGGAGCCGTACATCCAGGCCCGCAGCACGAACGGCATGACCTGCTTGAGGTCGCTGGCCTTGGCGCCCAGCCGGGCCATCGCCATGGTCAGCCCGGCGTTGAAGACCGTCTGGAGCAGCACCGCCGGCACCAGCATCAGCCACATCAGGGTGATCGGCTCGCCGGTGACCACCACGATGCCGACCAGCACCAACAGCGAGCCCAGGAGCTGCTGGAACTGGGTGGCGGTGATCGCCAGCGGCAGGCAGGCCCGGGGGAAGTGCAGGGCCCGGATCAGGCCGAGGTTGCCGCTGATCGCCTGGGTGCCCTGCTGCACCGTGGTCTGGGTGAAGTTGAAGATGAACAGACCGGTGGTGAGGTAGGCGATGAAGTTCGGGATGTCCCGGTTCTGCTCCAGCACCACGCCGAAGATCAGGTAGTAGACCGCCGCGTTGCTCAGCGGAGTGAGCACCTGCCAGAGCTGCCCGAGTCGGGCGTTGCTGAACGAGGCGGTCAACTTGGCGTTGGCGTACGCGGCGACGAAGTGCCGGTAACGCCACAGCTCACCGCTGTAGCGGCGGAGTGAGGGCCGCTCTCCGGCCACGCGCAGGCCGTGGCGGGCGGCCACCTGCGCGGGAGTGAGGCCGGAGTCGGGGTCGGCCAGCGTGGTGTTGGCCATGGGGATGGGCGCTCCGATCTGTCGTGCGGCGGATACGTTCGCGACGATGGAATCTAGCGTGGAGCGCCGCCTCGCCGCTGCGTGGACAGTAGTCCGAAAGACGTCGGGACGCAACCGTACCGTCGTTGCGCTACATTGTTGTTCGTGACAGTGGAGAAGAGTCCCAGGTGACGACCGAGAAGAGGCGCGCGCCGGCCGGTGCCGCGGTGCTCCGTGGAGAGATCACCGCGGCCATCCGGCGGGCCCTGATGCACGAACTGGCGGCGGTCGGCTACGGCCGGCTCTCGATCGAGGCGGTGGCCCGGCGGGCGGGGGTCAGCAAGACCGCGATCTATCGCCGGTGGAACTCGAAGCTCGACCTCGTGCTGGACGTGGTCTCGGCCGTCGCCAGCCGGAAGCTGCCGATGCTGGACACCGGCACCCTCGACGGGGACGTGCGCTTGCTGCTGCTGGTCGTGACCGGTGCGTTGGGTCACCCGATGGCGACACAGATCATCCCCGATCTGCTCGCCGAGGCGGCGCGCAACCCGCAGATCGCCGGCACGTTGCAGAGCACCCTGAACGACTACCAGGACCGCATCGGCGAGATCGTCATCGGACGGGCGATCGAGCGGGGGGAGTTGCCCCCCGGTGCGGATCCGCGCGCGGCGGCCGACCTGATCGTCGGGCCGGTCTACTGGCGGCTGGCCATCGCCCGGGTGCCGCTGGAGCCCTCCGAGTTGGCCCGGATGGCGGAGGCGGCCGTGGCCGCACTGCGCGTCGTCTGCGCGAGCCCGCGGGAGGAGGTGCCGTGAGCTGCGCGGACATCCGTCCGCTGAATGAAGCGTGAACGCGGACCGGACGCCACGTGAGTGCCATTCCCGACTCCCGCTCCAAACGGACTAGTATCGCACCCCGAACTCGCGAACAAGTCTTGTGACACGGGAGGACCTTCATGACTGGCCAGCGTCCGGACTTCATACCGCCAGCCCGGCCGATCATCGGCGAGGCCGAGATCGAGGCGGCGGTCAGGGTGCTGCGCAGCGGCATGGTGGTGCAGGGGCCCGAGGTAGCGGCCTTCGAGCAGGAGTTCGGCGAGGTGGTCGCCGGTCGGCACTGTGTCGCCGTCAACTCCGGTACCTCGGCCCTCCAGTTGACCCTGCTGGCGCTCGGCGTCGGCCCGGGCGACGAGGTGATCGTGCCGTCCTTCTCCTTCGCCGCCAGCGCCAACGCGGTCCGGCTGGTCGGTGCCGAGGTGGTCTTCGCCGACATCGAGCGGGACAGCTTCTGCCTCGACCCGGATGCGGTCGCCGCCGCGGTCACCCCGCGGACCGTCGCCGTCATGCCGGTGCACCTGTACGGCCACCCGGCCGCGATGGACAAGATCATGGCGGTGGCCGAGCGGCACGGTCTGGCCGTCGTCGAGGACGCGGCCCAGGCCCACGGTGCCGGCCTGCACGGCACGCCGGTCGGTGCGTTCGGCATCGCCGGTTGCTTCAGCTTCTATCCCACGAAGAACATGCACTCCCTGGAGGGAGGCATGATCAGCACCGCGGACGCCGGGTTCGCCCGCACCCTGCGGCTGCTGCGCAACCAGGGCATGGAGCAGCGGTACGCCAACGAGATCGTCGGCGCCAACATGCGGATGACCGACGTGGCAGCGGCGATCGGCCGGGTGCAGTTGACGCAGTTGGCCGAGTGGACCGCACAGCGCCAGGCGAACGCGAAGTACCTCGACTCGAAGATCACCAACATGATCACCCCGCCGGTGGCGGACGCCGCCCGGCACGTGTACCACCAGTACACCGTCCGCGTCCGAGGCGATCGGGACGCCGCCCAGGAGCGCCTGACCGAGCAGGGCATCGGCAACGCCGTCTACTACCCGACCCCGATCCACCGGCTCAAGCCGTACCTGGGTGCGGACGGCCGGCCCGGCCCGTGGGAACTGCCGGAGACCGACCGGGCCGCGGCCGAGGTCATCTCGCTGCCGGTGCACCCCACGCTGGAGCAGAGCGACCTCGAGCGGATCGCGGACGCCGCCAACCTCGCCGGCGGTGCCCAGTGAGCAAGCGGCAGAGCGACAAGCTGCGGGCCGGTCTGATCGGTCTGGGCGCGATGGGGCGCAATCACGCCCGGGTGCTCTCCGGTCTGGACGGCGTCGATCTGGTCGGCATCGTCGACCCCGTCGGTGACCCGAGCGGGCAGCTCCGGGCGCCGGTGCTGCCCGACCTGGGCGAGCTGCTGGCCCGCGACATCGACTACGCCGTGGTCGCCTGCCCGACCGCGCTGCACGAGCAGATCGGGCTCGAACTCGCCGCGCACGGTGTGTCCGCGTTGATCGAGAAGCCGCTCGCGCAGTCCGTCGAGGCGGCGACCCGGATCGTGGAGGCGTTCGAGAGCCGCGGACTGGTGGCCGGCGTCGGTCACATCGAGCGGTACAACCCCGCCCTGCAGAACCTGCGGACCCGCCTGGAAGCGGGCGAGCTGGGCGAGGTCTACCAGGTGGTGACCCGGCGGCAGGGCCCCTTCCCGCACCGGATCGCCGACGTCGGCGTGGTGATGGACCTGGCCACCCACGACATCGACCTGACCAGCTGGGTGACCGGCCAGGAGTACGTCTCGGTGTCGGCCCGGACGGTCTCCCGCAGCGGCCGGCTGCACGAGGACATGGTGGCGGTCATCGGTACGCTCACCGACGGCACGATGGTCAATCACCTGGTGAACTGGCTCAGCCCGCTCAAGGAACGGTCCACTGTGATCACCGGCGAACGGGGCTGCTTCGTCGCCGACACCCTCACGGCCGACCTCACCTTCTATGCCAACGGCGCCATCGGCACCGAGTGGGAGGCGTTGCGGGCCTTCCGCGGCGTCGCGGAGGGCGACATGATCCGTTACGCCGCTCCGAAGCGGGAACCCCTGCTGGTCGAACACGAGCGCTTCCGGGACGCCGTGGAGGGCAAGCAGAGCGACATCGTCACCCTTCGGCAGGGCCTGCGGACGGTGCAGGTCGCCGCAGGGCTGTTGGAGGCGGCCGACGCGGGCAAGGTCGTCACGGTGGCACCGAACCACGACACCGAGCTTGCCACCACCCGCTAGCTGAGACCGGATCCAGGGGAGAATCGGCACGATGGGTTCCAAGAGCACGAAGCGTTACCGGGGTCGGGTGGTCATGCTCGTCGACAACGGTGTGCACGGCGACTCCCGGGTGCAGAAGGCCGCCCGCTCGGCGGCCGACGCGGGCTGGGAGGTCTTTCTCCTCGGCATTCGCAACACCCACTCCGCATCGGACAACTGGCGGATCGGCGACGCCGAGGTGCGGCTGTTGCGGGTGCCGAAGCCGCTGAACCGCCAGCCCCGGGAGAACACCCGGTCGCTGTGGCGGCCGCTGTCGTACGCGTCGCCGACCAAGGCGGCGTACCGGACCCAGAAGGTGCAGGCCTGGCAGGCCGACCTCTATGAGCGTCGGGTCCGGGCGAAGGCACTCGGCGGCGTGGTTCCTGCCACCGTGGGTAGCGCGGTGCAGTTGCCGTCCCGTGCGATGGCCTCGCTGATGAGCCGCTGGGTGCGGTTGCGCAGCGCGGAGACCCGCCGGATGCGCCAAGCGCAGGCGGATCCGCAGGCGCTGTTAAACCGCCTGCCCATCCGTGGTTGGCAGATGCTCCGGGGCAGCCGCAGCTGGCGTCGTCTGGACCCGGGACTGTGGGACTTCGAACTGGCGTTCCGCAAGGAGATCGACGCCCTCAAGCCCGACATCATCCATGCCAATGACTTCCGCATGCTCGGGGTCGGTTCGCGGGCCATGCTGCGGGCCCGGGCGGCGGGTCGCAGGACCAAGCTGGTCTGGGACGCGCACGAGTTCGTCAGCGGCATCACCGGCCGGGCGGAGAACCCGCGCTGGCTGCCGGCGCAGATCGCCTACACCGCCGAGTACGCCGCCTATCCGGACGCGGTGGTGACCGTCTCCGACACCCTCGCCGAGTTGTTGCAGAAGACCCACGACCTGCCGGCGCGGCCGGCCGTGGTGTTGAACGCGCCGATGGCGCCAGCGGTCGACGCCGACGGTGAGGTGCCGGACCTGCGGGCCCGGTGCGGGGTGGACGAGCGGACGCCACTGCTGGTCTACTCCGGCGCGGTGAACCCGAGCCGGGGCTGCCAGATCATGGTGGAGGCGCTGCCACATCTGCCCGAGGTCCACGTCGCGTTCGTGACCGTCAATCCGAACGGGAGCAACCGGTTCTCCGAGGAGCTGCACGAGCGGGCTGTCGAGCTCGGCGTCGCCGACCGCGTGCACCTGCTGCCGTACGTCCAGCACTGGCAGGTGGTGCCGTTCCTCTCGGCTGCGGACATCGGGGTCATCCCGATTCACCACAAGGTCAACCATGAGCTGGCGTTGATCACCAAGTTCCTGGAGTACTCACACGCCCGGCTGCCGATCGTGGTCAGCGACGTCCGGACGATGGCACAGACCGCCCGCGCCACCGGCCAGGGCGAGGTGTTCGAGGCCGAGAACCTGGCCGACTACGTTCGCGCGGTCCGCGCCGTGCTCGCGGACCCGGGCCGCTACCGGGCCGCGTACGACGAGCCGGGCCTGCTGGAGGGCTGGACCTGGGAGTCCCAGGCACAGTTGCTCGACGAGGTCTACAGCTCGGTGCTGGGCGTGCCGGCCAGGGCGCCACAGGTGGCGGACGACCGGGAGCTGACCCCCGCGGGGCACTGAAGCAGCACCGTCGACGGCCCGGCCGGCCCGCCTCAGGCGGGCCGGCCGGGCCGGTTTTCGCTACCGCGTCGACGCCGCGACCGCGGCCGGAAGAACGCCGCGAGGACCGTTCCGCGTTGTCGGGACGGCCCTCGCGTGGTGCGCCGGTCGGTTCAGCCGGTACCCGTCGGCGGCTCCAGCATCAACCGGTCGAAGTCCTTGTGGGTGACCGACCAGTCCCAGGTGTTCAACACGTGTGAAGCCGCCGCCCGGCCCGCCTCGCGCCAGGTCTCTTCGGACGCGGTGACGTCCAGGATCCGCTCCGCCGCCTCCTGGGGAGTGGACACCACCCAGTCGTTGGGGAACAGGGTGCGGGCGCTGTGCGCTCGACCGGCGAAGAACGGCCAGTCCCGCACGACCGGGACGGCACCGCTGGCCGCGCCCTCGACCAGGCCACAGTGGAAGCTCTCCCGCACCGACGTGCTGAGAATGACCCCGACGTCGGTCAGGGCACCCGGCACGTCCTCGGTCCGTCCGGTCCGTACGACGGCACCGGACGGCTCCAGTTCGGCCAGTTCGGCCGCGAGCGTCGCCGCGTACGTCCGCACCGCCGGGCCGAGCGCGGTCCGCAGCTCGTCACCGACGAGCTTCAGGCGGTACCGTTCGTCGCGGCGACGCAGCTCGCGCAGCACCTCCAACGCCCAGAGCGGATCCTTGGCGACTGCGCTGAGCCCGACCAGGCCGAGCGTGAAGCGGCTCTCCGCCGACTGCTTCGGCAGTACGTACCGGTGAAGGTCCATGGCATTGGCGATGACGTGGGTCCGTGGCCCGTGCGGCGCGCGCAGTTGGGGCACCGCCGCCAGGGCCAGGTCACGCAGGTGCTCGGAGACGAAGATGAGGTCGTCCACCCGTGACCAGTCGGTCAGGTGCGGCCACCAGGTGAACGCTTCGAAGCTGTGCAACCGGACGATCACCCGGGCCGAACCCGGGTCGATCATCGTGAGCATGGCGGCGGGCAGGTTGCACCAGTCGACGAAGACGGTGTCCGCCCACTCGACCTGGGCACCCCACGCCTGCTGGACCTGCTCGACGTGCGTCCGTGTGCCGGCGAGCCGGTGCTGCAGCAGATGCATCCGCCCGTTGCTGAGGACCGGACGGATCGACTCCTCCACCAGGTTCAGTCGGCGGACCTCCACCCCGGGCGTCGCCTCGTAGCGGGAGAGGATCGGACCGACGAAATTGTCGTTGATCCCGGTGAAGAAGAGCATCCGGTGCGGGCGGTCGGCCGGCGGGAACTCGGCCGGCGTCCGGCGGCCGCGCGGTGTCGCCAGCGCCTTACCGGCCTCGCTGTCGTGCAGCGGGGCGAGGAAGCCGTCCGGGTCCGCAGCCAACGGCGAGGTGAGCCCGTCGAAGTGCACGTTCCGGTGGAACATCAGGCTGAAGGCGCGCACCACGTGCTCTGCGGCCTGGCTCGGCTTCCGCTTCTTGAGGAGGGCGTCCGCCGCTTGGAACTGCCCCTCGACCACCGTCATCAGGTGTTCGGGCAACCCGCCCCGGTCGAGTTCCGCCTCGACCATCGGAGCTAGTAGCTGGCTCCTCGTCGCGGCGCTGCGCAACCGACGCTGGGCGGCCAGCGCCAACTGGTTGGCGCTGCTCCGGTGACCGGCCCGGCGCATGCTCCGGTTGACCCGCTGCGCGGCCACTCCGCGTAGGCGCTCCGGTATGCCGGGGGCGGTGACCGCCTGGTGCCAGAGCCAGCGCACCGGGGCGAGCTTCATGGCCCGCTTACCGGTGCTCACCTGGAACACCCGCTTGGCGAGCTCGACGGTCTGATTGCGGGTGGCACTGGTCAGGAGCACCGGGGAGGGACCGACGGTGCTCAGGCGCGGCCGGCGGTACTTCGCGGGGTCGGCCAACCGCTTCCGCACCGCCTGCAGCGTCGGGGTGATGCCGTGGACCGCATCGGCCCGTCGGTGCCGCTGGGCCAGTTGCCAGACCGTGTGCAGGGCCTTCGCGTCCAGGGCGACCAGCACGTCGGCACGCTTCGCGTGCCGACGGACCCACGGGTCGCGCTGGGCCCGCAGCCACGGGCGACGGGCCGGTGCGGTCCGCTTGTAGGCCCGACCGAAACGTCGCCCCAGTTCCTCGACCGTGGGCAGCTGGTGCACCTCGGCCAGCTCGGCGACCGCCGGGATCTTCTCCACCGGATCGAAGGTGGTGGCGAATCGCACGATGGCGCCCAGGGCCTGGAGCTGCTCCACCGCGTCGGTCAGCACCGCCACCCGGCCGGGTACGGCTCCCAGCACTACCAGTACCTCGATCATGACTCACCTTCTTTGGCGAGAACGTGCGCTCCGGCGGGGAGACCGGGCGCGGTGCCGGCCGGCCCGGCGGTGCCCAACACCAACTCGGTGACCTCCCGGACGGCAGGGATGAGCTGCTCCTCACGGGCGTACTGCCGTGCCTCGGCCCGAGCCTTCTCGCGCTCGGCCGCGTCGGCGTTTCGCGCCATCGCGGCGGCCCGCCGGAACGCCTCGGTCAGCTCGACCGGATCGAGGCCGACCGCCCCGGTCCAGAGGGGGTACGTGGACAGCAGCGTGGAGGCGTCGTGCACCGGCTCGTGGGCGGAGACCACCGGAAGCCCGGTGGCCATGTATTCGTAGACCTTGCCGGACGTCATGTACCGGCCGCCGGTCACCATCAGCACCACGGCGTCCCACCGGGAGTACAGGTCGATCACTTCGGCCTTGGGTACCGAGCCGCCGACCAGCACTCCGTCAGCGGCGGCCGCCTTGAGTAGCTCGGCATGGTAGTTGTCGCCCCGGGCCCACCCGGAGCCGATGTGCCCGCGTACCTCGAAACGGGCGTCGGCCAGCGCCGGGTCTGTCGCGCGTGCCGTCCGCCACCCCTCGAGTACCGCCTCCAGCAGTGGCACCGGCAGATTCAGCGCACCGAGGTAGCCGAAGGTCAGCGGCCGGTCGGCCGGGGCGGGAAGCGACTCGACCGGGATGCTCACCGCGTCGTAGCCGTTGCGCACGATCCGCATCTTGTGGGCCAGATCCGGATACCGCTCCCGGTACCACCGGGAGATCGGCTCGTTGACGTTCCAGATGGCCACGGCGTCGGTGAGCAGCTTGGTCTCCCACCGACCGGAGACCGACTCCTTGGTGAACGCCTCCCCGCCGTTGATCACGTCGACGGACCAGCCGTCCCGGAAGTCCACCACGTAGGGGACCCGGTGGGCCTTCCAGAGCTTCCACGTGGCGGCCAGGTTGACGTACGGCACGCAGGTGGTCACCAGCAACTCCGCCGGCCGCTCCCGGTGGATCTGGAGCAGCGCCTTCTCCAGCGCGGGACGCCAGCCACCGAACACCGGCTCGGGGAAGACCTTGAGGTGCTGTTCGCGCAACTGCGCCAGGTAGTCGCGGTGGGCCAGGGCACGCTGCTCGGTGTACGACCGGACGTCCGTTTCCAGGTCCTCCCGGAACAGCGGCAGCTTCACCACCCGGATACGGGGATCGACGCCCTCGGTGAGGGAGTGGTCGAGCCCGTAGTCGAGCTCCCACGCCTCGTCCATGATGGTGACCACGGTCACGTCCCAGCCCTCGGCGGCGAACTGGTTGGCGGTCGCCCGCATCCGGTAGGTGGAACTCTTGGCCGCCGGAGGAAAACCGATCGCGAGGTAGATCATGTGTGGCCGGGAACCGGGCTGGCGTGTCCGGGGGGTTTTCCACGAGTCCCAGAGGGTTCGCCACTTGTTCATCGATTCCGATCCTGGGGGTGTGTGAAGATCCGGCGCTGGCACCGGAACGGCCCCTCTTCGCTACCCGGTCGAGGGGCGGCAGCCGCAGGACATCTGCGGAGCGGGACCATGCCGGGCGGGACCTTTCATCAGCGGTACGCCGTACCTCGTCGGTCGGCCTGACGCGGTGCCTGCTCCGCGACGGCCGTGCACGGCCCGCGGTCAGGTGCTGACCCTACAATAACGCCGGCCCGAGCGTCAGCCGTCCTGGCCGCCGGCCGATCCCCCGAAGGCCGCCCCGGTATCCGTGAGAGGTATCGCCCACCATGACCACTCCCGACACTCGCCACCGCGCGCCCGCCCCCACCGGGAGTGCCGAGGTGACGGAGGACGCGCCCCGCCCGGTGCCGGACGCCGACCCGGCGTCCGGCACCGCTCGTGGGGTCGCCCGACGCTGGCCGGTCGACGTGTGTGTCGCCCTGGTCTTTCTGGCCGGCGCCGGCTGGGTCACCGCCCGCGGGTGGCTCGACCCGTACGGTCGTCTGCTCGGCAGCCGCCCCGACGACCAGGGTTTCAACGAGTGGATGTTGGCGTACGCGGCCCACGCGGTCAGCAACCTGGAGAATCCGTTCTTCACCACGCTGCAGAACGCTCCGGACGGCGTCAACCTGGTGGCCAATGTCGGGTTGCAACTGCCCGGACTGCTACTCAGTCCGGTGACCCTGTTGTTCGGTGCGCCGGTCGCGTACCTGCTGTTCATCACCCTGAACCTGGCCGGCACCGGTTACGCCTGGTACCACGTGCTCTCCCGGCACATGGTGGACTCCCGGGCGGCGGCCTTCCTGGGTGGTCTGTTCTGCGCGTTCGCCCCGGCGCTGGTCTCGCACAGCAACGGCCACCCGCACATGACGGCCCAGTGGCTGGTGCCGTTCATCGTCTGGCGGGTGGTCGCACTGTCCCGGGGCGGGCAGGTGGTCCGCGACGGCCTGGTGTTGGGCGCGCTGGTGATCGCGCAGTTCTTCGTCAGCCTGGAGATCCTCTTCCTCACCGCACTGGGCTGTCTGATGCTGGCCCTGGCCTACCTCGCCGTCCGGCCGCAGGACGCGGTGCGGCGCGGGCGGGCACTGCTGCTGGGCCTGGCGATCACCGCCGGGCTGGTGGCGGTCGCGGCCGCCTACCCGCTGTGGATGTACTTCGCCGGCCCACAGCACCGGACCGGTCATCCCGGCACACCGGACATGTACGCCCTGAAGCTCGGCTCGTTCGTCCGGTACGCCACTGAGTCGGTCGCCGGCGGTCCGACGAGCGCGGTGGGCTGGGCGCCGAACACCACCGAGCAGGCGAGTTTCTACGGCTGGCCCCTGCTGCTGCTCGTCCTCGGTGTGCTCTGCTGGCTGCGCCGTGAGGCCGTCGTGCAGGTACTCGGCATCGTCGGCCTGGTGACGGCCCTGTTCTCGATCGGCACCACCTGGACGGTCGGTACCCGCCGTACCGATGTCCCGGCCCCGTTCGCGCTCGTGCAGCACCTGCCGGTCTTCGACTCCGTGGTGGTGGCCCGGTTCGCCCTGATCACGACCGTGGCGCTCGGGGTGCTCCTGGCGGTCGCCGTCGACCGTTTCGTGTCCCGCCAGGGCCGACCGGTCAACCGACTGGCCCTCGGTGCCGGTGCCGTGGCCGTGGCCGTCGCGCTCGTGCCCATCATGCCGACGCCGCTGCCGGCGCGGGGTCGTGCCCCGGTGCCGGACTTCGTGACCAGCGGCGCCTGGCGTGATCACGTGGCGCCCGGCCGCACCCTGGTGCCCGTGCCGGTCACCCGGATGACGTCGGTCTACTGGGGTTCCGCCGCACTGGCCGGATTCGCGGTGCCGGAGGGCTACTTCCTCGGACCGGTCTCGGCGACCGACGCCACCGGTCGCTGGGGGGTCGAGCCGCAGCCGACGGCGAAACTGATCACTGCGGTGTCCGAAGGAAAGCGGGACACCACGGTCGGCCCGGCCGACATCGACCAGGCGCGGGCCGACGTCCGCCACTGGAAGGCCGACGCGGTGGTGCTGCCCGACCGGGGCGCCCGACGGCACGACGCGCTGAAGACCGTGCTCGACAGCCTCTACGGTCCGGGACAGCGGGTGGATGACGTCTGGCTGTGGGACGTCCGCCCGTTGACCGGGTGACCGTCCGCCCCGGTCATCCGGTCAGGGTGACCGCTTCCAGATCAGCAGTAGGTAGCCGCCGAAATAGGTGGCGAACGCGGTCATCGCCAGCAGCACGGTGACGGCCCGCGCCCACCCGGCGCGGGCCAACGCCACGGCGGCGGGCAGCAGCAGCGGGAAGGCCGGCAGCAGGAAGCGGGCTTTGGAGTGGTAGTAGCCGGCCGCGCCCAACGTGGTGACCAGCAGGAGCCCGCTGTAGAGCAGCAACTGCCAGGGCTGCCGGTCGATCACGCTCAGCACGAAGAACATCAGCGCCAGCAGGAGCACCACGCTCACCACGAACAGTTGCGCCGCGGTCGGGTTCGCCAGCACCTCTCGGCTGCGGCGCACCGTGTCGGCACCGAGGTCGAAGGTGCTGCCCCAGCCGGCGGACTGGATGTGGAACCAGCCGTCCGGTCGTCCGACCTCACTGCCCACCCAGGCCAGGTAGCCCAGCCAGCCGGCAGGGGCGAGCAGTGCGGCGGCCCAGGGACGCCAGCCGTCCCGGCGTCGGACGATCGCCACCAGCGCGGCCAGCCCCACCACCGGGATCAACGAGGAGGCGGTCGGCCGGGTCAGGCCGGCGAAGAGGCAGACCACGCCGGCGGTGAGCCAGTGGCCGCGTAGCAGCGCATAGAGCGTCCAGGCGGCAAGGGCGGTGAACAGGGTCTCGCTGTACGCCATCGACTGGACGATGGCGTGCGGCAGGGCGGCCCAGAGTGCGGCGAGCAGCACGCCGGTGCGCCGGTCGTGCAGGTGCGCGCCGATCGCGAACAGCCCCCAGGCGGCGGCCAGGCCGGCCAACCAGGCCACGATCAGCGCCGCGACTTCGGTACTGAGCGGGGACATCCGGTCCAGGGCGGCGGTGAGCCCGGGGTAGAGGGGGAAGAAGGCCATGTTGCTCTGCGTCTTCTCGTACCCGTCATACCCGTGCTGAGCGAGTGCGAGGTACCAGTGCCCGTCCGATTTCATCAGGGACTCGTCAAGGGGGACGCCGACGTTGCCGCCCCAGAAGTGGACGACCACCACGCCGACCATCCGGATCACCGCATAGGCGGCGAGACCCGGCATGGCGTAGCGGGCGGCGGCACGCAGTCGCCGAAGCCTCCCGGGCCGGCTCGGCCCGCCATCTCCCGGCGGTACTCCCTGGTCGTCCACCACATTCACCCCGGCTGTCCCGTGCGTGCCGACTCGGCATGATGCGGCAGCAGCCCGCGGTGCGGCCAGACTGGCGCGCCACCGACCCGGGACGCCCACCGGCCGTCGAACAGCATGGAGGTTAGCAATCGACACTCGCGCGTCGCGGACGGCCGACGGCGGCGGCCTTTCCGACCTGAATCCTTGTCGTAGACTCGCTCGGGTCCCGCGGACGGCGGCACCGGTTACGACGGAAACGGGCGGGGATGGGATCTGACGGCACGACCGCAGCGGTGGACTTCCGGAGACGCGTCGACAGTGGTTCCCGGCTACTGCCGGGGCCGGCTGGGCTGCTCACGGACACGGCTCTGACCTCGGCGGAGTTGGCCGGATGACCGCGCCCGACGTGACCGTCGTCGTCGCGGTCTACAACACCATGCCGTACCTCACCGAGTGCCTGGACTCGCTCGTCGGGCAGAGCATCGGCCTGGACCGGCTCGAGGTGGTCGCGGTCGACGACGGCTCGACCGACGGCAGCGGTGAGGAGCTCGACCGCTACGCCAAGCGGTACCCGGGCACGGTCACGGTGTTGCACCAGCCGAACTCGGGCGGTCCGGCGGCACCGAGCAACCGCGCGCTGGAGGTCGCCCAGGGGCGGTACGTCTTCTTCATCGGCTCCGACGACCACCTGGGGCCGGAGGCGTTGGAGCGGCTGGTGGACGCCGCCGACCGGTGGGGTTCGGACGTGGTGCTCGGCCGGATGGTCGGCACCAACAACCGCTACGTCCACCAGGCCATCTATGCCAGCACCTCGGAGCAGGTCGACCTCTTCGACAGCGAGCTGCCCTGGTCGCTGTCGAACACCAAGCTGTTCCGGCGGGACCTGATCGAGCGGCACGGCCTGCGGTTCCGCGAGGACATGCGGATGGGCAGCGACCAGCCCTTCACGCTGGAGGCCTGCGTACGCGCCGGGCGGATCTCGGTCCTCGCCGACTACGTCTACTACTACGCGGTCAAACGGGACAACGCGCAGAACATCACCTACGCCAGTCGGTTCGAGGAGCGACTGCGCTGCGCCGAGGAGTTGGTCGAGTTCGTCGCCGGGCTGATCGAGCCCGGGCCCCGGCGTGACGCGATCCTCCTGCGGAACTTCAGCTGGGAGGTGGCCAAGCTGCTCCAGGCCGACTTCCTCGACCTCGAACCGGCTCGACAGGAGCAGGCCCACCAGCGGATCCGCCGGCTCGTCGAGAATTACCTCACCGACGGCATCCGCGAGCGACTCGCTCCCGCCGTCCGGTTGCGCCTGCTGGCCGCCGGGCACGGGGACCTGGAGCGGCTGCTCCAGCTGATCCGCCAGCAGAAGGACGGCGCGCTGCCCGAGGTGACCGTCGTCGGCGACCGCGGCTACGCCCACTACTTCGGTTTCCGCGACCCGGAGCTGGGCTTTCCTGACGAGTGGTACGACGTCACCGAGCGGGCCGCCAAGCAGGCGATCAAGGTCACCGCGACCGAGTTGGCATGGGAACGCGACGAGACCGGCGCGCAGACGCTCGTGCTCACGGCGCACAGCCCCTGGGCGCAGTTGGCGGGGTTCCCGCCGCAGGCGGTCCAGGTGAGCCTCGGCGGGCTGGCGGCCGCCGTCACGCTGCGTCCGGGTGGGCCGGGTACCGTCGTACGGGCGCAATGGCCGCTGCACCAGCTGCTCGGCATCGGGGTTGCGGGCGCGGAGCCGCGCAAGGTCGAGGCCAAGCTCAGCGTGCTGGGTGGGGCGGCCACGACCGCGCTGCGGGCAGAGGGACGCCCTGCCGCGCCACGTCGGGCGGCCCGGCGCGGGTTCCGTCTGTACCTGGTCACGCCGCACACGGATCGCAAGCACCGGGTGATCCTGATGATCACGTCTGTCACGTCGCGCCGGATAGTCGCCCGTTTGACCACCAAGTGGTCGTCGAGAGGAAAGTAGTTCCATGAACATCTGCGTCGTCGCCCTCGGGAAGATCGGCCTGCCATTGGCCGTACAGTTCGCCTCGAAGGGACACCGGGTGATCGGTGCCGACGTCTCCGAGCGGGTCGTCCAGCTGGTCAACGACGGGGCCGTGCCTTTCCCCGGCGAGACGGACCTGGACGTCAAGCTGAAGGAGGCGGTGGCCGCCGGGCTGCTGTCGGCGACCACCGACACCACTGCGGCGGTGGCCGAGTCCGAGGCGGTCGTGGTGGTCGTGCCCCTGTTCGTCGACGCCGAGGGCGTGCCGGACTTCGGCTGGATGGACGACGCGACCCGGGCGATCGCCGCCGGCCTCAAGCCGGGCACCCTGGTCAGCTACGAGACCACCCTGCCGGTCGGCACCACCCGCGACCGGTGGGCCCCGATGCTCCAGGAGGGCTCCGGGCTCACCGCCGGCAAGGACTTCCACCTGGTCTTCAGTCCGGAGCGGGTGCTCACCGGCCGGGTCTTCGCCGACCTGCGCCGCTACCCGAAGCTGGTCGGCGGCGTCGACGAGGCGTCGGGCGAGCACGGCGTGCGCTTCTACGAGGCGGTGCTGGACTTCGACGAGCGGCCCGACCTGGACCGTCCGAACGGCGTCTGGGACCTGGGCTCGGCCGAGGCCTCCGAGCTGGCCAAGCTCGCCGAGACGACCTACCGGGACGTGAACATCGGCCTGGCGAACCAGTTCGCCCGCTTCGCTGACACGGTGGGTGTCGACGTCACCAAGGTGATCGAGGCCTGCAACACGCAGCCGTACAGCCACATCCACTCGCCGGGTATCGCCGTCGGTGGGCACTGCATCCCGGTCTATCCCCGGATGTACCTGTGGAACGACCCGGCGGCCACCGTGGTGCGGTCGGCCCGGGAGGCCAACGTGGCCATGCCGGAGTACGCCGTCGACCTCCTGGCCGCCGCCTACGGTGACCTGACCGGCGTCGGTGTGCTGGTGCTCGGCGCCGCCTACCGGGGCGGGGTCAAGGAGACGGCCTTCTCCGGTGTCTTCCCGACCGTGGAGGCGCTGCGCCGCCGGGGCGCGACGCCGTACGTCACCGACCCGATGTACACCAACGAGGAACTCGTGGCGCACGGCCTGCCGGGCTACGCCGGAGAGCCGGTCGGTGCCGCCGTCGTCCAGGCCGACCACGCCGAGTACCGGACGCTCGCTCCCGCCGACCTGCCCGGCGTGACGGTGCTGGTGGACGGCCGGCGGGTCACCGACCCGGACCGTTGGACGGGTGTGCGCCGAGTGGTCATCGGCGGCTGAACGAAAGGTGACGGGCCCGGCGACCGCGTCGCCGGGCCCGTGCCGTTGTCCGGGTCAGCCGCGCTGCGGCGGGTTGTCCACGTCGCGCGAGACGACCTCGCCGCGCTCGTCGACCCAACCCTTCGGCCGCGCCGGGTTGCCCGCCACGAGTTGGTACGGCGCGACGTCCCGGGTGACCACCGAACCGGCGGCGATCATCGCGTACTCGCCGACCTCGATGCCACAGACCAGCGTGGCGTTCGCACCGATCGAGGCGCCCCGGCGTACCACGGTGGGGGTGATCTTCCAGTCCGGGTTCTGCGCGCGGGGGCGGAAATCGTTGGTGAAGACCGCGCACGGGCCCACGAACACCTCGTCCTCCAGGGTCACCCCCTGGTAGACGGAGACGTTGTTCTGGATCTTCACGAGGTCGCCGACCGTGACACCCGCGTCGACGTACACGTTGCGTCCGATCACGCAGCCGGCACCGACCTGCGCGGACGACCGGACGTGGGCCAGGTGCCACACCTTGGTCCCGTCGCCGACCTGGGCGCCCTGCTCGACGTCAGCGGTCGGGTGCACGAAGACGGTGGAGGCGCTCTCGTCAGTCAACCTTGGATCCCATCGGGTCACGGGGGCATCGAACGTCGCGTAGCATACCCACCTCCGGTCGGACCCTTCGAAAGCCACGGTCGTCCACGTCCGGGCCCCGGCGAGCCAGGTCCTCACGTCGCTCCGACTCGGCATACCCTCGGTGCCGTTCATCCAGCACGATGCCCACTCACGCCGGCCGTCGACGCCGGGCCGGGCAGCCCTGCGCCTACCACGAAGGACCCCTGTCGATGACCGACCAGACCGTCGCCGCCACCGTCCCGACAGCGGTCGACGGACCGACCGCACCGGGCCGCCTGCGGTCGGTCGGGCACCGGGTCGGTGCCGTGACCGCCGTGCTGCCCGCCGTTCTCACCGACGGTGCCGTACTGGCCTTCGCGCTCTGGACGCTGCTGTACCACGCGGCCCTTCCGCTCGGTCTCGCCCCGTCCTCGACGTTCCGGATCTGGTTGGTCTCCTGTGTGGTGGTGGTCCTGCTCGCGCCACCGCTGCGATGGTGGTGGCGTCGGCGCGACGGCCGGGCCGCCCCGGACAGCGGGACGCCGCAGGCGGCCGACACGGATCGGGGAACCGGCACGGAGCCGGGGGGCGAACCGCCCGGCCGGACGCCGGGGGCCCCGCGTCGGTGGACCGTGCCGGTCCTGTTCTTCGGCGTTGTCGCGGCGATCACCGCCGGCCTGGCCGGAACGCCGGCCGGCGACGGTCTGTCCTGGTGGGTGCCGGCCTCGGCCGGGGCGGTGGCCGCCGTCGGCGCGGTGCTGCTGACCCGGCGGACCTGGCGGGTCACCCCGGCGACCCGGCCACCCACGCCGGCACCGACCGCCGCGCAGTCGGCGTACGCGCTGCTGGTCTCCGGTCTGGTCGCGGTGGCCTCGCTGCTCATCGCCCGGAACACCCCCGACGACGTCTACTACGTGGGCCGGTCGGTGTGGGTGGCGCAACGGGACGTCGTCCCGCTCAACGACTTCCTGTTCAGCGAGAACGTGCTCCCGGCGATGGCCTCGCTGCCGCCGACCGCCAGCATCGAGGTCTTCGCCGGTGCGCTCGGTCGGTTCCTCGACATCCACGCCGCCTCGGCGACCTGGTACGTGCTGCTGCCGGTGCTGGCCGTGCTGGCCGTGCTGGCCCTCTGGCGGGTGGTGCAGCAGTGGGCCCCCCGACGTCCGGTGCTCGCGTTCACCGTGGCGATCGCCTTCCTCGGGCTGGTCGCCGGCCCGGACGCCGCCCTGGGCACCTTCCACCTGCCCCGGCTCTACGAGGGCAAGGGCATGTTCGTCTCCGCCGTCGTGCCGCTGATGTGGTATTACCTGACCCGCTGGTTCGACGACCGGTCCCCGCGCATCCTGGTGCTGATCGTCGCGCTGTCGGTCACCGCGATCGGGCTCAGCACCACCGCGGCGATCATCCTGCCGATGCTGGTCGGTGGCGCCGCACTGATGATGACGTTGGTCGGCCGCTGGAAGGCGGCGCTGGTCGCCGGTGTGGCCGCCGTGGCGTACCCGGTCGGCGCGGTGGTCGTGACGCAGCTGGTCCTCGGGCAGGGCACCGCGACCGGGGCGGACGCGATCGTCTACGACGCCGAGTACACCTACCGGCGTACCTTCGAGGTCGGCATCGTCGGCGTGATCGGCGGGCTGGCGCTGTGGTGCGGGCCGCTGCTGGTCCGCCGCCGCACCCCCGCCCTGCTGGCGGCCGGTGGCACCCTGACGCTGAGCGTCCTGCTGGTGCCGGGCGTGCTGGAGTGGCTCGCCGCGCTCACCGGCATCTCGGTGGTCCTCTGGCGGGTGCCGTGGTTGCTCGCCCTGCCCGCGTTGGTCGGGCTGCTCTGCACGGTCTGGCTGCCCACCGGGCTGCGGGCCGTGCGCGCCCTGGTGGGGGTGGCGCTGGCCGGGGTGATGGTGGCCTCGTTCGCCGGGTACGCCACTCCGATGTGGTCGGAGCGTAGCTGGGTGGAGGTGCACGACCGGCCGACCTGGAAGTTGCCGCAGCACCGGCAGAGCATCGTGTTCTGGATCGACGGTCTGGACCGGCCGGACGGCTTCCTGCTCGCGCCCGACACCATCATGCGGACCACGCCGATCGTGACCAGCGAGATGCGGGTCGTCCTGCCGCGCGATTTCTATCTGGTCGAGTACGACCTGACGTCGCAGTTCGCCAAGGATCGGCTGTTGCTGACCCGGTTCGCCAACGGGGCACCGGCCGACGAGCGTCCCACCCCGGAGGAGGTCGCCGGGGCGTTGGAGCGGGTGGACGTCGGCACGATCTGTGTCTATGGCGGAAACCGCTACGCCCGTGAGACCGCTGGCGAACTGGGATACGTCGAGTTCGCCAGCCGTCGGGTGCCGGGCCGGTCCGGCACCGTGGTCTGTCTGCGTCGTGTCTGAGGGTGCGCGCGTTCGGCCTGGTCACGCCGACTGTCCACGGCGGGCGGTCACCGGCGCGGGCAACGGTGGTTTGGGAGAAAGATGCCTGATACCCGACCTTCGTCCCGACGGCACTTCGCGTTAAGGTCGCAGCTACGCTGGCGGCCGTCGACGCGCATCCAGCCGGTCATCGATCTCGTAAGGGAGCACTCTCGTTGTTCGGCATGTTGACTTCGCGCGTGGGAGTCGCCCCGCGTGGCGCCCTGCTGCTGGCGTCCTATCTGGTGCTGCTCGCCGCCGGTGCCTTCGGCTGGGTCGGTCTCTTCGCGGTCGCCGGCCTGGCGGCGGTGCTCGGTGAGTTCGCCGCCGTGCGGTGGTCGCCGGCCACCGTGACGTTGTTGGAGAAGGTCGGCGTCAGCCTGGTCTACCGGCAGTTGGCTCGCGACCTGTCGGTGGTGCTGC
This sequence comes from Micromonospora sp. NPDC049903, assembly GCF_044460945.1. Taxonomy (NCBI): domain Bacteria; kingdom Bacillati; phylum Actinomycetota; class Actinomycetes; order Micromonosporales; family Micromonosporaceae; genus Micromonospora; species Micromonospora sp. NPDC049903. The sequence goes on from NZ_JBITKL010000008.1 coordinate 104,129, forward strand.
TGGTCGCCGCCCACGTGCCGGTGACCGGTGTCGAGCTGACCCTGCTGCTCCTGCTGCCCGCCGTGGTGTGGCTGATCGCGGTCTTCGCCGGGGCCTTCAACCGGATGATCGACCGCCGCACGTCCGATTCGGCGCTGGTGCGCAACATCGATCTGGGTCGCAAGCGGTCCGCCCCCCGCCCGCCGGGATGGGTCGCCGAGGCGGCCGGCGACCGGTTGCCGTGGACGAACGTCCTGCTCGTCCCGGCCGCGGTGGTGGCCGTCGTCGCGAGCGACGTGCTGCCGGTCTTCCTGGCCGGTGCGGTGGCCGTCGGGCTGGCCGGGGTGATCGGCGGCATCGTCGCGTTCACCTGGCTGCGTGGGCGGGGCGCCGGGCAGAGTTCGCCGCTGCCGGCCGTGCAGCAGTGGTTGAACAGCTACCGCCCGGAGGTGGCGCTGTACTTCGCCGGCCCGGCCAAGGACGTCTACCAGGCGAACATGTGGCTGGCGCCGATCGAGGCCGTGGGGCGTCACGCGGTGGTGCTGATGCGCAACCGGGACGCCTTCCTGGAGCTGGCCGACACCCGGCTGCCGGTGGTCTTCGTGCCGGCCGCGCCGGACTTCATGAACCTGGACAAGAGCAGCATCCAGGTGACGCTGTACGCCGCCAACGTCGGGCCGAACATCCACATGTTGCGGGAGCCCGGCATGAAGCACGTCTTCGTCGGGCACGGCGACAGTGACAAGGCGGCCAGCGTCAACCCGTACAGCAAGGTCTACGACGAGGTGTGGGTCGCCGGCCTGGCCGGTCGGGAGCGGTACGCGCGGGCCGGGGTGGGCGTGCTGGACGCCGACATCGTGGAGATCGGCCGCCCGCAGTTGGCCGGCGTGCACACCTTCGGCTCGGAGGCGGCGGACCGCCCGTTCACCGTGCTGTACGCGCCCACCTGGGAGGGGTGGCTCGACGACGACCCGTACCACACCTCGCTGATGCTGATGGGGGAGCGGATCGTGGCCGCGCTGCTGGCCACCCGTCCCGCCGTCCGGCTGATCTACAAGCCGCACCCGCTGACCGGGACCCGGTCCAAGCAGGCCAAGGCGGTGCACCAGCGGATCGTCGAGCGGATCCGGGCGGCCGGCGGCGACGTCGACGCGTCCGGCCTGGACGGGCCGGCACACCGGGTGGTCACCGGTCGGGTGCCCGCGTTGTTCGACTGCTTCAACCAGACCGACCTGCTGATCAGCGACGTCTCCAGCGTGGTGTCGGACTTCGTGCAGAGCCAGCGGCCGTACGTGGTGGCCAACCCGGCCGGGCTGCCCGAGGACGAGTTCCGGCGGACCTTCCCCACCTCGCGGGCGGCGTACCTGCTCGCCGCGGACTGTGGTGAGCTGGAGAAGATCGTCGCGGTGACCAGAGCCGGTGACGACCCGATGACCGAGGCCCGTCGGGACCTGAAGACCTATCTGCTCGGCCCGGCCGAGGCGAACCCGATGGACCGGTTCGCCGAGGAGATCGGGCGGCTCTGCCGCTGACCGACATCACGACCGCCACGCGCCCGGGACGACCTGTCGTCCCGGGCGCGTCGTCGTCCGGCATCGGGCTGAGCACCTCCGGGTCGCGCGTCCGGGCCGTCGTCCGGCATGCGGCGCGGCGTCGTCCCGGCCGGAAACGAGCCGGCAGGCGGCGCGCCGGGACCGGTTTTGTCCGGTACGGGCCCGGCCGGGCGCGCGGACGGGCATGCTCGGAGGCAGGTCGCGGGAGAGGGGACGGGCGTGGAGAGCTACCACGAGGACTGGACCGACAGCCAGCGGGCGCTCTACGACGAGTGCTACCGGGCCGGTGCGGACTGGGCCGGCGACCCCGACACCGCTGCGGAGGACGTCCAGCAGGTGATCAACCTCGGCCAGGCCGACGACGACACGCTCGCCGATGCCGAGATCGACTTCCCGCCCCTGGTCGACGCGGTCACCGAGGCCACGGGTGAGCTGGTCACCACCGTGCCGGCCAGCCACGACGATCCCGCCTTCCGGGGCTTCGTGGACGGCGTACGCGACGCCACCGCCGACGAGGTCTTCGGCCTCTGAACCACCGTCACCCGGCCCTGGGCCTGTCACCCGGGGCGGTTGTCTGCGACCATCTAAGGTCAGTTCCGCCGACCGTGTCCCCACGGTCGGCGCAGTCGACCGGGACCATGCGGGGTCAGCGGAGCAGACCGAACGGGGAGGCCGGGTGCGCATCCTGCTGGTCGAGGACGACCGTCGGGTGGCCGCCGCGTTGTCGTCCGCGCTGACGCGTCGCGGCTACGAGGTGGAGCACGCGGCGACCGTCACCGCCGCCCTCTCCGCCGCGCCGTGCGATCTGGTGCTTCTCGACCTCACGTTGCCCGACGGCGACGGCACCGACCTCTGCCGGGAGCTGCGCCGCCGCAGCAACCAGCTCGGCATCATCGCGGTGACGGCCCGGGGCGAGGAGCGGGACCGGGTGCTCGGTCTGCGGCTCGGTGCCGACGACTACGTGGTCAAGCCCTTCTCGATGGTCGAGTTGCAGGCGCGCATCGAGGCGGTGCTGCGGCGGGCCTCGCACGCGGTGCCGGAGCGCAACCTGATCGAGGCCGGGCGGCTGCGCATCGACGTGGCGGCCCGTACGGTCACCGTGGCCGAACGCCCGGTCGCGTTGACCCGCAAGGAGTTCGACGTGCTGGTCTCGCTGGCCCGGCAGCCCGGCGTCGCGGTGCCCCGCGACCGGATCCTGCTGGACGCCTGGGGGACCACCTTCGCCGACCGGCACACCGTCGAGGTGCACGTCGGGTCGTTGCGGAGCAAGCTCGGCGACGCGCGGTTGGTGGAGACCGTCCGCGGCGTCGGCTACCGGCTGCGGAGCGAGTGAGTGCGCCGCCGGTTGGTGATCAGCTACCTCCTGCTGATGGTGTTGGTGCTGGCGGCGTTGGGCCTGCCGCTGGGGATGACGCTGACCACGCGGGAGACCGAACGGGTCCGGGCGGACCGGACCGCCGACGCCACCCGGTTCGCCTCGCTGGCCGGTCCGGCCCTGCGTAGCGGTGTCTCCGGTCCGTTGGACGCCGAGTTGAGCAGCTACGACGAGCTGTTCGGCATCGGCGCGGCGGTGGTCGACCGGGACCGGCGGGTGGTGGTCGCGTCGGGCAGCTACCGGCCGGGTACGGGCACCCGCGAGGCGCTGGACGTCGCCCTCTCCGGCCAGCAGACCAGTGGACCGGAGTCGGTCTGGCCCTGGCTGTCCGGGCCGATCGTGGTGGCGGTGCCGATCAACGACGGCGGTGAGGTGCTCGGCGCGGTGGTGACCGCGACCCCGTCCGACGGGGTACGCCGGACCGTGGCCACCTGGTGGCTGCTGCTCGCCGCGCTGGGCACGCTGGCGGTGCTGGCCTGCGTGCTCACCGCTTTCGGGCTGGCCGGTTGGGTGCTGCGCCCGGTCACCGAGCTGGACGCGGTCACCCACGAGATCGCCGAGGGGGACCGGGGGGCCAGGGTGCAACACCAGGTGGGCCCGCCGGAGCTGCGCCGCCTGGCGGCGAGCTTCAACCACATGGCCGACGCCGTCTCCGACGTGATGGACCGGCAACGCGCGTTCGTCGCGCACGCCAGCCACCAGCTCCGCAACCCGTTGACCGCGTTGCGGTTGCGAGTCGAGGAGCTGGGACCGAGCCTGACCGACGAGGACGGCCGCGCCGAGCACCGGCTGGCCCTGGAGGAGACCGATCGGCTGGCGCTGCTGCTCGACGCGCTGCTCACCCTGGCTCGCGCCGAGCGGCGGGAGAACCAGCGGGTGACCGTCGACGCGGTGGCGGTGGCCGCGTCCCGGGTCGCCGCCTGGGAGCCGTTGGCCCGGCACCGCAAGGTCGCCCTGCGCCTGGCGGCCGACCCGGCGCCGACGTACGCCCGGACCGTGCCGACCGCCATCGACCAGGCGCTGGACGCGCTGATCGACAACGCGGTGAAGTTCAGTGGCGTGGGCGGCGAGGTGACCGTGTCCGTGGCGACCCGCGAGGGCGGGATCGCCCTGGAGGTACGCGACACCGGCCCGGGCATGACCCCCGACCAGCTCGGCCAGGCCACCGAACGGTTCTGGCGGGCACCGGAGGTGCAGAACGTCGACGGCGCCGGGCTGGGCCTGACCATCGCCGCGGTGCTCGTCGACGCCTCCGACGGCCGGTTGACCATGCACCCGAACTCACCCCGGGGCCTGGTGGCCGCCCTGTGGTTCCCGGCGGCCACCGAGCCGGCCGACCTCGCCGCACCGGACGCGCCGCCCGGTCCGGCCCCCACCGAGCCGGTGCCGCCCGCCTCGGTGGCCGGCGAGGGTCAGGGCTTGCTGGCGCGGTAGTAGTCGGCGGCGCCCGGGTGCAGCGGCAGCGGTGAGGTGGCGATCGCCGAGCGGGGGCTCATCCGACCGGCCGCCGGGTGCGCGCTGGCCAGTTCGGAGCGCCGTTCCATCAGCAGCCGGGTCACCTCGCGCACCAGCGGTTCCGGCAGGTCGGCGCGGACCAGCAGATAGTTGGGGTTGGCCACGGTGGTGACCGCGTCGATGCCGTACACCGAGCGGGGGATGTCCCGCGGCACGTACACCTCCGGGTTGCCCACCCGCAGCGGGGCGGTCCACTCGCCGAGGTCGACGATGCGGGTCGGGGTGTCCTGGGCGAACTGGGCCACGGCCCGCACCGGGAGCCCGCCGGAGAAGAAGAACGCGTCGATCCGCCCCTCACGCAGTGCGGCCACCGAGTCGTCGAGGCCGAGCCGTTCCTGGCGTACCTGGCCGTCGTCGAGGTCGGCGGCGGTGAGCAGTCGCTGCACCGTGATCTCGGTGCCGGAGCCGGGCGCGCCGACCGACACCCGCCGCCCCCGCAGGTCGGTGAGGGTCTGCACCGGGCTGTTCGCGGTGGTGACCAGGTGCAGCAGGTCGTCGTAGACCCGGGCGACCGCCACCACCTGTGGGTGCGGGCCGGGATCGGCGGGCAGCACGTCGGCCTGGGTGAAACCGAGTTCGGCCTCGCGGGCGCCGAGGAGCCGGACGTTCTCCGCCGAGGCGGCGGTGACCATCACCTCGGCGCGGACGTCGGGCAGTTCCCGGTTGAGGATCGCGGCCAGGGACTCGCCGAAGGCGTGGTACACGGCGGTCGGGCTGCCGGTGGCGATCCGGATATGCACTGTCTTGTCCGGAGATTCCCGGCAGGCGCTGAGACCGGGCAGGGCCAGCAACACGGTCAGCGCCAGCGTCGCGCGGGCGCCGCGTCGCCGGGCTCGGGCGGTGTACCGGGTACGGCTCACGGGCAGCACTGTGCGCCGCCGAACCCCTGTGGCGCAAGCCCAGAGGCGGCGGAAGCGCTCTCCGGACGGCCCCGGCGGGTCTGCCGGGGCCGTCCGGGTGGCCCTGACCGGCGGCCGGCGAGCCGATCCAGCCGTCCGGATGGCCACGGATCAGGCGACTGGGCGGTGCGCCGCCTCCTCCCCGGCGTGGCGCAGGATCTGCTCGCGGTCCCGGCCGTGCGCGACACTGACCAGGAAGCAGCCGGTGCCCGGGCGCAGCAGCGCCGGCACGTCCAGCAGGGCCGCGCCGCGCACCAGCACAGCGGCCAACTCCCGGTCGGTGATCCGGACGCCGAGGATGTGCCGGCGTACGTGCCGACCACCGGCCAGCAGCGCGGACCGCCAGGCGGCGGCGGCCAACCGGGTACGCCACAGCCGTCGGGCCGTCGAGGCACCGGGCACCGGCCCCCCGAGCAATTCCCGGCGGCCACGCCGCCACCCGTTCTCCACCATCGCCGCGTACGCCATCCGGTGCTCGCGGGCGACATGGATCTGGTGCAGTTCGTAGCGGCGGCGCAGCCCGCCCACCGCCGTCTCGTGCCGGACCGGGATGTGCAGGCGGTCGAGTAGCTGGCGGGTACGCCGCGCCGCCTCCTCCCGGTTGAACTCGATCGTCGCCGGGATGGCGGGTTGCTGGCCCGCGTACCGGTTGCCGGGAGCCGCCGGAGGCGGCATGCAGCGCAGCAGGCAGGCTGTTTCGAACGCGTCGGCCAGCGTGGTCCAGTCCAACGGCGGCAGGGTCGTCGCCTGGCGATGCCGGTCGAGCAGAATGGGTGCGGCAACCACCGGAGTGCCTCCTTGTGGTGTCGGGTCCTCCTTACGGTGACCTGTGACACCCGCGGGTGGTACCGATCCGGCTCAGCCTTGAGGAAATCTTGCGCCTGGTTACAGTTCGGAAACCACAACGTCGATCTGACGTGGACGGCCCGGCGTTCCGGCCTGCTCGCACACCGTGTACTTGAGGTCCCGCAGCGCCGTGACCAGCGCGTTCGCGCTGCGTGGCCGGGCCCCGGCGAGGAGCAGGTCCCGCACCAGGCGACCCTTGGTGGCCTTGTTGAAATGACTGACCACCGACCGCACCGGCTGCCCGTCCACCTCACGTTCGTGCAGGACGCGTACCGTCACGACGCGCTCGGCCGACGCGCCGCGCGGCGCCCAGGTGGCGGCGTACGCGCCGGACCGCAGGTCGAGCACCACAGCGGTGCCGGCCGCCTCGGTCAACACCGGCCCCAGCACCCGCCGCCAGTACGCCGACAGCGCACCGAGACCGGGCAAGCGGGCACCGATCGCGCAGCGGTACGGCGGGATCCGGTCGGTGAGCCGGACCGCCCCCCACAGGCCGGAACTGACCAGCACCTGCCGGTGCGCCGCCCGCAGGGCGCTGGGCGCAAGCGTGGCCAGGTCGAGGGCCTCGTAGAGCACGCCGGTGTAGATCCTCTCGGCGGGGGCGGTGGCCGCCGCCGTCAGCCGTGCGTTACGCCGCAGCTCGGCGTGCTGGCCGGCGCTGAGCCCGAGCGCGTCCAGTGCCGCCTCCGGTGGCCCGGCGGAGAGCGCCACCAGCGCGTCCAGCACCTCCCGGCGGGCGGGGTTGAGCGCCGGCAGCGAGAGCCGGTCCAGGTCCAGCTTGCGGCCGGTGCCGGCGTCGGCCTTGCCCTCGGAGGGCGGCAGCAGGATGAGCATGGGTGACTCTAACGCCAGGGGCGCAGCGGCTCCGGCGGGTGGTAGACCCGGAAGCCGCCGATCTCGGCGAGCAGGCTGCCGTCCGCACGGTCGCCGAGCAGTTCCCGCAGCCGCCGGTCCGCCGGTGCTCCGGCCGCCAGCACATACCCCGGCCGGGCGGCGCGGGCCAGCCGCCACCAGTACGCCGGATAGCGGTTCTGGCCCGGGTGCAGGTCGCCGTCGAGCACCCCGCAGACCACCTTCTCGGCCGTGTTGAAGATCAGGCGGTTGCAGGTCCAGTACTCGCCGTACACCTCGTGCAGACCGGCCGCGTGGAGCGTGGCGGCGAGTTGTCGCGCGTACCGTTCCTCCCGGCGGCCGGGGTCCGCACCGGCGGTGGCGAACAGGACCGTGACCACCAGCGACGTCGCCGCCAGGGCGGCCAGGACGGCGGCGGCGAACGCCCCGGCCAGCCGTCCCAGCGCGCCGACGGTGCCCCGAACGCCGGCCACTGCCGCCGACCAGAGCGGCCACAGCACCGCCGGCAGCGACAGTTGCAGCACCGACAGGTACCGCGCGTTGCCCAGCGGGTCGCTCGCGGCGAGCGAACTGCGCACGTACGCCAACAGCGTCAACGCCGCGCCGCCGAGCAGCGCGAGGTGCAGCACCGGGCCGACCCGGTCGGCGCGCCCGGCCCCCCGGCGGTACGCGCGCCCGGCGAGCACCGCCGCGACGACCAGCAGCACCGGGTAGAGCAGCCCGAACCACTCCTGCCACCGGGCGCAGCCGGAGAGCGGGCAGAGCCCACCCGCCAGCGACACCCCCTCCAACAGGCCACCGTCCAGCCGCTGCGTCCACGGTGGCGGCGCACCGGTGCCGCCGCTGATGGTGCGCAGCACCGACAGGGAGTCCTGTCCGGGCGGGGCGACCAGGTTGTCGCGGATCATCGGGGCGATCCCGACGGCGAACCCGACGAGCAGCAGCAGCCCGGCTCCACCGAGCAACTCCCGACGCACCGCCCACACCAGCGCCAGCCCGGCCACCGCCAGGTACGGCACGATCAGCCAGTCCGACCAGACGGCCACCCCGGCGAGCAGCCCGAAGAGGCCGACGGCCAGCCGGCGGTGGCGGACCGTGCCCTGGGCCAGCCCGGCGACCAGCAGCAGCATCGCCAGCACCGCGACCTTGACCTCCGGTCGCCCGCCGACGGTCGTCACCTGGTCTCGGATCACCCGCTCGGAGCCGAGCGCCAGCAGCCCGACGACCAGGGTGGCGAACCAGGGCGAACCGATCCGCCGGGTCAACCGGTGGATCAGCCAGAGGAACACCGCGTAGAGCGCGAGCACCGGCAGCCGCAGCAGCGGCCAACTCGGCCCGCCGACCGCGAGCAGGGGGGCGGCCAGGTACGACTGCAACATGCCCATGTAGCGCTGGCCGTACAGGAAGACCGGGTGCTCCCGGCCCTCGGCGATGTGCAGCGCGGCCAACCCGAACGTCGCCTCGTCGCTGTTGGACACCGGCACGGTGTGCAGTACGAGGTACAGGCGGTATCCGACCCCGGCCAGCCCGAGTAGCAGCGCGACGAGCGCCGGACGGTCGAGCCGGAGCCACCCCCGTCCGCGCTGTCGCCCTGATTGCGACCCTGCACGTGGCACGACCATCGCCTCCGTCGTCGTCCCGACCGGAGTTTCGCACGGCCGGACGCCGCTATGGGCCGCTTTGCCGCAGTTCGGGCGGGCTCGCGCGCCCGGCGGCACGGCCCTCGTCCGCGCGGTGGCGCACCGGTCGGCGGTGCGGGTCGTCCGGGGCCGCCGACGGGGTGCCGGGGCGGCTCTCGCGTGGCCGAGGTCGCCGACGTGTGGCAGGGTTGCACCCGTGCCACCCACTCCCGCCGGCCAACTGGCCATACCGACCCTGCACCGGGCCGCACGGATCGAGGACGCGGTGCACGCCGTGGTCGAGCGTCGGCTACGCCGGACGGGCTGGCGGATCAACATCATCGCGTACACCGGTTACGGCGCGCCCGGTTGGGCACGGGTGATGTGCCGGGTGCTGCTCGGGCGACCGGACACCCGTCAGCGGGGCCGGCTGGAGAAGGTCCGGGGCTGGCGCAGCTTCACCACGCTGCCCGCCAAGCACGTCACGGTGACGATCGAGACCGGTGGGGTGACCCACGAGACGCAGGCCGACCGCAGCGGCTTCGTCGACGTCGTGGTCGAGACGGACCTGCCGCCCGGCTGGGGTTCGGTGCGGCTCAGCGTCCCGGACGCCGAGCCGGTCGAGGCCCCGGTCCGCATCCTCGACCCGGAGGTCCGCTTCGGCGTCCTCTCCGACATCGACGACACGGTCATGGTCACCGCGCTGCCCCGGCCGCTGCTCGCCGCCTGGAACACCTTCGTGCTCGACGAGCACGCCCGGATGGCGGTACCCGGCATGGCCGTGCTCTACGAGCGCCTGGTCACCGCGCACCCCGGCGCCCCGGTGTTCTATCTGTCCACCGGCGCGTGGAACGTCGCGCCGACGCTCACCCGCTTCCTGTCCCGGCACCTCTATCCGGCCGGGCCGCTGCTGCTGACCGACTGGGGTCCCACCCACGACCGCTGGTTCCGCAGCGGCCGGGAACACAAGCGCGCCACCCTGGCCCGGCTGGCCAAGGAGTTCCCCGACGTACGCTGGCTGCTCGTCGGCGACGACGGCCAGCACGACCCGGAGATCTACCGCGAGTTCGCCGCCGCCCACCCGGACAACGTGGCGGGCGTGGCGATTCGGCGGCTCTCACCCACGCAGGCGGTGCTGGCCGGTAGCCTCCCCGTCCCGCACGACAGCCCTGCCGAGGGGCCGATCGGGCAGAAGTGGCTCTCCGCCCCCGACGGCGCGGGCCTCTGGACCCTGCTGCGCGGCGCCGGCTTGGTCTGAGCCGGCCCGGCGTGCGGGCCCTCGACGGAGTTCCCGTCCCGCACGCCGTTCCCGAGCCAGCGCGCCGGAGGTCAGCCGCCGGGGGTGAGCGTTACCTCGCCCGTGCAACCGGCCAGGTGCCGGCGGTCTTCGAGCAGGTCGATGACCGCCTCCCGGTTGGCGATGCGGGCCTCCGACAGCGCGTCCGGGTTCTGCCGCTGACCGGCGATGAAGGTCAGGTTGTTGCGGACGGCGGTGTCTAGGCCGTCGCAGTTCTCCGCCGCGCCGCCGTTGAGCGCCGCGTTCGGGTCCGCGTCCGGCACCTCGACCTCGCCGGTGCAGCCGGCCGCCGCGCGTCGCTGTTCGAGCTGGTCGATGACGGCCTGCCGGTTGGCGATCCGGGCCTCCGACAGCGGGTCCGGGAACACCAGTTGGTCGGCGATGAAGGCGAGGTTGTTGCCCACGGCCGTGTCGAGACCCTCGCAGTTCTCGCTCGCCGAACTGGTCCCGGTCGCCGTCGCGAAGGCCACGCCGAGGGTCACCCCGATCGCCACGACCCCCGCGATCTTGCGCTGTCGCGGTGAGGTCCCGCGCCGACTGCTCCGGGTGGTACGCCTGTTGCTCGCCATCGTTTCTCTCCCCCTCGTCGTCAACTGCCCTCGGAGGTACGGGCGCGCGGGCGCCGACGGTTCACCGCTCGGTGATCTACGTGCGAGCCCGGCGGATTGTTACCGACCTGGTGAGCGAGCTGTCACGCAGACATGAGGCGGTGCGGGTCCCGCGCCGCCTGCGCCGTCGGCCCGCCGTCGGCCCGCCGTCCGCCGTCCGCCGTCCGACCGAGGGCCTGCCCCCGCGCGCGGCATGGCTGCACCTGGCAGGGGCGGGGCCCGGCTGTGTGCAGCAGGGTCAGGGCCGGTCCTGTACAAGGTTCGGGCCCTTTCGAGCTGAGAGCGGGAACGGATCGCGGAAGGTCGCCACCAGGCTGCGGCGTGTCGTGCCTGGCGACGCGATAGCGCGAACGGTTCAGCTCGACAGGAGCCGAGGAGGTATCCAGGGCCGAGGCCCGCAGGCCGTGACGGCCACGCCCTCGACGGCGGCTACGCCCCACAACGCCCACGGCCGTGACGGCGGCCACGTCCCTCAACGGCCACGCCCCACAACGCCCACGGCCGTGACGGCGGCCACGTCCCTCAACGGCCACGCCCCTCAACGCCACGCCCGCGACCGCCACGCCCGCGAGGGCGGTCAGGCCGGGCGGAGCCAGAGGGCGCCGAGCGGGGGGACGCGCAGTGCCACCGAGGCGGGCAGCCCGTGCCAGGGGATGTCCTGGGCGTATACGGTGCCGAAGTTGCCGACGCCCGAGCCGCCGTAGTGGTGGGCGTCGGTGTTGAGCACCTCGGCCCAGGCGCCCGCCGCCGGCAGGCCGACCCGGTAGTCGTCCACGGGTCGGGCGGAGAAGTTAACGACGCAGACCAGGGTCGCCCCGTCGGGAGCGATCCGGACGAACGAGACGGTGTTGTTGGCGACGTCGTCACCGGCGAGCCAGCGGAAGCCGGCGGGGGAGGTGTCCTGCGCCCACAGGGCGGGGGTGTCCCGGTAGACCCGGTTGAGGTCGCCGACGAGGCGCTGCACGCCGGCCCGGGCCGGGTCGTGCAGGAGGTACCAGTCGAGGCCGCGCTCCTCGCTCCACTCCCGCTCGTCGGCCAGCTCGCAGCCCATGAAGAGCAGTTGCTTGCCCGGGTGCGCCCACATGTACGCGAGCAGCGCGCGCACGTTGGCCAGGCGCTGCCACTGGTCGCCGGGCATCTTGGCGAGCAGGGAGCCCTTGCCGTGCACCACCTCGTCGTGGCTGATCGGCAGCACGTAGTTCTCGCTCCAGGCGTACGCCAGGGAGAAGGTGAGCTGATGGTGGTGGTGCTGCCGGTAGATCGGGTCCTTCGAGGTGTAGAGCAGGGTGTCGTGCATCCAGCCCATGTTCCACTTGAAGCCGAAGCCCAGCCCGCCGTCGCTGGTCGGGCGGGTCACCCCCGGCCAGGCGGTGGACTCCTCGGCGATCATCACCACCCCCGGGTGGTGCTTGTAGACCGTCGCGTCGGTCTCCTGCATGAAGGCGATGGCCTCCAGGTTCTCCCGGCCGCCGTACTGGTTGGGCACCCACTGCCCGTCGGCGCGGGAGTAGTCGAGATAGAGCATCGAGGCGACCGCGTCCACCCGCAGCCCGTCGACGTGGAACTCCTCCAGCCAGTAGAGCGCGTTGGCCACCAGGAAGTTGCGGACCTCGCGGCGACCGAAGTCGAAGACGTACGTGCCCCAGTCGGGGTGCTCGCCGCGACGCGGGTCGGGGTGCTCGTAGAGCGGGGTGCCGTCGAAGCGGGCCAGCGCCCACTCGTCCTTGGGGAAGTGCGCCGGCACCCAGTCCAGGATCACCCCGACACCGGCGGCGTGCAGCCGGTCCACCAGATACCGGAAGTCGTCCGGGTCGCCGAACCGCGACGTGGGCGCGAAGTAGCCGGTCACCTGGTAGCCCCAGGAGCCGCCGAACGGGTGCTCCATCACCGGCAGGAACTCCACGTGGGTGAAGCCCAGCTCCACCACGTACGCGGTCAACTGCTCGGCCAGTTCCCGGTAGCCGAGGCCCGGCCGCCACGAGCCGAGGTGCACCTCGTAGACGCTCATCGGCTCCTGGTGCGGCTGCTGCCTCGCGCGCCGGGCCAGCCAGTCCGCGTCCGTCCACTCGTAGGTCGAGCGGTGCACCACCGACGCGGTGGCCGGCGGCACCTCCGCGTACGCGGCCAACGGGTCGGCCTTGTCCCGCCAGTACCCGTCCGCGCCGAGCACGCGGTACTTGTATCGGGCGCCGGACGCCACGCCGGGCACGAAGATCTCCCACACGCCGGTGGAGCCCAGCGACCGCATCGGCCAGCCGTCGTCCGGCGCCCAGCCGGTGAAGTCGCCGATCACCCGTACGCCCCGGGCGTTGGGGGCCCAGACGGTGAACGCCACGCCGTCGTCGCGTACCCGGGCGCCGAGCGCCTCCCAGAGCCGCTCGTGTCGGCCCTCGCCGATCAGGTGCAGGTCCAACTCGCCCAGGGTCGGCGGGTGGCGGTACGGGTCGTCGTGCGGCTGCCCGTCCATCTCGACGCGGTAGTCGAGGACCTCGCCGGGGACGGTCGCCTCGAAGACGCCGACGTCGTGCACCCGGGTCATCGGGTACCGCCGGTCCCCGACCAGCAGACACGGATCGGCTGCGCCCCGACGCATCGTGCGGATCACCGTGCGCCCGTTCACCGGGTGGGCCCCGAGCACGGCGTGCGGGTCGTGGGTCTCCCCGGAGATCAGCTGGTCCATCGGGCGTCGTCCTTCGTGGCGGAGTCGGTGCCGCTGCGGGGACGGGCGGCAGTGGTGGGGACGGTGGTGGCGATCGGCGCGGCGGCCGTGGCAGTGCTGGCGGTGCCGGGCGCGGCCGTGGCGGTGCCAGCCGTGTCGGGCGCGGCCGTGGCGGTGCCAGCCGTGTCGGGCGCGGCTTCGTCGGGGCGGCGTAGCACCAGCACGTGCGCGGGTTGCAGGTACGGGTCGAGGCGGACCGCGTTGCGCTGTCCCCAGTCGTAGGTGGCGCCGGTCAGCGCGTCGTGCACGGTGAACCGGTCGTGCCAGTCCAGGCCCAACGCGGGCATGTCCAGCGTGGTGTTGCCCCACTGCACGGTGTGCGAGTCGAACGAGCAGATCACCAGCACCGTGTTGCCCGTCGTCGGGTCGTGCTTGGACCAGCAGAGCAGCGCCGGGTTGTCGATGTCGTGGAAGACGAGGTTGCGCAGCCGGTGCAGGGCCGGGTTCTCCCGGCGGACCCGGTTCAGGGTGGCGATGAAGGGCGCCAGCGACCGCCCCTGCGCGAGCGCGCCGGCCCAGTCGCGGGGGCGCAGCTCGTACTTCTCGTTGTCGATGTACTCCTCCGCGCCGGGGCGCGCGACGTGCTCGAACAGCTCGAACCCGGCGTACATGCCCCAGGAGGGGGAGAGCAGCGCGGCCAGCACCGCCCGGATCTTGAACATCGGCGGTCCGCCGTGCTGCAACGAGGCGTGCAGGATGTCCGGCGTGTTCGGCCAGAAGTTCGGCCGCATGTAGTCGGCCGCCGCCACCAGCTCCTCGCAGTACTCGCGCATCTGCGCCGCCGAGGTCCGCCAGGTGAAGTACGTGTACGACTGGGTGAAGCCGACCTTCGCCAGCCCGTGCATCATCGCCGGTCGGGTGAACGCCTCGGCGAGGAACAACACGTCCGGGTCGACCCGCTTGACCTCGCCGATCAGCCAGTGCCAGAAGTCGACCGGCTTGGTGTGCGGGTTGTCCACCCGGAAGATCTTCACGCCCTCGCCGACCCAGTGCCGCACCACCCGCAGCACCTCGGCGCGGATGCCCTCCGGGTCGTTGTCGAAGTTCACCGGATAGATGTCCTGGTACTTCTTCGGCGGATTCTCCGCGTACGCGATGCTGCCGTCGGCCCGGGTGGTGAACCACTCCGGGTGCGCGGTGACCCAGGGGTGGTCGGGGGCGCACTGCAACGCCAGGTCCATCGCCACCTCCAGGCCGTGTTCGGCGGCGGCGGCGATGAAGTCGCGGAAGTCCTGCGGCGTACCCAGATCGGGGTGGAGGGTGTCGTGCCCGCCCTCGGCGGCGCCGATGGCCCACGGCGAACCCACGTCGTCCGGCCCGGCGACCAGCGTGTTGTTGGGGCCCTTGCGGTTGACCCGGCCGATCGGGTGGATCGGCGGCAGATAGAGCACGTCGAAGCCCATCGCGGCGACCCCCGGCAGCCGCTCGGTGGCGGTGGCGAACGTGCCGGACCGGGCCGGCGCGTCGACGGTGGCCGGGATCGCGCCCTCGGAGCGGGGGAAGAATTCGTACCAGGCGGAGAAGAGGGCCCGCTCCCGGTCCACCCAGATGCGGTACTCCTCGCCGGTGGTGACCAACTCGCGGACCGGGTGCGCCCAGAGCAGGTCGGCCAGGGCCAGCGCCGGAGCCACCCGCTGCGGCAGCGGCAGCGCCGTGTCGCCCAGCGCCCGTACCGCCTCGTCCAGGCCCGCCCGCTCGGCGGCCGGGACCAGCTCGGCGGCGGCCCGCAGCACGCGTACGCCCTCGGCCAGATCGTTGGCCAGCTCAGCCGGCCCCTGGCCCGCGGCGACCTTCTTGGTCACCGCGTTGTGCCAGGTCAGGTAGGGATCGCTGAACGCCTCGACGGTGAAGATCCAGTCACCGACGGCGTCCGGCACGATCGTGGCGTGCCAACGGTCCCGACCCGGCTCGCCCGGTCTCATCCGGGTGAACGGTCGCGCCAGCCCGTCCGGGCCCAGCCAGACCACATCGCAGCCGAGCGCGTCGTGCCCCTCGCGGTACGCGACTGCCGACACCGGCAGCACCTCGCCGACGACCGCTCGGGCCGGGTAGCGACCGCAGGAGACGACGGGGGAGACGTCTTCGATCGGGAACCGTCCGCTCACCGCCTCAACCTACTGTGCGAGATCGGCTCGCGCTCGTTCGACCGCCGTACCGTGCCCCACTTGCCCCGCCGCCGGCCGCGCAGTATTCGGCATCAGACTGGCGGTTGAGTCGCCACGAACGACCCCTTGCCCTGACGGGTGACGATCCAGCCCCGTTCCTCAAGAATGCGCAGGGCGTATCGGACCGGCCAGGCGCTCGACTCGTACTGCTCACGCAGCTCGGCGATGGACGGCAGCTTGTCGCCGGGCTTGAGCGTGCCCGCCCGGACTGCGGTCGACACATCGTTGATGATCTGCTCGTAAAGCGGTGCTTGCGGCATGGGCGCGCCACCTCTCGTCAGCGCCTCGATCTTCGCACTCCGAGTGACGCGCCGTGCATGCTCTGTTGACTGTGACGGCGTCCGGTGTCTCGTCGTCGATCATGGAGTTGTGGCAGCAGGTTTGTGGCGGTACGCGGCCTTTGGGCGAACCACAACTCCATGATCGGCGCGGTGGGTGGGGTGGGGCGGGCGGCGGGGGTGGGGTGCGGTGAGTGAGGTGCCGGTGGGGCGGCGGATCGCGCAGTGGCGGGTCCGGCGGAACATGACGCAGCAGCAGTTCGCCGACCGGATCGGCAAGTCCAAGAGCTGGGTGGACAAGATCGAACGTGGAGAGCGCCGGGTGGAGCGGGTGTCGAACCTGCGGGAGGTGGCCGACGCGCTCCGGATCGACCTGGCGAGCCTGCTGCCGGACCGGGCCGGGCGATCCTCGCCCGCCGCCGCCGGTGTGGAACGGCTCCGGGCCGCCCTGGCCAGGTACCACGTCCCGGCGTCGTCCCGTCCGGTCGACGTGGCGCAGGTGCGGGCCCGGCTGGACCATGCCGAGCAGAGCTACCGGCATGCCCGGTACCCGGCCCTGCTCAGGCTGTTACCCGACCTGCTCGACACGGTCCGGCAGGTGCGCGTCGACCGTCCCGATCCGGTCGGTGACGAGATGCTGGTCAGCGCGTACGGGCTGATTGCTCTGGTGTTGATCAAGCTGGACCAGCGGGAGTCGGCGTGGCTGGCGGCGGACCGGGGGATGGCCGTCGCCCTGGGGACCGGGAACGCGCTGCTGGTCGCCGTCGCGACCGTACCGCTGAGTCAGGCGCTGCGGGCGGTCGGGCGGCGACGGTCCGCGATGGACGCGACGGTCGTGGCCGCGCAGCGGATCGCGCAGCAGACCGGCGACGCGGCGGCGCTGCGCACGACGTTGCTGGTTCAGGCGGGTCTGGCTGCCGGTGGTCGGGGCGACGGCCGCAGCGCACGTGAGCTGATCGACCAGGCTGCGGCGATCGTGCCCGAGCTGCCGGACGGCTACGGTACGGCGGCGGTGGAGGCGGCGCGGGTGGTGATCGCGGCCGACCTCGGGGACGTCGGGGTGGCGGCGGCTCGACACGTTCGGCTGGTCGCGGGGAGCGGGTGGCGGTGGCTGCCGACCGAGCACCGGGCGGCGTACCTGCTCGACGTGGCCCGCGCGCACGCCCGCTGCGGCGACATGCTCCAGGCGGGGCGGGCGTTGTTGGACGCCGAGCGCACCGCCCCCGGGGAGGTACGCGAGCGTCCGTCCGCCCGCGCCCTGGTCGCCGTGGTGGCCCGCGCCGCCACCGCTCCCGCCGCGCTCACCCGCCTCGCCACCAGCCTGCACGTCGGTGGCGACGGTGCGGGGTGAGCTGTGGTGGACGGTGCGGGGTGAGCTGTGTTAGCAGGGGACCCCTGCTATGCACGAGGCGTTAACAAGGTGCCCTTCCTTACACCGAAAGCGAGCGGTACAGCTCCAACGTCTGGCGGGCGATCGCGTCCCACGAGAAGTGCTCCACCGCGCGTCGGCGTCCGGCCCGGCCGAGAGCGGCGGCCCGCTCCGGGTCGGCCAGCAGGGTGTTCAGCCGGTCCGCCAGGTCGGCCTCGAAGCGGGCCGGGTCCAGCGGTCGACCCGAGCCGTCGGTGGCCTGCTCGATCGGGACCAGCAGGCCGGTCTCGCCGTCGGCGACCACCTCGGGGATGCCGCCGGTGGCGGTGGCGACGACGGCGGTCTCGCAGGCCATCGCCTCCAGGTTGACGATGCCCATCGGCTCGTACACGGACGGGCAGACGAAGATGGTGGCGTGGGTGAGCACCTGGATCACCTCGGACTTGGGCAGCATCTCGGCCACCCAGACCACCCCGGAGCGGCCGGACCGCAGCTCGGCGACCAGGCCCTCCACCTCGGCGGCGATCTCCGGCGTGTCCGGTGCGCCGGCCAGCAGCACGAGCTGCGTCTCCGGTGGCAGTTCGCGGGCGGCGCGCAGCAGGTGCGGCAGGCCCTTCTGGTGGGTGATCCGCCCGACGTAGACCACGCTGGGCAGGGCGGGGTCGATGCCGAGTCGGGTCAGCACGTCGGTGCCCGGGTCGGGGGCGTACTGCGCGGTGTCGATGCCGTTGTAGATCACCTTGACCCGGTCCGGGTCCACCGACGGGTACGCGGCCAGCACGTCCCGGCGCATGCCGGCGCTGACCGCCACGACCGCGTCGGCCGACTCGTAGGCGGTGCGCTCGCACCAGGAGGAGAGCGCGTAGCCGCCGCCGAGCTGGTCGGCCTTCCACGGTCGCAGCGGCTCCAGGCTGTGCGCGGTCACCACGTGCGGCACCCCGTACAGCAGCTTCGCGGTGTGTCCGGCGAGGTTGGCGTACCAGGTGTGGCTGTGCACCACGTCCGCGCCGGCACACCCGGCGGCCATCTCCAGGTCCACGCCCATGGTCCGCAGCGCGGCGTTCGTCCCGGCCAGGGCCGGCGGGTCCGCGTACGCCCGGACTCCCGGCTCGGTACGCGGCGCGCCGAAGCAGTGCACCCGGACCTCGGTGATCCGGCGCAGCTCGCGGGCCAGGTACTCGACGTGGACCCCGGCGCCGCCGTACACCTCGGGCGGGTACTCCCGGGTGAGCAGGTCGACGCGAAGGGGGGCGGAGTCGGTCATGCCCGGCACCCTAGTGCAGAAGTGTGCCCGTACGAGTGGTGAAGCGGCACGGGGATGGATAGCGTCTGGTCATGGCTGCCAAGGTGCTCGCGATCGTCCTGGCCGGCGGAGAGGGCAAGCGCCTGATGCCGCTGACCACGGACCGGGCCAAGCCGGCCGTCCCGTTCGGCGGGATGTACCGCATGGTCGACTTCGTCCTCTCCAACCTGGCCAACGCCGGCTATCTCAAGATCGTCGTGCTGACCCAGTACAAGTCCCATTCCCTCGACCGGCACATCACCAAGACCTGGCGGATGTCGACGCTGCTCGGCAACTACGTGACGCCGGTGCCCGCGCAGCAGCGTCGGGGCCCGTGGTGGTTCGCCGGCTCGGCCGACGCGATCTATCAGAGCTTCAACCTGATCTACGACGAGCAGCCCGACTACGTGATCGTCTTCGGTGCCGACCACATCTACCGGATGGACCCCCGGCAGATGGTGGAGGACCACATCGCCTCCGGTGCCGGGGTGACGGTGGCCGGCATCCGGCAGCCGCTGCACACCGCCGACCAGTTCGGCGTCATCGAGGTCGGCGAGGACGGCCGACGGATCCGGGCCTTCCGGGAGAAGCCCACCGACGCGGTCGGACTGCCCGACGCGCCCGACGAGATCTACGCCTCGATGGGCAACTACGTCTTCACCACCAGGGCGCTGATCGAGGCGGTGGAGCGCGACGCCGAGGACAAGACCAGCAAGCACGACATGGGCGGCAGCATCATCCCGATGCTGGTGGAGCGCGGCGAGGCCAACGTCTACGACTTCCGCGACAACGAGGTGCCGGGCAGCACCGACCGGGACCGGGGCTACTGGCGTGACGTGGGGACGCTCGACTCCTTCTACGACGCCCACATGGATCTGATCAACGTCCACCCCGTGTTCAACCTCTACAACTTCGACTGGCCGATCTACACGGAGCAGCCGCCGTACCCGCCGGCCAAGTTCGTCCACCAGTGGGGGGAGCGGGTGGGCCGCGCGGTCGCCTCGATGGTGTCGCCCGGCGCGGTGATCTCCGGCTCGCTGGTGGAGAACTCGATCGTCTCGCCGAAGGCCAAGGTGCACTCCTGGGCGCACGTGGACGGCGCGGTGCTGATGGAGGGCGTCGAGATCGGCCGGCACGCGGTGGTGCGCCGGGCCATCCTCGACAAGAACGTCTACGTGCCCGAGGGCGCGGAGATCGGCGTGGACCTGGAACGGGACCGGGAGCGCTACACGGTCTCCGACAACGGGATCGTGGTCATCGGCAAAGGACAGAAGGTGGAGCCGTGAGCGCGAGGAGTGAGCTTGCGAGCCCCGCAGTCGCGAACGAAAGGCCAGCACCATGAGTGGTCACCCGCGCGCGGGCAAGCCAGCACAGCCCGCCGATCTGGTCGACGTACCGCGGCTGGTGACGGCCTACTACGCCGAGCATCCCGACCCGGCCGACCCGGCGCAGCAGGTCTCCTTCGGCACCTCCGGGCACCGTGGGTCGAGCCTGCGCAACGCGTTCAACTCCGACCACATCCTGGCGGTCACCCAGGCGCTCTGTGACTACCGGCGGGAGCAGGGCGTCGACGGGCCGCTGTTCCTGGGCCGGGACACCCATGCGCTCTCCACCCCGGCGGCCGTGGACGCCCTGGAGGTGCTCGCCGCCAACGAGGTCACCGTGCTGCTGGACAGCCGGGACGGCTACACCCCGACCCCGGCGGTCTCGCACGCCATCCTGACCCACAACCGGGGTCGCACCAGCGGGCTCGCCGACGGCATCGTGATCACCCCGTCGCACAATCCGCCGGACGACGGCGGGTTCAAGTACAACCCGACCCACGGCGGTCCGGCGGACTCCGACGTGACCCGGTGGATCCAGGACCGCGCGAACGCGATCCTCGCCGCCGGGCTCAAGGAGGTGCGGCGCATCCCGTACGCGCGGGCCCGCGCCGTCGACACCACCGGCACGTACGACTTCCTCGGCGCGTACGTGGACGACCTGCCTGCGGTGATCGACCTGGACGCGATCCGCGACGCCGGGGTGCGGATCGGTGCCGACCCGCTCGGCGGGGCCAGTGTCGACTACTGGGGTGAGATCGCCCAGCGGCACGGGTTGGAGTTGACCGTGGTCAACCCGACGGTGGACCCGACGTGGCGGTTCATGACGCTGGACGGCGACGGCAAGATCCGGATGGACTGCTCGTCGCCGAACGCGATGGCCTCGCTGATCGCGATGCGCGCCGACTACCAGGTGGCCACCGGCAACGACGCGGACGCCGACCGGCACGGCATCGTCACGCCGGACGCCGGGCTGATGAACCCGAACCACTACCTGGCGGTGGCGATCGCCCACCTGTTCCGTACCCGGGAGCAGTGGGGTCCGGACGCCGCCGTCGGCAAGACCCTGGTCTCCTCCTCGATGATCGACCGGGTCGCCGCCGACCTCGGGCGTCCGTTGCTGGAGGTGCCGGTCGGCTTCAAGTGGTTCGTGCCCGGACTGCTCGACGGCGCGGTGGGCTTCGGCGGCGAGGAGAGCGCGGGCGCCTCGTTCCTGCGCCGCGACGGCGGAACGTGGACCACCGACAAGGACGGTCTCCTGCTCTGTCTGCTCGCCGCCGAGATCATCGCGACCACCGGCCGGACGCCGAGTGAGCACTGGGCCGAGTTGGCCGACCGGTTCGGCGCGCCCGCGTACGCCCGGATCGACGCGCCGGCCACCCGGGAGCAGAAGGCCGTGCTCGGCAAGCTCTCGCCGGAGCAGGTCCGCGCCACCGAGTTGGCCGGTGAGCCGATCACCGCCACGCTCACCACCGCGCCCGGCAACGGCGCGGCGATCGGTGGGCTCAAGGTGACGACGGCCTCCGGCTGGTTCGCCGCCCGCCCGTCGGGCACCGAGGACGTCTACAAGATCTATGCCGAGTCGTTCCAGGGGCCCGAGCATCTGGCCCGGGTCCAGCAGGAGGCGCAGGAGTTGGTCACCGAGGTGCTGTCCGGCGCCTGAGGGCCCAGCGGGTATGCCGCGTGGCCGCCCCCCGGGGGGGGGGGGGCGCGGCGGGGGGGGGGGGGGGCCGGCCCGCGGGGTGCCCCGCGGGCGTGCGCGGGGCGGCTCCGGCCGGACGCCGCCGCGCGCCGCGCGGT
>NZ_JBITKL010000008.1:125616-167399 GCF_044460945.1 Micromonospora sp. NPDC049903
CGCGCGGGCTGGGCCCGGGCGGGTGGGCCGGCGGGCGGGGGGGGGGGGCGGGGGCGCGGGGGGGGGGGGGGCGCCCCCCCCCCCCGGCCCGGCCCCCCCCCCCCCCCCCCCCCCCCCCCCCCCACGACGGTGTGGCGCGTCAGCGGGCCAGCGGGATGCCCGGCTGGCGTTCGCGGGCCGTAGCCGGCAGGACGCCGCAGAGCGCGGCGAGTTGGTCGACGATCAGGCCCGGGTCACCGAACGGGTCGAGTGCGCTGACCTCAAGCGGGTCCAGGGCCGGCACCGTCACGTGCGAGATCAGCGGGTGCAGCGGCCGGTGGTCGGCCTCGCCGTGGCCGAGCAGGTCCTCGTGCAGTTTCTCGCCGGGACGCAGTCCGGTGTAGACGACCTGCACCGGGCTGGCCGACTGGGCGACCATGCGGCGGGCCAGGTCGTCGATGCGGACCGGCTCGCCCATGTCGAGCACCAGCGCCTCGCCGTCGCGTCCGATGCTGGCCGCCTGGAGGACCAGGTGTACCGCCTCCTGCACGGTCATCAGGTACCGCGTCACGTCGGGGTGCGTGACGGTCAACGGCTGTCCCGCCTCGATCTGCCGCTGAAAGGCGGTGACCACGGAGCCTCGGCTGCTGAGCACGTTGCCGAACCGGACGCTGAGGAAGGTGCCCGGGTGAGTGGCCGCGGCGTGGGCGGTGAGCATCTCGGTGAGGCGCTTGGAGTAGCCGAGCACGCTGATCGGGTTGGCGGCCTTGTCGGTGGAGATGTTGACGAAGCGGGCGACGTCCCGGCAGGCGTCCAGGACGGTGAGCGTGCCCCAGACGTTGGTCTTGATCGCCTCGCCGGGGTGCCGTTCCAGCAGGGTCAGGTGCTTGAGCGCGGCGGCGTGGAAGACGATCTCGGGTCGGCGGTCCCGCATGATGCGCCGGATCCCCTCGTCGTCGCGCAGGTCGGCGAGGATGAGTTCGGGGCCGTCGAGCAACGCCCGCCCGGTGAGGGACATCTGGAGGCCGTGCAGCGCGGACTCGTCCCGGTCGAGCATCATCAGCTCGCCCGGGTTGGCGCGCATGATCTGCCGGCACAGTTCCGACCCGATCGAACCTCCGGCGCCGGTGACCAGAACCCGCCGACCGGCGAGGCCGTTGTCATCGAGCGTCAGGTCGCCGACCACCTGGCGGCGGCCGAGCAGGTCGCTGATCTGCACGTCGCGGACGTCGCTGACCCGGATCCGGTGATCCACCAGCTCCCGGACCGGCGGAATGATCTTGAAGGCGGCGCCGGTACGGAGGGTGATCTCCCGGATCTCCCGGATCAGCGTCGCGTCGGCGTTCGCCACCGAGAAGATCAGTGTGGTCGCGCCGGTGCGGCGGACCGCCTCGGCGAGCTGCTTCCGGCCGCCGAGCACCGGGACCCCGGCGATGCGCAGGTCGCGCCGCTCCGGGTCGTCGTCCAGCGCGCCGACCGGCAGGTAGCGCCCCTTCGGGTCGCCGAGCATGGCCCGGACCAACCC
The DNA here is from genome assembly GCF_044460945.1 of Micromonospora sp. NPDC049903. Taxonomy (NCBI): domain Bacteria; kingdom Bacillati; phylum Actinomycetota; class Actinomycetes; order Micromonosporales; family Micromonosporaceae; genus Micromonospora; species Micromonospora sp. NPDC049903. Next base: position 127,121 of record NZ_JBITKL010000008.1, read on the forward strand.
CTGACCGGCCTCGCCGAGACCGAACAGGAGCACCGGAGTGGCCGACCGGGCGTCCGGGCGCATGGCGCGGTCCCGGCGGTGCCGGTGCAGCAGGCGGGAGCAGAGCATGAACAGCAGGGCCAGTGCGCCGCCGACCACCGGGGTGCTGGCCGGAACCGGGCGGTCGCCGAAGGCGAGCAGGGCGAGCAGCACCAGGGCGGCCGTGGTGGCGGTCGTGCCGGCGAGCCCACGGACCTCCTCGATGGTGCCCAGCGGCTGCCGGCCGGAGTAGATCCGCCGTAGTGCGCTGATGCCGACGTGCAGCACGGCGGTGGCGGCACCGAGCAGCATCACGTCGGCGGCCTGGTCGGCGGTGAGCACCTGTTCGTGTCGGGCCCAGCCGGCCACGGTGAAGCCGCCGACCCAGGCGAGGGCGTCGGCGGCGAGGAAGACGGCGGTACGGCGTCGGTTCACTCTGGTCCGGTCCCGGGGCGTCGGCGTTATCTCGGGTGGCATGACGATCTCCCCTGTCCTGTCCGTGGCCGGTGGAGACCCACATCAGGTCAGGGGCCACGTACGTCCCCTAACTGCTTAGCCGAATTAAGGTCGTGCGATTCCCTCTTTCACGTTTATCTGGCCGATCGTTCATTTCCGGAAGTGCGAACAATTGTCGCGTGTGGAGAAAGGGGAGACATTCTCCGAATGCGCAGACGTTGAATTCACTCCGGAGGTGGTATCCGGCGGTCGAGGCGGTGACGCAGCTCCTCGGGGAGCAGTTCGCGCAGTTGCTCGGGCAGCAGCGGCAGGTCCAGCAGGCTCAGCTTGAGCTGGCTGCGCTCCTGGAATCGGCCGGGGTCGAGGCGTACCACCAGGCCCGCGTCGTGGCGGTAGCGGATGTCGACCGCGCCGGAGGTCGACCCCTCGCGGATCAGCAGCCCGTCGACCTCCACCGCCACCGGCCCGGACCCGGGCCGCAGTTCCAGCCGGACGTTCTCGTCGGGGGAGAGCACCACGGCCCGGGAGATGCCGGACATCGGCGCGCTCGGGGTCACCACCACCGCCCGCGTGGCCGGGGAGATCAACGGTCCGCCCGCCGCGTAGCTGTAGGCGGTCGACCCGGCCGGCGTGCTGACCACCACCGCGTCGCAGCGGTAGTAGCCGTAGCGGCGTCCGTCGACGGCCAGGGTGGCGGTGACGAAACCCTGGCCGGGCGCGCGGATCAGCGCGATGTCGTTGAACGCGACCACGTCGTCGCCGCACACGTCGCAGGCCAGGCAACTGTGCCCCGCCACGGTGTAGTTGCGGGTCAGCAGCCGGTCCAGCGCCGCCGGCACCTCCGGCGGCTCCACCTCGACCAGGAACCCGACCTTGCCCAGGTGTACGCCGAGCACCGGCGTGGGGTCGTCCACGGCCATCCGGAGCGCGCCCAGCATGGTGCCGTCGCCGCCGATGCTGATCAGCACGTCGGAGCGGGCGACGAGTTCCGCCGTCGACATCGGCCGGACCGACTCGGGGACCCGGTGGCGGTCCTCGACGCGTACCGCCAGGGTGGCGTCGTGCCGGACGGCCCAGGCCGCGATGGTGTCCACCACGGGCGAGGTGTCCCGGGTGGGATGGAGCACCAGTCCGAGGCGGATACCGTCCATGCGCTCAGCTCACCACAGTCCGGTCGGTCGTACCGGGCTACCCGTGGGTGTCGACGGGCGGATGGTCGACCCGCGCCGCCGGAGTGCTTACCCGAGAATTGTCAACGCGACACGAATTCACGAACCCGCCTCATTCTGCGGCCTGTTCGATAATCGTGGTCGCCGATGCTAGTTTGATTTGCCCGCTCGGAGTCGAACGGATATCGCGGAGGCCCGTACATGAGGAATGCGCCGATTCGGGTTCGCATTCGAGAAGTGTCCCGCCCGCGTCACCGCACCGGAGCGGGGAGCAGGTGACGGCCTCGACGTCGTACCGGATCGTCGAGGCGCGGGTGCCGTCACCGCCCGGCCCATCGACCACACCGACCGTGGTCCGTGGTCGGCGGCGCAAGCTGCCCCGGCTGACCTGGCTGCTGCAACTCTTCCCGGTCACCACCGTGGTGCTGGCCCCGTACGCGGTGCTCATCGTGCCGATGGCGGTGCTCAACGACAACCCTGACGTCGGCTTCATCGTCATGCTGCTGGGGTTGGCCGTGCCGGCTTGTCTGGCGGTGGAGTTGGCCTTCCTCCGGCGGGTGGGCCGGCGGGGGGAGTGGCAACGCGGTCTGGCCGAGGCCAGCGACGGTTATCCCCACCTGTTCACGATCGCCCGCGCGGTCGTACTGGTCAGCGTCACCGCTGACCTGGTCAGTGCCTGGGTCGGCCAGGGCACCATCTTCACCCAGCTCACCGGCGAGGTCGTCTCCTCACCGGCGGCGGTGGTCAGCTCGCTGTTCATGGGGTGGCGGTACCTCGCGTTCGCCCTGCTGGCCGCCAGTCTGCTCGCCGGACTGGCCAGTCGGCTGGCCTGCCTGCGCTGGACGCTCTGCCTGCTCGGGACGCAACTCGTGGTCGCGGTGGCGACGGCGTTGACCGCGCCGTTGATGACCTACCTCTCCTTCCTCGTCGCGCTGGCGGCCATATGCGGGCTGCTGCACAGCCGGTTCGTGGTCGTCGCCGTGCTGGCGATGTTCCTGATCTGGCCGACGGTGTACGCCGCCCGCAACGACCTGCGCGCCGACGGGGGCGTGGCGATCGACGAGGCGGTGACCTCCGCCGACCGGCTGCGGCTCGATCTCCAGGTGACCCGGGCCAGCGAGTACGACATCCCGGTCGACATCGAGCGACCCGGCCTGACCGAGGTGGTGCGGTACGGGCTGGTGCCCCGGATGATCGACCCGGACCGGCCGGCCCTGTCGACCGGTGCCCGGATCAACGAGTACCTGGGCGGCACCTCCACCTCCGCCTACACCTTCCTCTCTCTGGGCACGATCTACTTCCTGGACGGCCCGTGGGGCGTGGTCCTGTACCACCTCGGTTGGGCGCTCGTCGGCGTGCTGCTGCTGCGGGCCGGTGGCGCGCCGGGACCGATCCGTCTCGCGGTCTTCAGTTTCGTGGTGGCGGCCCCGCTGATGTGGTCGAAGGTCTATCCGGAGTCGATGATCTCGTTCGTGCAGTTCACCGTCGCCGCGCTGCCGGTGCTGCTGCTCCTGCGTCTGAGCCGGTCGCGGTCGCGGTCCGTGTCGCCGGGCGCCCGGTCCGACCCGTGACGATCCGGGCGACACCCCGGCCCGCTCCGGCGGCCACCGGCTCGGGTGGACGGCGTGCGTTCGCCCGTCGGGCGGTGGCGGCGTTGTCGGTGAACGGGCTGTCCAGTGTGGGCAACCTGATGGTCTCGATCTCCGTCGCCCGTGGCGAGTCGCTGTCCGGACTGGGCCAGTTCGCCCTTGCTTTCTCCGTCTACGTGCTGGTCATCGGTCTGGTACGGACGGCGGTCACGGAGGCGGTGCTGGCCGCGCGGCAGGCGCCGGAGCGGCGTGCGGTCGGTCGGGGGGCACGTCGGGCCGCCGCCGTCGCCGTCGTGTCCGGGGTGCTCACGGCGGCCACCGGAGCGGTGCTCGGCTCGCCGTACCTCACGGTCGTCGGCCTGGCCCTGCCCGGCCTGGTGGTCTACGACTACGTCAAGGCGATCAGCATCGGCGTCGGCGGGACCCGGGTGGCCTGGACGCAGGAGTGCGCCTGGCTGTGCTGCACCGCGCTGTCGGTCGGGACGGTGCTGGGCACGGGCGCGCCGACGGTCATGATCTTCGCCGGTTGGGCGGCGTCCGGTGCCGTTCTCGGCGTCGTGGCCGCCCTTTGGCAGCGGTACGGCGTGCTGCCCGGCTGGGGACTCGACCGCCGGGAGACCCGGGTCGCCGCCTCGTTCGCCGCACAGTTCCTGGTCACTACCGGCTCGGCCCAACTGGCCCTGAGCGCGCTGGCCGCCACGGCCGGGGTGGCCGTGGTGGGCGCCCTCGGCGCGGCCCGGACGGTCTTCGGACCGGTGACCCTGCTGACGACGACGCTCTCCTCGCTGATCGTGCCCTACCTGGCGCAGTCCCGCGCCGACACGCCCCGGGCCCGGGTACGGGCCGCCGGTGCGGTCGTCGCGCTCTCCGTGGGCGTACTCCTGCCGCTGGTCCTCGCGTTGTGCCTGTTGCCCGACGAGGTGGGCCGGACGGTGCTCGGGGACAACTGGCACGCGGCCCGTCCACTGTTGCCGTTGCTGTCCGTCGAGGCGCTGTTGGCGCCGATCGCGCTGGTCGCGTTCGCCGGGCACCGGGTGCAGTCGGCGGGGGCGCGGGCGCTGGCCATCGGTGTGGCTCTCGGACCGCTGCGGATCGCGACGATCGTGGCCGGCGGTGTCCTGTTCGGCGCCGGCGGCGCAGCCGGCGCGCTGGCGGTGCTCGCCCTGCTCAGCGCCGCCTGCTGGTGGTTCAGCTACCTGCGGTTGGACGCGACGCCGGTCGACTCGCGCTGACCGGCGTCGCGTCCGTCCGGTCAGCCGGTGACGCCGGCCAGGGCGGAGCGGACCCGTTCCACCACGGTCTTCACGTCCGCCTCGCCCAACTCCGGGTGGGTGGGCAGGTTGATGCCCCGACGGCTGAGGTCGGTGGTCACCGGGCAGTCCGCCGCCTCGTCGCGGTGCGCGGGCAACTCGATGATCGGCACGAAGAAGGGCCGGGTCTCCACGCCGTGTCGGTCCAGCGCCCGGGCCAGCGCGTCCCGGGAGGTGACGTCGCCCTCGTCGCCCACCAGGAACGCGGCCATCCACGGTCCCCGGCGGACCCCGGGCAGCACGGGTTGGCGGGTCAGCCCCGGCTCGTCGGCCAACTGCGTCTCGTAGCCGGCGATCACCCGGTCGCGGTGCGCGATGATCTCGTCGGCCCGGTCGAGCTGGGCACAGAGCAACGCCGCGCTCAGGTTGGTCATCCGGTAGTTGTAACCCAGCACCGGGAAGTAGTAGCGGCGGTGCGGGTCCATCCCCTGGTTGCGCAGCAGGCGCATCCGGTCGGCCAGGGCACTGTCCGAGGTGGTCACGCAGCCGCCCTCGCCCGAGGTGATCACCTTGTTGCCGAAGAACGAGAACGTGGTGACGTCGGCCAGTGACCCGGTGGGGTGCCCGTCGAGCGTGGCGCCGAACGACTCGGCCGCGTCGGCGACCAGGAGCAGTCCGTGCCGGTGGCAGAGATCGCGCAGGGCGGGATAGTCGGCCGGGTGGCCGTACAGGTCGACGGCGATGACCGCCCGGGTACGCGGGCCGATCGCCGCGCGTACGGCGGCCGGGTCGACGCACCAGCTCTGCGGCAGCACGTCCACGCAGACCGCGCGGGCACCGCAGTACGCGACCGCGTTCGCCGTCGCCACGTAGGTCAGCGCGGGCACGATCACCTCGTCGCCCGGCCCGATGCCGGCGGCGGCCAGCACGAGGTGCAGGGCCACCGTGCCGTTGCCGGTGGACACCGCGGCGTCGGCGGCGCAGCGGCGGGCGAAGCGTTCCTCGAACTCCCGCAGGTAGGGGCCGTGCGACGAGATCCAGCCACTCCGGATGGCATCGACGACGTAGCGCTCCTCCAGGTCGGTGATGCTGGGCCGGGCCACCGGGAAACGCTCCGGCGTGCTCACGACACCACCTCCGGATCGAGGGCGGTGGCGAACGCGGACCGGGGCACCGGACCGGGCTGTCCGTCCGCCGCCCAGCGCAACACGTCCAGGTAGTCCTGACCGGTGGCCGCCCAGGTACGGGAGGCCAGCCGGCCGTCGGCACGGCGGGACGCGGCGGCGTAGTGCTCCCGGTCGGCGGAGAGCCGTCGGACCGCGTCGGCCAGCGCGGACGGGTCGGTGGCCCGGAACACCGCCGCCTGCGCCCCGGTGAACTCCAGTTGGGCCAGCAGCGGCTCCGAGTCGGCGCAGGCCACCGGGAGTCCCCAACTGAACGCCTCCAGCATCGTCCCGCTGGCCGCCTCCCAGAGCGAGGGCACCACCACCGCGTCGGCGCGGGCGTACAGGGCGTGGAGTTCGTCCAGGCTGACGAAGCCGGGGAAGGACACCCGGCCGCGCAGGTCCGGCTGGGCGGCGCGGGTGAGCAGGCGACTCGCCTCGGGTTCGACCAGCGGTCCCGGGCAGACCAGGCGGTACTCCGGCAGCAACGCCATCGCCTCCAGCAGCGTCGCGTGGTTCTTGTGCGTCGCGGTCGACGACGGATAGACGAGCAGGCCCGGTTCCGGGTGGGCGGCGGCGCGGTCCGGCGCGGGTTGGAAGGTGGGCGTCGGGATGAGCACGATGCGCTGCGCCGCCTCGGGGAACAGTCGCAGCGCCTGCCGGTACGGGTGCGGCCAGGTCACGACGACGGCAGCGGCCCTGGCCACGTTCTCGCGGACCACGGCCGCGTACCCGGGGGAGTGGAAGTCGGCGTGCAGGTGCCGCAGGTCGTGCAGGACCACCACCGACCTGCCGGACCCGGTGGGCGCACAGTGGAACGGGTACAACGTCACGTCCGCGCCCGAGGACGGTGCTCCGGAGCGCTGACGCAGCAGGTTGACCGTCCGGCGTACGGCCACCGAGTTGCGGACCCGGGTCGGTGTCCAGCGTCGCAGTAGTTGTCCGGCCGGGTTGTCCGACCGCAGCGGCTGGGCCACCTCGGTCCAGTCGATCCGGTCAGCGGGCAGGTATCCCCGCCACTGGTCCAGCGTGCCGCGCAGGACCTCGACCCGCAGGTCGCAGGAGTCGTCGGCGGCCATGCCCGCCAGCAGGCCGTACGCGAACGCCTCGACACCGGCCGCGTGGCCGGGGCGGATCGGGGTGGCGTCGACGGTGACCCTCATCGGTCCACCCGCACCAGGCGTCCCATCCGCTCGTCCTCGAGCAGTTGACGGTCGGCGTCGACCATCACCCGCACCAGGTCCCCGAAGAGGGTCTTGGGCGCCCAGCCGAGCCGACGGCGAGCCTTGCCGTAGTCGCCGATCAACGCGTCGACCTCGGCGGGCCGGTAGTACGCCGGGTCGATCTGGACGTACTGCTCCCAGTCCAGACCCACCTGGTCGAAGGCCGCCTCGACGAACTCGCGGACGGTGTGCCCCTCGCCGGTGGCGACCACGTAGTCGTCCGGGCTGTCCTGTTGCAGGGCCAGCCACATCGCCTCGACGTACTCCGGGGCGTAGCCCCAGTCCCGTACCGCGTCGAGGTTGCCGAGATAGAGCCGGTCCTGCAGGCCCGCCTCGATGCGCGCCACCGCCCGAGTGATCTTGCGGGTGACGAAGTTCTCGCCGCGCCGGGGGCTCTCGTGGTTGAACAGGATGCCGTTGACGCAGAACATGTCCCACGACTCGCGGTAGTTCACCGCCGACCAGTACGCGTAGACCTTGGCGCACGCGTACGGGCTGCGCGGATGGAACGGCGTCTCCTCGCGCTGCGGCGGCGGCGTCGAGCCGAACATCTCCGAGGACGACGCCTGGTAGTAGCGGCAGTCGATGCCGGCGGCGCGGGCGGCCTCCAGCATGTGCAGGGCGCCGAGCGCGGTGACGTCGGCGGTGTAACCGGGGATGTCGAAGGAGACCCGGACGTGGCTCTGCGCGCCGAGGTTGTAGATCTCGTCGGGCCGGACGTCCCGGATCAGCGAGGTCAGGCTGGCCGGGTCGGACAGGTCGCCGTAGTGCAGGAACAACCGGGCGTCCGAGTGGCGTGGGTGCACGTCGATGCGGTCCAGTCGATCGGTGTTGAACGACGACGAGCGCCGCTTGATCCCATGCACCGTGTATCCCTTGTCGAGCAGGAATTCGGTCAGGTAGCTGCCGTCCTGCCCGGTGATACCGGATATGAGTGCCACTCGTGACATGAAGTCCCCTAGCGCTGTATCGACGGTGGGTGTCGCCTGGTTTTTATAGCGGTTTTCAGGGTCCCGGTTTCCGTCTTTGCGCATACTGTTCGGAAGGTGTCTTCCGCCGCGTCCGGCAGTCACCGCAGAAGCGCTCGATCGTTGGTCCAATCAGTCCTGTGCTGCCGGCGAGGAGCGAAGATGGTCAACGACACCACCCCCGTGTCGCAATTTCGAGAAGGAGTCTCGGAATACGACGAGAAGCAATTCCGCGTTCTCGTCACGGCGGAGTACTTCGTTCCCGGATGGCGGGCCGGCGGCCCGGTCCGCTCGATCTCGGACGTGCTCGCCAAGGCCAGCGACGACATCGAGACGACGATGTTGACCCGCGACCACGACCTCGGTTCCCGCGATCCCTATCCCGGTCTCTCCGGCCGGTGGGCGCGATTCGGCCGGACCGACATCTTCTATCTCGGGGTACGCCGTCCGGCGCACTGGCGGCAGCTCTGGCGCGCGCTGCGCGCGGTCCGGTTCGACCTGCTCTACGTGAACAGCGTCTGGTCGACCTTCTCCATCCTGCCGATCGTCGCGGCCCGGCTCGGCCTGCTGCGGGTGCGGCGCGTGCTGGTGGCTCCCCGGGGCGAGTTCGGGTCGGCCGCGCTGCGACTGCACGGCCTGCGCAAGCGGGTCTTCCTGGCCGGTTGGCGGTGGATGCTGGGGCAGCCCCGGGTGCTGTGGCACGCCACCACCCCGGCCGAGGCCGCCGACATCCGGCGGGTGCTGCCCCGGGCCCGGATCGGGGTGGTCGCCGTCGCCAGCGGCCCCGAACCGGAGCCGGAGCCGGTCGCGCTGCCGCCGAACGCCCAGGCCCGGCTGGTCTTCATCGGACGGATCTCCCCGATGAAGAACCTCGACCTGGTGCTCCGCGCGCTCGCCCACGTGCCGGTGCCGGTCCGGCTGGACGTCTTCGGCCCGGTGGGGGACCCGGGGTACTGGCGTCGGTGCCAGGACCTGATCGCGGCCCTGCCCGAGCAGGCCACCGTGGCCTATCGCGGGGAACTGCACCCCGACCAGGTCCGCGAGACCTTCTCCCGGTACGAGGCGTTCGTGCTGCCGACCCGGGGCGAGAACTTCGGCAACGCCATCGCGGAGAGCCTGTCGGCGTACTGCCCGGTGGTCTGCTCCGACCGCACCCCCTGGACCGACGTGCTGCGCGACGGTGGCGGGCTGGTGCTGACCGACCTGACCCCGGTGGCCCTGGGCGCACTGGTCACGCAGGTCGCCACGGCCGCGCCGGAGCAGCGGCACGCGGCGCGGGTGGCCGCCGGGGCGGCGTACCGGCGCTGGCAGGCGAGCCTGACCCGGGTCAGCGTGCTCGACCAGGCGCGGCACGTGATCCGCGACCCGGCGTACCGGGTGCCCCCGCAGGGGCGTACGTCCTGAATCGGTGGGCCAGCCCGCCCATCGGAAGACCGTGGTGAGGAGACTGCCCGTGACCCGGGTGATGACCGTTGTCGGGACCAGGCCGGAGATCATCCGGTTGGCCCGGGTGATCGACGCGCTGGACCGGACCGTGGAGCACACGTTGGTGCACACGGGACAGAACTGGGACCCGGCCCTGTCCGACATCTTCTTCACCGAGCTGGGGGTCCGCGCGCCGGACCGGTTCCTGCGGGCGGACACCAGCTCGCTCGGCAGCCTGCTCGGTGCCGTCCTGGTCGGTACCGAGGCCGCGATCGCCGAGACGCGTCCGGACGCGTTGCTGGTGCTCGGTGACACCAACAGCGCGATCTCCGCCCTGATGGCCCGCCGGATGAAGGTGCCGGTGTACCACATGGAGGCCGGCAACCGCTGCTTCGACCTGAACGTGCCGGAGGAGACCAACCGGCGGATGGTCGACCACGTCGCCGACTTCAACCTGGTCTACTCCGAGCACGCCCGGCGCAACCTGCTCGCCGAGGGCCTGCACCCGCGGCGCATCCTGCACACCGGTTCGCCCATGCGCGAGGTGCTGGATTACTACCGGCCGCAGATCGAGGCGTCCACCGTGCTGGCGCGGCTCGACCTGGAGCCCGGTGGCTACGTCGTGGTCAGCGCCCACCGGGAGGAGAACGTCGACCACCCGGACCGGCTCCGCCGGCTGCTGGACTGCCTCTGCGCCGTCCGCGACGAGTGGGGGCTGCCGCTGCTGGTCTCCACCCACCCACGGACCCGCAAGCGGCTGGAGTCCCTGGCCGTGGACGGTACGCGCCTGGAGGCCATCGCCTTCCACGAGCCCTTCGGCTTCTTCGACTACGTGACCCTGCAACGGCATGCCCGCTGCACGCTCTCCGACAGCGGCACGGTCAGCGAGGAGTCGGCGATCCTCGGCTTCCCGGCGGTGACGCTGCGCGAGTCGATCGAGCGCCCGGAGGCGCTGGACACCGGGGCGATCGTGATGACCGGCCTGGACCCGGCCGGGGTGGTGGAGGCGGTCCGCGTGGTGATCGCGCAGGCGGAGGTGGGTGCCGCCGGCTGCCCGCTGGACTACCAGGTCCCGGACACGTCACGCCGGGTGGTCGACTTCATCCTGTCGACCGTGCGCCGCCATCACGACTGGGCGGGCATTCGGCACTGAGGACGGGGTCGGTCGGGCCGGTACCCCGGTGACCACGACACCGGCTGGGACGTCGCGCGTCACGCAGGCCCCGGCCCCGACGACGGCGTCCCGGCCGACCGTGAGCCGGGGCAGGACGGCGGCGGTGGTCCCGACCATCACGCCCTCGGCGAGGCGACAGTGGCCGGAGACGGCGGCCAGCGGGTTGACCGACACGTAGTCGCCCAGCTCCGCGTCGTGCCCCACCGTGCAGTTCTGGTTGAGGTGTACGTGGCGGCCGAGGATCACGTTCGTCGTGACCCGCGCGCCACCGGCGGCGAACAGTCCTTCGCCGACCACGCAGTCCGCGCCGATCTCGGCGTCCGGGTGGATCACCGTGGCGGCGGGCAGCCCGTGGTGGGCGATGGCCTCGGCGGTCTCCCGGCGCAGTCGGGGCCGGCCGACCCCGAGCGCCACCCGCGTGGTCGGTGGCAGCCCGCCCAGCCGGTGGGTCGGGCCGAGGAACGGCACCCCGAGGCGGTGCACCAGCGCGACGTCGGGCTCGGTGGGGTAGTCGTCGACGAACCCGAGCACCCGCCATCGGGGTACGTCGGGCACCGGCGTGTTAAGTAGACAAATTACCCGATACACCTCACGGCCCATCCCACCGACTCCTACGATCACTACGTCGGTCGTCACCCGTGCCTCCCTCGTCCGTGGAGAACGCCGGTCGCTCTCCGCCATCTGAACCGTCTCGGAGCGTCGATGGTGACGGCCGTGCCGACGCGGCTGCGCTGCGGTGTAAACACCCGTCTGCTGAAGGTTGAGCCACACAGTGAACGAGCCGGTGCGGACCCGTCCGCCCGACGCCGCCGGTGCACGCCGGTCGGTGTCGCTGCGCGCTGTCGAGGCGGACGGCTATCGGGTCGTCGCGACCGCCGGTGTGTTCGAGCCCGGCTTCCGGGGCGGCGGGCCGATCCGCTCCCTGCGGTACATCCTGGACACCCTGCCGGAGGGGATCGACGTCACCCTGGTCACCCGGGACCGCGACCTGCGCTCACCGGTGTCCTACCCGGGGCTGTCCGGGCGGCTGCTGCACCGCGACGCCCGCGCCGCCGTGTTCTACCTCGACCCGTTCGCCCTCCGGCACTGGGCCCGGCTGCTGCGGCACGTCCGCTCCCGGCCGGTCGACCTGCTCTATCTCAACAGCCTCTGGTCGGCGTTCTCGGTGGTGTCGATCCTCGCGGTCGCCTCGGGCGTGCTGCGCGCCGGGGCGATCCTGCTCGCGCCGCGCGGTGAACTGGCGCCGGCCGCCCTCGACATCAGGTCGCGCAAGAAGCGACTCTTTCTGTCGGTGTGGGCGCCGCTGCTGCGCCGGCTCGACGTGCGCTGGCAGGCATGCAGCCGGCGGGAGGAGGAGCAGATCCGGGCGGCCGTGCCGTGGGCCCAGGTGATGGTCAACGGCAACGAGTGCGCCGTGCCGGAGGATCCCGCCCCACCCGCCGAGCCGCGCGAGGGGCCGCTGCGACTGGTCTTCGTCGGCCGGATCTCGCCGATGAAGAACCTGGTCACCGCGCTGGAGGCGGTGGCCGGCGCGACCCGGCCGATCGAGTTCGACATCTTCGGGCCGGTGGAGGACGAAGAGTACTGGGCACGGTGTCGCGGGATCGTCGAGTCGATGCCCGGACACGTCCGGGTCGCCTACCGGGGCGAACTCCCGGCGGCGCAGGTGCTTGCGACCTTCGGCCGGTACGACGCGTTCCTCTTCCCGACGTTGGGCGAGAACTACGGTCACGTGATCGTCGAGAGTCTGGCCGCGGGCTGCCCGGTGATCTGCTCCGACGAGACGCCCTTCAGCGAACTGATCGCCGACGCCGGGGGAGCGGTGGTACGCCCCGCCACGGTGGCCGCGTTCAGCGCGGTGCTCGACCGGCTCGCCGACCGGCCGGTGGCCGCTCGTGCCGAGGCGAAACGGCTCGCCGCCCGGAAGTACCGGCTGTGGCGGCGGCAGAACCGGGAACTCCACGTGCTGGAGCACGCCCGTCGGTTCTGCCGCTGATTGTCGAGTCGCCGGGTCCGTCACCCGTACCCGGTCCGGCTCGTTAAGAGGGTGTCCGGCGGTGCGGGCGCGCCCGCCCGTCGCCGCGTACTTCGTCAGGTGAGGACGTCAGGTGTCTCGTCGCGTTCGTACGCTGGTCCAGCGGGTGCGGGACCATCTCGCCGCCACCCGCGACCCGGAGGCGTTCGCCCGTTCCCTCGGGGTGAACCTGACCGGCCGGGTCCGGTTCTATGGGATCAGCCGGGCGATGTTCGGCTCGGAGCCCTGGCTGATCACCATCGGCGACAACGTCTTCATCACCTCCGAGGTGCAGTTCGTCACGCACGACGGCGGCACGCTGATCCTCCGCAAGGAGCACCCGGACCTCGACTGGACCGCGCCGATCGTGATCGGCGACGACGTCTACATCGGGATGCGGTCGATGATCCTCGCGGGGGTCACCATCGGCAACCGGTGCGTGATCGGGGCGGGCTCGATCGTCACCCGGGACATCCCGGACAACACCGTGGCCGCCGGGGTGCCGGCGCGACCGCTGCGGACGACCGACGAGTACCTCGCGCGGTTGCAGGCCAAGTCGTTGGGGATCGGCCACCTGCCGGTGCCCGCCAAACACGAGGCGATGAAGCGGATCTACGGGGTGACCACGGTCTGACGGCCGTCAGGCCCGCCGGTAGGCCACGCGGGGTGGCGGGAACTGGTGTACGCCGCCGACCGTGATCGCGCCCAGGACGCCGGTCACGCCGGACACCTGGTAGCCGTACCGGTCGCCGGACATCGCTGTCCGGTCGGTGCCGATGTTGAGCGCCGTCTCGCCCGCCGCCTCGGCCAGCACCGTCGGCGCGGTGCTGCCGGTGCCCTGCCAGACCAGTGCGTACCAGTGCCAGCCGCCGGGCAGCACGACCGGCGTGCTCAGCACCGACTCCTTGATCCCGGCGGTGGTCACCGCCAGCGTGCCGAAGTCGGCGATCGGGCCGAGGAGCGCGGGCCGCCCGGTCGTCGGGTCGTGGGCGTACACGCCGTGGCGCAACACGCCGGTGCCGGCTGCGGTCACCTCGACGCAGGCCCGGTCGACCGGCGTCGGTTCGGCCAGGTACACCGGGTGCAGCAGGAGCCGCTGGAACGCGCCGGTGTACGTGCACGTCCGGGTCGGACCGGCCAGCGGCAGGAAGTAGCTGCCGACGCCGAGCGTCACGCCGGGCACCTGCGGCGGTGCCGGCGGTGCGGGCTGGGCGCGCCACATGCCGTAACCGGGCGAGACCGGTACCGCGTACGGGATGCCGTCGACGGCGACCCGGTCCGGCACGGCGAGGTTGGTCGGACCGTCCGCGACCAGTCGCCGGTGGAACAGTTCGGGCGCCGCCATCCGGGTCTGGGCGGCCGGGTCGACCCGCTCGATCACCACCACGTCGTGGGTGCCGGTGGAGACGACGATCTCGGTGGCGGTCGAGGGCGGTGCCAGATAGCGGCGGTACGCCGTGCCGGTCACCGAGTCATTCGGCTCCAACGTGCGTCCCCACACCAGTTGCGGATAGTTCTTCTTGAGACTGGAGCTGACGAACCAGCACTTCGCCGTGGTGTGCCGGGCCCGCGTCGCCGGCTGTCCGTCGTCGAAGGGCAGCAGCCCGACCGCGATGCCCCACTTCTGCACCCCACCGGAGTCCACCACCCACTGGGTCATGCTGGCGGCCGGCGTCAGCGGGTCCCGCAGCGTGGCCGGCGTGATGTCGGTGAGGACGGTCAGGGTGTCGAGCTTCGCCCAGGTCGACCAGTTGAGTGAGCCGGCGACCCCCACGTTCGCCATGAACTGCCGGCGGCTGCCGCCGGTCGGCACGGTCAGCGCGGAGCACTGGGTGACCCCGGCGTTCAGGGCGAAGCGGCTCAGCGCGGTGACCGTCTGCGAGATCAGCAGCCCGTCCGTGCTCCAGCGGTACAGGTTGTCGATCCGGCACAGCGACGGGATCCGCGACATGATCGTGGCGATCGGTGTGCCGATGTTCGCCTGGGCGGTGTCGATCATCCCTCGGTAGGAGGGGATCAGGTACGACTCCCGGATCCGCAGCTCCTGGCCGGTACGCCGACCGTCCGGCACCGGCCGTCCGTCGAGTTCCACGCTCACCACGTGGGTGTGGGTGGCCGGACGGATCTGCACGTCCGGCGTGAGACCCGTGATCGGCACGGTGGTGCGGTTCGTCGCGCCGGACACGTGGGTCAGCGGCGCCGTCGGCCGGACCCGCGCACCCTGGGCGATGCCGTCCACGATCACGTACGGGTTGCCGAACAGCAGGCTGTTGGCGTTGGTGATGGCGAGCAGCGTGAACACCCGGGTGCCGTCGGTCCACCGGGAACCCACGTCGGCGGTGGTCTTGCCGTGGTCGGTCACGACGATCTGGTTGCCCACGTTGTACCCGTGGTTGCCACCCACGTACGACCAGCCGGTGTTGATCGGGCAGTTGTCGTCGGAGGTGTCGTGGATCGGGGTGCCCACGGCCGACGGGGAGGGCCACACCTGGGCGTCGGTGGCCGTCGACGGCACGAGCGTGACCTGCGGCAGGCTGGAGTGCCACATGCCGACCATGCCCTGGGGATAGGCGATGTTCGCCGGCATCAGCACGTCCCGGGTGGCGTCGAAACGCGACCGGACGGTCATCAGCGCGTTGGAACGGTAGACGATCAGTTCTCCCATGGCCGGCACCTCCGCCGTGACGCGTCCCGATGAGCCCACTGTGCGCCACGTCGCCCCTGGTCAGCGGTGCACGGTCGGCTCCCGGACAGCAGCGCGGAATTCCCCGAACGCGGGACGGTGACCCAGATGAGTCGATATACATAGCTTCGACATCCATTCGGGGGTTTCGTCCATGCGAGTTCTGGTCACCGGCGGGGCCGGTTTCATCGGATCCAATCTGGCCCGCGCCGCGTTGGCCGATCCCGCCGTCAAAGAGGTGACCGTCCTCGACGACCTCTCCGTCGGGCTGCCCGGCAACCTGGACGGGCTCGGCGTCGACCTGGTCGAGGGCTCCATCCTGGACCCGGTCGCCCTGGACGCCGCGATGGCGGGCCGGGAGGCGGTGGTCCACCTGGCCGCCCTGCCGAGCGTGCCCCGCTCCCTGGCGGACCCGGTCGCCTCCCACCAGGCGAACGCGACCGGCACGCTGATGGTGCTGGAGGCGGCCCGCCGGCACCACGTCGCGCACGTCGTCGTCGCCTCGTCGTCCTCGGTGTACGGCACGAACCCCGCGCTGCCCAAGGCGGAACTGACCTGGACCCGCCCGATGAGCCCCTACGCGGTGACCAAGCTGGCCGCCGAGGCGTACGCGTTGGCGTACCAGGCGTCTTTCGGCCTGCCCACGCTGGCCTTCCGGTTCTTCAACGTGTTCGGCCCGGGGCAGCGGCACGACCACGCGTACGCGGCGGTGATCCCGCGCTTCGCGCACGCCGCCCTGCGCGGTGAGCCGGTCGTGGTGCACGGTGACGGCACCCAGTCCCGCGACTTCACCTATGTCGGCACGGTCTGCGAGGTCATCCTGGACGCGCTGCGCCGCCGGGTGCAGCATCCGCACCCGGTCAACCTCGCCTTCGGTGCGCGGGCCACCCTGCTGGAGGTCGTCGGCGAGTTGGAGGGGCTGCTCGGGCGGCCGATCGTCCGCGAGTACGCCGCCCCGCGCGCCGGCGACGTGCCGCACTCGCTGGCCGACGACACCCTGCTGCGGCAGCTGTTCCCGGACGTGAACCCGGTCGACCGTCTCGACGGCCTGCGCGCCACCGTCGAGTGGATGTCCGGGCGGCGCGACGTCGCACCCGCCGGGACCCGGTGAACCGGGCGGCGAGCCGGACCGGACCGGGGCGGTCGACCGCCCCGAGCGCCCCGGTCGACACCGCGCAGAGCACGACGCCGCCCGCCGTCGACACGCCGTCCGCCGTCGAGACACATGCGGGCGCGGGTGACCGGGACCGACGCGTCACGGTCGGCATCGCCGCCGCGATGGTGGCGAAGGGGATCGGCCTGGCCGCCCCGCTCGTCGTCACCCCGGCCTGCTTCGGCTACCTCGGCGACCAGCGGTACGGCCTCTGGATGGCGGTCACCGCGCTGACCGGCATGGCCTGGTTCGCCGACCTGGGGTTGGGCAACGGGCTGCTGACCCGGTTGAGCCACCACGTCACCGACGTGCGGGCACAGGCGCGGGAGATCTCCAGCGCCTTCGCCACCCTCGGCGCGGTCGCCGTGGTGCTGGTCGTCGCGCTGGTGGCGGTCGTACCCACGGTGGGATGGGCCGGGCTGTTCGGGGTGACCGACGCGCGGGTCGCCGCGGACGCGTCCGCGATGGTGCTGCTCTGCTTCGGGGCCTTCGCCGTCAACATCCCGTTCTCGCTGATCCAGCGGATCCAGTACGCCCGGGGCCAGGTGGTGCAGAGCAACGTCTGGCAGTCGGCCGGCGCGCTGGTGGCGATGGGCGCGGTGCTCGGCGCCATCGCCGCCGGGTGGAGTCCCCTGGTGGTGA
The DNA here is from genome assembly GCF_044460945.1 of Micromonospora sp. NPDC049903. NCBI lineage: Bacteria > Bacillati > Actinomycetota > Actinomycetes > Micromonosporales > Micromonosporaceae > Micromonospora > Micromonospora sp. NPDC049903. Next base: position 144,048 of record NZ_JBITKL010000008.1, read on the forward strand.
TCGGCTGCGCGGTGCTGGCCGTACCGCTGACCAACCTGCTCAACACGGTGGCGTACTTCTGGTTCCAGGAGCCCGCGCTGCGGCCCGGTCCGGCCCTGGTGGACCGGGCCGCCGCCGTGGGCCTGCTCCGGCTCGGCCTCCAGTTCTTCGCGCTCACCACCATGTCGTCGATCGCGCTCAACATGGACAGCCCGCTGGTCGCGTACCTGCTCGGGCCCGCGGTGGCGGCCCACTACGCGGTGGTCGGGAAGCTGTTCGGCGTGCTGTCGATCTTCGTCGGGCTGGTCGGCATGACGATCTGGCCGGTCAACGGCACCGCCCTGGCCCGGGGCGAGGTGGCCTGGGTACGCCGTAACACCCGACGGATGGTGCTCCTCTACGGGCTGATCGTCGGGGTGGTCGGTGGTGCGCTGGTCGGCGTCGGCCCCCGGTTGGTCGAGCTGTGGGTGGGCGGCATCGACCGCGCCTCGGTGCCCGTCGCGCTCCTGGCCGGGCTGGCCGGCTGGTCCTTCCTGGTCGCCGTCACCTCCCCGTTGATCATGGTGCAGAACAGCGTCGGCCTGCTCCGGCCGCAGTTCGTCGGCTGGGCGACGTTCCTGGTGCTGGCGGCCGGGCTCAAGGTCTGGGGGCTGCGGCAGTTCGGGCTCGTCGGCCTGCCGGTCGCGGCCTGCCTCGCGTACGTGCTGACCATGTGGCCGGCGGTGTTCGTGGGCTATCGGCGGGCGCTGCGCGGCGATCGGACCCGGCCGACCGAACGAGCGAAGGAGCGCGCAGATGCCCTGGGATGATCCGGCGACGCCGGGCACCGACCGGCCCGACCGTCCGTGCCGGGTGCTGCGGATCGTCGGCGAACTCAACTTCGGCGGCACCGAGATGCGGACCGCCGAACTGCTGCCCCGGCTGGCCGCCGCCGGTGTCGAGGTGCACCTGGTGACGCTCAGCGACCGGATCGGCCCCGGCCCGCTGGCGGAGGTGGTCACCCGGCACGGTGGCACGGTCACCCCGATCGCACTGGACCGGCACTTCGTCCCGCGCCTGCTCGGGCTGCTGCGGCGGTGGCGTCCGGACGTGGTGCACGTCGACTGCGCCAACTTCTCCGGTGTACCGCTGGCACTGGCCCGGCTCTGCGGCGTACCCGTGCGGGTGGCGCACTTCCGGGGCGACGACAAGGTACGCCGCAACCTGCGGCGACGCGTCTACCGCCGGCTCTGCGGGTGGCTGCTGCGGCACAGCGCCACCGACATCCTCGGCGTCTCGCCCAGCTCGCTCACCTTCGGCTACGACCCGGCCTGGCAGGACGACCGGCGCTGCCGGGTGGTGCTCAACGGCCTCGACCTCGACCGGCTGCGGACACCCGGCCGCGACGACCTGCGGGCGCTGGTCGGCGCCGAACCGGACGCCCTCGTCTGCGTCAGCGTCGGCCGGGCCTCGCCGGAGAAGCGGCGCTGGCTGCTGCCGCCGATCCTGGCCGAGCTGCGGTCGCTGGGTGTACCGGCACACGCGGTGCTGGTCGGCCCCGGTGACGAGGCGGACGACGACGCGCGGGTCCGCGACGCCGCGCAGGCCGCCGGCCTCGCCGACCGGGTGCACCTGCTCGGCCCCCGTGACGACGTGGGTCACCTGCTCCGGCAGGCCGACGTGGTGGTGCATCCCTCCTGCCTGGAAGGGCTGCCCGGGGGAGTGCTGGAACCGGTCGCGCTGGGCGTCGGCACCGTCGCCGCCGACCTGCCCGGGGTGCGGTTCATCGAGGCGCACCTGCCCGGTGTGACGGTCGTCGGCACCGACGCGCCGCCGAGGGTCTGGGCCGAGGCGGTGCGGACCGCCGCCACGTACACCGCGACGACGACGCCGCAGGCGGCTGCCGCACGCTTCACCGACAGCGTCTTCGCCATCGACGCCGCCCTCGCCGCCCACCTCGCCATCTATCGACCACGGGAACACCCGACAGCGCAGCGGAGCCGGCAGACCGCCGGCTCGGAACGGTGACCGAGATGAACGACAGGACCCTGGTACGCGGCCCGGAGCAACGCCGCCCGGCGACCACCCGGGTACGCCCGGTCCGGCCGCTGCTCGTCGGCGCGTACGCCTTCCCGTACGGCGACGCCACCTCCAACCGGCTGCGGCAGCTCGCCCGCAGCGCCGCGCCGGAGGGGGAGCGGACCCTGGTGGTCAACGACTGGCCCTGCGAGGTCCCCTTCCCCGGTGGGTTCGGCGACCTCGACGGCATCGACCTGGTCACGCTGCGCGTCCGGGGCGGCAACCGGCTCACCCGGATGGCGGCCCGCCTGGCCCGGCCGGTACGCGTGCTGCGCGCCCTGCGCCGCCGGGGCGTGGACCGCGACGAGATCGGCGTGGTGCTGCTGCCGATGGCGATGATGACGCTCGGCAACTGGGCGGTGCTGCGGCTCGCGCTGCGCGCTCCCGTCGTGGTGGACGCCAGCGAACGCCACGACCGGCACCAGTTCGCGCACGGCTGGCTCACCCCGTACTTCGTACGGCACCGCTGGTCCACCTTCCTGACCACCCGGCTGGTGCACCGGGCCACGGCGGTCACCGGCGCGCTCGCCGACCACCTCGCCGCGTACGGCCTCGACGTGCTGGTGGTGCCGCCGCAGGTGGACTGCGCCGAGTTCGCACCGGCCCGGACACCGTCGCTCGCCGACGGGCTGCGGCTGCTCTACGCCGGCACCCCGGGCCGCAAGGACATGCTCGACGTGATCGTGCGCGGCATCAGCCGGCTCGCCCCGGCGGACCAGCGGCGGGTCAGCCTGACCATCGCGGGCGTCACCCGCGAGCAGGCCGCCACCGGATCGGACCTGGACCCGGCGCTGCTGGACGAGGTCGCCGCCGAGGTGACCTTCCTCGGTCGGGTGCCCCGCGACACCGTGCTGACGCTGCTCGGCGGCGCGCACTTCTCGATGCTGGTCCGGCCCACCGGCGGGTACGCCGCGCACGGCTTCCCGTCCAAGGTGCCGGAGAGCCTCGCCGCCGGATGCCCGGTGCTGCTCAACCACACCAGCGACCTGGCCGCCTACGTGCACGACGGCGTCGAGGGCCTGGTGCTCGACGGCAACGGCCCGGACGACGTGCGTCGCGGGATCGAGCGGGCGCTGCGCCTGCGGGACGAGGACTGGACGGCGATGAGCCGGGCGGCCCTGTCCCGGGCCCGCGAGTCGTTCGACCACCGCGCCTGGCAGGCCCGGGTCACCGCGTTCCTGACCGCCGAGCGCCGTCGCTGACCGGTGAGCCGGGCAGCCCGGCGGGTGCCCACCGACCCGGCCGGGTGCGGACGCCCTCGGTGACCCCGGCCTTCTCGTCCGGGTCGGCGGAGGGCCGGTGCAGCAGGGCGGCCACCGCGAGCCAGAACACGTACGGGTAGGGCTGCCCGGTGCCGAAGATGGCCGACTCGGTCAACTGCACCATCACCCCGCTGACCACGAGCCACACCAGGCCCGAGTTGGCCCCGCGCACCGGTGCGCGCAGCGCGCCACGCGCGGCGGCCAGCAGCAGCGCCACCAGCGGGACGACGGCGGTGAGCCCCAGCTCCAGCAGCAGTTGCAGATAGCTGTTGTGCACCACGCTGACGCCCGCGCCGAAGAACTCGTCGTAGCTGGCGAGCTCGAACAGGTGGTTGCGGGACGCGTACCCGAAGCCCAGCGTGGGTCGGTTCTGCCACCACAGGTCGACGGTGGCCTGCCACATCTCGGTGCGGCCGTTGGACAGGTCGGCACCTTCCGGGTCGGTGAAGCGCAGCACGACCCGCTGCATCCACGGCGCCGAGAAGATCACCGGCAGCAGGTGGAACAGGTGCGCCACCAGCAGTGTCGCGGCCACCGCCGAGGCGGTCCGGACCACCGGCCCGAACCCGTGCCGCAGCAGGACCCAGGCGGCACCGACCAGCACGGCGACGATGCCGGTACGCGACTGCGACAGCAGCAGACAGACGCCGGCCGGCAGCAGGCCGAGTAGCAGTACGGGCCGACGGAACTGCTGATAGACCGCCCAGCCCAGCGGGATGGCCAGAGCGCACACGATGCCGAGCATGTTCGGGTTGTTGAAGATGCCCTGGAAACGCTGGCTGCTGGCCAACCCGGCGGTCAGCACGCCGCCGGTGCCCCCGTATCCGAGGCTGACCAGGGCGGACACGCTGAGGACCAGGTACACCGTGCGCAGATCGGCAAGCATCACCCCGCGCTCGGACCACCGCCTGCGCACCAGCACGTGCACCAGGGCGGCCAACAGCACCAGTGCCACCCCACGCTGGAAGGTCTCCATCGGGACCACCGACCAGACGGTGCTGAGCGTGGCGATCCCGGCGACCGACCAGAGCGCGACGACGAGGACGCCGGTCCACGGGGCGAGCCGGACCGGGGCCCGGACCGGCCGGAACAGCCCCCACACCACCAGGCCGGCGACCGCCGCATAGCGCGGATAGAAGCTCAGCTCGACCAGGGCGGGCAGGTCCGACGAGGCACAGACCAGCAGTGCCGTGGTCAGCCCCAGCAACCACCGCCAGCCGTCCACCCGGCGGACCAGGGCGACCAGCAGGAGCAGCAGGGTCAGCAGGGTCAGCCCGATCGCGACCAGCGGGGCGTCGACCGCGACGAGGGTCGTGACCACGACCAGCCCCGCCGCCCCCGCGACGACGCCCCACTCGGCGAAACGGTTCATCACGTGCTGTCCTTCGCATCGCGGCCGCGCACCACGCGGCCGGCGGGTCGTCCCTGCGCCGTCAGACCCGGATGCCGGGCCGGTCCGCGTCGGTCCAGCGGGCCCGGGCCGCGTGCATGGCCCGGACCATCTCCGGCCAGTCCGGCGGCCGGTAGCCGGTGGCCCGGGCGAGCGCGTCGGCCCGCATCGAGCGGTCGCAGACGAACCCGTCGTCCGGCACCAGCTCGCCCGGCCACCCGTACACCTCGGCGACCAGCCGCAGCAGGTCGTGTTTGGTGATCGGTTCGGCCGCGACGTGGTAGAGCCCGGTCAGGTCCTCGCGCGGCAGCACCACGGTGCGCAGCAGCCGGGCGAACTCGACGGTCGTCACACCGGTGTAGACGGCGCGGGTGAAACCGCGTACCTGGCCCCGCTGGGCGAGGAACCAGTCCACCAGGGATCGGTGCGTGGCCAACTCGTGCCCGACGATCGAGGTACGCAGGGTGAGCGCGGACGGCCCGGCCGCCTCGCCGAGCAGTTTGGAGCGCCCGTACAGGTCAGGTGGATCGGGCAGGTCGTCCTCGGCGTAGTCGCCCCGTCGACCGGAGAAGACACAGTCGGTGCTGACGTGCACCAGCCGGGCGCCGAGGTCGGCGCAGGCGTCGGCGAGCAGGTGCGGCAGGAGCGCGTTGAGCGTGACGGTCGGCACCGCCTCCTGCACGTCCGGCCGCTGCTTGATGACGCCGACGCAGTTGATCACCACGTCCGGCCGCAGCAGGTCGAGGAAGCGGCGGACCTCGGCGAACCCGGTGGCGTCGACACCCGTGGTGATCCGGTCGCGCAGGTGCGCCGGGAACCACCCCGCGTCGTCGTCGACGCGCCGGGCCAGGCCGTGCACGTCCAGGTCGGGGTCCTCGCTCAGCTCGCGCAGGAGAGCGTGGCCGAGCATGCCGGTCACCCCGACCACGAGTACCCGCCGGGTGGCCGGGCGCGACGCGGCGTCGGCCTGGTCGCGCCGCCGGGGCACCCGTTCCGTCGCGCCGCCGCCCGCGACCGGGTCGGCACCGCGCCGCTCGGTCATGCGGGTACGACGGCGGCCGCCGCGGCCTCGAGCTGCGCCCGTACCTCGGGCAGGGTCCGCAACAGCGCCTCGATCTCCGGTACGGAGAGCCGGCGGGCGTTGTGCGAGTGGAAGTCGGCCAGCGCGCCCCGCTCGACGTTGCCCTCCTCGAAATAGAGGGCGTAGTTCAGGTCGCGGCTGTCCACCGGCACCCGGAGGAATTCCCCCAGGTCCTCGGCGTGGGCGAGTTCCTCCCGGCTGGCCAGGGTCTCGTAGAGCTTCTCCCCGTGCCGGATGCCGAGCACGTCGAACTTGGCGGGCACCCCGAACAGGTTGCACAGGGCGGTGGCCAGGTCGCCGATGGTGCAGGCGTCGGCCTTGCGGATGAACACGTCGCCCGGCTGCCCGTGGCGGAAGGCGTGCTCGACCAGGTCGACCGACTGCGCCAACGACATCAGGAAGCGGGTCATCGACGGTTCGGTGACGGTCGGCAGCGCGCCCCGGCGGATCTGCTCGATGAACAGCGGGATGACCGAGCCGCGCGAGTACATCACGTTGCCGTAGCGCACACAGCAGACCCGGGTCCGGGCCTGTGCGTTGTTCCGGGCGTGCGCCTGGGCCACCTTCTCCATCAGGGCCTTGGTCATCCCCATCGCGTTCACCGGGTAGACGGCCTTGTCGGTGCTGAGCAGCACCAGCGTCTCGACGCCGACCCGTTCGCAGGCCTCGACCACGTTCGCGCTGCCGAGCACGTTCGTGCGCAGCGCCTCCAGCGGAAAGAACTCGCAGGACGGGACCTGCTTCAGGGCGGCGGCGTGGAAGACGAACTCCATGCCCCGGGCGGCCTTGAGCACACTGTCGTAGTCGCGGACGTCACCCACGTAGTAGCGGACCCGGTCGTCGCGCAGACGGTGCCGCATCGCGTCCTGCTTGGATTCGTCGCGGCTGAGGACCCGTACCTCGGTGGCGCCGGCGTCGAGCAGCCGGGAGACCATCGTCTGGCCGAATGACCCGGTGCCGCCGGTAATCAGAAATCGCCGATCCGTTAGCGAGGAAATCACATCTGGCCCTGCCTGTTCCCAGTCGAGTGTTCCGCGATGCTGTCGGGACAGCATCCACCGGCGAACATACCGATTCACGAACTGGTCCGGGTCGGCTTTGCCGAATTAGAAAAAGAGTCTCATTCGGATTGTCGACGTAGTGGCGACAGGTGAGCGCAATTCATTCCACCGTACGGTCCGAACGGCGCGCCACGAAATGTGAAAGCGCGATCCGGTGCAGTGGAAAATGATATGCGTATCGCATGCCAAAAGTTGCTCTCCATGCGACGCACACGCGTGCCGGGGCTCCCGGCGAGGCCAGCGACCGGCGCGGAATCGCCGAGGACCCGGCGCTCCGGCGACCCTACGACCGGTGGAAGCGGCTGCTCGACGTCGTGGGCGCCCTCCTCGTCCTGGTCCTGGGCGCACCGCTGATGGCCCTGGTGGCCCTCGTGGTGCTGATCGCCCACGGTCGGCCGGTGCTGTTCCGGCACAAGCGTCCCGGCCTGCACGGCGAGCTGTTCGAGATGGTCAAGTTCCGGACCATGCGGCACCCCGACCCGGACCGGGGGCTGGTCACCGACGCGCAACGCCTGACCCGGGTCGGCCGCTGGCTGCGGGCCAGCAGCCTGGACGAACTGCCGGAGTTCTGGAACGTGCTGCGGGGCGAGATGAGCGTCGTCGGCCCCCGCCCGCACCTGGTGCAGTACCTCGACCTCTACAGCCCGGAGCAGGCCCGCCGACACGACGTACGGCCCGGCATCACCGGGCTCGCGCAGGTCCGTGGCCGCAACGCGCTGGAGTGGCAGGCCAAGTTCGCCCACGACGTCGAGTACGTCGACCGGCGCTCCCTCCTGCTGGACCTGAAGATCGTGCTGGCCACCGTCTGGGTGGTGGTCAGTCGCCAGGGCATCTCCGCGCCCGGTGCGGCCACCTGGCACGAGTTCACCGGCAATCCACCGTCGGTCGCCGAGGCGGACCCCGCGTACCGCCGATGAGCCGGGTCCTGCTGCTCGGTGCCGGCGGGTTCCTGGGACGGCACATCCGGTCCCTGCTCGCCGCGCACACCGACGTCCGGGCACCCGACCGGGTGGCCTGCGACCTGGTCCGGATCGAGTTGCCGGCGTTGATCGCACTGCTGGCCCGGGAACGGCCCGACGTGGTGGTGGCCGCCGCCGGCCGGATCGTCGGCTCCGGCTACGACTTCGTCCGCGCGCACGTGCTGGTCACCGCCAAGCTCGTCGAGGCGATGGCCGAGGCCGTGCCGGCGGCCCGACTGGTCCGGATCGGCTCGGCCGCCGAGTACGGACCCGTGCCGTACGGCCTCGCGGTGCCCGAGGAGCACCCGTGCGCGCCGGTCAACGAGTACGGGCTCAGTCACCTGACCGCGACCCGACTGGCGGAACTGGCCGGCGCGGCGGGCCGGCTCGACACGGTGGTGCTGCGGGTCTTCAACCCGGTCGGTCCGGGCATGCCACCGGGCAACGTGCTCGGTCGGGTCACCGCGCTGATCAGATCGGCCCGGGCCGCCGGGGACGACGGGATCGCGCTGGGACTGCACGACACGTACCGCGACTTCGTCGACGTGCGGGACGTGGCCTCGGCGGTCCTCGCGGCGACGCGCAGCGCGCCCACGACCGACCGCGTCGTCAACGTCGGCAGCGGCCGGGCGGTGGCCGTCCGCGACGTGGTCCGGCTGCTGGCCGAGGTGGCCGGGTTCGACGGCGGTGTCCGGGACGGCGGCTTCACCGCCGACGCCGGGCGCTCCGCCACCGTGCCGTGGATGTGCGCGGACACCACCCGCGCCGGGCGGGTGCTCGGCTGGGCACCCGCGTACGACCTGCGCGAGTCGCTGACCGCGCTGTGGCGTACCGACGGCGTCGCGTCGCCGGTACGCCCGTTGGCCACACTGGAGACGGGATGAGGCGGATGCGCATCGGCCTGCTCACGCAATGGTTCGACCCGGAGCCCGGCCCGGCCGCCCTGCCCGGGATGCTCGCCACCGCCCTCGCCGGCCGGGGCCACGAGGTGCAGGTGCTCACCGGCTTCCCCAACTACCCGACCGGGCGGCTGGCCCCCGGTTACCGGATGGCCCGCCGTCGGGACGAGACCGTCGGCGCTACCCGGATCCGGCGGGTCGCGCTCTATCCCAGCCACGACCGGTCCGCGCTGCGTCGGGTGGCCAACTACGGCTCCTTCGCGGTCTCCGCGCTGGCCTCCGGCACGCCGGTGCTGCGCGGTCTGGACGCGCTCTGGGTGGGCAACTCACCGATCAGCGTCGCCCTGCCGATGTGGTTCGCCCGGTACGCGCACCGGGTGCCGGTGCTGCTGCACGTCCTCGATCTCTGGCCGGACAGCGTGGTGGCCAGCGGCTTCCTCGGCACCGGGCGGCTGTCCCGGACCGTCGAGCGCGGCATGGCCGGCTGGTGCGGCGCGATGTACCGCAGCGCCGCCCGGGTCGCCTGCGTCTCGCCCGGCGCGGTCGACCTGCTCGCCGGGCGAGGCGTGCCCCGGGAGAAGCTGCTGCACATCCCGATGTGGGCGGACGAGTCCCCCCGGCCCCGCGCCGATGACCTGCGCGCGGAGCTGGGCCTGCGACCCGACCAGGTGGTCCTGGTGTACGCCGGTGCGCTCGGCGAGGCACAGGGGCTCGACTCGCTCGTCGACGCCTGTGCCCGGGTGACCGACTCCCGGCTGGTCTGCCTGATCGCCGGCTCCGGCACCACCGAGCAACGGCTGCGCCACCGGGCCGACGAGCTGGGCGCGGCCAACGTGCGCTTCCTCGGGCAACTGCCCCGGGAACGGATGCCCGCGTTGATGGCCACCGGCGACGCGCACTACGTCAGCCTGCGGCCCGGTGGCATGTCGGCGTACACCATGCCGAGCAAGGTGCAGGCCACGCTGGCCGCCGGACGGGCCCTGCTGGTGGCCGCCGAGGGGGACGCCGCCGACGTGGCCCGCGACAGCGGGGCCGGGATCACCGCCCGGCCCGGTGACCCCGACTCGATCGCCGCCGGGCTGCGCGAACTCTGCGACCTGGGCCGGGAGAAGCTCGACCTGCTCGGGCAGGCCGGTCGGCAGCACTACCAGCGGGTCTTCTCGGTGGCCGCCGGTGCGCAACGGGTGGAGCAGGCGCTCTCCGAGGTGGTCGACGTCCACCGACGCTGAGGGGCCGTCAGCGTGGGAGTCGTCAGGGCCGACGTCGGCGGCGTCAGGGCCAGTCGTCACCGGCGGCGAGGCGTCGGTCCAGCAGCTCCGCCAGGGGCAGCGACTCGCCGTCCCGGCCGCCCCGGCCGACCACCAGCGGCGGCGGGACCGGCGGGCAGACCGTGCCGAACAGCAGCGCACGCAGACTGTTCGGCACGGTCAGCAGATAGAAGTTCCCCCGGGTGTCCACCGCCCGCGACCGCCCCCGGTCGACGTACCAGCCGGTCAGCCCGGTGCGGTAGCGGTGCCGCCCGTCGTACGACGTCACCCGCAGCCGCTCCGGGCGCAACCCGCGCGCGGTCGCGTCGGCGGCGAAGCGGTGCACCAGCTCCGCCGCCGCGGCCTGCTCCACGGCCCGGGCGCGGGACTCGGCCTCGGCGTGCGCGTGCACCGCCCGCCGCCGCTGCTCCCGCCAGTCCTCGTCGCCCGCCATGGCGCTCACCGTACGCCGCCCACCGGGGGACGGCTCAGGCCAGTCCGGCCCGACGCAACGCCTCGGCCATCGCGTCGTTCGCCGGCCCGGCCTGACCCCGGCCCTGCCGCTGCTGCGGGCCGCCACGCTGCCCGCCCCGGTCACCGCGACCGCCGCCGCGTCCGCCCTGCCCGCCGCCGCCCTGCCCGGTACCGCCCTGCCCGCGTCCGCTCTGTCCGCCGCCGTCCCGGCCGCCCCGGTTCTCCCGGCCGGCCTGGTTCTCCGGACGGCCCGGGTTCCCCCGACCACCGCGCTCCCGCGCGCCGCCCCGACCGGCCTCCGCGTCGTCGTCCAGCCGCAGCGTCAGCGAGATGCGCTTGCGCGGTACGTCCACGTCCAGCACCTTCACCTTGACCACGTCGCCGGATTTGACCACCTCGCGCGGGTCCTTGACGAAGGTGCGCGACATCGCCGACACGTGCACCAGGCCGTCCTGGTGCACCCCGACGTCGACGAAGGCACCGAAGGCGGCCACGTTGGTGACCACGCCCTCCAGCACCATCCCCGGGGTCAGGTCGCCGATCTTCTCGACGCCCTCGACGAAGGTGGCGGTCGTGAACTCCGGACGCGGGTCCCGCCCCGGCTTCTCCAACTCGGCGATGATGTCGGTCACCGTCGGCAGACCGAACGTGTCGTCGACGAAGTCGGTGGCCCGCAGCCCGCGCAGGATGGTCGACCGGCCGATCAGCGCCCGCAGGTCCTGCCCGGTGCTGGCCAGGATCCGCCGCACCACCGGGTACGCCTCGGGGTGCACGCTGGAGGAGTCCAGCGGGTCGTCGCCGTCGGGGATACGCAGGAAGCCGGCGCACTGCTCGAACGCCTTCGGCCCGAGCCGGGGCACCTTGCGCAGGTCGGAGCGGCTGCGGAACGGCCCGTTGGCGTCCCGGTGCAGCACGATGTTCTCGGCCAGCCCGGCACCGATCCCGGAGACCCGGGTCAGCAGCGGCGCGGACGCGGTGTTCACGTCCACCCCGACGCCGTTGACGCAGTCCTCCACCACGGTGTCCAGCGACCGGGAGAGCTTCACCTCCGACAGGTCGTGCTGGTACTGCCCGACACCGATGGATCTCGGGTCGATCTTCACCAGCTCGGCGAGCGGGTCCTGCAACCGGCGGGCGATGGAGACCGCGCCGCGCAGCGACACGTCCATCCCGGGCAGCTCCTGCGCCGCGTACGCGGAGGCGGAGTAGACCGAGGCACCCGCCTCGGAGACCATCACCTTGGTCAACCCGAGCTGCGGGAAGCGCTTGATCAGGTCACCGGCGAGCTTGTCGGTCTCCCGGCTGGCCGTACCGTTGCCGATCGCCACCAGCTCCACCCGGTGCGCCCCGGCGAGCCGGGCCAGCGTCTCGATCGAGGCGTCCCACTGCCGGCGCGGCTCGTGCGGATAGATCGTGTCGGTGGCGACCACCTTGCCGGTGGCGTCCACCACGGCCACCTTCACCCCGGTCCGCAGACCCGGGTCCAGACCCATGGTGGGCCGGGCCCCGGCCGGCGCGGCCAGCAGCAGGTCGCGCAGGTTGGTGGCGAAGACCCGGACGGCCTCCTCCTCGGCCGCCTGCCACAACCGCATCCGCAGGTCGGCACCGAGGTGGATGAGGATCCGGGTACGCCACGCCCAGCGCACCGTGTCGGCCAGCCACCGGTCCGCCGGCCGCCCCTGGTCGGTGACCCCGAACCGGCCGGCGATCGCCGCCTCGTACCGGGTCGGTCCGGTGACCGTGTCGGCGTCGCCGTCGGTCTCCGGGTCCATGGTCAGGTCGAGCACACCCTCCTTCTCGCCCCGGAACATCGCCAGGATGCGGTGCGAGGGCAGCTTCGGGTACGGCTCGGCGAAGTCGAAGTAGTCGGCGAACTTCGCGCCGGCCGACTCCTGCCCCTCGCGTACCCGGGCCACCAGCCGGCCCCGCGACCACATCTGCTCGCGCAGCGTGCCGATCAGGTCGGCGTCCTCGGCGAACCGCTCGATCAGGATGGCCCGCGCCCCGTCCAGCGCGGCGGCGGCGTCGGCCACACCCTTGTCCGCGTCGACGTAGCCGGCGGCGGTCTCCCGGGGGTCCCGCGCCGGGTCGCCGAGCAGCGTGTCGGCCAGCGGCTCCAGCCCCGCCTCGCGGGCGATCTGCGCCCGGGTCCGCCGCTTGGGCTTGTACGGCAGGTAGATGTCCTCCAGGCGGGACTTCGAGTCGGCCGCCATGATCTGCGCTTCCAGGGCCTCGTCCAGCTTGCCCTGGGAACGGATCGACTCCAGCACCGCCGCCCGCCGCTCGTCCAGCTCACGCAGGTAGCGCAGCCGCTCCTCGAGCGTACGGAGCTGGGTGTCGTCGAGCAGCCCGGTGGCCTCCTTGCGGTACCGCGCGATGAACGGCACCGTGGCACCGCCGTCGAGCAGCTCCACGGCCGCGTGTACCTGGCGCTCGGCGACGCCGAGTTCCTCGGCGATGCGCTGATGAACAGAGAGGGTCACGATGTCGCTCCGCCTTCGGGTGTGGGTTCCGTGGTGCATTCTGCCGGGCTACCGTGGCGATCATGGAACCACCTGTGGAGCCGCGCGCCCGACGCCTGTTCGGCGGCAGCGCCCGGACCCTCGGCGACCTCGCGACCAGCCCGTTCCGCGCGGACCGGGACCGCATCGTCGGCTCGCCGTTCTTCACCCGCCTGGGCGGCGTCACCCAGGTGATCAGTCCCGGCGGGTCCGGGCTGCTGGTGCACAACCGGCTCACGCACAGCCTCAAGGTCGCACAGGTGGCCCGCGCGATCGCCGAACGGCTCACCGCCGACGGGTGGCAACGTGACCTGGTGGAGAAGCTGGGCGGCTGCGACCCGGACGTGGTGGAGGCCGCCGCGCTCGCCCACGACCTCGGTCACCCGCCCTTCGGGCACCTCGGCGAACGGGTGCTGGACCGGCTGGCCCGGCACCGGCTCGGCCTCACCGACGGCTTCGAGGGCAACGCCCAGTCGTACCGGATCGTCACCTCCACCGAGATCCGCGGCGCGGCCACCACCGGTCTGGACCTGACCGCGGCGGTCCGGGCGGCGATGCTGAAGTACCCGTGGACCCGGCTCGACCATCCCGACCCGCACCCGCGCCTGATGGACCCGCCGCCGCGCGGCGCCACCCCGCCGCCGGACGACCCGGACAGCGGCTCGGCGAAGTTCGGGGCGTACCGCACCGAGCTGGAGGACCTGCGGCAGGCGCGGGCGCCGTTCGCCGGGCGGATCGCCGACTGGCAGCAGACCGTCGAGGCATCGGTGATGGACACCGCCGACGACGTCGCGTACGCCATCCACGACGTGGAGGACTTCTATCGCGTCGGGGTGCTCCAGCAGGGCGCGGTCGCCGCCGAGCTGATGGCCTGGCAGCGGGAGAGCGGCAGCCTGCGGGCCATCACCGACGCGGCGTTGCAGACCTCGGCCCGCCGGCCCGGCGCGGCGATCGAGCGGCTGCGCCGCCAACTGCACCGCAAGGACGCCTGGATCGCCGACGACGACGCCTTCGCGGCGGCCGTCGAACACGTCCGGGAGGAGCTGGTCGAGGGCCTGCTGGCGGTACCCTTCGACGGCTCGATCGAAGCCGAACAGTATGTCGCCCGGTTCTCCGCCCGGTGGACCACCCGCTTCGTGGACGCGATCACGGTCGTCGAGCAGCCCGGCATGCGCTCCGGGCACGTGCTGCTGGCCCCGGCACAGTGGCACGAGGTGCAGGTGCTCAAGTTCGTCCACCACCGCTTCGTGCTGGCCCGTCCCGACCTGGCCCTGCACCAGCGGGGTCAGGCCCGACTGCTCGGCACCCTGGTCGAGGCGCTGCTGGAGTGGCTGCTCGACCCGGAGGAGGAGTCCCGCCTGCCCCGGCGGCTGCACGACCTGGTCGAGTTGGCCGAGGCGGAGCTGCACCCGCGCACCCCGGACCGGCTCGGCAAGGCGCGGGGCCGCGCCATCGTGGACTTCGTCGCCCAGCTCACCGACGGGCAGGCGGTGGCGATGCTGGACGCCCTGTCCGGCCGTTCCGGCGCCCTCTGGACCGACGCCTTCGTCCTCTGACCGTGATGCAAGGAGGGGTCCCTTCCTAACGCCTACGGCATAGGAAGGGACCCCTATTAACATCGAAGAACTCAGGCGACCGCCTGCCACCAGCCGTCCACCGGCGGCGGGTCGTCCACCACGACGCGCTCGCCGGGCCGGGGCACGGCCAGCCGGACGTCGCGTGCCTTGGCCTCGGCCCAGAGCCGGTCCACCGGCTCGGACCAGTCGTGCATGGCGAGGTTGAACGTCGCCCAGTGCACCGGCACGAACAGCCCGCCGCGCAGGTCCAGGTGGGCGGCGACACCCTCCTCCGGGAACATGTGGATTCCCGGCCAGGCCCGGTCGTACGCGCCGATCTGCACCAGCGTCGCGTCGAACGGCCCGTACTCCGCCCCGATCTCGGCGTACCCGTCGAAGTAGCCGGAGTCCCCGGTGTAGTAGACCTTCCGCTGCCGACCGGCGACCACCCACGAACTCCAGAGCGTGCCGTTGCGTCGCAGCCCCCGACCGGAGAAGTGCTGGGCGGCGGTGCAGGTGATCTCCAGGTCGGCCACCCGGTGCGTCTGCGACCAGTCGAGCTCGATCACCCGGTGTGCCGGCACCCCCCACCGGTCGAGGTGCGCGCCGACGCCGAGCGGCACCAGGAACGGCGCCGACTGCCGGGCGGTCAGCTCCCGCACGGTGGCCATGTCGAGGTGGTCGTAGTGGTCGTGGGAGATCAGGATCGCGTCGAGCTGCGGCAGTTCGTCGAGGCGTACCGGCGGCTCGTGCAGGCGACGCGGGCCGACCGCGTCGGACGGCGAGCACCTGTCGCTCCAGACGGGGTCGACCAGCACCCGGCGACCCTCGATCTCGATCAGCGTGGAGGCGTGGCCGTACCAGACGAGGTTCAGCTCGCGGGCCCGGTCGACGTCGGGCGCGGGTGCCGGACGGACCAGCGGCACGGCAGCGGTCGGCCGGCGCTGCTGCTTACCGAAGATCATCTCCCGGAACAGGTTGCTGTCCGGGTTGGGTGCCGTCCGGGTGCTCGCCCGGTTGTGGAACGTCCCGTCCCGGAACTGCGGCGACCGCTCCGCCCGCTCGGCCCGCGCCCCGGTCAGCCGGCCACCGAGCGCGGCCGGTACGCCCCGGGCCGCCCACGCCAGTCCGGCCAGTCCGGCCAGCGCGGCCACGCCGACCACCGAGCCCGCGATCCGTCGGCCGGTGACTCGTCCCGTCGGCTCCTTCGGCGTCCGCATGGTCGCCCCCCTCTGCTGATCCCCGCAGTCCACGGTAGCCCTCGCCGCCCGGTTCAGCCGTGGATGCCGGAGCCGTGCGGGGGATGCTCGCGGGCGGCCAGCCGGTCGGTCAGGTCGAGCAGCCGCCGGCCCAGCCGGGCCCGGGCCTGCACAGCGGGGTGGGTGGCCCCGAAGTCGTCCGCCTGCGGTTGGCCGGCGGCGAAGAAGACGTACGTCAGCCGGGGCGAGCCGCTCGTGTCGAAGATCACTCCGGCCTCGTGCCGGGCGTCGCGGAACCAGCCGGCCTTGGTGGCGATCCGGGCCCGCTCGGCCGACGACATGCTGCGCCGTATCCCGTCGGTGAACGCCACCGGTGAGCGCAGCAGCCGCAGCACGAACTCCGTCGACGCGGGGGAGAGCAGGGTGCCGCCGACGAGCGCCCGGAGCAGGTCGTGCGTCTCGCGGGCCGTGCTGGTCCCGAGGTGGTACCGGGGCGAGTCGGCCACCGGCTGCACCTGCGTGCGCCCGAAGCCCTTCGCCACCATGATCCGGTTGACCTCGGCGCCCGGGCAGACCAGCGCGCACAGCCGCACCGCGACGTCGTCGGAGACGGTCAGCAGATTCGCCAACGCGTGCCCCAGCGTCACCCGGCTGGGGTACGCGCCGTCCAGCCCGAAGATGCCGTCACCGGCCCGCGCGGCGATCGCGGCGGTCACCTCGACCTGCTGGTCGAGGGCGAGCCGGCCCCGGTCGACGGTGTCCAGCACCGCCGTCGCCACCGCGATCTTGTTGACGCTGTACGCCTCGACCGGCCGCTGCGCCGACTCGTCCACCGCGACCAGCGGGCCGTCCGGTCCGGCGAGACTCACGTACGCCTGCCAGTCGCCGCCGGCCCGGGCACGCTCCCGCCGGTACGCCGCCCGGACCCGTGCCGCGATCCGGCTCAGGTCGCGCTGCGGTGCATCCGGTTCGCGAATGGTCCACTCCCGTCGGCCCGGCGTCCGTCACGGACACCCTAGGCCGGGTCCGTCACGGACGCCCGGACCGACGGGACACCGGCGCGTGGCGACCGCTCACGGAGTGAGGACCGCCTTGACGCAGCCGTCCTCCTTGCGCTGGAACATCTGGTACGCCTGCGGGCCCTGGTCCAGCGGCAGCCGGTGGGTGCGCAGGTCCGAGACACCGAGCGGGTCCTCGTCGGTGAGCAGCGGGATGATCTCGTCGATCCACCGGCGTACGTGACACTGGCCCATCCGCAACTGGATGCCCCGGTCGAACATCTCCATCAGCGGCAGCGGGTCGACCTCGCCGCCGTACACGCCGGAGATGGAGACCGTGCCGCCGCGTCGGACGGCCTTCATCGCGGCCTTGAGCACCACCAGCCGGTCCACCCCGACCTTGTCGATCATCGGATCGGCCAGCTTGTCCGGGAGGATCCCGGCGGCGGCCTGCGCGAACTTGCCCAGCGGAGCGCCGTGCGCCTCCATGCCCACCGCGTCGATCACCGCGTCCGGGCCGCGCCCGTCCACCATCTCGATCAGGGCGCCGGGTACGTCGTCGAGCTGGGACACGTCGAGCACCTCCACCCCGTGCCGGCGGGCCATCTCCAGCCGCTCCGGCACCAGGTCCAGCCCGATCACCCGCTCGGCACCGAGCTGGCGGCCGACCCGGGCGCAGAACTGCCCCACCGGGCCGAGACCGAAGACGGCCAGCGTGCCCCCGGGCGGCGTGTCCGCGTACCGGACGGCCTGCCAGGCGGTGGGCAGGATGTCGGACAGATAGAGCCAGCGCTCGTCCGGTCCGTGGTCCGGCACCGTGATCGGGCCGAAGTCGGCGTGCGGCACCCGCAGGTACTCCGCCTGCCCACCGGGCACCGAGCCGTACAGGGAGGTGTAGCCGAACAGTGCGGCACCCTTGCCCTCGGCGGTCACCTGGGTGGTCTCACACTGGGCGTACAACTGGCGCTGGCACATCCAGCACGACCCGCAGGCGATGTTGAACGGCACCACCACCCGGTCGCCGGGCTTGAGCCGGGTCACCCCCGACCCGACCTCCTCGACGATGCCCATCGGCTCGTGCCCCAACACGTCACCCTGCTTCAGGTACGGCCCCAGCACCTCGTACAGGTGCAGGTCCGAGCCGCAGATGGCGGTGGAGGTGATCCGTACGATCGCGTCGGTCGGTGCCTCGATCCTCGGGTCGGGCACGGTCTCCACCCGTACGTCCCGCTTGCCCTGCCACGTCAACGCCCGCATGTCCGTACCCCCTGAATGGTCGCCTGACTGGCTGCTACCCCACCCGGCCCGCTTCAACCGACCCGCCCCCGCGCTCCCGACCCCCGAGTTTCCGGCCTCCGTGTTCTCGGCCTCCCGCGCTCCGGGCCTCCCGCGCTCCGGGCCTTCCGCGCTCCGGGCCTCCCGCGCTCCGGGCCTCCGCGCTCCTGGCCCCGCGCTCCCGGCCCCCTGTTCCGGGCCTCTGGGCTTCGTGCCTCCGCGCTCCCGGCCGCCGCCCTCGCCGCCCCGCTCGCCGCGATTAGTGGCACCCGAAAGAGACGCGGTCCCGTCCGTGTCTCCGGGACCCGCCCAGCCCTCAGCCCCAGCGCCGCTCCCGCTCGGTGAGCAACGTGTCTCCACCCCTCGCGGCTCATCATGATCCGCACAACTTCATGGAAACTGCTGCCTCAGACGCCCACGGAGACAGCAACATCATTATTGAAGTTGCGCGGATCTTGCCCGTTTAGGCGTGAGCGCACCCCCCACACGCTCACGCCCACGCCGACGCCCACGCTGATCAAGGAACGCCGATCATGGAGTTGTGGCGCCGGAAAAGCGCTCTCAATCGCCACAAAACCACAGCCGCAACTCCATGATCGACGGAGCTGCGGCTGCGGCTGCCGTGGTGTGGTGGGGCGGGCTGGGGCGGAGGCCGGGACGGGCTGGGTATGCGAACGGCCGCCGTGCCTGGTGGCAGGGCGGCCGTTCGACGTGGCCAGGTGCGGGGTCGGGCCCCACAGGTCAGGTGCCGGAGGTTGGGCCCCGGTGGCCGGGTCCCGGTGGCCTGGTCCCGACGGTCTGGTGCCGGGGTCTGGTGCCGGGGGTCAGGTGCCGGGGGTCAGGTGCCGGGGGTGTCGCTCCGCTTGGTGGTGGCGGCCAGGTAGTCGCGGTTCAGGCGGCCGATGGTGGTCAGCGGGATGCCCTTCGGGCAGACCACGGTGCACTCGCCCGCGTTGGTGCAGCCGCCGAAGCCGGCCTCGTCGTGCGCGTCGACCATGCCGATGACCCGGGTGTACCGCTCGGGCTGGCCCTGGGGGAGCAGCGAGAGCTGGGTGACCTTGGCGGCGGTGAAGAGCATGCCGGAGCCGTTGGGGCAGGCGGCCACGCAGGCGCCGCAGCCGATGCAGGCGGCCGACTCGAAGGCGGCGTCGGCGTCGGCCTTGGCCACCGGGACCGAGTGGGCCTCCGGCGCGCTGCCGGTGGGGGCGGTGATGTACCCACCGGCGGCGATGATGTTGTCGAACGAGTTGCGGTTGACCACCAGGTCCTTGATGACCGGGAAGGCCCGGGCCCGCCACGGCTCGATGTCGATGGTCTCGCCGTCGGAGAACTGTCGCATGTGGAGCTGGCAGGCGGTGGTGCCGCGCTGCGGCCCGTGCGCGTCGCCGTTGATCATCAGGCCGCACATGCCGCAGATGCCCTCGCGGCAGTCGTGGTCGAAGGCGACCGGCTCCTCGCCGGAGAGGATGAGCCGCTCGTTGAGGACGTCGAGCATCTCCAGGAAGGACATGTCCGGGGAGACGTCCTCGACCTGGTAGGTCACCATCCGCCCCTTGTCCTGGGGGCTGGACTGACGCCAGATGCGCAGGGTCAGGTTCACTTGTAGCTCCGCTGCGTGGGGTGGACGTATTCGAAGTTCAGGTCTTCCTTGTGCAGCACCGACGGCTGCCCGGTGGCGGTGAACTCCCAGGCGGCGACGTACGCGAAGTGCTCGTCGTCGCGCTGGGCCTCACCGTCGGGAGTCTGGTGCTCGGCACGGAAGTGACCGCCGCAGGACTCCTCCCGGTGCAGGGCGTCGATGCACATCAGCTCGGCCAGCTCGAAGAAGTCGGCGACGCGGCCGGCCTTCTCCAGCGACTGGTTCAGCCCCTCGCCGTCGCCGGGCACCCGTACCCGCTGCCAGAACTGGTCCCGCAGCGCGCGGATCTCGTCGATCGCCTTGCGCAGCCCGGCCTCGGAGCGCTCCATGCCGCAGTGCTCCCACATGATCTGGCCGAGCTCACGGTGGAACGAGTCCACCGTGCGGTCGCCGTCGATCGCGAGCAGCCGCTGGATCCGGTCCTCGACGTCGCGCCGCGCCTCGACGGCCGCCGGGTGGCTGCCGTCGACCTGCTCGAACGGGCCGGCGGCCAGGTAGTTGGCGACCGTGTTCGGCAGCACGAAGTAGCCGTCGGCCAGCCCCTGCATCAGCGCCGAGGCACCGAGCCGGTTCGCGCCGTGGTCGGAGAAGTTCGCCTCGCCGATCACGAACAGGCCGGGGATGGTGGACTGGAGGTCGTAGTCGACCCAGAGGCCGCCCATCGTGTAGTGCACGGCGGGGTAGATGCGCATCGGGACCTCGTACGGGTCCTCGCCGGTGATCCGCTCGTACATCTCGAAGAGGTTGCCGTACTTGGCCTCGATGGCCTTGCGGCCCAGACGCGTGATGGCGTCGGAGAAGTCCAGGTAGACGCCGAGCTTCGTCGGGCCCACCCCACGGCCCTCGTCACAGACGTACTTCGCGGCCCGGGAGGCGATGTCCCGGGGCACCAGGTTGCCGAAGCTGGGGTAGATCCGCTCCAGGTAGTAGTCCCGCTCGTTCTCCGGGATGTCCTTCGGGTTGCGGTCGTCGCCCTTGGTCTTGGGCACCCACACCCGGCCGTCGTTGCGCAGCGACTCGCTCATCAGGGTCAGCTTCGACTGGTGGTCGCCGGAGACCGGGATGCAGGTCGGGTGGATCTGGGTATAGCAGGGGTTGGCGAAGTACGCGCCCTTGCGGTGCGCCCGCCAGGTGGCGGTGACGTTGCAGCCCTTGGCGTTGGTGGAGAGGTAGAAGACGTTGCCGTAGCCGCCGGAGGCGAGCACCACCGCGTCGGCGAACTCGGTGCTGATCTCGCCGGTGACCATGTCCCGGACGACGATGCCGCGCGCCTTGCCGTCGATGATGATCAGCTCCAGCATCTCGTGCCGGGCGTTCATCTCCACGTTGCCGAGGCCGATCTGCCGCTCCAACGCCTGGTACGCGCCGAGCAGCAACTGCTGGCCCGTCTGGCCCCGGGCGTAGAAGGTGCGCTGCACCTGGGCGCCACCGAAGGAGCGGGTGTCCAGCAGACCGCCGTACTCGCGGGCGAACGGGACGCCCTGGGCGACGCACTGGTCGATGATGTTCACCGACATCTCGGCCAGCCGGTGCACGTTCGACTCGCGGGAGCGGAAGTCACCGCCTTTGACGGTGTCGTAGAAGAGCCGGTGCACCGAGTCGCCGTCGTTGCGGTAGTTCTTGGCGGCGTTGATGCCACCCTGCGCGGCGATCGAGTGGGCCCGGCGCGGGCTGTCCTGGTAGCAGTACGACTTGACCCGGTAGCCCTGCTCGCCCAGCGTGGCGGCGGCGGCACCGCCGGCCAGGCCGGTGCCGACCACGATCACGGTCATCTTGCGCCGGTTGGCCGGGTTGACCAGCTTGGCCTCGAAGCGGCGGCGATCCCAGCGGGTCTCGATCGGCCCGTCGGGAGCCCGGGTGTCGGCGATCGGGTCGCCCTCGGTGAACAGATCCATGGTCAGGACACCAATCCGGTGAGTACGGCGAACGGGACCAGGAGGTAGCCGGCGCAGAGCACGACGGCGAAGGTCAACGCCACCAGGCGGGCCCGCTGCTCGCCTCGGGGGGTCTGCTGCCCGAGGCTGCGCAGCGCGCTGAAGATGCCGTGCCGCAGGTGGAAGCCGAGCGCGACGATCGCCAGCGTGTAGAAGAGCGTGACGTACCAGCGCGCGGGCGCGAAGTCGGCCACCACGTTGGCGTACGGCCGGGACGGGTCACCGACCGGGTTCAGCGTGCCGGTGGTCAGGTCCAGGATGTGATAGATCACGAAGAGCAGGATGATCACACCGCCCCAGCGCATGGTGCGGGCGGCGTAGCTGCCCCGGACCTTCTTGCGGTGGGCGTAACGCACCGGGCGGGCGGCGCGGGCGCGCAGCGCGAGGACCGTGGCCGCCCAGATGTGGCCGAGCACCGAGACCAGCAGGCCGATCCGCATGATCCAGAGGAACCAGGCGTGCGGCAGCACCGGTCCGCCGATGTCGCGCAGCCAGTGCGCGTAGTCGTTGAACGACGTGTCGCCCGCGAAGACCTTGAGATTGCCCAGCATGTGCGCGATGAGGAAGAGCACCAGGAAGATGCCCGTCACCGCCATGACCGCCTTCAGTCCGACATTGGATCGGATGGGCGACCGCGTTCTCGTCGTGACTACCACGAGCCCGACGCTAGGAGCACTTTGATCAGTCGTCCAATGCATCGACACCGCAGTCTTGATAGCCATAAGCTATGTAGATGCAGCTCCATCAGCTGAAGTACTTCGTAGCGGTGGCAGAAGTACGACATTTCACCCAGGCAGCCGACATCGTCGGCATAACTCAGCCCTCGTTGAGTAAGCAAATTCACGCCCTGGAGGACAGCCTCGGTGCCCCGCTGTTCGAGCGGGTAAGGGGGAACATCACGCTCACCGCCGCCGGGGAGGTGCTGCTGCCGCTGGCCAAGCGGATCCTGGCCGACGTCGACACGGCCACCCGCGAGGTGCAGGAACTGGTCGGCCTGCGGCGGGGCCGGGTACGCCTCGGCGCCACCCCCAGCCTGGCCACCTCGCTGGCCCCGCCGGTGCTGCGCCTGTTCCGCGACGCGCACCCCACCATCGACCTGCGGGTGGAGGAGGGTGGCTCACAGGACCTGGTCCGGGACCTGCTCCGCGGCGACCTCGACCTGGCGTTGATCATCATGCCGGCCCAGGGCACCGACCCCGGGCTGCGCGCCGACCCGATCCTGCGGGAGAGCCTGGTGGTCGCCTCCGTCGACCCGCTGCCGACCGCCTCGACCGGTGGTGACCTGCGCATCACCGACCTGCGCGACCAGCCGCTGGTGATGTTCCGCGAGGGCTACGACCTGCGCGACGCCACCCTCCAGGCGTGCCGCGCCGCCGGGTTCGAGCCGACGCTCTCCGTCGACGGCGGCGAGATGGACGCCGTCCTCAGCTTCGTCGAGGCCGGGCTGGGCGTCGCCCTGGTCCCCGGCATCGTGGTGGCCCGGCGGCCCGGCATCCGGGTCACCCGGCTCGCGCCCCCCGGGGTCCGCCGCACCATCGCGGTGGCCCGCCGCCGCGACGTGGTGCCCACCCACGCCGGCCGCGAACTCCGCCGCATCCTGCTGGAGTACGTGCACACCGCCACCGCCGACGCGCAACTCCCGCCCGGCGTGGAACCGCTGGCCTAGTGCGGTGTCCAGGAACGTTGGCGGTGTCGCGGCGAGGTCCAGGCGGTGGTCCGGCAAGGCGGAGTGGGGGGGGGGGGGGGGGGGGGGGGGGGGGGGGGGGCCCCCCCCCCCCCCCCCCCGCCGCCCACCCGGTCGGGTTGCGCCCACTGGGGCTGGTCACGGTCGGCGACTGCG
>NZ_JBITKL010000008.1:167408-266226 GCF_044460945.1 Micromonospora sp. NPDC049903
CCTGGATACCGGTGTTGTATCCAGGCCCGACTCCAACGCCGCCGGTCGTCGTCTGGACCCGGCGCGGCCCGGTGAACGTTTCTGGACACCGCACTAGCCGCTCTCCGCGTCGTCCATGGCGCGATAGATGCGCTGCTCGGAGACCGGATACGGGGTGCCCAGCGCCTGGGCGAAGACGTTCACCCGCAGCTCCTCGATCATCCAGCGGATCTGCCGCACCGCAGCCGAGTTCCGTCGGGCCACCGGCAGCGCCGCGACCATCTCGTCGTACTCCCGCTGGACCACGGCGACCCGGTCCTGCTGCTGCTTGTCCCGCTGTGGGTTGGCCGCCAACCGCTCCATCCGCCGCTCGATCGCGGTCAGGTAGCGCAGCAGGTCGGGCAGGCGCGCGTACCCGGCCTCGGTGATGAACCCGGCGTGCACCAGACGGGTGAGCTGGGCGCGGATGTCGGCCAGGGCGGCCACCACGGCCAGGTTCCGGGTCGCGCCGAGCCGCTGCTGTACCGCGTACGCGGCGCCGAGTACCGCCCGGACCCGGTCCATCACCTCCACCACCGTGTCCACCAGCCCGGCCCGCACGGTGTCCCGCAGCGCGGCGAAACCCTCGGCGTCCCAGGCCGGTCCACCGGCGTCGCCGACCAGCTTGTCGATCGCCGCCCCGGCCGCGTCCTCGATCAACGCCTGCACTCCGCCGTGCGGGTTGCGGGACAGCGACAGCTTCGCCTCGTTGGAGAGCCGCCCCTGGAGGAACTTCGCCGGTGACGGCACGGTCAACCGCAGCAGCCGCCGGGTGCCGGCCCAGTGCGCGGCCTCCTGCTCGCCGGCCGAGTCGAAGACGCGTACGCCCACCGTGGCGCCCTCGTCCACCAGCGCCGGGTACGCGGTCACCGCGTACCCGGCCCGGACCTGCTCGATGGTGCGCGGCAGGGTGCCGATCTCCCAGCCGGTCAGCCCGGTACGCGCCACGTCCGGCGCGGCGGCGGCCACCACCTGGCGTACCTCCGCCTTGAGCTGGCGTTGCAGGGACGGCAGGTCCTTGCCCTCGGCGACCGGCTTGTCGTCCTCGCCGAGCACCCGGAAGGTGACCCGCAGGTGCGAAGGCAGCTTCGCCGGCTCCCAGGCGTCCCGGGGCACCGTCACCCCGGTCATCCGGCGCAACTGCCGGGTCAACGCGTCCAGCAGCGGCTCCTCGCCGGGCGTGATCGCGGCCAGCGCGGCGCGGGCGTAGTCCGGCACCGGTACGAAGTTGCGGCGCACCGGCTTCGGCAACGAGCGGATCAGCGCGATCACCAACTCCTCGCGCAGCCCCGGCACCTGCCAGTCGAAGCTCTCCGCCGGCACCTGGTTGAGCAGCGGCAACGGGATGTCCACCGTCACGCCGTCGGTCGGGGTGCCCGGCTCGAAGGTGTACGTCACCGGCAGGTTCACCCCGTCGGCACTCCACTGGTCCGGGAAGTCGGCCTCGTCCACCCCGCCCCGGCCCGCGTTGACCAGCAGCTCCCGGGTGAACGTCAGCAGATCCGGCCGTTCGCGGCGGGCCGTCTTCCACCAACTGTCGAAGTGCCGCCCGGAGACCACGTCGGCGGGGATCCGCTCGTCGTAGAACTGGAAGATCGTCTCGTCGTCGACCAGGATGTCCCGCCGCCGGGCCCGGTTCTCCAACTCCTCCACCTCGGCCAGCAGCCGCTGGTTGTCCCGCCAGAACTGGTGGTGGGTGGACCAGTCGCCCTCGACCAGCGCGTGCCGGATGAACAGCTCGCGGCTCAGCGCCGGGTCGATCCGACCGAAGGTGATCTTTCGCGAGGTGACCAGCGGTACGCCGTAGAGCGTCACCTTCTCGTACGCCATCACCGCCGCCTGCTTCTTCTCCCAGTGCGGCTCGCTGTAACTGCGCTTCACCAGGTGCTGGGCGAGCGGCTCGACCCACTCCGGTTCGATCCGCCCGTTCACCCGCCCCCACAGCCGGGACGTCTCCACCAGCTCGGCGGCCATCACCCAACGCGGCGGTTTGCGGAACAACGCCGACCCCGGGAACAGCCCGAACTTCGCCCCCCGGGCACCCAGGTACTCGTGCTTCTGGGCGTCCTTCAGGCCGATGTGGGACAGCAGGCCGGGCAGCAACGACTGGTGCACCCGGGGAGTGTCGATCTCCTCCGGCAGGTCCGCGTTCGGCGTACGCAACACTTGGCGCAACTGGCTGACGATGTCCTGCCACTCGCGTACCCGCAGGTAGTTGAGGTACTCGGCCTTGCACATCCGGCGGAACGCGCTGGACGACAACGCCCGTTGCTGCTCGCGCAGGTGACGCCAGAGATTGAGGTACGCGACGAAGTCCGACTCCTTATCGGCGAACCGGGCGTGCGCCTGGTCCGCCTGGGCCTGCCGATCGGCGGGCCGCTCCCGTGGATCCTGGATGGACAGCGCGGCGGCGATCACCATCACCTCGACGGCACACCCGTTGCGCTCGCCCTCCAGCACCATCCGGGCCAGCCGGGGGTCGACCGGAAGCTGGGCGAGACGCCGCCCGAGCGAGGTCAGCCGCCGGTCCGGGTCGGTCTCCGTCGGGTCCAGTGCCCCCAGCTCGTGCAGCAGGTTGACGCCGTCGGCGATGTTGCGCCGGTCCGGCGGGTCGATGAACGGGAAAGCGGCGATGTCACCCAGCCCGATGGCGGTCATCTGGAGGATGACCGAGGCCAGGTTGGTCCGCAGGATCTCCGGGTCGGTGAACTCGGGCCGGGCCAGGAAGTCCTGCTCGTCGTAGAGCCGGATGCAGATACCGTCCGAGGTACGCCCACAGCGACCCTTGCGCTGGTTGGCGCTGGCCTGCGAGACCGGCTCGATCGGCAGCCGCTGCACCTTGAGCCGCTGCGAGTAGCGGGAGATCCGCGCGGTCCCCGGATCCACCACGTACTTGATGCCCGGCACGGTCAGCGAGGTCTCCGCCACGTTGGTGGCCAGCACCACCCGACGCCCACCGTGCGGGGCGAACACGCGGTGCTGCTCGGCGACGCTGAGCCGGGCGTACAGCGGCAGGATCTCGGTGTGGCGCAGCGCCGGCCGGTGCTCGACGAGCCTGCCCAGCGCGTCGGCGGTGTCCCGGATCTCCCGCTCGCCGCTGAGGAACACCAGGACGTCGCCGGGCCCCTCGGCGGCCAGCTCCTGCACCGCGTCACCGATGGCCTGGACCTGGTCGCGGACATTCTCCTCGTCCGTGTCGTCGGCGTCCTCGTCGACCTCGACCAGCGGCCTGTACCGCACCTCGACCGGGTACGTCCGGCCGGACACCTCGACCACCGGCGCCGGCACCCCGTCCGGGTGCTCGGCGGTGGGCGGCCCGGCGAAGTGCCGGGCGAACCGGTCGGTCTCGATGGTCGCCGAGGTGATGATCACCTTGAGGTCGGGGCGGCGGGGCAGGAGCTGCCGGAGGTAGCCGAGGATGAAGTCGATGTTGAGGCTGCGCTCGTGCGCCTCGTCGATGATCAACGTGTCGTACTGGCGCAGCATCCGGTCGGTCTGCAACTCGGCCAGCAGAATGCCGTCGGTCATCAGCTTGACCAGGCTGTTCTCGCCCACCTGATCGGTGAAACGCACCTTGTAGCCGACCACCTCACCGAGCTGCGTGCCCAACTCCTCGGCGATCCGGTCGGCGACCGTCCGCGCCGCCAGCCGCCTCGGCTGGGTGTGCCCGATCAGCCCGTGCACCCCACGGCCCAACTCCAGGCAGATCTTCGGCAACTGGGTGGTCTTGCCCGAGCCGGTCTCGCCGGCCACGATCACCACCTGGTGGTCCCGGATCGCCGCCGCGATGTCGGCCGCGCGCTCGCTGACCGGCAACTGCGGCGGGTACGTCACCGTCGGCACCGCCGCCCACCGGGCCGCCAGCCGCGCCTCCGCCTCGGCCACCTCGCCCACGATCTCGGCCAGCGCCGCCTCCCGCCGCTGCGGATCGCGAACCTTCCGCAACCCGTCCAGCCGCCGACGCAGCCGACGCTGGTCGCGGAACATCAACGAGGAGAGACGACGGTGCACCTCGCGAACCGGATCGGTCGCGGCGGTGGTGGCTTGATTCTGCATGTCGTGGCCAAGGATAGGCAGCGACCCGCCGACCCGCCTCCTGGTTACCCCGCCAACGTCAGGGACGGATGTAAGGAAGGGTCCCCTGCTAACGCCTCAGGTATAGGAAGGGTCCCTTCCTAACACCGTGCGCGCCTGCACGTCCGCGTGCCCTGCATGGTGCGCGCCTGCACCCGCGCGTGCGTGCCTGCACCGCGTGGGCGTGAGCAGAGCGGCGGTTATCGTTGACCGCCGAGCCGGAGCGAGCACGGGAACGCCGATGACGATGCGTGACACCGACCGGGCGCTGGTGCAGGCCGCCAGCGCCGTGGCCAAGCTGCGCTGTCGCAGCGCCGCCCACACGCTTGCGGCGGCGGCCCGCACCGTCGACGGGCGGATAGTCTCCGGCGTGAACGTCGTGCACCCCACCGGGGGTGCCTGCGCCGAGGTGGTCGTGGTGGGCACTGCGGCGACCCAGCACGCGGGCGAACTGGAGACGATCGTCACCGTGGGCGATCGCGGTCGGAGCCTGGTGGCCCCCTGCGACCCGTGCCGACGGCTGCTGGCCGATCACTTCCCGGCGCTCCGGGTGATCACCGGCACGGTCGAGGACCCCCAGGTGCACCAGGTAACCGAGTCACCCACCACGCCCGAATAACCAACCTGGCCCCGCGCCGTGCGCGCGTCCTCATGATCCGCGCAACTTCATGGATACTGCTGCCTCCAGGGGTGCCTGAGACAGCAATATCAATGAAGTTGCGTGGATCTTGCGTCGTGCCGCGTCGGGCACGCGCACGCGATCGCGCCGCAGTCCAGGCCGGGCTGCGTCGACAGGCGGGTCGAGGCTGGCGGCGGGTGGCCCACCTTCTCGACTAAAGAAGGCGGTCGGTCAGGGGCTGCGGTCGGTCATGGGTGGCAGCCGGTCAGAGACGGCCGGGCAGGATTGGCGGCTCGTAAGGGTGGCGGTCGGTCAAAGGCAGCGGGTCAGTGGTGCGGCGGCCAAGAGGGGTGGTGGCCAAGAGGGGTGGTGGGTCAGGGGCGGCGGGTGGCCAGGGCGTGGCGGAGTTCGACGAGGAAGCCGTCGACATCGTCGCGGAGACGCTTGGCGGTGACGTGGAGTACCAGCCAGTCGGTGCCGAGCAGGCGGTTGAGGCGGCGTCGGTCGCGGTGGAACTGCTCCGGATCGTGGTGCCAGAGTCCGTCGTACTCGACGGCCACCCGATGCTCGGGCCAGGCGAGGTCGACGCGGGCGATGAATCTGCCCGCACGCTCCACGACGAACTGGGTGACGGGTCTCGGCAGTCCGGCCTGCACGATGCGTACCCGCAGACGTGACTCGGGCATCGACTCGGCCCCGGGGTCGGCGAACTCGACCACCCGCAGCAGTCGTTTCCCGCCACGGATTCCGAGGCGGGCGCGGGCCAGGTCCGCCACGTCGTCGAGTCGGACGACACCTGCGGAGGCCAGCCGGTCGACCACCGCGACCGCGTCTTCGAGGGGGTGCCACTGGGCGAGGTCCCAGCAGGTGCGGCGAGGGGTGGTGACCGGGATGCCGGAAAGCGAGACGGTCTCGTCCACGGCCACGTCGGCGCGGTGCACGGTCAGACCCGCCACCGGCCCGAGTCGCAGGGCGGTGGGGACCAGGACGTCTATCGGCTCGTCGACGCGGACCTCGCCGACGCCGAACAACGCGGCGGCACTGCGGCCCGCGACCGCCGCGCCGGGTGGGAGGACCAGCCGCGCCGCGCGACAGCGGGTACGGTGCGTCACCGCGAGTTGGGCGTCGACGTAGACGTCCCGGAAGAGCCGTCGCCAGGCTTTGCTGCGCAACTGGGTACGAGTGAGTAGCCCACCGGCCACCACCTCGGAGCCTCGGAAGAGGCGCCCACGTAGTTCCGGGGGCCGTCTGGGAGATACCGGCATGGACCCACCCTGGACGAGCGCGCTGCTTCTGCGCTGCTCCTGTGGACAACCGTCGCCCGCTGACAGTCCCGGCCTGTGGACAACGGCATCCGAGGTCGGACCAAGGTGGTGGGACCGACAGACCGGTGCCGGCCCCATGGGGTCTGGACAGGGACCATGGGGCCGGCCGGAAGCGGGATGATCGGTTGCGGACCAGCGGACCAGCGGACCAGCGGACGAGCGGACGGGAAGGGCAGGGGGAGAGGCGTCAGGCGGCGGCGGACCAGATGGCGCGGAAGGCGGCGGCCTCGCCGGCCAGCCAGCGTTCGATCTCCTGGGGCTTGGCGTTGTCGGGCATCCGGTGGGTGGTGCCGCGCCGGACGTCGACCAGGACCGGCTCGGCGTGCGGCAGGACGGCGTCCATGTGGCGGGCGGTCAGGTGCAGGGCGGCCAGGGTGGCCTCCTCGCTGGGCGGCGCCTCGTCGAAGTGCAGGCGGACCGCCTCGGCGCGGCCGTCGGCGTACCGGATGCCGAAGTGTGGGTTGATCTTGATGGGGAGGTCGCCGAGCATGGCCAGGGCGTCGCGGGTCTGCGCCAGGTCGACGGTGGCCGGCTCGCCGAGCGAGTGCAGCCAGGCGGTCGCGCCGGGCGCCAGGGCCTGGTAGAGCGGTCGCCAGCGGGGCTTGACCACGTCGACCACCTGCGTCAGGTGGGTGCCGCCGGTGTGGAAGGCGATGTCGGCCTTGAGCGCCTTGACGAACTGGCCGTGCGGGTTGAACCCGGAGCGGCTGGCCCGCTGCCGACGCAGGCCGCCGACGAAGCTGGCCTTGGTGGGCCCGGTACGGCCGACGTACCGGGTGAAGCCGAGAAGGGTGGCGTACGGCGTGAGGGGGGCGGAGGTGGGCGCGGTCACGAGCATCCTCCCAGGTCAGGAACTCGATTAGTACATACATTCTAATCGACGGGTCTGACATCGCCCAGGGGGGATAAGGGGCTGATCGGACCGCGCTGACGCCGACCTGTCGACCAATTTCGGGACGCCGCTCCGAGCGGGACCAACGTGCGGATCGGCGTCGTCGGCCGGCGGGGTGGGGGTGCCAGGCGCCGCGTGATGGGCGGGGTCCGGTGCGGATCCGCCACCTCCGCCGCCGGGACGGACGGCCGTGTCACGAGCAGCAGCGCCACCAGCAGCCACACCACCGTCGCCACCCGGTTGACCGTGGTGGTGGGCAGTCCCAGCGAACCGACGACGACCACGACCAGCAGGCCAGCGCCGAACCGCACCACGGCGCGGTCGGTCCGTCGGCGGGACCGCCACCAGAGCACGACCAGCATGGTCAGGATCGCGGTCTGTGCCACCACGCCGAGGACGCCGGCCATCACCAACGCCTCCACCCATGCCGAGTCGTACGCGACCCGCAGCCCGTCCAGGCCGAAGCCGGTCCACGGCGAGTGGGTGAACACGATCCCGGCCGCGTCGGCGAGCGTCGAGTTCTCGCCGAAGCGGCGGGCCGAGTACAGCGACAGGAGACTGCCGGACTGTTCGCCGGGGGTGAGCCAGGCGTCGAGGAGCATGCCGCCGATCGGCGAGTCGGGCCGCCGCGCCTGATGATCGAAAACGGCCAGCACGCCGGTGACGGCCAGGGCGGCGCCGAGGCGGGTACGCCATGGCGAGCCGGCCCAGGTCTGCCAGATCGCCACCGGCAGCCCGACCAGCAGGAAGATCTTGGACGCGGTGAGGAGGCCGCCGATGGCGAGGAGCACTCCGGCGACGGCCAACGGGACGGGCCGGCGGCGCAGCAGGAACACGGCGGCGACCAGCCCGAGGCTGTACATGACACCGGCCTCGGCGGGCTGGTTGAAGACGCCCGAGTAGCGGCCCATCGTGGCGGCCCGCTCGGCGGTCGTCACCGTCCCGGTGTCGCCACTCCACCAGGCGGTCAGGATGTGGTCGTACGCGCCGGGGTCCATCAGCATCGCGTACGCCAGGATCGCGTTGGCGGCGAGGATCGTGACGAGCGTCCAGGCGGCGAACCGCAGCAACCGCAGCCGGTCGACGTCGCCGGAGACGATCAGGTAGCCGGCGGCCAGGATGATCGCCGGCAGGAGCAGGTTGTCCAGCCCGGCCCAGAAGCCGACCGTGCGCATCCCGGTGGGAAGGTGGGCGTCGCCGATCGACGCCACGGCGGCGACCGTCGGATAGGCGACGAGCAGGGCGGCGAGCGCCACGACCGGCCCGGGCGCGGTCGGCAGGCGTCGGGCGCGGGCCAGGAACGCGAGCACGGCGACGGCGCAGACGGCAAGCTGCTCGGTACGGACACCGGACACCACGTACGGGCCGAACGACGCCGCCACGAGTACCACGACGGCGCTGTCGGCGGACCGTTGCCCGGGAGGAATGCGTCGCCTATGTGATGGCATGTGAGCGTCGACCCCCACTGTCAAGGAACGCCCCATTTTGTGCCGACAGTCCCCGGGTACGGCGAAGCCCCGGCCCGCTCGGCGCGTCGCGCTGCCGGTGGTCCGTCGGGTCGAGTGGCCGGGTACGCCTAGAGTTGGCCGACGTCGGTGACGCGGACGACCGCCGCCCCCGCCTCGTCCGAGGCGGCCAGGTCGACCTCGGCGCTGATGCCCCAGTCGTGGTCGCCGTCCGGGTCGTCGAGGATCTGCCGGACGGTCCAGCGCTCGCGCCCCTGCTCGATCATGAGCAACGCGGGGCCACGGGCGTTCGGTCCGGTGCCGATCTCCGGGTACGACTCGAAGTACGGCTCCAGGGCGTCCGCCCAGGCGTCGGCGGTCCAGCCGAACTCGGCGTCCAGTTCGCCGAGGGCGTCCCAGTGTCGCAACGCCGCCAGTTCCACCCGCCGGAACAGGGCGTTGCGCACCAGCACCCGGAACGCCCGCGCGTTGCGGGTCACCGCGGCCGGTCGGTCGTCCAGCGCGGCGGCGACGTCGGGCAGGTCGCCCGGGTTGCGCAGCCGCTCCCACTCGTCGATCAGGCTGGAGTCGACCTGCCGGACCAACTCGCCGAGCCACTCGATCAGGTCGACGAGTTCCTCGGTCTTGGCCTCCCCGGGCACCGTCTGCCGCAGCGTCTTGTACGCGTCCGCGAGGTACCGCAGCACCAGCCCCTCGGACCGGGACAGCCCGTAGAACTGCACGAACTCGGTGAACGTCATCGCCCGCTCGTACATGTCCCGGACGACCGACTTGGGGGAGAGCTGGTGGTCGGCCACCCACGGATGCCCCTGCCGGTACATCTCGTACGCGTTGTCCAGCAGCTCGGCCAACGGCTTCGGCCAGGTCACCTCGTCGAGCAGTTCGAGGCGGGCCTCGTACTCGATGCCCTCGGCCTTCATCGCGGCGACCGCCTCGCCGCGCGCCTTGAACTGCTGCGCGGAGAGCACCTGGCGGGGGTCGTCGAGGATCGACTCGATCACCGACAGCACGTCGAGCGCGTACGACGGGGACTCGGTGTCCAGCAACTCGATGGTGGCCAGCGCCAGGGGCGACAGCGGCTGGTTGAGCGCGAAGTCCAGTTGCAGGTCGACGGTGAGCCGGACCCGCCGCCCGGTCTCGTCCGGCTCGGGCAGTTCCTCGACCACGCCACCGGCCCGCAGCGCGCGATAGATGGCGATCGCCCGGCGGATGTGCCGGCGCTGGGCCGCCGCGTCCTCGTGGTTGTCGGTGAGCAGGTGCCGCATCGCGGCAAACGCGTCGCCGGGGCGGCCGATGACGTTGAGCAGCATCGAGTGACTGACCTGGAAGCTGGAGGTCAGCGGCTCCGGCTCGGCGGACACCAGGCGGTCGAAGGTGGGCTGGCCCCACCCGATGGAGCCCTCCGGCGGCTTCTTCTTGACCACCTTGCGCCGCTTCTTCGGGTCGTCACCGGCCTTGGCGAGCGCCTTCTCGTTCTCGATCACGTGCTCGGGGGCCTGCACGACGACCCGACCGAGGGTGTCGAAGCCGGCCCGCCCGGCCCGCCCGGCGATCTGGTGGAACTCGCGGGCCTTGAGCAGTCGGGTACGCACGCCGTCGTACTTGGACAGGCCGGTGAACAGCACGGTGCGGATGGGCACGTTGATGCCGACGCCGAGGGTGTCCGTACCGCAGATGACCTTGAGCAGGCCCGCCTGGGCGAGCGTCTCCACCAGCCGGCGGTACTTGGGCAGCATACCGGCGTGGTGCACACCGATGCCGTGGCGGACCAGGCGGGACAGCGTCTTGCCGAAGCCGGAGGTGAACCGGAAGCCGCCGATGGCCTGGGCGATCATGTCCTTCTCGGCGCGGGTGCAGACGTTGACGCTCATCAGCGCCTGTGCCCGCTCCAGCGCGGCGGCCTGGGTGAAGTGCACGACGTACACCGGGGCCTGCTTGGTCTGCAGCAACTCTTCGAGCGTCTCGTGCAGCGGCGTCATCGCGTACGAGAAGAGCAGCGGGACCGGCCGCGCGGCCGCGCGGACGACGGCGGTCGGCCGACCGGTACGCCGGGTCAGGTCGTCCACGAACCGGGTGGTGTCGCCCAGGGTGGCCGACATCAGCACGAACTGCGCCTGCGGCAGTTCGATCAGCGGCACCTGCCAGGCCCAGCCCCGGTCGGGCTCGGCATAGAAGTGGAACTCGTCCATGACGACCTGGCCGACGTCGGCGCGGCTGCCCTCGCGCAGCGCCAGGTTGGCCAGGATCTCCGCCGTGCAGCAGATGATCGGCGCGTCGGCGTTGACGCTCGCGTCGCCGGTGAGCATGCCGACGTTCTCCGCGCCGAACACCTCGCAGAGCGCGAAGAACTTCTCCGACACCAGGGCCTTGATCGGCGCGGTGTAGAACGTCGTCCGGTCGTCGGCCAGCGCGGCGAAGTGCGCGGCGATCGCCACCAGGCTCTTGCCGGAGCCGGTCGGCGTATTCATGATCACGTTCGCGCCGGAGACGATCTCGATGACCGCCTCCTCCTGGTGGGAATAGAGGTCCAGACCGCGCTCGGACGCCCAGCCGGCGAACGCGTCGTAGAGGGTGTCGGGGTCGGTGGACTTGGGCAGCGCGGCGGTGAGTGTCATGGCCGGTCCATGGTGCCTGTCCCAGCCCCACCAACGCCAACCGGGATACCGCCCGCCGCACCCCGTCGCACCCCGCCGCGCGCCGCCGCCGGGCCGCGGGTCGTCGGGCTGAGATGTTAGGAGCGGTCCCCTGCTATGCACGAGGCGTTAGCAGGGGACCCCTCCTTACATCCCCGAGACATCCGAGACATCCGAGAGCGAGCGCCTCACCGGCGGCGGTACATCAGGTCGGCGATCGGCCGTCCCACCCGCAACGCCCGCCGCTCGAACCGGGTGACCGGCCGGTGGGCCGGTCGGGGCGCGACCCCGTCGTAGAGGTTGACCAGGCCCGGGTCGGCGTCCAGCGTCACCCGCATCGACGCCGCGTACTCCGCCCAGTCGGTCGCGCAGTGCAGCGTGCCGCCCGGTGCCAGCCGGGACCGCAGCAACGCCACGTGCGCCGGCTGGATCAGTCGCCGCTTGTGGTGCCGGGACTTCGGCCACGGATCCGGGAAGAACACGTGCACCGCGTCCAGCGAGTCGGGCGGCAGCAGGCGTACCAGGTCCAGCGCGTCACCCTCGGCGATCCGGAGATTGCCCAGCCCACGCTGGTGCACGAGGTCCAGGAGGTTCGCGATTCCCGGCGTGTGCACCTCGACCGCCAGATAGTCTCGAGCCGGGTCGGCGGCGGCCATTTCGGCGGTCGTGTCGCCCATGCCGGACCCGATCTCGACCACCAGCGGGGCCCGCCGGCCGAAGAGGTCGACCGGGTCGAATCGGTCGACGTCGGCCACCCGCAGGGCGTACATCGGCCACAGCTGCGCCAACGCCGCCGTCTGACGGTCGCTCATCCGGCCGCCACGCGGGTGGAAGGTGCGGATCGGCCGCGCCGGGTGCGGCGGCGCGGACACGGTGGGAAGCGGGTCGGTGGAGGTCACAGCGAACCGAGCCTACGCGAGCATCGCGCCGGATCGGATGTGAGGTACGACCGGGAGTGAGACCATCATCCCGTACGGCAGACCGGGTGTCCGCATCGGCGCCCGGCGACTGCTCCGGCGCGCCGGGAGGGGGCATCGTGTCAGTGACCCGTACTCGTCGTCTGCCCTCGGTCGCCACCTCGTTGCTGCTCGCCGCCGCCCTGCCACTGCTCGCGGCCCTCCTGCTCGCACCGGCGCTGCCGGCCGCCGCCGCCCGGGCCGCCGCACCCGTCGCCCCCGCCGCCCCGCGATCCGGCCCGACGGCCGTACTCGCCGCCGCCCCGCAACCCGGTCCGAACGTCTTCGTTGAGGTCATGCCGAGCACCGTCGAACCGGGGCACCTGGTCGGCCTCCGGGCGAGCTGCCAGGACAACTCGGTCGGCGCGATCGTCGTCTCGGACGCCTTCGGCCGGGTCGCGGTGCAGCCGCAACGCGGCCTGCTCCACGGGACGGCCATGGTCAAGGACCGGGTGCTCCCCGGCAACTACCGGGTCAAGCTGGAGTGCCGGGGCGGCGAGACCGCCTCCACGATGGTCCAGGTGGTACGCCAGATGAAGCCGAGCCGAGGCCCGGCGACCGGCTTCGGCGGCGGTTCCGGTGGCGTCGCCTCGGGCCTGCTGCTGCCCGGCGGGCTCGCGTTGACCGTCACCGGCATGGTCGTCTGGATCGCCGCCACCCGTCGGCGCGGCACGGGCGGGTGAGTCCGCCGTGCCCGCCCCTCGCGCGCCCCGACCCACCGGTTCCGGTGGTACGCCCCGTGCCGGTCGCCCGTCGCCCGTCCCTGGTGCCTCGCGTGGCCGTCCGGTAGGCGGCCCGCCCCGCCCCGACCTCTTCGTGCCCGATCCGCCGCCTCGCGGCCCCCACCCACCCGCAGCCGCCTTCCCGGGCACATCTCGTCCATCCGTGGCGGGCTCCCCGGGTACACCGCGCCCGCCCACCGCCACACCGCGCGGGCCGCGTCCGTGGGCGCACCTACCCGTCGACACCCCGCCGCCCGGGCCGGGTGCGCCGCCGCTGGGGCGGGCGTACCTCACCGACCTGGACGGGCCGATCCCGCCGGACGTGGAGGGCCGGGCCCCGATCGGCGCTGGTGCCCGGGTCCGCGCCCGGCGCGTGGAACGCGTCGAGCGCTCCGGCCGTCGCCCGTGGTCGATGCCGCTGGCCGTGGTGCTGGTGCTGGTCGGTGTCTTCGCCACCGGAGCCGGGCTGGGGCGTACCGCCGGTTCCCCGCTGGGCTGGGCCGCGACCGGAGGCGAAGCGGCGTCGACCTCGGCACCCGTGGCGCGGAGCACGGCCCGGCCGGTGAGCCTGTCGGTGCCCTCGATCGACGTCGCCGCCCCGGTGAAGCCGGTCGGGGACGCACCGGACGGCACGATCGGGGTGCCGCCGCTGAGCCGACACGAGGAGACCGGCTGGTACGACCGGGGGCCGGTCCCCGGCGACCCCGGCCCGGCGGTCATCGTCGGGCACGTGGACACCAAGAGCGGCCCGTCGGTCTTCTACGACCTGG
The DNA here is from genome assembly GCF_044460945.1 of Micromonospora sp. NPDC049903. Taxonomy (NCBI): domain Bacteria; kingdom Bacillati; phylum Actinomycetota; class Actinomycetes; order Micromonosporales; family Micromonosporaceae; genus Micromonospora; species Micromonospora sp. NPDC049903. The sequence continues at coordinate 180,884 of NZ_JBITKL010000008.1, forward strand.
CCAGGCTCCGGGTGGGCGACACGGTCGAGGTGGGCCGCGAGGACGGCTCGGTGGCGGTGTTCACCGTGGACTCCGTCGAGCACTTCCCGAAGGACCAGTTGCCGGCCGACCGCGTCTACGGTCACGACGGCCCACCGACCCTGCGCCTGATCACCTGCGGCGGTCAGTGGCTCGGTGGCCCGGACGGGTACGCCGACAACGTCATCGCCTTCGCCCGCCTGACCGGCACCCGCCCCGCCTGACCACCCGTCGCCGGGGAAGAGGGCGGCTGCGGTCAGGGGACCTGCTGGACGACCTCGAACTCCAGGAGGGTGGCGCCGGAGGCGACCGGGGGACGCTGCTCGGCGCCGGGCGGGGCGGCGTGGGCGGCGCGGGCGGGACCGTTGGCCCAGTCCTGGTACGCCTGCTCGGTCTCCCACCGCGTGTACACGAAGTAGCGGTTCTCGCCGGCCACCGGCCGCAGCAGCTCGAAGCCGAGGAAACCGGGGGAGTTCTCCACGGCCCGGGCGCGGGCGGCGAACCGCTCCTCCAACTCCTCGCCGGCACCGGGCGGGACGTCGATCGCGTTGATCTTCACAACTGCCATGTCTTCACCCTAGACCTGGACGAGCGGAACAGATCTTGGTACGCCGATGCCCCGCCCCAGGGGCCGTTTCGCACCAAGATCGGCGGGAGTGGGTGGCGGGGGAGTCAGAAGGACTCGACCGTCGGTACGAGGTCGACGTCGACCACGATCGGCGCGTGGTCGGAGGGGCTCTTGCCCTTGCGGGCCTCCCGGTCCACGTACGCGGAGCGGACCGCGCGGGCCACCGGCGCCGACGCGTACACCAGGTCGATTCGCATGCCCTTGTTCTGGTGGAACATCCCGGCCCGGTAGTCCCAGTAGGTGTACGGGTGCGGCCCCTTCATCGGGGTGGGCACCACGTCGGTGAGGCCCAGGTCGCGCAGCGCCGCCAGGGCGGCCCGCTCGGCGGGCGTGACGTGGGTGGAGGTCGCGAACAGCGCCGGCTCCCACACGTCCTCGTCGGTCGGGGCCACGTTGAAGTCGCCGCAGACCGCCAGCGCCGGCCCGCCGGTGAGTTCCGTGTCCAGCGCGTCCCGCAGCGCCGCCAGCCAGGCCAGCTTGTACGCGTAGTGCGGATCGTCGGGGGCGCGGCCGTTCGGCACGTACACCGACCAGACCCGCAGCCCGTCGCAGGTGGCCGCGATGGCGCGGGCCTCCGGCTCGGGGAACCCGGGTTCGCCGGGGAACCCGACCGTGACGTCGGCCAGCCCGACCCGGGACAGCACGGCCACACCGTTCCACCGGCCGTCGCTGTGGCTGGCCACGGTGTAGCCGAGTTCGCCCACCTCGGCGACTGGGAACGCGCCGTCGGGGCACTTGGTCTCCTGCAGGCAGACCACGTCCGGCCCGGTGTCGGCCAGCCAGTCCAGGAGCCGGGGCAGGCGGGCCTTCACCGAGTTGACGTTCCAGGTGGCCAGGCGCATGGTGCCAGCCTGCCGTATCCGGGCCCGGTCCGCCGGGCGGCGCACGAGCCCGGCGGGTCGCGGCGGCTCACGACGCGGTGGCAGTTCACCGCGCGCTGGCGGCTCGCCGTGCGCGCTGCGGCTCGTGGTGCGCGGCGTTGCGCGTTGCGCGTGCGGCGGTGGCGAGTGTTAGGAGGGGACCCCTGCTATGCACGAGGCGTTAATAGGGGGCCCTTCCTTGCACGCAAAGCCTTGCACGCAAGGCCGTGCACGCCGCCGTCACGCCTCCGGCGGGCGGGTCTGCTCGGCGAGGAAGCGTTCCAGTTCGGCGCCGAGTTCCTCCGCCGTGGGCAGCGGGCCGTTCTCGGCGGCGAGCAGGTTCCGCTCGCCCTTGCCCCGGGCATACGCGTCGTACTGCTCCTCCAGCGCCTGCACCAACGCACTGGCCTCGTCGTTCTGCGCGACCTGCCGGTCGATCTCGACCCGGACCACCTCGGCGGCCGAGTGCAGCCCGTCGCGGGGCAGCAGCAGCCCGGTGCTGCGCGACACCGATGCCAGCAGCACCTCGGCGGCGGCCGGGTACTCGGCCTGCGCCACGTAGTGCGGCACGTGGGCGGCGAAGCCCAGCGCGTCGCGGCCCGCCTCGCCGAGGCGGAACTCCAGCAGGTGTCCCACGCTGCCGGGGACCTGCACCCGTTGCAGCCACGGCTCGTAGCCGGCGATCAGGTCACGCCGGGTGGCGTGCGCGGTCACGCCGGTCGGGCGGGTGTGCGGCACCGCCATCGGGATCGCGTTCAGCCCGACGGTGAGCCGGACGTCCAGCCGCTGGGCCAGACCCGCCACGGCGGCCACGAACCGCTCCCACTGCAGGTCCGGCTCGGGGCCGGTGAGCAGCAGGAACGGGGTCTCGTCGTCGTCGCGCAGCAGGTGCAGCTCCAACGCCGGGGCGTCGTAGCTCTCCCAGTGGTCCTCGACGAAGGTCATCACCGGACGTCGGGAGCGGTAGTCGAACACCTGGTCCAGGTCGAACCGGGCGATCGGGCGGGCGTCCAGCGATGTGAGGAGCTGTTCGCGGGCCAACCGGCTGGCGTTACCGGCGTCGACGAAGCCGGTGAGGGCCTGGATCAGGACCGGTTGACCGAGGTCGGGCAGATCGTCGGTGAGTTCGTAGAGCTCGTGTGGGTCGAGCACCGGTGCGGCCTCCCTGGTTTGCGCGTCACGGGTCGCCGGGTTGGCGGCGTCCCGATCGCCAGAACGTACCCGTCATCCTGATGCATTCCTGTTGCGGCGGGCCGTTCGCCCCGGCATCGGTGTAGCAACAACCGGCCGGGGTACCGCGTTGCCGTCACGAGGTACACATGGATAGAACTCACCGAAGGGAGAGCGATGAGCGATTCCGTCCCCGCCGACGGTCAGCCCGTCACCCCGGCACCGGCCGGGCCGGCGTCCGCGGGCGAGGCCGTCGAGGCCCCGCCGGCCACGCTCTGGGACCGCATGCGCCAGGATCCGCAGTACGCGCCGGAGCACCTCGCCATCGAGGCGGTGCGCCGGCTCGGGCCGGAGGCGGCACGGTGGGCCCGGCAGGTCCGCGCCGACCATCCACGCCTCACCGAGGAGGCCCTGGCGGAGAAGGCGGTACGCCGGTTCGTCAACCGGGCGCGGCTCTCCGGTGCCGTCTCCGGTGCCGCCGGCCTGCCCGGCGCGGTGATCGACGTGGGAGTGCTGGCCTGGACCCAGGCGCGGATGGTGCTGCACATCGCCGCCGCGTACGGGGTGGACCCGACGCACCCGGACCGCGCCGCCGACCTGCTGGTGCTGCAGAAGGTGCACAAGGTGGCGGCGAGTGCCCGGCTCGCGCTGGGGGTGGCGGCCGGGCGGGAGCGGGCCGGTGCGTTGTTCGGCGGCGGTGGCGGGCAGCAGGCGTTGAGTCGGGTGATGCTGCGGCTGGGCGTACGGCTGGCCCAGATGGCCGGCGTACGGGCCGCGAAGCGACTCTTCGCCAAGGTGGTGCCCGGCGCCGCGATCGTGCTCGGCACCTGGGCCAACTCCTCGGCCACCAAGGGGCTGGCCGAACGCTCCCGGGCCATGTACCGCCGACCGGAGGGCCCGCCCATCCCGGCGCCCCGCATCTCTCCGGAGTAGACGGATGGATCGGAGCCGTCGGCGCGTCAGTCCGCGTAGCCGGCGGAGCGCCAGGTCACCTCGGCGAGGCGGGACTGACCGTCGGTGTTGGGGTGGAAGTAGTCCAACCGGTTGACCAGGTCCAGGTCGAAGCGCACCCGGTGCACCGCCCCGCCGTCGTGGCGGCACCGGGAGCCGTACGCCCGGCAGGCCGCGCGGAGGTGGCTGTTGTAGGCGTCGATCCGGTCCCGGAACTCCGCCCGGCGGGCCCGGTCGGCGGGGGCGTCCGAGGTCGCGTCGGCCAGCAGCGCCGGGCAGACGCCGCGCCGCCAGGCGCGGGCCGCCCGCGAGTCGTCGTGGCCGACCTCCCAGAGGCGGTACAGGTCGGGGATGCTGACCACGAGCACCCGGGCCTTCGGGCGGCCCTCGCGCAGCACCCGCAGCCCCCGGTCGATCTCGGCCCGGAACTCGGTCACCGGCGTCATCGCGCCGATCGTGCTCCGGCAGGCGTCGTTGGCGCCGACCAGCACGGTCACGTAGTCGGCGCGGTCGCGTACCGCCCGCTCGGCCTGCCCGGCCAGCGCGGCGGCCCGCGCGCCCGGACGGGCGTGGTTGTGGGCGTGGCCGCGCAGCCCGGGGTTGCGGTCCACCAGCCGGCGGTAGTGGCTGTCCACGCGCAGGCCGTCCCCGGTCGACCAGGAGTTGCGTTCGCACGAGGTCAGCACCAGGCAGGAGCCGAATCCGGTGGTGATCGAGTCACCGAGCGCCGCGACGACCTTGGGCGAGCCGGCCCGGGGTGTGCCGTCGCTGGGCCTCGGTGTCGGTTCCGCACCGGCCTCGCAGGCGAGCGCGACCAGTGCGAGCAGGCTGACCACGACGGTGGTCCAGCGTTTGGGCATGAGTTCCCCAGCCTCACAGCACAGAGCAACAGCATGGTGACTCTACGCGCGGGGCGGGTGGTGCTCCCGTGTCGGTGTCGGAGATGCGGCAGAGAACTGTCGCGGCCGAGGGCGGCGTGCTATGTGCGCCACGGGGCGCGGTGACCGTGCAGCCACCAGTGCAGCGCCCGGGTGATCCGGGGCAGCACCAGATAGGTCATCAGCGGGGTGAGGGTGAGCGTCATGACCAGGACCCGGGCCGCGACCGGCAGGTCCGGCAGGAGATGGCCGGTCAGCAGGGTCGCGGTCAGGCTGAGCGGGAAGAACGCCAGCCAGATCGTGATCGCCTGCTTCCAGCGGGGTGGCGACGCGGGCACCGCCGCGTCCAACATCTCCACGGTCTCCGCACGGGGTGGGTCGAACCAGCCCTCGATGCCGCTGCGCCGCTCGACCCGGGTGTGTTCGACGATGCCCTGCGCCGAGGTGAGCCACCAGGTGCGCTGCGGCGACTCCTCCCAGCGGCGCAGCGTGTCCGGATCGGCGAAGCGGTAGAGCATGTGCCACTCGCCCGAGCCGGGCGCGCTGCGGACCCAACCGGCGCCGAGGAAACCCGGGAACACCTCGGCCAGCGCCGTACCGGCCCGCATCCACGCCACCATCTCGTCGGTGCGGGCGGGGTCGGCACGTCGGGCCACGGCGACGGTCACCGGCACGGCAGAGCTCACGGTCATGGCTCCCATGGTGCGCGCGCCGACCCGGACCGGCCCATCGGCGGCCGGTCGATGTAACGCAACGCACCACCGCGACCCGGCGGCGACGGTTAGCCCCGGCAGCGCCGGGTAGGTGGGGACGATGACCCGATCACAGCCCCGACGCGCCCGAGGCACGGTCGGCCACGCGAACAGCGCGCTCAACCTGAGGCTCGTACTGGCCGGCTTCGGTCTCGTCAGCATGGCCGTCTTCGCGGTGCTGGCGTTCCGTGCCGACGTGGCCTGGTTGGGTGTGGTCTGCGTCGTTTTCGCAGTGATCGCCGTCGTCGACCTGGCCGTCATCCAACGTCGTCGTGCCGCCCGCCGTCGCGAGGAACCCGGCGTACGGCACTCGCTCTTCGAGTGACGGGAGAAGCCCGATGTCCATCGCCACCACCGACCCCCGGACCGGACAGGTGCTCAAGACGTACGAGGCGATGTCCGACGCGCAGGTCGACGCGGCGATCGAGCGGACCGACCTGGCGTACCGGGACCTGCGGTCCACCACGATCGCGCAGCGCGGGCGGTGGCTTGCGGCGGCGGCCGACCTGCTGGAGGCGGAGCGCGACGAGATCGCCCGGGTGATGACCACCGAGATGGGCAAGACGCTCGCCGCGTCGAAGGCCGAGGTCACCAAGTGCGCCGGCGCCTGCCGGTTCTACGCCCGGCACGCGGCCGAGTTCCTGGCCGACCGTCCCGCCGACGCGTCGGCGGTCTCCGCGACCCGGGCGTTCGTCCGCTACCAGCCGATCGGGCCGGTGCTGGCGGTGATGCCGTGGAACTTCCCGCTCTGGCAGGTCGTCCGGTTCGCCGCCCCGGCGTTGATGGCCGGCAACACCGGACTGCTGAAACACGCCTCCAACGTGCCGCAGACGGCGCTGCTGCTGGAGAACGTGTTCCGGCGGGCCGGTTTCCCCGAAGGGGCCTTCACCACGCTGCTGGTCGGCTCCGACGCCGTCGACCGGATCCTGAGCGACCCCCGGGTACGGGCCGCCACGCTCACCGGCAGTGAGCCTGCCGGCCGCTCGATCGCCCAGATCGCCGGCCGGGAACTCAAGAAGACCGTGCTGGAGTTGGGTGGCAGCGACCCGTTCGTGGTGATGCCCTCGGCCGACGTGGAACTCGCCGCCGAGGTGGCCACCACCGCCCGCTGCCAGAACAACGGCCAGTCCTGCATCGCGGCCAAGCGGTTCATCGTGCACGCCGACGTGTACGAGACGTTCGCCGAGGCGTTCGCGCACCGGATGTCGGCCCTGCGGGTCGGTGACCCGATGGACGACGACACCGACGTCGGGCCGCTCGCCTCGGAACGGGGCCGCGACGAGGTCGACGCCCAGGTACGCGACGCCGTCGACAAGGGAGCCACCGTGCTCTGCGGCGGCGAGAAGCCGACCGGCGACGGCTGGTTCTATCCGCCGACGGTGGTCACCGACCTGCGGCCGGACATGCGGATGTGGGGCGAGGAGGTGTTCGGGCCGGTCGCCGGGCTGTACCGGGTCTCGTCGTACGACGAGGCGATCGAGGTGGCCAACGGCACCCCGTACGGGCTCGGGTCGAACGCCTGGACCCGCGATCCGCAGGAGCAGGAGCGCTTCGCCACCGACCTGGAGGCGGGAGCCGTCTTCGTCAACGGCATGACCACCTCGTACCCGGAGCTGCCCTTCGGTGGGGTGAAGAACTCCGGCTACGGCCGCGAGCTGTCGGCGCAGGGCATGCACGAGTTCTGCAACGTCAAGACCGTCTGGGTGGGTGAGGGCGCGGCCACCGCCGGCGCGGGTGCCCACGCCGAGTAGTCCGGGCTCGCCGGGATGTAAGCAGGGGTCCCCTGCTAACGCCTCGTGTATAGCAGGGGACCCCTGCTTACATCCGGGTCGGCCTGGGTAGGGAAGCCCGGCATGACGGCGATCGGCTTCCACGCCTCTCACGAGCAGATCCACCCGCGCGCGCTGCTGGAAGCGGTGATCCACGCCGAGCGGGTCGGCTTCGACGCGGCCATGTGCTCCGACCACTTCGCGCCGTGGAGCGAACGCCAGGGCCATTCCGGGTTCGCCTGGTCCTGGCTCGGCTCCGCGCTCCAGGCCACCGACCTGTCCTTCGGGGTCGTCAACGCGCCCGGGCAGCGTTACCACCCGGCGATCATCGCCCAGGCGATCGGCACCCTCGGCGCGATGTACCCGGGGCGGTTCTGGGCCGCCCTCGGCTCCGGTGAGGCCGCCAACGAGCACATCACCGGCGAGGTCTGGCCGCGCAAGGACGTCCGCAACGCCCGGCTGCGCGAGTGCGTCGACGTCATCCGCGCGCTGCTCGCCGGTGAGGAGGTCAGCCACGACGGCCTGGTACGCGTGGACCGGGCTCGACTGTGGAGCCGCCCCGAGCAACCGCCGGCCCTGGTCGGCGCGGCGGTCAGCGTCGAGACCGCCCGCTGGTGCGCCGAGTGGGCGGACGGGCTGATCACCGTCAACGCCGCGCCCGAACACCTGCGCCGGATGATCGACGCCTACCGGGAGGCGGGCGGGCGCGGGCCGGTGCACCTCCAGGTGCACCTGAGCTGGGCACCCGTCCAGGCCGACGCCGAGGCGATCGCGTACGACCAGTGGCGCAGCAACGTCTTCGCGCCACCGGTCTGCTGGGACCTGGACACCCCGGAACACTTCGACGTGGTCTCCGCCGAGGTGCCGATGAGCCGCCTCGCCGAGGTGGTCAACATCTCCGCCGACCTGGGCCGGCACGTGGGCTGGTTGGAGGAGTACATCGACCTCGGGTTCGACCAGATCGCGCTGCACCACGTCGGGCAGGAGCAGCGGCCGTTCCTCGACGCGTTCGGCGAGCAGGTGCTCCCGAAGCTGCGCGGCCAGGCCGGCTGATCCACCTCGGCGACGAGCGCGGGCGCGTGGCAGGGCGGCGGCTCAGTCGAGGCGGCGGGCCAGCACCTGTCCCGGCCACTGTGCGCCGTCCGGTCGGGGCACCGTGAACGGGTCGGTGGCGGTGAAGCCCTGCCGCTCGTACCAGCGCACCAGCGCGCCGTCGTCGCCCGCGTAGCAGTCCACCCGCAGCAGGTCCACGCCGCGTTCCCGGGCCAGCTCGGCGGCGTGCGCCAGCAGCCGGCCACCGATCCCGGCACCGGCGTACGCCCGGTCGGTGACCAGCAGGTTCACGTACAGCTCGGGCTCGGTGGCGGGTGGCACGTACTCGGTGGCGCTGCCCACCACCAGTGCGCCGACCTGCTGTCCCGCCACCTCGGCCAGCCACAGCCCACCGCCGCCGGCCCACCCGTCGGCCTGCCCGATCCGGCGTGGGTCGGTCGAGGCCGGCGCGGTACCCCACTGCCCGGTACGCCCCCGTTCCGCCAACCACGCGATGGCCACGTCGAGCAGCCGCAACACGCTGTCCCGATCCGCCACCCCACCCCGCCGCACCACGATCTCCGTCATACCGGCCATGCTGCCACGCGACGATCAAGAAGTTCGGGCCCCGATCCAGCGTGGACCGGGACCCGAACTTCTTGATCAACGAGGCGAGGCGAGGCGAGGCGAGGTGGGAGTGGGCCGGGTGGGGGCCGGTCGCCGACGGCCCCCACCCGGGGTTCAGGAGACGGTGCAGGGTGAGCCGTTGACGGTGACCAGGGCGGGGTTGGGGTTGGCCCCGGGTCCGGTGGTGGCGTTGAAGCCGAAGGTCACCGTGGCACCCGGGTTGATCCGGGCGTTGTACGACTCGTTCTTGGCGGTCACCGTGGCGCCGGCCTGGGTGACCTTCGCCGTCCAGGCCTCCCGGACCTTGGCGTCGCCGGTGAAGGCGAAGCGGGCGGTCCAGCCGTTCACCGCGCTGGTGCCGGTGTTGCGGATGGCCACCTGGGCGGTGAAGCCGGTGCCGCCCTGCCAGGAGCCGTAGTTGGTGTAGGACACCGAGCAGGTGGGCGCCGGCACGGCCGAGGCGTCACCCTGGTCGGCCAGGAACGAGGAGATCCAGGTCAGCGCCGAGTTCCAGTTGATGGCGACCTCGTTGGTGGAGTACGAGGCGATGTCGTCGACGAAGCAGAACATCGGCGCGCAACCCGCCAGCAACTGCTCCACGAACGGGTCTTGGAGCGCGGCGTTCGGTCCACCGGCGAGCGAGCCGACCGGAGGCTTGGGCATGGACGGGTCGAGCTGGTTGCCGAAGATGCGGCTGTGCTGGTTCTCCGCCGCGTGCTCGCCCCACCCGGTCACGTACGAGATGTTCAGCGCGTTGCGACCGAAGATGTAGTCCATCGCCTGCACCGCACCGTCGCGGTACTTCGCCTCGCGGGTCAGGTCGAACGCGGTGGCCAGCACGACCGCGTTGTTGATCACGTTGCTGTTGCCGCCCCAGAAGTAGCTGCCGGCGTCACCGGGCATCGGCAGCCCGTACGCCTGCCGCTGGATCTCGGCGAGGTAGCCGTCGGCGGCGGTGGTGACCGAGGCGCGAACCCGGGCCAGGTCGGCGGCGGGCAGCCCGTTCGGCACGGTGGCCAGGTCGAGGCGGCCCAGCGCGGCGACGCTCTGCCAGCCGAAGCCCCGCACGTCGAAGACGTCGCCGGTGTGGTGCGCCGACGCGGTCAGGTCGGTCAGGTACGTGCGCTCGCCGGTGGTCAGGTACAGCTCCACGGCGGCCCAGTAGAACTCGTCGGTGACGTTGCTGTCGTCGTACGCGCCGCCGCCGTTGCCGTCGGTCGGGCTGGCGTACCGGGTCGGGTTGGCCTTGGCCGCCGCGTACGCGGTCTTGGCGGCGGTGCCGCAGCGCTGAGCGAACGCCGCGTCGTACGGGGCGAACAGTCGGGCGCACTGCGCGGCCACGGCAGCCAGGTTGAGCGTGGCGGCGGTGGACGGCGGGTGCAGCTCGCGCGGCTCCGGGTCGTCCTCCGGCTGCAACGGCAGACCGGTCCAGTTCCGGTCGTGGATCTTGTGGTGGGCCATCCCGGCCAGCGGCTTGCCGGCCGGCACCTGCATCCGCAGCAGGAACTCCAGCTCCCAGCGGGCCTCGTCGAGGATGTCGGGCACCCCGTTGTCGCGCTCCGGCAGCCGCAGCGTGCTGTCGCCGAGGGCGGCGCCGAATCCGGCGGTGGCGGCGTTCTTGGTCCGCTCGAAGGTGCTCAGCAGCTGGTAGGTGGCGATACCACCGTTCACGACGTACTTGCCGTGGTCACCGGCGTCGTACCAGCCGCCGCGCACGTCGAGCCGGTAGTCGCAGACACCGGCCTGACAAGGCACGTCGGTGTCGCCCTGGTTCGGGGCGACGCCCAGGTGACCGGCCGGGCGGGCGTACTCGTCGCCGACCAGGTCGCCGTCGATGGCGATACCGCTGCGCTGGATGTAGAAGAACTGCAACGCGTCGGAGCGCAGTCGCTCGTAGAGCGCGCCGGAGATGTCGAACGGGTGGCTCACCTCACCGTCCACGGCGAGCGTCAGACCCTGCCCGGGGGTGCGGTAGGAGGAGAAGTCGACGGAGTGCACGTTCTGCGCCGAGGCCGGGTCGACACCGCGCGGGGTGGTGGTGCCGCTGGCGACCACGCTGCCGGAGGCGGCGCGCAGCTGCCAGGGCAAGGCCGTGGTGGCGTCGGTGACGACGGTGGCGTTCTTCGGGCCACCGGGCAGGTAGCCGACCTGGTTGACGCGGACCCGGGGGCCGGTGTCCGGCACGTACGGCTCGGGCGGGTTGCCGCCGCGGAGCGAGACGTTGTCCAGGCAGACGGTCTGTCCCTCGGCGGCGCCGCCGACCTGGAAGATGAGCTGGGCGCGCTCGTCGTCCTCGGGCGCCACGAAGGTCCGCTCGATCCGCTGCTGGGTGGGGGTGGCGGCGGCGGTGACCGAGTAGTAGCCGGTGTAGGGGGCGTTGCCCAGTTGCAGCACGGCGGTGACGTTGCTGCCGGGGGTGGCGGTGACGTCGAACCCGAGGGTGTACTCGGCGCCGGCGACCAGGGCCACCGCGTCCTGGCCGATGCCGGCGTCCCAGGGGTTTGCCAGCCCGCCTGCGACGGTGGTGCAGAGTTGACCGTCGGTCACGCCGAGCGGGCCGGTGCCGAAGGAGAACCACGGCGACACGCCGGTGCTGAAATCGCCGTTCGTGATCTGTTCGGGGGCCTCGGCCGGGGGATCGGCGTGGGCGGTGCCGGCGCTCACGGCGGCCAGCGCCACGGTGGTCGCCGCGGCGAGCGCCGCGAGGCGACGTCGGGATGGCGTCACGGATATTCCTTCCGACGAACGGGACGGAATGGTGGTGGGCGTGTGCGGGAAAACCTGGGAGCGCTCCCAGGTATCGGGCATGTTTCCAGGGCGGACGGGCGCTGTCAATCGATCCGGTCCGATGGGCTCGGGGGCCGTCGGCCAGTGAGATTCGCCGCGCCACGCCCGGTCGTCCTGATCTCCTAGAGACAACGGAGCCCTTCTCCTGGCAGGCTGCGTCCCATGACCCTGAAGCTGCGTTCCGCGGGGACGAGCGACCGTGGGCTGATCCGCAGCGGCAACCAGGACGCGCTGCACGCCGGGGCCTGGCTGGTGGCCGTCGCCGACGGCATGGGCGGGATGGCCGCGGGCGACCTGGCCAGCGCCATCGCCATCGAGGCGGTGGCGCCGCTGGACGTGGAGATACCCGAGGACGCGCTCGTCGCCGCGTTGCAGGACGGCATCGCGCTGGCCACCACCCGGATCCGGCAGGCGGTGACCGAGGACCCGCAGCGGCAGGGGATGGGTACGACGCTGACCGCGCTGCTCTTCGCGCGTACCGGGAGCTGCCTGGCCCTGGCCCACGTGGGCGACTCCCGGGCGTACCTGTTCCGCGACGGCGTGCTCAAGCAGATCACCCGGGACGACACGTTCGTGCAGATGCTCGTCGACCAGGGGGTGATCACACCGGACCAGGCCGGCAGTCATCCCCGTCGCGCCGTGGTCACCCAGGCGTTGCAGGGCGACGAGGTCTCCCCGACCTACGCCACGATGCTGCCCCGCCACGGCGATCGCTGGCTGCTGTGCAGCGACGGACTGTCCAACGTCGTCCGGGCCGAGACCCTGGCCGAGGTGCTCGCCGCCCATCCGGACCGGGACCTGTGTGCCCGCAAGCTCATCGACCTGGCCTTGCGCGCCGGTGGTCCGGACAACATCACCGTGGTCATCGCGGACGTGGTCGACGAGCCCTGACGCGCAGCCGGGCTCGGACCGGGCTCGGACCGCGCGCTGCCGACGGGTGTTAGGAAGGGTCCCCTGCTATGCACCAGGCGTTAACAGGGTGCCCTTCCTTTCACGTCAGCCGCGCCCGGCCCGGCGGGTGGGCGCGGCCGTGGTCGGGTCCTCCGGCCAGGGATGGCGCGGGTACCGTCCGCGCAGCTCGGCGCGCACCTGCCGGTAGCCGGTGCGCCAGAACGAGGCCAGGTCGGCGGTGACCGCCACCGGCCGACCCGCCGGTGAGAGCAGGTGCAGCAGCACCGGCACCCGACCGCCGCCGACGCGGGGCGCCTGCGCCCAGCCGAAGGTCTCCTGGAGCCGGACCGCCAGCACCGGCGCGGCCGGGTCGGCGTAGTCCACCCGGATCCGGGACCCGCTCGGCACGGCGATCCGCTCGGGGGCCAGCTCGTCCAGTCGCCCCGCCAGCGACCAGGGCACCAGCCGGCGCAGCGCATCGGCCACGTCGACCCGGGCCAGGTCGGCGCGGCGTCGGGCCCGGGCCAGCTCGGGTCCGAGCCAGTCCGGTGCGCCGGCCAGCAGCGCCTCGTCGGTGACGTCCGGCCAGTCGTCGCCGAGCGCGTGTCGGCAGAACGCCAGCCGGTCGCGCAGCGCCCGCGCCGCCGGTGTCCAGGGCAGCAGGTCGAGGCCGACATCGCGCAGCCCGGTCAGCAGGGCGGCGGCGACCTCCGCCGTCCCGGGGCGGGGCAGCGGCCGGTCGACCAGCTCGATGGCGCCCAGCCGGACCACCTCCCGGGCCACCACGTCGTCGCCGGACCAGCCGACCTCCCGGTCGGTGCGCAGCAGCGCCGCGCCGACCTCACGGGCGGTCGCCTCGTCCAGCACCGCCGCCCGCCGGACCCGCGCGGCCGGCGCGCCGGGTGCCCGGTCGGCCACCGCCACGGCCAGCCACCCGGCACCGGCCAGCGCCGACCCGGGCGCCAGCTCCGCCGCGGTCCCGCCGCTCATCAGGTACGCCGAACCGCCCGGCCGGCGTACCCGGCCCAACCGCTCCGGGTACGCCAAGCCGACCAGCAACCCGGCGGCCAGGTCGTCCGGCAGGGCTTTCCCGGACGGGTCCTCGGCGGTGCCGGTCGGCAGGGCGGTACGCAGCCGGCGTACCTCGGTTCGCCAGCGGGCGGTGGCACCCGGCTTGACGCCGTCGCGTAGCCGACGCCAGGCGGTGGCGAGGTCGTCCCCGGCACCGGCGACGGATTCCTCGGCGAGCAGCGCCACCACCTCGGCGGCGCGCCGGGCGCCCACCCGGGCGGCACCGTCGAGCAGGGCCCGGGCCAGTCGGGGATGCGCTCCGGTGGCGGCGATCGCGCGTCCCCGCGCCGTGATCCGCCCGTCCGGGTCGAGGGCGCCGAGCGTGCCCAGCGTCTCCCGGGCCACCGTCATCGCCGCCGTCGGGGGCGGATCCGGCAGCGCCAGCCCGGTGCCGTCCGGTGCGCCCCAGGCGGCGAGGTCGAGCGCGAAGCCGGTGAGGTCGGCGGTGGCGATCTCCGGTTCCGGCTGGGCCGCCAGCCGCTCGTGGGTCGCCGGTGACCAGCAGCGATAGACGTGCCCCGGCGCCTCACGGCCGGCCCGCCCGGCCCGCTGGGTGGCCCCGGCCCGGGACACCGACACGGTGACCAGCGCGCCGAGCCCCCGGGCCAGGTCCAGCCGGGCGACCCGGGACAGGCCGGCGTCCACCACGGTTCGTACCCCGGGCACGGTCAGGCTGCTCTCGGCCACCGCGGTGGCCAGCACCACCCGCCGTCGCGGTCCCGGGCGCAGCGCGGCGTCCTGCTCGGCGCCGTCCTGGCGGCCGTGTAGCCGGAGCACGTCGACGTGGTCGCGCAGGGCGGCCAGCCGGCCCGCGACGGCCGCGATCTCGCCCACGCTGGGCAGGAAGACCAGCAGGTCACCGTCCTGTTCGTCGAGTGCCCGCCGGACGGTGGAGGCCACGTGGTCCAGCAGCGCCCGGTCCACCGGCCCGGCGCCGGGCGGCGGTACCGGCCGCGCCGGCGGCGCCCAGATCCGGGTCACCGGGTGCAGCGCCGAGGCGGCCCGGACCACCGGCGCGGGCGTGTCCCCGCCGAGCAGGGCGGCGAAGCGGTCCGCCTCGGGGGTCGCCGACATCGCCAGCAGCCACAGGTCCGGCCGCAGCGCGGCGCGGGCCTCCACGCTGAAGGCGAGCGCGAGGTCGGCGTCGAGCTGTCGTTCGTGGACCTCGTCCAGCAGCACCGCGCCGACGTCGGCCAGTTCCGGGTCGTGCTGCAACCGGCGGACCAGCAGCCCGGTGGTGACCACCTCGACCCGGGTCCGCGCGCCGGTCCGGCGGTCGCCGCGCACCGCGTAGCCGACCCGGTCACCGACGCGCTCGCCGAGCAGCGTCGCCATCCGCCGGGCGGCGGCACGGGCGGCCACCCGTCGGGGCTGGGCGACGATCACCCGTCCGGCGACGGCGTCGGCCACCGCCAGCGGGGCGAGCGTGGTCTTGCCGGTGCCCGGCGGGGCGACCAGGATCGCGGCGCCCGCCGCGCGCAGTGCCGCCACCAGCGCCGGCAGCGCGGGACGGACCGGCAGGTCGAGGGGTACGTCGGAGAGCACGGCCCAGTCTCGCACCGGCCCTCCGGCCCGGGTCGTCGTGCCTGTTCCGGCCCCGGCCGACGTGCCTGTTCCGCCCCGGTCGACTGCCTGGCCGGCGTGCCGTTTCCATCCCTGGCCGACGGGTCCCTCGGCCGGCCGACGGTGCCCGCCGAGGCGGCGGATCAGCCGGCGCGGACCTCGTCGACGCCGGTGACGAAGGTGTGCCAGGCCGACGACGGGAAGGTCAGCACGGGGCCGGGGCGGTCCTTGCTGTCCCGCACCGCCACCCGACCGTCGACGACGGCGACCTCGACGCAGTTGCCGTTGCCCACGCTGCGCGTACTGGTGCGCCAGTTAGCCCGGGACAGGTCGAGCGCGGTCATCGCGATCCCTTCGTCGATACCGACTGTGACCGCGCCGAACGGTCACGTAAAGTAACGAGAAGCTTCCTTCAGGCGCACCAAAGACGCCGCTGGATCAAGCGCCAGACGTCGCAGCCTCTCGTGCACAAGGCTATACGAGCGCACCTGCGCGACCTCTTCCAGTGCCAGGCCTGTCGAGAGGTTTTCCAGGTAGACCACGGCCGCGTCGGCGGCGTCGGCAAACGTGAGGATCACGTACGGCGAGTTCATCGCCGGGTGGCCGCCGGCCGCGAATGGAAGTACCTGGATGGTGACGTTGGGTAGCTGCGCGGTGCTCTCCAGGTGGGCGACTTGCTCCGCCATGACCGCCCGTTCGCTCACGGGGCGTAGCAGCACCGCCTCGTTCAGCACCACCGACAGCTCGGCCGGCTCGTCGCTGCGCAGCACGTCCTGGCGGCGTAGTCGGGCGGCCACCTTGCGGTCGATGTCCTCCTCGCCCGCGGTGAGCCGGTAGACCTCCCGGGCGTACGCCTCGGTCTGCAACAGGCCCGGCACCGCCTCCGCCTCGTACGTGCGCAGGGTGGCCGCCTCGGCCTCCAGTCCGACGTAGAACTCGAACCACTCGGGCAGGACGTCGCTGTAGTGCTGCCACCAGCCCCGTTGCTGGGCGCCCCGGGCGATCTCGATGAGTGCCTCGGCGTCGTTCCCGGTCACCTGGTACAGCGCCAACGCGGCCCGGACGTCGCGCGGCTTGATGCCGATCTGGGCGTTCTCGATGCGGGAGAGATTGCTCTTGGACATGTCCAGTTGCCGAGCGGCGACGTCCAGGGTCATGCCGGCGCGTTCGCGCAACTGGCGGAGTTCCCGGGCGATGCGGCGGCGGCGAACGGTGGGGCTCGCGGTCACCCTCCGAGTCTGTCACGGGAAAAGTCCCAGGTCGCGTCAGCACAGAGTGCAACTGCCAAAAACGGGAGTTGCGTTGCAGTTGCTCTCGGTGCATCCTTGCCTGCGGTTAGCGATCACTATGGACGGCCGACCCGGGGGGACGCGTGCTCATCGCCGACGAGTTCTTCCTGATCGCCCACAACGACACCCGGGGCAAGGCCAAGCTGCATCCGGCCGCTACCAATCTCGGCCTGGCCGCCGGCCTGCTCGGCGAGCTGGTCCTCTATGGACATGTGACGGTCGCCGCCGGGCAGGTCACCGTGGTCGACCGGCGTCCACCGGGCGACGCGCTGGCGCACACCGTGCTGGACCAGTTGATCGGCGAGCAACAGCACCAGGCGGTACGGACCTGGCTCAGCTTCCTCGCCCAGACGGCGGTGACCTCGGTGGGGGAGCGGTTGGCGCGGGCCGGGGTGCTGCGTCGGCAGGAGACGCGCCGACTGCTGCGGACCAGCGTCACGTACGTGCCGACCGACCTCAACGTCGCGGCCTGGCCGGCCACCCGACTGCGCGCCGCGCTGGAACGCGCGGATCCGCCCCACGTACCCGACGCGCTGCTGCTCGGGCTGGTGGCGGCGGCCGGCTTGACCCGCGAGGTGCTGTGGAGCGCGGGTCCGCGCGCCCACCACCGGCTCAACCTGATCATTCCGGCCCTGCCGGCTCCGCTGAAGGAACTCGTCGGACAGACCGAGGCCGCCGTGGGTGCGGCCGTGCTGCGCGGCATCCCCTGAGCCGGTTCCCCTCTTCCCCTCCCTGACATCCGGAGCAGTCATGTCCTCGACAGTGACAACCCCACGACCGAGCAACGTCTCCGAGGCACTGGCCCGTGGCCGCCTCGGGGTGCCCTCGGTGGTGTTCTTCGTGCTCTCCGCGGCGGCGCCGCTGACCGTGGTCGCCGGTGTGGTCACCACCGGCTACGGCGTCGTCGGGGTGCTCGGCATCCCGCTGGCCTTCCTGGCGGTCGCCGCCGTGTTGGCGCTCTTCTCCGCCGGCTACGTGGCGATGGCCCGCCGGATGGCCAACGCCGGCGCCTTCTACGCGTACGTGGCCCGGGGGCTGGGCCGCCCGGCCGGGGTGGGCGCGGCCTGGGTGGCGCTGATCGCGTACAACGCCCTCCAAGTCGGGCTCTACGGCACCATCGGCGCCGCGGCGGCACCGGTGCTGGACCGGCTGTTCGGCGTGACGCCGCAGTGGTGGATCGTGGCGCTGCTGGCCTGGGCGCTGGTGGGCCTGCTCGGGCTGCTGCGGGTGGACATCAACGGCATGGTGCTGGCCGCGCTGCTCTGCGCCGAGATCGCCGTCATCGTGCTGTTCGACCTCGGCCAGTTGGGGAACCCGGCGGGCGGCAGCGTCAGCTTCGCGGCGTTCTCGCCGGACAACTTCTTCGTGCCCGGCCTGGGCGCGGTCCTGGTGCTGGCCATCCTCGGCTTCGTCGGCTTCGAGGCGGCGGTGGTGTTCAGCGAGGAGAGCAAGGACCCGCAGCGGACCGTGCCGATGGCCACCTACCTCTCGGTGGCGATCATCGCGGTGGTCTACGCCCTCTCGTCGTGGAGCATGACGGTGGCCGTCGGCCCGGACCGGATCGTCGAGGAGGCCGGCACCCAGAGCGTGGAGCTGATCTTCAACCTGGCCGGCGCGCACCTGGGCGACACCGTCCTCACCATCGGCCAGGCGCTCTTCCTGACCTCGGTGCTGGCCGCGATGATCTCGTTCCACAACACCACCGCGCGGTACGCCTTCGCGCTGGGCCGCGAGCGGGTGCTGCCGGCGGTGTTCGGGCGGACCTCGCCGACGACCGGCGCGCCGCAGGCCGCCTCGCTGGCGCAGAGCGCGCTCGGCCTGGTGGTGATCCTGCTGTACGCGTTCAACGGCTGGGACCCGGTCCTGCAACTGTTCTTCTGGCTGGGCACCAGCGGTGGCTTCGGTGTGCTGCTGCTGATCGCGACCACCGCGGTCGCCATCATCGTCTACTTCGCCCGCAACGCCGAGCAGGAGACGCTCTGGCGGCGGCTGGTCGCCCCAGGGATCGCGGCGGTCGCGCTGACCGCCATCATCGTGCTGGCCGTGCAGAACTTCGCCAACCTGCTCGGCGTCGAGCCCGACTCCCCGCTGCGCTGGGCCTTCCCGGCGGTGTACCCGGTGGCCGCGTTGCTCGGCGCGCTCTGGGGACTGACGTTGCGCAGCAGCCGGCCCGACACGTACGCCCGGATCGGTCTGGGGGCGGAGAGCGCCGCCGCGGCCGTGACCCCGCCGTCGCCGGTCGAGGCGGAGGTGCGGCGATGACCGCTCCGACGATCGCCCGTCTCGACGTGGCCGACACCCGATGGGTGGCCGAGCGCATCGCCGAGTCCTTCCTGGTCCTGGACGCCACCCGGTGGCTGGTCCCGGACGAGGCCAAGCGGGAGGCGGTGCTGGCCGGGAACTTCGAGATCATCGTGGCGCACGCGATGCGGCACGGGCTGGTGTTCGGCACCGCCGACCGGGCCGGGGTGGCGGTCTGGCTGCCGTCGGTCGGTGAGCCGCTGCCGCCGCCGGAGGACTACGACGCCCGGCTGGCCGCCGCGTGCGGGGAGTGGACGCCGCGCTTCGTCCACCTGGACGAGCTGTTCGCCGCCCATCACCCGCACCGGGACCACCATCACCTGGCGCTGCTGGCCGTGCGGCCGGACCGCCAGGGGCAGGGGGTGGGTTCGGCGCTGCTGCGGCACCACCACGCCTGGCTGGACGCCCACGGCGTACCGGCCTATCTGGAAGCGAGCAGCGAGATCGGCCGCGACCTCTACGCGCGGCACGGATACCGGGTGTCGGAGCCGTTCCGGCTGCCCGACGACACGCCGTTCTGGCCGATGTGGCGGGAGTCGTCCGCCACCTGAGTCGTCCGCCCCACCGGCTCGGCCGACGCGGGCGCCGGCCCGGGTGGGCCGACGGGCCGAGCCGGTGACGGCGGACACGACGGTGGCCGGGTCCCTGCGGACCCGGCCACCGTCGCCACCCCCTCTTAGTACGTACCGTCGAGCTGCCCCCGCAGCTTCGTCAGCGCCCGGGCCAGCAGCCGGGACACGTGCATCTGCGAGACGCCGATCTGCTCGGCGATCTGCGACTGGGTGAGGTTGCCGTAGAAGCGCAGGGTGAGGATCTTCTGCTCGCGCTCGTCCAGCGTGGCCAGCGCCGGCCCGAGGGCCACCCGCAGCTCGGCCAGCTCGAACTCGCTGTCCTCGCCGCCGAGCATGTCGCCCAGCTCGGTGGCCCGGTCACCGTCACCGGTCGGGGTGGACAGCGACACCGCGTTGTATGCGCGGGCGCCCTCCAGGCCCTCCAGGACCTCTTCCTCGGTGAGGCTGAGGTGGCTGGCGATGTCGGCGACCGTCGGCGAGCGACCCAGGGTCTGCAACAGCGAGCTGTTGGCGTCGGAGATGGCCAGCCGCAGCTCCTGGAGCCGCCGGGGGACCCGGATGTCCCAGGTGCGGTCGCGGAAGTGCCGCTTGAGCTCACCGATGATGGTGGGGATCGCGTAGCCGGCGAAGTCGACGCCCCGGGTGGGGTCGAACTTGTCGATGGCCTTGATGAGGCCGACGGCGGCGGTCTGGGCCAGGTCGTCGGTGGGCTCGCCGCGTCCGCTGTAGCGGTGTGCGAGGTGGTTGGCCAGCGGCAGCCAGGCCTCGATCGCCCGGTCGCGCAGCGCGGCCCGGGACGGGTGTCCGGCCGGCAGCGCGGCCATCGCGTTGAGTAGGTCGGTGGCGCTGTCGGAAAGCGAACGCGGGTCGAGCTTCGGTGCCGTGGTGGGCGCCGGGGCAGTCGCCGTTTCGGTGAGCGCGGTCATGGTGGTCCTCCCTGCACCTCGTCCGCGGATAAAGACGTGACGCTTTGGTTTAGAGCCTGTTAGTCCGTTCGGGAGTCACCTTAGCCTGATCGTGCCGCAGAAATCTAGCCGAACGGACGATGTACTTAAGTGATTTCAAGGAATGAAACATGCTCAATCGGTCATTCGTAGATCAAATGCCACCGGGCCGGAGGGTGATTCGTGAGCTCAACCGGGCGGTTCGGACGATCCCTCATCGGTCGTTGCCCGCGACGGCCCGGACGGACGGCGAGCCGACACCGCCGATCGGAGGAGACGTCGCCGGGTCGGTTCGACGACTGTCGCCTATCCGTCGTTGTCCCGTCGGTGGGACCGGGCATAGCGTCGCGGGGGACTGTCGACCGGAGGTGTTGTGCTCGACCCCGCGGTGCCCCAACTCGTCGTGAACTGCCGGACGCTGTATTTCAGCTGGTTGCCGGCGGATCCGGACGCGGTGGCGGAGCTCGTGCCGGCCGGGCTCCACCCGCATCCCGACGGTCAGGTCTTCATGAACCAGTACGTGGTCGACGACGCGAGCCAGACCTCCGGCTTCGGCGCGTACTCGCTGACCTATCTCGGGGTGACCCTGGCCGGCGTGGACGCCCCCGACGGGGTGACCCCGGGGGGCTGGTGGACCCACTACGTGACCTCCAGCGAGCTGGTCCGCCGGTACGCCCTCGGCCGGGGCGCCCCCGCGCTGACCGGCGACACCACCATCGCCGTGAACGGCCACGAGCTGGTGACCGAGACCACCATCGACGGCGCGCCGGTGATCCGCGCCCGGGTACGCGCCGGGGAGACCGGGCACACCGTGCACAACGGCCACCACCGGTACGTCACCGCGCTGCACGGCCGGTTGGTCAGCAGCATCTATCCGGTGGTCGC
This sequence comes from Micromonospora sp. NPDC049903, assembly GCF_044460945.1. NCBI lineage: Bacteria > Bacillati > Actinomycetota > Actinomycetes > Micromonosporales > Micromonosporaceae > Micromonospora > Micromonospora sp. NPDC049903. Next base: position 201,872 of record NZ_JBITKL010000008.1, read on the forward strand.
CGAGCCGTCCACCTCCTTCGAGATCGAGTCGGTGGAGTTCCTGGACCCGGATCACCCGGTCTACGTGTTGCGGCCGGAGAATCCGCTCACCATCGGGTGGGGCTACTACTCCCCACGGGGGTCCTTCGCGTACCCGGGTGGTCTGACCGTGCTCGACGCCCCGGAGTCCGGGTCGGCGGAACCGCCGTACGCCGAGCGCACGCTGCCCGCGCTCGGCTGAGCGACACCGACGCCGCCACCAGCGGAGAAATACGGGTCGCTTTCGGGTTTTCCCTGGTCCAGATGGGTAAGCCAGTCGCGGGTCGGTACGCCCCGGTGCGCTGGGCGACATCGTCGTGCGCGTCGGCGTGCCCGCCCGGAGGCCGTCCCGGCCTCATCCATCCGGATCGGGCTCGCCCCGTCGGCCGTCGGTGCCGATGGCGTACGCCCGGCTTCGGCCCGAGCAGCGAGGAGGCCGCACCATGCCCGGCGAGATGACGAACTCCGTGACCGAGCACCGTGAGCAGGCGGTGGAGAGCGAGCGGGGGGCGCTGTTGGCCGTACTGGTGATGGTCCTGCTGGGCGTGGCCGGCATTTTCGCCGTCTCCTGACCCGATCGTCGCTACCCCGTGACCGATTGCGGGCTCAGTCGGTGGCGGGCTCAGTCGGTGGCGAGGCGGGCGTGCAGGTGTTCGTCGTGGCGTCGACCGTCGCCGTAGCGGTGTGACTGGCGCAGCGTTCCCTCGACCGGATACCCGGCCCGTTCGGCGACCCGGCAGGAGGCCGGGTTGGCGACCGCGTGGCACAACTCGATGCGGTGCAGGCCCAGATCGCGGAAGGCCCACTCGGTGAGCCGGCTGACCGCCGCCGAGGCGAGGCCCTGCCGGCGGGCGGCGGCGACGGTCCAATAGCCGATCGACGCGTCGCCCGCGTGGATCCGGTGCAGCGACACCGAGCCGAGCATGATCTCCGGCCGGGTCGGGTCGGCCACCGCCAGCGAGACGTGGGTGCCCTGGGACCAGTCGGCCCGCCAGTGCACCCACTGGCGGGCGGCGTCGAGGTCGAACGCGTCGCCCTGCGGGTTCCACTGGGCGATGGCCGGGTCGTGCCACGCGGCCAGCACGGCGGGCGCGTCCGCCGTGCTCCAGGGGCGTAGCAGCAGGCCGGGGCCGGTCAGTTCCACGACGCGAAAGTGTCGCACAGTCGCATCCTCCGCCGTGGGGCATGCCCCACGGCGGAGCACGCCCTCGTCGCGCGGGCACGCCCCCCGCGATCATGGACTTGTGGTAGCGACACAAGGCACATAAGCCCCGGAACCCTCGCCAGTACTCCATGATCGGCGGGGTCTCGCCGGTATCGCTTCAAAGTTTGACCAAATCATTCACCTGGGCGATGTGGTGCAGATGGTGCCTGCTCCGGGCGTCATTGTTCAAATTTTGAATACGTGCTACCGTGGCGTCATGACCGAGAGCCTGAGCGAGGTGCGACTCGCCGCCTGGCGGGCGTACATCGAGGCGAGCCAGCGGTTGTTCACCCGGCTGGAGGACGACCTGCGGGCCGCCAGCGAGCTGAGTTTCGCCGACTACCACGTGCTGGTGCTGCTCGCCGAGGCCCCGGGGCAGCGACTGCGGATGGGTGAGCTCGCCGGTCGACTGGTCTTCTCGCCCAGTCGACTGACCTACCAGGTCTCCTCCATGCAGCGACGCGGCCTGGTCGCCCGGCAGCCCTGTCCGGACGACGGGCGCGGCAGCGAGGCGGTGCTCACTGCCGCCGGGCTGATGGCGCTGCGCGAGGCCGCTCCGCACCATCTGCGCTCGGTCCGCACCCACCTGATGGACGACCTCGACGACGCCGAGATCGCCTGCCTGACCACGGTCTTCACCCGACTCGGCCAGCGGCTGCAGGGCACCCCCGGCGCCGCCCCCCGCGAGAGCTGAAGGAGCCTCCGATGCCCGCCATCACCGTCGACAACGTCCTCGTCCTGCCCCGGCTGCCGAAGCTCGACGAGTCCACCACCGTCATCCGGCCGGTCCGCCGGCTGACCACCGCGCCCAGCGGCTTCGAGGGCGAGGGCTTCCCGGTGCGCCGGGCCTTCGCCGGGGTGCCCACCACCGAGCTGGACCCGTTCCTGCACCTCGACCAGATGGGTGAGGTGGAGTACGCGCCGGGCGAGCCGAAGGGGACCAGTTGGCACCCGCACCGAGGCTTCGAGACCGTCACGTACATCATCGACGGGGTCTTCGACCACCAGGACAGCCACGGTGGTGGCGGCACCATCACCAACGGCGACACCCAGTGGATGACGGCCGGCAGTGGCCTGCTGCACATCGAGGCGCCGCCGGAGCACCTGGTGGTCAGCGGTGGGTTGTTCCACGGCACCCAGCTCTGGGTCAACCTGCCCAAGGTGGCCAAGATGAGCCCTCCGAAATACCAGGACATCCGGGGCAACCAGGCGGCACTGGTCACCACGCCGGACGGCGGCGCGCTGGTCCGCGTGATCGCCGGTGAGATCGCCGGGCACCAGGGACCCGGATCGACGTACACGCCGATCACCGTCGCCCACGTGACGGTCGAGCCCGGCGCGCAGGTCGACCTGCCCTGGCGGCCGGACTTCAACGCCCTGGTGTACGTGCTGGGCGGCCGGGGCACGGTCGGCGCGAACGGGCGCGGCGTCCGTACCGGGCAGCTCGCGGTGCACGGACCGGGCGACGCGCTGCGGTTCAAGGCCAACGCCCGGCAGGACAGCCGCACCCCGACGCTGGACCTCTACATCATGGGCGGGCAGCCGATCCGGGAGCCGGTGGCCCAGTACGGCCCGTTCGTGATGAACAGCCGGGACGAGCTGATCCAGGCGTTCGAGGACTACCAGGCCGGTCGGCTCGGGGTCGTCCCGGCGGAGCGGGTGCCGCACACCGGCGGTCAGGGCGACCGCCCCTGACGGGTGAGTGCGGGGAGAGCCCGCCCCGGTGCGCGGCCGGGGGGATGGCCGCGGCAGCCGGGGCGGGCGGTCCTACCCGGGTGTGACTCGGCCCGGTCGGTGGCACCGCGCCGGCCGCACGCCCGGTTCGGTCGCGGTGCGCGGCGGCTTGTTCTCGGCGTGGCCAGACGAGCCACCGACCCGGCCCGGCGCGTGCGGTAGCTCGCCGGAGACTCCGCCCGAGCGTGCGCAGGTGGGTACGTCCGTGGTCGTCCGAGCGGCCACGCCTCGGCATGCCGCACCTGGTACGTGCCGTCACCGGCCGGACTTGCGCTGGTGCTGACTGCGGACCCCGTTCGTCCGCACCGGATTCACGACCCGTCGCCCTCGGCGGTCATCGGGCCGCCGACCTGGCGGCCCCACTCCGCGCGAGGCTGAGGTGGGTAGATTTGTTGTCGTTCCAGCGACAACAAATCTACCCACCTCGTGTCGTCTGCTCACGATCGCGACCTCGCGGTGAGCGCGGCCGGGAGCGCTGCGCGTACGGGACGGGTGGGACCTGTACCGGTCGCATCCCTGCGGGCTTGAGGAACAGCGCCCGTCGGACGGTGGCGTCCCCGTGCCGGTCGAGTTGGTACACGTCCACCCACGCCCACCCGTCGTACGTGGGCCGATCCAGCTTCCGGATGAGCCGCACCAGGACGGGTGTGCTGAACTGCGGGGACGCTTCCCGGGTCAGGAGGTACACGCCCGGGGAGACGGAGGCCCTCGCCGCTGCGTTCCACGCGCTCACCACCCGCGTGTGGGGAGGACGTCCGCGAGGTCAGGGCGGACCCGGGCGTACCGGCGACGAGGGCGGAGGGTCCGGTCGGCCTGCACCTCGTGCCCGTACACCTCGATCCACACGTTGCCGTCGCGCTCGATCCGGTCGACCACCTCGGCGACGTACAGGGTCAGCTCGCCCGTACCGGGCTCGTAGGCGCCCTCCGGCGCGCGGACCACGTCGCCGACGGCGAGGCCGGTACGCGGAGCGGGCTCACCCCACCGCCCGGCGGGTACGGCATTCGCGGGTTTCGACACGGTGCCTCCTCCGTCGACGTTGGAGGGGGTCGCCGTGGTTGCTCGCCCGACGGCGACCCCGACAGCACCACGAGCGGGTTTCCGATCCCAGGCTCGCCATGCCGTACACCTGACACCTTGCCGAGGGTTGTGGGACCAACACACTGCGTTGCAATATCGCCTGTAGACGCTTGGAACGTTCTGAAGGGGCAAAGGATGAACCACGCAGTGGTCGAGGCGATGGCGGCGACGGGCGAAACCGCAGAGAGTCTCGCAGCTCAGATAGGGGTAGACCCGAAGACCGCAGCCAAATGGGCGAACCCTGGACGGATTCCACAGACCCGTCACCGAGCGCTGGTCGCTGCGGCTCTTCAGCGAGACGCCGAGTACCTATGGCCGGACGTACTGAAGCGGCGTGAACCGTCGTGGTTCCGCCGATGGGTCGACATCGAGCGCGAGGCAGTCGCGTTGCGGGCATTCCAGCTCGCCTGGGTACCGGGGCTCCTGCAAACCGAGGCGTATGCGCGGGCGACGCTCGCGTGGGAAGCCCTGTCGCCGACCGATGTCGACGAATTGGTGGCGGCGCGGCTGGCGCGGCAAGCCATCCTCACCCGGGCGCACGCGCCGTTGCTCGTCGTGGTCGTCGACCAGGCTGTTCTCGATCGGGCTGTAGCGCCCGACCGGGCGATTATGGCGGCACAGCTCGCCTACCTTGCCGAGGCCGCCGAACGACCCAACATCGACCTCCACGTGGTGCCCACGGAGACCGCAGGCTACCCGGGCCTGAACGGACCGTTCACGATCGCTGATCTGCCGGACGGCACGCGTATGGCGCATGTGGACAGTCAGGCACGTGCGCAGATCATCGATCAAGCAGCGGAGCTTGGTACCCTCGAACGCAGGTGGGAACGCATTCGGAGCGAGGCTCTTCCCCGGGGGCGATCCCTAGATCTCATCAGGGAAGCGGCAGCATCATGGACATGACCGACGCCCAGTGGCGTAAGAGCAGCAAGAGCGGCAGCAACGGCGGCGATTGCGTCGAGGTCGCGGACAACCTTTCTGGCGTCGTCGGTGTGCGGGACTCCAAGGACCCGACCGGCCCGGTGCTGGCCTTCGGCCCGGCGGCGTGGCGCAGCTTCGTCGAGCTGGCGAAGCGGGCCTGATCCAGCGCAGCACGGAAAGCCCTCGGCGGTGGCCGGGGGCTTTGTCGTAGGGCGGTCGGGGCGACGGCCCTGACCACGCGAAACGGCCCACGGGCGGGAGGGTTCCCGCCCGTGGGCCTCGCGTGCGTCAGGTCGCCGGTTGTGCCTGGCGACCGCCCAGGTGCAGCCGGCCCACGAGCTGTCGGGCCTGCTCGGCCACGTCCGCCTCGACGGTGACCGCGTACTGGTTGGCCCGCAGCGAGCTGGCCGAGGTGAAGTCCCGCTTGCCGCCGGTCATGGCGTGCGCGACCCCGCCGAACACGGCACCCCAGACGGCACCGATGACCAGGCCGACCAGGAGCACGGCCAGCCAGTTGCCGACCGTGAAGATGCCGAACAGCAGGCCGATGAACAGTCCGAGCCAAGCACCGGTGCCGGCGCCGATCAGCGCGGCCCGGGCCGTGGTCAGCCGACCGAGCACCGTCTCCACCAGGGTGAGGTCGGTGCCGACGATCGCGGTCCGTTCGACCGGGAAGCGGTTGTCGGCCAGATAGTCCACGACGCGTTGCGCGGACGGATAGTCCGGGTACGCGCCCAGTGTCACGGTCGGCGGCCCGGCTGGCGGGCCGTGCCCGTCGCCACCGGGTGCCGCGGTGCGGCCTCCGGGGCCGGACGGGAGGGTGCCGCCGCCGGTCACACCGGGTTGCCAGGCCGAGGGATTCGACTGTGTGGTCATGGGTCTCCTCCTTTGTCTGTAGTCGCGTTCCCGCCCGTGGCGAGCGGTAACGCCGGTGGCGGATCCGGTACCGGCCGGGCAGACGACCGGGCCCCCGGCCACCGCTGTCGCGGTGTCGGCCGGAGGCCCGGTCTGTGGTGGTGGCCCGAGGGCCCGGTGTGGTCCTGGGAGCGCGCCGGTCAGGCGCAGGTGCCGCCGTTCAGGGTGAAGGGGCCGGGCGTCGGCAGGCTGCTGCCGCTGTAGGTGCCCTGGAAGCCCACGCTGATCGTGCCGCCGACGGGCACGCTGCCGTTGTAGGCGACGTTGCGGACCTCGATGCGGTCACCGGACTGGCTCCACGTGCCGTTCCAGCCGTTGCTCAGCCGTACGCCGGAACCGGCGTTGAAGGCGAGCGTCCAGCCGGTGAGCGCCACACTGCGGTTGGTGACCCGGATCTCGGCGGTGAAGCCGCCGGCCCACGTGTTCGGGTTGAACGTCACCGCGCAGCTGCCGGCGGGCGGGTTGGACGGAGGCGGCGTGGTCGGCGGCGGGGTGGTGGGGGGAGTGGTGGTCGGCGGGGTCGTCGTCGGCGGGGTGGTGGTCGGCGGGGGGCCGGCCGCGATCGCCAGGTCGTACGCCCGCTGCGGCACGAACTGTCCGGCGGCGGCGATACAGCCGTCGGCCTCGCCGGGCAGCTTCACCCAGAGGAACGCGTCGATCGCCGAGTCGCCGGTGGCGGTGGTGCTCGGCGTGCCGATCGCCCGCCCCGGCGGGTCGCACCACTCCGAGCCGGCCGGGCCGTTGCCGTTGCGGCTGGTGTCGATGACCGCCTTGAGACGGGAGTTGCCGGTGGCCTGGATGATCTGCTTGGCGTACGAGACCTCGTCGGCCGTGCGGCGGTAGTTCGACACGTTGACCGAGATGCCGTCGGCGCTGTTGGCGACGTCCGCCGCGTTCAGTCGAGCGGCCGCCTCGCTGGGTGCGAGCCATCCACCGTGGCCGATGTCGAAGTAGACCTTCGCCGCTGACGAGCCGGCCTTGAGCGCCTTGCCGGCGTACGCCATGGAGGCCCGGACCTCGGCCTGCTGGCTGGCGTTCATGCAGCTCGTCATGATCGGGAGCACGTCGGGCTCCAGGATGATCGTGGCGGGCCGACCGCCGAGCCCGGCGGCGACCTGGTCCACCCACTGCCGGTAGGCGGTGTGGTTGGGCGCACCGCCGCCGCTGTGGTTGCTGCAGTCGCGGTTGGGGATGTTGTAGACCACGAGGATCGGGATCTTGCCGGCGTTGGCGGCGGCGTTGACGAAGGAGCTGACCTCCGCGCGTACGGTCGAGGTGTTGGTGGTGGTGTACCAGCGCGGCTGCGGGACGCTGGCGATCCGGTCCCGGATCACGGCGGCCTTGGAGTCGTTCGGGTTGGCGGCCACCCAGCGGGCGGCGCTGGTGTCCGGATCGACGTAGAACACGGAGTCGGCGGCGGCTGCGGGCGCGGGACGCAACGCGCCCACGCCGACGGTGGCGACCACGGTCAGTGCCGTCGCGACGGCGCCGACCACGGCATAGGTGCCTCGGGTTCTCATGTACTGCTCCTCGTATGCATCGAAGACAGTGCGTGGAAGCGCTCCCACATGTCCGACAAAGTACGGGCCGGTTGCGAACTTGTGAAGACCTTCCGGAAGTATCCGGAGGATCGACGGGCACCGCTCGGTCGCCGCCACCCGGGCCAGGTCGCGAATACGATCATCGGATGGGACTGGATCGGGCGGGTGTCGTGGTGGTCGGTGCGGGTATCGCGGGCGTCGCCTGCGCCGGGGAACTGGCGCGGGCCGGCGTGCCGGTGGAGATCCGCGAACGCGGTCGGGTGGCCGGCGGTCGGATGGCGAGCAAACGCTTCGACGGCCGCCCCGCCGACCTGGGTGCCGCCTACCTGACGGTGAGCGATCCCGAGTTCGCTGAGGTGGTACGCGAGTGGGAGGCCGCCGGCCTGGCCCGCGAGTGGACCGACACCTTCGTCTCCTACGACGGCGGCGGGCGGCGTGAGGTCCCCGGGCCGATGCGCTGGGCCGCTCCCCGGGGACTGCGGTCACTCGTCGAGCACCTGGCCCGCGACCTGCCCGTGGTGGTGAACCGGCTGGTGCTCGGCGTCGAGGCCGGTCCGCTGGTGGACGGCACGACGTGCGCGGCGGCGGTCCTGGCGATGCCGGGCCCGCAGGCGGCGCTGCTGCTCGACCCGGCCCTGGCCGCCGCCACCGAGGCGGCCGGGCGGCAGCGCTGGGCGCCGACGCTCTCCGCCGTGCTGCGCTTTCCGACCCGACGCTGGGCCGACTTCCGGGGCGCTTTCGTCAACGACCATCCGCTGCTCAGCCTTGTCTGCGACGACGGCGACCGGCGCGGCGACGGCGCACCGGTGCTGGTCGCGCACACCACGCCGGAGTTCGCCGCCGGTCATCTCGCCCAGCCCACCGGCGCCGCGTCGGCCGTCGAGGCGGCCGTCCGCGACCTGTTCGCGCTGCCCGACCGGGCCGAGCACGTGCACGTGCACCGCTGGACGTACGCCCGGCCCACCTCCGACGCCGGCGCCGGGTTCCACCTGGACGGCGACGGGATCGGGCTGGCCGGGGACGCCTTCGGCGAGTCCCGGGTGCAGACCGCCTGGCGTTCCGGCCGTGACCTCGGCCGCGCCCTGGTCCAGCGCCTGACCTGACGCGCGGTCTCCCCGGCGACCAGCCGCCGTTCGGGACGGCCAGCCCGGTCGGAATGGTCAGCCCGGTCGGGGCGGTCAGCCCGGCAGGGGTGGTCAGCCTCCGGGCGCGGGCTGGTCAGGCGGGCGGGAGCAGGATCTCGAACCAGACCGTCGAGCCGCGCACGGTGGGGTCGGTGCCCCAGGCGTCGCTCAGCTCCTCGATCAGGCCCAACCCCCGGCCCCGGCTGCTCAGCGTGTCGGTGCGGGCCCGGGTCACCGTGCCCCGGGACCCGGAGTCGGCCACCGAGACGAGTAGGCGCTCCGGGCTGAGGTCGATCTCGACCCGTGCCTCGGTGCCGGCGTGCAGCAGGGCGTTCGTGGTCAACTCGCTGGTGCAGAGCACCGCCGCGCCGATCACCGACTCGGCCACCCGCCACTCGGTGAGCAGCGCGGTCATCCAGTGCCGGACCCGGCTCGGGGCGGTCGGCTCGGCCGGCACCTCCATCCGTGCCGACCGGCTCGGCCGCAGGGCGTACTCGACGGCCAGCACCGCGACGTCGTCCTCGGTGGCCCCGGGGACCGAGGCCGTGGCGGCGGCGCACAACGCCCTCGGGTCACCGCTGGGCGCGGCGGCCACCGACTCCGCCAGGCGGGCCAGGCCGTGCGACAGCCCCTGCCGTCGGCGTTCCACCACGCCGTCGCTGAACAGCAGCAGGGTGTCGCCGGGGGAGAACGCGACGGTGCCGGTGGCGGGGTGGTAGCCGATGCCCAGCGGCGCGCCGGTCGGCACGTCCACGTACTCGGCCCGTGGTTCGCCCCCGGGACCGCAGCGCCGCACCAGCGGCGCCGGGTGGCCGGCGCTGGCCAGGGTGAGCTGCTCCCGCTCCACGTCGATCACGCCGAACGCCACGGTCACGAACAGCTCGTATGTGCCGGTCTCGGACCCGAGGCTGGTGACCAGCCGGTCGAGCCCGGCGAGCACATGGTCGGGGCGCGGGTCGTTGAGTGCCAACGCCCGCAGCGCGGCCCGGACCTGTCCCATCCGGGCGGCAGCCTGCACGTCGTGCCCGGCCACGTCGCCGAGCACCACCCCGAGGTCGCCGGTGGGCAGCACGAACGCGTCATAGAAGTCGCCACCGGCGGCGTTGCCGTCGACCCCCGGGTCGTAACGGGCGGCGATCCGCAGCAGCGGCAGGCTGGGCAGGTTCTCCGGCAGCATGCTGCGCTGGAGCAGTTGGGCGGTGCCGTGCTGGGTCTCGAAGCGGCGGGCCCGCTCGGTAGCCTGCCCGACCAGCTCGGCCGACGCGGCCAGCAGCGCCCGTTCCGGCGCGGTCCAGGCGTGCGAGGTGCGGTAGCCGACGGTGAGCGCGCCGCGTACCCCGGACGCGCGGAGCGGCACTGCCGCCAGGGCGCGGACCCGCTGGTCGTGCCGGTCGGCGGCGATGTCGCGCAGCGGCTCGCCGTCGTCGACGAACCGGGGCTGGCCGCTACCCGCGCTGAGCGCCGCCGGTGCCGGCCAGTCCGCCGGCCCGCGCCGCCACAGCGGGGGCAGCCGTTCGTCCGCCTCGTCCACCAGCTCGCCACGGACCCGGCGGACCAGTCGCCAGCCGCCCCCACCGCCGGCGTCGTCGACGGCGAACGAGACCCGGTCGGCGTCGAACGAGGTGAGCGCGTACCGCAGCGCCACCCGGGCCACGTCGTCGAGCGTCAGCGTGCCGGACAGCGCCGCGGCGAACTCGCTCAGCTCCTGCAACTGACGGGTCGCCGGATTGGTCTCCGCGACCACCGACAGCACCCCGGCGATCCGGCCGCTGCTGTCGCGGACGGTCGAGCAGGCCCAGATGTAGACGGACGGGTCGAGACCGTCGGAGTGCAGCGGGAGGGGTGCCTCCTTCTCCAGAAACGGCTCACCGGTGCGGTAGGTCTGCTCCACCACGTCACCGACGCCGGGCAGCCGCCACACGTGGTCGAAGACCTCGGCGGCGGGCCGACCCACGGCCTGCGGGTGCCGGTCACCGATCAGCTCGGCGTACGCGTCGTTGTAGAGCAGTAGCAACTCGTCGCCGAGGTACAGCGCCATCGGTGCGGGTGAGGCGAGCACCACCTCCACGGCGGCGCGGACCGCCGGGTCCCAGGACTCGCGGGTGCCCAGCACCGTCGCCCCCCACTCGTGGTGGCCGACGACGGTCGCGGCGCGCGGCATCGGCGCGCGGGGCACCTGGCCTGCTGGCGTGGGGACTCGCCCGACCGTTCCTGGCATGACCGCAGCCTAGCCCGACCCCTCGACCCGTGTTTCCGATCATGCGCCCGGCGGTTCGTGCCGGGACATCAGGGCAGGTCAGAGCCGTTCTGTCGGGATGTGTCGGGAAAAAGCAGGTGACCTGCACGGCGTGCCGTCCCGACGTTGGGGTAAGCGCGCGGGGCAGTCCATGCGACAGGAGGGACATCATGCCGGAAACCCTGGCGGCCAGGCAGGTCAACATCGGTGACGCTGTGGCCGACATGTGGAGGTCGGTGCTGCTGTTCGTACCGAGGGCCATCGCGTTCATCGCGATCCTGGTGGTCGGATGGCTCATCGCCAGAGCCGTGCTCAAGATCGTTGATGCGGTCCTGGAACGGGTGGGGTTCGATCGCGCGGTCGAACGGGGCGGCATCAAGCGCGCGCTCGAACGGACCAGGTACGACGCCAGTGACATCCTGGCGCGCCTGGCGTACTACGCCGTACTGCTGTTCACGCTTCAGTTCGCCTTCGGCGTCTGGGGTCCGAACGCGATCAGCAACCTGATCGGCGGCGTGGTGGCCTGGCTGCCCCGGGCCTTCGTGGCGATCGTGATCGTGGTGATCGCCGCGGCGATCGCCAACGCGGTACGGGACCTCGTCAGCGGGGCGCTGGGTGGTCTGTCGTACGGGCGGGTGCTGGCCGACCTGACGGCGGTCTTCATCATCGCGCTCGGCGTCATCGCGGCACTGAACCAGGTGGGCATCGCCACCACCGTCACCACTCCGGTCCTGATCGCGGTGCTCGCCACGGTGGCCGGCATCCTGATCGTCGGCGTGGGCGGTGGTCTGGTCAAGCCCATGCAGGACCGCTGGGACGGCTGGCTCCACCGGATCGCGGAGGAGTCGCGGGCCGTCCGCGAACAGCGGCAGGGCGCCCAGGCCGGACGCAGCGACATGCAGCGGCAGATGGCCGACCGGGCGGGCGCCGAGCGTTCCCAGGCGATGTCGAGGGGGCAGGAGTCCTCGATGTCGGGGGGACGGGGTACGTACCAGTCCGGGACCTCGGGTGACGAGACCCAGCAGTTCGGTCGGTGACCGTACGCGTACCGGGACGGGTGTCCGCCACACGGCGGGCACCCGTTCACGTCACAGCGGAGGCGGCTGCGGAGCCGGGGTGTCCAGCGCGGCGGTCAGCGCGCAGACGGCGAGCAGACGCACCAGCACCCAGTCCGCCTCGGCCCACTCGACCGGGGCGGTCGGCGGCTGCCAGCCGTGCTCGGCGGCGGCGGCCCGGAGCCCCTCGGCGTAACCGGCCAGGGCCGCGGTGGTCAGCGGGGTGAGGTCGCCGTGCAGGCTGTCCCGGACCGCGGCGGCGTGCTGGTCGACCACGGCGAGCAGTCCGGGCAGTGCTCCGGCGGCGGCCAGCCCGTCGAGGCCCACGGTGGTGGCGAGCGTCATCAGGGCGGACCGGTTGTCCTCGACGGTGGTCCGGGTCCGAACCCGGTTCGACGGCACGCGCATGGGGAACGAATCTAGCCAACTCGGACCGGCGGCGACCTCGGCCGCTCGGCTGGTCGGGGGATCGGCCGGTCGTCGTCTCGGGGTCCGGACCCGGACGCGCGACCGCCCGACCGGGCAGTGGCGGTAGCAGGGAGGCACGAATGGACACCACCGACGGCCCCGACGAGCGGCACCGGCGACCGGCCGGTGTGAGCGACGACACGGTGGAGGCGCTCGGCAAACTCAGCGAGGCGCTGGAGTGCGTGGAGCGCGCCCGGGGCGAGCTCTACTCCATGCATCAGCGCATCGGCCACGCCGACCTGATGCTGGACGAGGCGGTCCGGATGTTCCGCGCGGCCGGCCACCCGACGATCGCCGACCGGATCGCCGACGAGCTGGTGGGCCGGAACGTGATCGCGGATCGCTGGACGTTCCAGATCGTCGAGGACTTCGACGACGGGTACTACGCGCTCTTCCGTGACCTGGACCGGGCGGCCCGCGACGAGCTGGTCGGGGGTCGGCGGCACCTGTACGAGGCGGAGATGAAGGAGCGGCGTCGTACCCGTGGTCGAGCGGGTCACGAGGCCCGCCCGCAGGAAGCCGGGTGAGGCGGTTCGTCCGCCCGCCGGGATCCAGGTGTGGAGCGGGTTACTCCGTCGAGCGGGCGTCCGCCGGACGGCGGCGTGCGGTGTCGTCAGCGATGATCACCGTGGCCACCATCAGCGCGACGCAGAGGCTGAACAGCCAGGAGCTGTCCTCGGTGAACCTGGCGGAGACGGGCGCCTGAGCGGCGGCGAGCAGGAAGCCGAGCCATGCCAGGCGGCGTTGACGCGTGGTGAGGAAGCCGGAGCCCTGATGCATCCCGAAAGTCTTGCGCGCCGTCGCGGCGTTGCCGTCAGCCGAACGGCCGAATCTGTCCGACCCGTCCGAATCCCGATCCGTCCGGCTGACCCAATCACCGCCGATCATGAGCGTGTCGGCCCCGCAGAGGGCGGTGCCGCGCACTGGTCGGCGGTGATCCGGTGGTGTCGTCAGAGAGTGTCCGGGCCGGTACGACCGGTGGTGGAGGGGCGGTGGGCGCGGTCCGGGTCGGTCGGCTCGCGACCCGTGCCGGGCACCTGCGTACCCCGGTCGGCGGCCTCCGGGCCATGGCCGAACGCGGCCTCTTCACCGGCGTCGTTGCCGGTCACATCGTCGGACTGCCCGTCGAGCGTGGACCGGGCGACCGCTCGGTCCAGTTCCTCCAACGGCAGCCGTTCCTCGTCACGCCACACCCTGTCGTCGCTCATACCCTCGCCCTACCCCCACCCGCACCGGCCAAACGGCGCATCGGCGCGACCGCCGGCGACGGGCACCGGCAATGGCGACGGCCGCCGGGTGAGCGGCGGCCGTGGCGGAAGGTACGGGAGGGATCAGGGCTGCGGTCGGTCGACGGTTCCTCGCCAGGCACCGGTCTCCTGACCGCGTCGCTCGATGAACTGCTTGAAGCGTTGCAGGTCACCCTTTGCCCGGCGGTCCACGACGCCCAGCTTGTCGCCGGCCTGTTCGAGAACACCCTGCGGGTCGAACTCCAGCTGGAGGCTGACCCGGCTGGTCTGCTCGTCGAGCCGGTGGAAGGTGACCACCCCGGCGTGCTTGGTGCCGCCGGTCGAGCGCCAGGCGACCCGTTCGTCGGGGAGCTGCTCGGTGATCTCGGCGTCGAACTCGCGCTTGACCCCGGCGATCTCCACGGTCCAGTGGGTGAGCGTGTCGGAGAGCTGACGGACCTCCTCGACGCCCTCCATGAAGTGGGGGAACTCCTCGAACTGCGTCCACTGGTCGTACGCCGTCCGGATCGGGACGGACACGTCGACGTGCTCGGTTACACCACTCATCAGGATCCTCTCCTGCGCCGGTGCGGGGGCTGGCCGCAGAGGGCCGTCCTCACCAGCGCGTCGTCTCGTTCTTGTGGCCGAGCGCGGCCCAGACCTCGGACACCGTCTGGTACCGGGTGCCCTCCGGCAGGCGCTCCAACTCGGCGAGCAGGTCGTCCGGCGCCTCGTTCTCCCGCGCGTTGGCGAGTAGGGCCGCCCGGTCCCCGGGCAGGGCGGTCATCGTGATGAACCGTCCCAACCGGCTGCGGGCCTCCACGTCCTCGGACGTCATGCCCTGCGGAGTGCCGCTGCGGGTCTCGCCGCCGACGACGGTGGTCGTCTCCGGCTGGTCCTCGCCCGCAGGCTCCGGCACCCGGAACTCGTCGACCCGCGAGCCACCGGTCCCCGGCCCCTGGACCAGGCCGTTGACCTCCTGCTCCATCTGCTCGTCGACTCTCGGTGCGTGCTTGCTGCTGCCGCGTTCCATGCCTTCTGCGCTACCCGGCGAGGTGGGCGGTAAACGCGGCACCGGGTCACGAAGGTGCCGGCGACCGGGGCGGCAGTACCGGCTCCTCGGCGTCGCTCACGCCGGACTGGAGCACCCGGCCGCGCTGCAACTCCGCGTTGATCTGCACCCCGAGCAGCAGGGCGGAATTGGACACGTAGAGCCAGACCAGGAAGGCGATCACCGCGCCGAGGCTGCCGTAGGTGGTGTCGTACGAGCCGAAGTTGGCCACGTACAGGCCGAAGCCGAAGGAACCCAACGCCCAGGCGACCAGCGCCACCGCCCCGCCCGGGGTGAGCCAGCGGAACCGGGGCTGACGGACGTTCGGCGCCACCCAGAACAGCACCGACATCAGCAGCATCGCGATCATCGCCAGCACCGGCCACTTCACCACCGACCAGGCCGTCCGGGCCGCGCCTCCGGCGCCGACCAGGTCGCCGACCGCGTCGGCGACCGGGCCGCTGACGATCAGTCCGGTGGCCACCACGGCGAGCAGCACCAGCGACAGCGCCGCCAACCCGATCTGGATCGGCCGCAGCTTCCACACCGGCCGCCCCTCGGTCACCCCGTAGATGGTGTTCGAGGCGCGGGTGAACGAGGCGATGAAGTTGGAGGCGGACCAGAGCGCGCCGAGCAGACCGAAGCTGAGCAGCACCCCGGCCGAGCTGTTCTGCTCCACCACGCCCCGGACCACGCCGACGAAGTTCTCGTTGGCCACCACCGACCCCGCCCCGACGTCCCGGGCCAGGTCGAGCACGGTGTCGACGGTGCGTTCCCCGTCCGAGACCAGCCCGACCAAAGCGACCACCACGACGGTGGAGGGGAAGAGCGCGAGCACGCCGTAGTAGGTCAGGGCGGCGGCCCAGTCGGTGCAGTTGTCCCGCAGGTAGTTGCGGACGCTGCGAACCAGTACGCCGCGCCAGGTCGACCAGTGCAGTTGCCGGATCCGGCCGGGTAGCGCGGACACCGGCGGCTCGGCGGCCGGGGCGTCCGGGTTCGTCGTGGTCATCACCGCTCCCTGCTGACGACCGGCAGCGGGTACGCCGGGTGGCCCGGCCGGTACCCCCGTCCACGCGACGGCAAACCGGGTACCGGGGTTTACCACCGCGCGGACTGGGAACGCCAGTCGGAATGGCCCGACCACGGAGGAGGATCGAGATGCCCGGGCGTGAGGTACTGCCCAGCACGCTGCGGCGCTCCCCGGACAAGGCGCAGCGCACCTGGGAGAAGACGCACGATTCGGCCGTCGAGACGTACGGCGAGGGGGAGCGGGCGCACCGGACCGCCTTCGCCGCCGTCAAGCACGAGTTCGAGAAGGTGGGCGACCACTGGGAGCCGAAGGGCCGCAAGGGCCCGAGCGACCGGCAGGCCGCCGGGGGCGGCCCGGAACGGCGGGCACCCACCGCCGGCGGGGTGGACGCGAACGCCCCCAAGGAACACCTGATGGCCAGGGCCCGCGAACTGGACGTGCGGGGCCGGTCGAGCATGACCAAGCCGGAACTGGTCACCGCCATCCAGAAGGCCAACAACCGGCAGACCGCCAAGGCTCGCGGCGACTGACCCACGCGGCGGCTGACCGACACCCCGAGGGCCCCGACCCCGCCGTCACCGGCGTGGGTCGGGGCCCTCGGCGTACCGGCGCGGTCCTCACCAGTGCCCGCCGCCGGGCGCCTCGATGTGCACCGCCTTGGTGGCGGTGAACTCGTCCAGCAGCTCCGGGCCGTAGCCGAAGCCCTGGCCGCTGCCTCGACGCGGGTGGGCCGCCCCGGCCGGGGCACCGCCGAAGACCGCGTTCACCTTCACCGTGCCCACCGGCAGCTCCCGCCAGGCCCGCTGGGCGTGACTCATGGAACCGGTCAGCACGGTCGCGGCCAACCCGTACGGCGAGTCGGCGGCACACCGCAGCGCCTCGCTGAACGAGTCGACCACCACCACCGGCGCGACCGGCCCGAACGTCTCCTCCCGCACCAGCGCCATGTCGTGCCGACAGTTGTCCAGCACGGTGGCCGGGTAGAAGGCGCCCGGCCCCTCCGGCAGCGTCCCGCCGACCCGGATCCGCGCCCCGTCGGCGACCGCTGCCGTCACCTGCCCGTGCACCTGGTCGCGGTGCCGCCGGTCGACCAGCGGCCCCAGGTCGGTGGCCGGATCGCCACCCGGCCCGACGCGCAGCGCCGCCGCCCGCTCCACCAGCGCGGCGACGAAGTCCTCGGCCACGTCGCGATGCGCGTAGACGCGCTCCACCGCAACGCAGATCTGTCCCGCGTTGGCGAACGCGCCGGTCGCGGCCTGCCCGGCGGCCCAGACCGGGTCCACGTCCGCGTCCACGATCAACGGGTCGCTGCCGCCGTTCTCCAGCAGCACCTTGGCGCCGCTGCGGGCGGCTGCCGCGGCGACGGCCCGGCCGGTCATGGTCGACCCGACGTGCGCCACCACGTCCACCTCGGCGCCGGCGAGCGCCGCGCCGGTCTCGGCCCCGCCGGTCAGCAGCGAGAGCACACCGGCCGGCAGCGCCGAGTCGAACGCGCGGGCCAGCAGCCACCCGGTCGCCGGGGTGCGTTCGCTCGGCTTGTGCAGCACCACGTTGCCGGTGACGAGGGCGGCGCCGAGCAGCCCGCACGACACCGCCACCGGGTCGTTCCACGGCGTGATGACGGCGACCACGCCGCGCGGCTGCGGTGTCATGAAGTCCAGGGCGTCGGGTGCGCCGTGCAGGGTCCGTCCACCCCGGGCCGGGGCGAGTTCGGCGTACTGCCGCAGGGTGGCGATGCCGGCCTCGACGCCGCCCCGGGCGTCGGCGAGCGGCTTGCCCATCTCGGCGGTGGTCGCCTCGGCCAGCTCGTCGGCGGCGGCGGCCACCGCGTCGGCGGCCCGGTGCAGCGCGGCGGCCCGCTCGGCCGGGGGCGTCGCCGCCCACTCGGCCGCCACGCCGCGCGCCGCCGCGACCGCCTTGCCGACCTCGTCGGCCGTGGCGACCGGCGCGCCGGTCACCGGAGTGCCGGTCGCCGGGTCGTGCACCACCAGGTCACCGGCCTCCCCGCCGGCTCCCCACACCCCACCGATGAGCTGCGCAACCGTGTACATGGCGCGCTGCATGCCCGGATGGTCGCCGGGCAAACGTTTCGCCCGGTTGAGCCCGGGTAGCGTCGGTGGATGATGCCGTCCGGTTCTCTCGGCGCCGAAACCGCCGACGCGGTGGTCGTCGGCGCCGGCCACAACGGTCTGGTCGCCGCGAACCTGCTCGCCGACGCGGGCTGGGACGTGCTGGTGCTGGAGGCGACCGGCGCGCCGGGTGGCGCGGTGCGCTCGGCCGAGGTTACCGCCCCCGGATACCTGAGCGACCTCTACAGCTCCTTCTATCCGTTGGGCTACGCCTCCCCGGTGCTGCGCGGGCTCGACCTGACCCGGTACGGACTGGCCTGGCGGCACGCCCCGGACGTGCTGGCGCATCTCTTCCCGGACGACCGGGCCGCCCTGCTCAACCGCGACCCCGAGGTCACGGCGGCGTCGCTGGAGGAGTTCGCGCCCGGCGACGGCGAGCGTTGGCTGGCCGCGTACGCGCAGTGGCAGCACATCGCCGACCCGATGCTGGACCTGATCACCACCCCGTTCCCGCCGGTCCGCCCCGGTCTGGACGTACTGCGTCGGCTGCACACCGGCGGCGCGTTGCGGCTGGCCCGGCGGATGGTCCTGCCGGTGCGCCGCCTCGGTGAGGAGCTGTTCGCCGGTGCCGGCGGGCCGGCGTTGATGGCGGGCTGCGCGTTGCACACCGACCTGTCCACCGAGGACGCCGGCTCCGGCGTGTACGGCTGGCTGCTGGTCATGCTCGGCCAGCAGGTCGGCTGGCCGGTGCCGACCGGCGGGGCGCAGAAGATCACCGACGCGCTGGTGGCCCGGCTGACCGAGCGGGGCGGCCGGATCCGGCACGACGCCCGGGTGGACCGGGTCCTGGTGGCCCGGGGCCGGGCGATGGGCGTACGCACCGCCGACGGCGGGTTGTACCGGGCCCGCCGGGCGGTGCTGGCCGACGTGCCCGCACCCGCGCTCTATCTGGACCTGGTCGGCGCGGCGGCGCTACCGCCGAGGCTGGTGGCGGACCTGGAGCACTTCCGCTGGGACGGTTCGACGCTGAAGGTGGACTGGGCGCTGTCCGGCCCGGTGCCGTGGACCAATCCACGGCTGGCCACCGTCGGCACCGTGCACCTCGGGGCGGATCTCGGCGGGCTGACCGGCTACGCCGCCACGCTCGCCCGAGGTGAGCTGCCCCGCGACCCGTTCCTGCTGGTCGGGCAGATGACAGTGGCCGACCCCAGCCACTCCCCGCCGGGCACGGAGTCGCTCTGGTCGTACACGCACCTGCCGTTCCGCCGGCACTGGCGCAGCGAGGACGTGGTCGGTCACGTGGAGCGGATGGAGGCGGTGCTGGAGGCCGCCGCGCCCGGCTTCCGGAGCCTGGTGGTGGGCCGGCACGTGTTCGGGCCGGCCGATCTGGAGGAGGCCAACCCGAGTCTGGTCGGCGGTGCCCTCGGTGGTGGCACCGCCGCGCCCTACCAGCAACTGTTCCTCCGCCCGGTGCCCGGACTGGGCCGCGCGGACACCCCGGTCGACCGGCTCTTCCTGGCCAGCGCGTCGGCGCATCCCGGCGGCGGGGTGCACGGGGCGCCGGGGGCGAACGCGGCCCGGGCCGCGCTGGCCCGGGACCGGATGCTCACCGGTGGTGTGTACCGCCGGGCCGTGGACACCGCACACCAGGCCGTGTACCGCTGACGCGGTCGGTCGCGGCCCGCGCGGCGGCTCAGCGCTCGATGCCGCGATGCCGGGTACGCAGCTTGAACGGCATCAACGCACTCTCGATCTTGGTGGCGGTGGTCATCTTCGAGTCGCCGTCGCGCCGTTCCTCGAAGCGGATCGGCACCTCCAGGATGGTGTGCCCGAGCTTCGTGGCGAGGTAGTGCATCTCCACCTGGAAGCTGTAGCCGTTGGACTGCACCCGCTCCAACCCGATGTCGCGCAGCGCGTCGGCCCGCCAGATCTTGAACCCGGCGGTGAGGTCCCGGATGCGGACCCGCAGCAGCGTGTGCACGTACAGGTTGGCCCAGCCGCTGAGCGCCCGCCGGTAGAGCGGCCAGTTCTCGTCCAGCTCGCCACCGGGCACGTACCGGGAGCCGATCACCACGCCCGCCTGGGTGGACAGCAGCGCGCCGAGCATCCCCGGCAGCGCCTCCGGCGGGTGGGACAGGTCGGCGTCCATCTGGGCCACGTACTCGGCCCCGCCGTCGAGGGCCCGGCTGATCCCGTCCACGTACGCCCGGCCGAGACCCTCCTTGCCCGGCCGGTGCACGACCTCGATGCGCTCCGGGTGCTCGATGGCCAGCTTGTCCGCCACCTCGCCGGTGCCGTCCGGGGAGTTGTCGTCCGCGACCAGCACCTTCAGGCCCGGCAACGGCAGGGCGAGCAGGCGCTCGACCAGCAGTGGCAGGTTGCCCGCCTCGTTGTAGGTGGGTACCACGACGGTCAGGCGCGCGTCCCCCCACGGCGTGGGTAACTGGACGGGTTCGATCATGGGGGACATCCTCGGTCTGCGGACAGGCTTCCCCGTGAGCGTAGCCACTTGTCCGTTCCAGGGGGAATCGGCTCCCCCTGCCCAGGTCAGTCCGGTGCCTTCTGCCGACGGGCGATGTCCGCGAGCCGACTCAGCGTCTCCTTGTTGCGTTGGTGCAGCACCAAGTCATTGATCTTGGTGCGCAGCCAGCGCAGCGGGCCGGCGGCGAAGTCCTCGCCGAGCAGCACGCGGGTGCTGTTGGGTCCGGTCGGTTCCAGGGTGAAGACCACCACGCCCTCGCCGGCCGGCCAGAGCTTGACCCGTAGCACCAGCTTGCGTTCCGGCTCGCATTCCAACACCTGGGACGAGTCCTCCAGGGAGAAGGGCCAGGGGCCGGCCCGGTGGTGCAGCCGGGTGCCCACCCGAGGCCAGTCGTCGTCGACGTTACGCATGTGCGCCGTGCCGACCACCCAGTCGCTGTAGGTCCACCCGTCCGCCAGCACGGCCCAGACCTGCCGTACGGGTGCCTCGATGATTCGCTCCACGATCGCCACGAACAGGCCGTACCCAGGTGGGTGGCCCGGCTAACGGCGTCACGGGTTAGCTTCTCGGGGGCCGTGGGTAAGGCCACCCGCGAGCGGCGGTGCGTCGGTCGGTGCGGGAGACCCGTCGGCCACGCCCCGATCGACGTTTACTCCTCGGGGCGCAGGGAACCCGCCGCCCGTGCGACAGGACCGTGGGGAGCCGGATCAGCGCAGGTCAGCCGGGGTGCTGGCCGGCGTCGACCGGGCCGGTCCGGTCCTGTTCGACACGGTGCTGCTGGACCGCGACGGCACCCTGGTCGAGGACGTGCCGTACAACGGCGACCCGGACAAGGTGCGCCCGCTGCCGGGCGCGCGGGCCGCGTTGGACCGGTTGCGCGCGGCCGGTCTGCGGCTCGCCGTGGTCACCAACCAGTCCGGGCTGGCCCGGGGCCTGTTCACCGAGGCGGACCTGGACCGGGTGCACCGTCGCGTCGAGGCCCTGCTCGGCCCCTTCGACTCGTGGCAGGTGTGCCCGCACGACGACGGGGACGGCTGTGCCTGCCGCAAACCCGCACCCGGGCTGGTGCACGCCGCCGCCCGGGCGCTCGGCACCGTACCCGCGCGCTGCGTCATGATCGGCGACATCGGCCGGGACGTCACGGCGGCGCTGGCCGCCGGTGCGGCGGGCATCCTGGTGCCCACCCCGGTCACCCGGCCCGAGGAGGTCGCCGCCGCCGGCTGGCTCGCCGCCGACCTGCCGTCGGCGGTGGACGAGATCCTGCGCCGCCAGCAGGCGCTACGCCCGACGCCGCCGCTGCCGCCCGACGCGGGACCGGGGCGCACGGTGCTGGTGGTGCGGTCGGACTCGGTCGGCGACGTGCTGGTCACCGGCCCCGGTATCCGGGCGGTGGCCGCCGGGGCGGACCGGGTGGTGCTGCTCTGCGGCCCGCGCGGCCGGGCCGCCGCCGAGCTGCTGCCCGGCGTCGACGAGATCGTGGAGCACCGGCTGCCGTGGATCGACCCCGAGCCCGGACCCGTCGACCCGGCCGAGATGACCGCGCTGACCGCGCGCCTGGCGGCCGTCGACGCCGACGAGGCGGTCGTCTTCACCTCGTTCCACCAGTCGCCGTTGCCGCTGGCCCTGCTGCTGCGGATGGCCGGTGTCCGGCGGATCTCCGCGATCAGCGACGACTACCCGGGGAGCCTGCTGGACGTCCGGCACCGGGTGCCGGCCGGTGTGCCGGAGGCCGAACGCGCGCTGTCGCTGGCCGCCGCCGCCGGGTACGCGCTGCCCGCCCACGACGAGCCGCGCCTGCGGTTGCGGCCGCGACTCGCACCGCCGCCGGAGGCCGGCGAGCCGGGATACGTGGTGCTGCACCCCGGTTCGGACGCGCCCGCGCGCGGCTGCCCGCCGGAGCTGGCCGAGCGGATCGCCCGGGAGCTGGCCGCCGCCGGTCACCGGGTGGTGGTCACCGGCGGCCCGCAGGAACGCGAGCTGACCGCCCGGGTCGCCGGCCGGTACGCCCGCGACCTCGGCGGCCGGACCGGGCTCGCCGAGCTGGCCGCCGTGGTGGCCGGTGCCGGCGCGCTGGTGGTCGGCAACACCGGCCCGGCGCACCTGGCCGCCGCCTCCGGGGTGCCGGTGGTCAGCCTGTTCGCCCCCACCGTCCCGTTCGGACAGTGGGGTCCCTGGCGGGTGCCGACGGTACGCCTCGGCGACGCCGCCGCCGGATGCCGCGACACCCGCGCCGCACGCTGCCCGGTGCCCGGTCACCCCTGCCTCAGCGGAATCTCCCCGGGCGCGGTCGTCGACGCGCTCCGGCTGCTCGGCGTACCACCGGACCGGGTGCCCACCCGTCCGACCGTGTCCCGCACGACGGTGTCCACCGGAGGCGGCCGATGAACATCCTGCTCTGGCACGTGCACGGCTCGTGGACCACGTCGTTCGTGCACGGCAAACACCGCTACCTGGTCCCGGCCACCCCGGACCGGGGGCCGTACGGGCTGGGCCGGGCCCGCACGTACACCTGGCCGGAGAGCGCCGCCGAGGTGAGCCCGGAACAGTTGCGCGACACCGACGTCGACGTGGTCCTCCTGCAACGCCCCGAGGAGTGGGAGCTGGCCCAGCGGTGGCTGGGCCGTCGGCCCGGCCGCGACGTGCCGGCGATCTACGTCGAGCACAACACCCCGAAGGACGGGGACGTGCCGCACAGCCGCCACCCGATGGCCGACCGCGACGACCTGCTCGTCGCCCACGTGACCGCCTTCAACGAGCTGTTCTGGGACACCGGCAGGACCCGGACCACGGTCGTCGACCACGGCATCGTGCCGCCGGTCGTGGAGTACACCGGCGAACTGGACCGGCTGGCCGTGGTGATCAACGAACCGGTACGCCGGTGGCGGGTCACCGGTACCGACCTGCTGCCCCGGTTCGCCGAGATCGCCCCGCTGGACGTCTTCGGCCTGAAGGTGGCCGGGCTCGCCGAGCACCTCGGCCTGCCCGCCGACCGCCTCACCAGCCACGACGACGTCCCGCAGCACCGGATGCACGCCGAACTGGCGCGCCGCCGGGCGTACCTGCACCTGTGCCGGTGGACCTCGCTCGGGCTGAGCCTGATCGAGGCGATGAGCATCGGCATGCCGGTGGTGGCGCTGGCCAGCACCGAGGCGGTGATGGCCGTGCCGCCGGACGCCGGTGCGCTGGACACCCGCGTCGATGAGCTGCTGGAGGCCGCCGCCCGGTTCGTCGCCGAGCCGCAGCGGGCCCGGCAGGCGGGGCAGGCGGCGCGGGCCGCCGCCCGGCAACGCTACGGCCTCGACCGTTTCCTCGCCGACTGGGACCGGCTGCTGGAGGAGGAAGTATGCGGATAGCGATGATCTCGGAGCACGCCAGCCCGCTCGCCATCCTGGGCGGGGAGGACGCCGGCGGCCAGAACACGCACGTCGCGGAACTCTCCGCCGCGCTCGCCGCGGCCGGGCACGACGTCCGCGTCTACACCCGGCGGGACGCGGTGGACCTGCCGGTGACCGTGCGCAGCCCGGACGGCTACGACGTGGTGCACGTACCGGCCGGACCGGCCGAGCCGGTGGCCAAGGACGCGCTGCTGCCGCACATGCGGACGTTCGGTGCCTGGCTGGTGGAGCGGTGGCGCGGCGACTGGACGCCCGAGGTGGTCCACGCGCACTTCTGGATGAGCGGGCTGGCGGCGGTGCAGGCCGGTCGACAGGTCGGCGTGCCGGTGGTGCAGACGTACCACGCGCTCGGCACGGTCAAGCGCCGCCACCAGGGCGTCCAGGACACCAGCCCGGCCCGGCGGATCGGCTACGAACGGCAACTCGGCCGGTCGGTGGACCGGGTGATCGCGCAGTGCCGCGACGAGGTCGGCGAACTGGTCCGGATGGGGGTGCCCCGCTCGGCGATGACGGTCGTGCCGTCCGGGGTGAACCTGGGCACGTTCGCCCCGCTCGGCCCGGCCGCCGAACGGGAACCGGGACGCGCCAGGATCCTCACCGTCGGACGGCTGGTGGAACGCAAGGGCTTCCAGACCGTGGTCCGCGCGATGGCACACGTGCCGGACGCCGAGTGCGTGGTGGTGGGCGGCCCGCCCGCCGGGCTGCTGGAGACCGACCCGTACGCCCGGCGGCTGCGTGCGTTGGCCCGTAGCTGCGGGGTGGCCGACCGGGTCCGGCTGGTCGGGGCGGTGCCGAGGGAGGAGATGGGCCGCTGGTACCGGTCGGCGGACATCCTGGTCGCCGCCCCCTGGTACGAGCCGTTCGGCCTGACCCCGCTGGAGGCGATGGCGTGCGGGGTGCCGGTGGTGGCGACCGCCGTGGGCGGGTTGCGGGACACCGTGGTCGACGGGGTGACCGGGGACCTGGTGCCGGCCCGGGACCCGAGGGCGTTGGGCGAGGCGCTGGCCGGGCTGCTCGACGACCGGATCCGCCGGTTCGCGTACGCGGGCGCGGCCCGGGCGCGCGCTCGGCAGCACTACTCGTGGACGGTCACCGCGGAACGACTCGCCGAGGTCTACGCCGAGGTGGCCGCCGTGCACCGGCCGACCCGGGTGGTGGCCTGATGCCGGGGCGCAACCCGCTGGAGACGCACCTGGCACACCTGGCCGCCGCGCTGACGCCGTACCGGCGGTGCGAGCCGCTGCTGGCCCGGTGGGGCGCGGTCCTGGCGCAGCACCTGACCGCCGGGGGCCGGTTGCTGGTGGCCGGCAACGGCGGCAGCGCCGCCGAGGCGCAGCACCTCACCGCCGAGCTGGTCGGCAAGCTGCGCGAGGACCGGCAGCCGCTGTCCGCCATCGCCCTGCACGCCGAGACCTCGGCGCTGACCGCGATCGGCAACGACTACGGCTACGAGGAGGTCTTCGCCCGGCAGGTCCGCGCGCACGGCCGCCCCGACGACGTCCTGCTGCTGCTCTCCACCAGCGGTGGCAGCACGAACCTGCTGACCGCCGCGCGGGCGGGTCGCCAGGCCGGGCTGCGGTGCTGGGCGTTCACCGGGCCGGCACCGAATCCGCTCGCGGACGCCGTCCACGAGGCGCTCGCGGTGGACTGCCCGGACTCCCAGGTCGTGCAGGAACTGCATCTGGTCTCCAGTCACCTGCTCTGCGAGTACGTGGAGCGGGCGATGGTCGAGCAGCCGGCGGTGGCGTACGTGGAGCCGGTGGTGCCGGCGGCGTCGGACGCACCGGCGGCCGGTCCGGTCCGCGCCGGGGTCGAGGTGGTGCTGGACGGTGGGGCCGGCCGACCGGTCGAAGCGTGAGGAGGCAAGCGTGAGGGGACCCGTGGTGGTGGTCGGCGACACCCTGCTCGACCGGGACGTGGAGGGCGTGGTGAACCGGCTCTGTCCGGACTCGCCGGTCCCGGTGCTCGACGAGACCGCGCACGTCGACCGGCCCGGCGGGGCCGGGCTCGCCGCCGTCTTCGCCGCCGCGCAGGGCGCCGAGGTGGTGCTGGTCACCGCGCTCGCCGACGACGCCGGTGGGGCCCGGCTGGGGGTGCTGCTGGCCGCCGCCGGGGTGCAGGTGTACCCGTTGCGGCTGGCCGGGTCCACTCCGGAGAAGATCCGGCTGCGGGCCGGTGGGCGGGTGCTGCTGCGCCACGACCGGGGCGGCGGCGCCGAGACGCCGGGCGAACCCGCCGAGGCGGTCCTGCGCGTCATCGAGCGGGCGTCGGTGGTGCTGGTCAGCGACTACGGCCGGGGGGTGGCGCGGCAGCCCGCGCTGCGGGCGGCCCTGGCGGCGACCCGGGCCCCGGTGGTCTGGGACCCGCATCCGCGCGGACCGGCGGCGGTGCCCGGGGTGCACCTGGTCACGCCGAACGAGTCGGAGGTGCAGGAGTTGGTGGAGGCGCCCGCCGCCGCCACCCGGCTGGCCACCGCCGCCGACGGCGCCGAGCGCCTGCGGCAACGCTGGCGGGCGGGCGCGGTGGCGGTGACGTTGGGTGCCGACGGCGCGTTGCTCAGCCACGCCGGGTCGACGCCGCTGGTGGTGCCGACGCCGGTGGCCGCCGAGGGCGACACCTGCGGCGCGGGGGACCGGTTCGCGGTCGCCGCCGGCCTGGCGCTGGGCCGGGGCGCGCTGCTGTCGGAGGCGGTGCAGGAGGCGGTGACCGAGGCGTCGGCGTACGTGGCGGACGGTGGAGTGGCGACCGCGTTGCCGTTGCCGGTGCGACGGGCGCCGCAGGCGGTGCACGCGGTGGTGGCCGGTGACCGGGTCGGGGTGGCGGCAGCCGCCGCCGCGGTGGCCCG
The DNA here is from genome assembly GCF_044460945.1 of Micromonospora sp. NPDC049903. Lineage (NCBI taxonomy): Bacteria > Bacillati > Actinomycetota > Actinomycetes > Micromonosporales > Micromonosporaceae > Micromonospora > Micromonospora sp. NPDC049903. The sequence goes on from NZ_JBITKL010000008.1 coordinate 228,266, forward strand.
GGTGCGTGCCGCCGGGGGGACGGTGGTGGCGACCGGCGGTTGTTTCGACCTGCTGCACGCCGGTCACGTGGCGACCCTCCAGGCCGCCCGGCAACTCGGCGACTGCCTGGTGGTGTGCCTCAACTCCGACGCCAGCGTCACCGGACTCAAGGGACCGGACCGGCCGGTCGTGCGGCAGGACGACCGAAGTCGCCTACTGGCGGCGCTGAGCTGCGTGGACGCGGTGATGATCTTCGACGAGTCGACACCGGCGGCGGCGCTGTCCTGGCTGCGCCCGGACATCTGGGTCAAGGGCGGGGACTACGCCAGCGGCGGCGGGGACGGCGACTGCCTGCCCGAGGCCGAGATCCTGCGCCGCTGGGGCGGCCACACGGTGGTGGTGCCGTACCTGGACGGCCGGTCCACCACCGGGCTGATCGCCGCGACGGCGGCGCGTACCGGCGTGGGGGTGTCCCGATGAGCGCGCCCGGCACCGGACGCACGGTGCTGGTCACCGGCGGGTCCAGCGGGTTGGGCGCGGCGGTGGTGGCTGCGGTGGCCCGCTCCGGCGGCCGGCCCCTGGTGCTGGACCGGCAGGCGCCCGGCGACGGGGTGGCCTGGGCCGAGTGCGACCTGGCCGACACCCGCGCGGCGGAGGCCGCCACCCGGCAGCTCGCCGAGCGCGAGGGCGGGCTGGACGCGGTGGTCACCGCCGCCGGTGTGGACGTGCCCGGCCGGCTGGCCGACGTGCCCGGCGAGACCTGGGACCGGATCGTCACGGTGGACCTGCTGGCCACCGCCGCGGTGATCCGGGCCGCGCTGCCGTTCCTGACCGCCGCCCGGGGCAGCGTCGTCACGGTGGCGTCCACGCTCGGGGTCAAGGCGGTCAGCGACGCCACGGCGTACTGCGCGGCGAAGTTCGGCGTGGTCGGGTTCACCCGCGCGCTCGCCGCCGAGCTGGCCGGGTCGGTGAACGTGACGCTGCTGGTGCCGGGCGGCATGCGGACCGCCTTCTTCGACGACCGCGACGCGCAGTACCGGCCGGGGCCGGACGCGATCCTCAACGACCCGGCCCACACCGCCGCCGCCGTGATGTTCGCGCTCTCCCAACCGGCCGGCTGCGCGGTACGCGAGATGGTGGTCTGCGCCGAGCAGGAGACCTCGTACCCGTGATCCTGGTCCTGCGTGCCCTCGGCGTCGGTGACCTCGCCACGGCGGTCCCGGCGTTGCGGGCGCTGCGGACGGCGTACCCGGACCGCGAACTGGTGCTCGCCGCGCCGTCCTGGCTCGGCCCGCTGGTCGAGCTGGTCGGCGGCGTGGACCGGCTGCTGCCCGCCGACGGGCTGGACCGGCTCGGGGCTCCCGGCGGGCCGGTGGAGGTGGCGGTGAACCTGCACGGCCGGGGACCGCGCTCGCACCGGCTGCTCGCCACCACCGGACCGGACCGGCTGTTCGCCTTCGCCGACGCGCGGGCGGAGCACGCCGACGGGCCCGGGTGGGACGACGAGGAGCACGAGGTGGCGCGCTGGTGCCGGCTGCTGAGCTGGTACGGCATCCCCACCGACCGGACCGACCTGGACCTGCTCCGGCCGCTGCCGGGGACCATGCCGACCGGCGTGACGGTGCTGCATCCCGGCTCCAAGGTGCCGGCCAAGCGCTGGCCGTCCGGGCGGTACGCGGCTCTCGCCCGGGACCTGACCGGCCGGGGGCACCGGGTGGTGTTGACCGGCAGCACGGGGGAGCGGGCCACCGCTGTACGGGTCGCGGACGAGGCCGGTCTGCCCGCCGACGCGGTGCTGGCCGGCCGGACCGATCTCGGGCAGCTCGCCGCCCTGGTCGCCGGGGCGCGGCTGGTGGTCAGCGGGGACACCGGCGTGGCGCATCTGGCCACCGGCTACCGCACCCCGTCGGTGGTGATCTTCGGTCCGGTCCCGCCCGCCCGCTGGGGGCCGCCGCCGGAGCGACGACGGCACCGGGTGCTCTGGGCCGGCGCATGCCCGACCCGGGACGGGGTAGGTGGTCACCCGGCGGTCGCCGCCGTCGGGGTCGACGCGGTGCTGGCCGCCGTCGAGGAGGTGGAACGGGTGGTGCGGGCGGACCGTGCGGTTGCGGCGTAGCGATCCGGGTCGGCCGGGATACGGCCGCCGGCGACGCGGTCCGGGCTGGTCGTTCGTCGACCCGCGCGGCGCGCCGGTGCGTGACCCGGACGATCTGGCCCGGCTGCGGGCGCTGGTCATTCCGCCGGCCTGGCGGCAGGTGTGGATCGCGCCGCACCCGAACGGGCACATCCAGGCCACCGGGATCGACGCCGCCGGGCGCAAGCAGTACCTCTACCACCCGCTGTGGCGGCAGCGGCAGGACGAGGCGAAGTTCGACCATGTGCTGGAGGTGGCCCGCCGGCTGCCGGTGCTGCGGGAACGGGTCGGCCTCGACCTGACCGGGCGGGGGCTGCGCCGCGAGCGGGTGCTGGCCACCGTGACCCGGCTGCTCGACATGGGCACCTTCCGGGTCGGCAGCGACCAGTACGCGGCCGGGGACGACCCGACCTTCGGCGTGGCCACCCTCCGCCCCGAACACGCCCGGTCCCGCCAGGGCTGCGTGGTCTTCGAGTTCCCGGCCAAGGGCGGCATCGAGCAGGTCCGCCGGGTCTCCGACCCGGAGCTGTGCCGGGTGCTGACCCACCTGCGCCGCCGTCGCCGGGAGGCGGACCGGTTGTTCGGCTACTGGGACGGCCGGCAGTGGCGGGACGTGCGGGCCGACGAGGTCAACGACTACCTGCGCGACGCCAGCGGCGGCGAGATGACCGCGAAGGACTTCCGCACCTGGCACGCCACCGTCCGGGCGGCCACCGAGCTGGCCGTGCTCGGGACGCCGAGGTCGGTCACCGCGCGACGGCGAGCGGTGGCCGGGGTGATGCGCGAGGTCGCGGAGCTGCTCGGCAACACCCCGACGGTGGCCCGTACGTCCTACGTGGACCCTCGGGTGGTCGACCTGTTCCACGACGGCGTGGTGGTGCCGGTGACCCGGGACACCGGGCGCGAGCAGGCCGAGCGTGCCGTGCTCGACCTGCTGGACCGGTCCTGAGCGGTCACCGGCCGCCCGCCGTGCGCGTCTGGATCATCACCTCGACGCCGTCCAGCACCCGGCCGAGCCCGAAGCGCCACTCGGCGTCGACGTAGTCGTCCTCGTCGTCACCCTCCGCGACCAGCTCGTGGATCGCCGGGTACGGCCCGTCGGCGGTGAGCCGGGCCAGGTGTTGCCAGTAGTGCATGCCCACCTGGTCGGGGGTCTGCCCGCTGCGGACCGCCGCCTCCATCAGGTCCGCGGTGGTGGTGGCCCAGCTCCGGGCGTACCCGCTGACCAGCATGATGGTGGAGACGCGCTCGGTGCCGCGCAGGCCGGTGCCGGCCAGGGCGGTCAGCCCGTACTCCAGCCAGCGGACCTGGTTGGGGTTGATCGGGGGGCCGCTGATCGGCACGTGTCGGATCCACGGCTGTCGGCGCAACGCGGTCAGGTTCCCCTCGGCCCAGCGGGTCAGCGCGGGGCGCCAGCCCTCGTCCGGACCACGTGGTGGCGGGGGCGGCCCGTACGCCGTGTCGACCATGAGGTCGAGCAGGTCGTTCTTGGTCGGCACGTACCGGTAGAGCGACATCGTCGCCGCGCCCAGCTCGCGGGCGACGCGGCTCATCGACACCGCGCCGAGGCCCTCCGACTGGGCGACCTGGATCCCGGCGGCCACCACCTGTTCCAGGCTGAGGCCGCGTTTCGGGCCACGGCTCGGACGCTCGCGCAGCCCCCAGGCGAGCGCGACGTTCTCGGGCAGGTCGACGTCGGGACCGTCGCTCACTTCCACCTCCACCGGCCGGGCTTGACCCTCATCGTAGCTTCTGCGTATGGTCTACGCAGATAAGCGTACGGCATACGCAGAAAACGGAGAGTGACCCATGACGAACGGACCACCGGCGGTCGAGCTGATCGAGCTGAGGAAGTCCTTCGGCGACCTCGTCGTCCTCGACGGGCTGACCATGCGGGTCCGGGCCGGCGGCGTGCACGCGCTGCTCGGCCAGAACGGGGCCGGCAAGACCACCACCGTGCGGATCCTGGCCACGCTGACCCGACCCGACGGGGGCAGCGCCCGGGTCGCCGGCCACGACGTGGTGCGCGACCGGCGGCGGGTCCGGCGGACGATCAGCCTCGCCGGCCAGCACGCTGCCCTGGACGACACCCAGACCGGCCTGGAGAACCTGACCATGCTGGCCCGGCTCGCCGGGCTGTCCGGGCGGACGGCCCGCAAGCGCGCCACCGACCTGCTGGAACGCTTCGCGCTAACCGACGCCGGTGGGCGGCAGGCGATCACCTACTCCGGGGGCATGCGCCGCCGCCTGGACCTCGCCGCCAGCCTGGTCGGGCAGCCGTCGGTGGTCTTCCTGGACGAGCCCACCACCGGCCTGGACGTGCGTAGCCGGCAGGGGCTCTGGGAGGTCGTCGGCGAACTGGCCCGCACCGGGGTGACCGTGCTGCTCACCACGCAGTACCTGGAGGAGGCCGACCGACTGGCCGACCGGATCACGGTGCTGCACCACGGAGCGATCGCCGCCGAGGGCACCGCCGACGACCTCAAGCGCCGCTTCGGCGCGCACCGGCTGGAGCTGACCTGGCGCGAGGAGGCCGGAATACGGGAGGCTGCCGGGCTGCTGGGCGACCGGGTCACCGGCCGGGACCCGGACCGGTTGACACTGTCGGTGGCCACCGACGGTAGTGCGCCGCAGGTGCGCGCCCTGCTCGACGAGATCGATCCGGACCGTCACGGGGTGGTCCGGTTCACCGTCCGCGAGGCGACCCTCGACGACGTCTTCCTCACCCTCACCGGCGCTCCGGTGCCCACCCGACAGCAGGTGTCCCATGTCTGAGCTGGCCGTACGCGGATCGCAGACGGCGGTGATGATCGGCCGCTGCGTCCGGCTGTCGCGCCGCAACGTCGACGCGTTGCTCACCTCGCTGCTGCTGCCGGTGATGCTGATGCTGGTCTTCGTCTACCTCTTCGGCGGGGCGATCGACACCGGCTCGGCGTACGTGACCTATGTGGTGCCCGGCGTGCTGCTGCTCTGCGCCGGGTTCGGTGCGGCGGGCACGGCGGTGAGCGTCACCACGGACATGACCAACGGCATGATCGAGCGACTGCGCACCATGGACGTCGGCGCGACCTCGATCATCGGCGGTCACGTGGTGGCCAGCATCGCCCGCAACACGGTCTCCACCGTGCTGGTGCTGGCCGTCGCGGTGGCCATCGGGTTCCGGCCCGCCGTGGCACCGCTGCGCTGGCTGGCCGCCGCCGGGGTGCTGCTGCTGTTCCTGCTGGCGGTGTCCTGGCTGTCGGCGGCGTTCGGGCTGCTGGCCCGTACCCCCGAGGCGGCCGGCGGGTACACCTTCCTGGTGATGTTCCTGCCCTACCCGAGCAGCGCCTTCGTGCCGGTCGAGACGCTGCCCCGCTGGCTGCGCGGCTTCGCCGAGCACCAGCCCGTCACGCCGGTCATCGAGTCGCTGCGCGGGTTGCTGCTCGACCTGCCGGTCGGCACGGCGCCGGCCCGCGCGGTGGCATGGTGCCTGGGCATGCTGGCGGTCGCGGTGCTGCTCTCGGCGGTGCTGTTCCGCCGCCGGATCGCCTGATCCGCACGAGCGAGAAGGGGGGCGACGTCCGTCGGACGTCGCCCCCCTTTCTCGTCGCCGTCGCTCAGTCGTTGAGGACCTGGGCCAGCCGGTCCCGGAAGCGTCGCTCCGAGGGGCTGACCTGGCTGCCCCCGAGCCCGAGGATGCCGCCGCTGGTGGCCGCGCCCACCACCTGGTCGGTGATCTCCACCAGCCAGTGCTGGTACGCGCCGGCCTCGCCCTCGTCCACCTTCTCCGCCAGCAGGGCGGCGGCGGCCTTGGCCCGGCCCAGCACGTCCTCGGCGTACGCGCGCGGGTCCTCCGGCGCGATCACCGGCAACTCCTCGCCGGCCTCCGGGTCGCCCACCCGGGTCACGATCTCCCCGGCCACCGCGGCCACCAGCGGGCTGGCCGACTCCCGACCGGTGGAGATGGTCTCCAGCCCGGCCGCGCTCTCGGCCATCGTCGCCCGGGTGCTGTCGGACTCCGCGGCGCTCGCTGCGGTGAGCACCGCCTGCGGCAGGCCGACCAGCAGCCCCCACTCCTCGTCGGAGAAACCGAAAGCGGTGTACGTCGGCTCTTCGATCACGACCGTGCCTCTCCCGTTCGTCGTCCGGTCCCCGGTCACGCGCCATCCGTGCTGGCCGCGCCGGGTCCGGTATGTCCCCGCCGCCATCGCGGCGGGCTCAGGTTAGTCCAGCGTCAGCAGTCCCTGTTCGGACACCACGCTGACCGACAGCGTCTTGTACCCGACCTCGTCGAAGAGCACCGTCATCCGGTCGTCCTCGTAGCTGAGCACCAGGCCGGCGCCCCACTCGGGGTGCCGCACCTGGCTGTGCACCGGGAACGGACCCACCGCGCCGTCGTCGGCGGTGCTGGTGCCGGCGTGGCAGTTGTCGCAGTGCCCGCAGATCTGGGTCATCTGCTCGCCGAAGTAGGCCAGCAGCGTCTGTCCCCGGCAGGCCGTGGTCTCGGCGAAGGCCCGCATCATGTCGGTCCGCGAACGGGTCAGGTTCTGCTGCCGCTCGGCCTCCGCCACGGCCGCCTCGGCGGCCTCCACCGGAGTCGGCGAGTAGCGCGGCGCGCCGATCCGCTGCCCGGCGCGGGGCTGCGCCGCACCGACCTGCTCCAGCAGGGCCAGGTACTGCCCGAGCTTGCGAGGCCCCAACCCGGTCACCTCGCGCAGCTCCTTCTTGGTGGCCGGCCCCTGACGCAGCAGGGCGGCCAGGTCCCGCAGCTCGGTGGCGTCGGGCAGACCACCGCTGAAGAAGCGTTGCAGCCCCACGTCCTCGGCCTGCCAGAGCAGCAGCACACGGGCCGGCTGGCCGTCGCGTCCGGCCCGGCCGATCTCCTGGAAGTAGCTGTCCGGCGAGTCGGGCAGCGCCATGTGCACCACCCAGGCGATGTTCGGCTTGTCGATACCCATGCCGAACGCCGACGTGGCCACCATGATCGGCACCTGGTCGGCGAGGAACGCCTCGTGCAGCCGAGCACGGGCGCTGGCGGACATCCCACCGTGGTAGAACTGCGCCGGGTAGCCGGCGTCGGTGATCCGGGCCGCGAGTTCCTCGGCCGCCCGCCGGGTGGGTACGTAGATGATGCCCGGCCGCTCGTCGTCCCGCAGCAGCGCGATCAGCCGTCGCCACCGGTAGTCCTCGGTGGGGCAGTGCGCCACCTCGAAGAAGAGGTTCGGCCGGTCCAGCCCGGACACCACGATCTCGGGCTCGCGCAACCGCAGCCGGGCCACGATGTCGTCGCGTACCGGCGGCGAGGCGGTGGCGGTCAGCGCCACCACCGGCGGCCGTCCGATGCCCTCGATGAGCTGACCGAGCGCCAGGTAGTCCGGACGGAAGTCGTGCCCCCAGGCCGAGATGCAGTGCGCCTCGTCGATCGCGACCAGTGCCGGTTTCAGCGCGCACACCTCGGCCAGGCGCTCCGGGTTGGCCAGTTGCTCCGGGGTGATGAAGAGGAACTCGGCCCGCCCGTCCCGGATCTCGGCGATCGCCTCGGCCTGCTGGGCCGGCGACTCGTCCGAACTGATCCGGACCGCCCGCAACTCCGCCCGCTGCCGCTCGTTGAGCGCGGCAATCTGGTCCTGTTGCAGAGCCAGCAGCGGCGAGATCACGACGGTCGGGCCGGGGATCAGGCTCGCCGGTATCTGGTAGATCGCCGACTTGCCGGCGCCGGTGGGCAGCACCACCAACGCGTCGCGCCGCCGCATCACCGCGCGCATCGCGGCCAGTTGGTTGGGGCGCAGGGTGGACCAGCCGAACAGGCTGCGCGCCGCGCGGCGCAACGACATCGAGTGCGTGGTGAGCTTCATCGAAGGCCGCAGGTACCCGGCCGGACCAGCGCCGAAACGCAGGCCCGGCCAAGAGGGACCGCGAGTCCTGTCACGTCGTCGCTCAGCGCGTTCGGGGTAGTACGTCGCGCTGGTACAGGTCCATCAACCCCTGCCAGTCCGGCCCGGTGTTGGCCACGTAGACCTCGTCGAAGCCGGCCTTCGCGTACGCGTCGATCTTCGCCAGGTGCGCGTCGGCGTCGTTGCCGCAGACGAACGCCTCCCGCATCGCCTCCGGGTCGACCAGTTGGGCGGCCTGCTCGAAGTGCCGGGGCGAGGGCAGCACCTGCAACAGCTCACCGGGGATCGCCTCGGTCGGCCAGCGTTCGTACGCCAGCCGCATGCCCTCCTCCACGGTCGGCGCGTACGCGGCCTTGAAACCGGCCTGGCACGGCTTGTCGCCACCGCCGTTGTCCCGGAACCGGCCCACCAGCTCGGCGTCGGGCATGGTGTTGACGAAACCGTCGCCGATGCGGGCGGCCAGGTCCACCGCCTTGGGGCCGAAGGCGGAGACGTAGATCGGCGGGGGCGTCTCGGGCAGCGTGTAGATCCGGGCGTGCTCCACCCGGTAGTGCTTGCCGTAGTGGTTGACGAAGCCGCCGTCCCACAGCTTCCGCATCACCTCGACCGCCTCCTCCAGCATCTCCAGCCGGACGCCGGCCTGCGGCCAGTGGTCGCCGAGGATGTGCTCGTTGAGCGCCTCGCCGGAGCCCACCCCGAGCACGAACCGCCCGGAGTGCAGCACCGCGCTGGTCGCCGCCGCCTGGGCCAGCACCGCAGGGTGGATACGCACGGTGGGGCAGGTCACCGCCGTGGTGACCGGCAGGCGGCAGGTCTGACTCAACGCGCCGATCATCGACCAGACGAACGGGGCCTGGCCCTGCGCGTCCGTCCAGGGGTGATAGTGGTCGGAGATCCAGAGCGCCTGGAAGCCGGCGCGCTCGGCGGCCTGCGCCTGTGCCAGCAACTGCTCCGGCGGGTACTCCTCAGTGGACAGGAAGTAGCCGATCTTCATGGGTGCCCCCTCGCCGTGATGGTGTCCAGGGCCAGGCGGTACCCCGGCGGGGGCGGGTCACACCCGGTCGCGACGTCAGCGCCGGAACATCGCCCGGATGGCCACGAGCAGCAGCAGGCCGCCCACCACCAGGCCGAGCAGGCGTACGCCGGGGATGTCGGCCGGGCTCGTCGCGTCGGCGAGCAACAGCAGCGGGTCCATCTCCGCACTCTGCTGGCAGAGCGCTCCCAAGGCAACTGTAAGGTTTATTGACTATTCGGTGGCGCGGTGTGACCATTGCTGCACCGCCGGGTGGCGGGGGGAGTCCGCGGCGGAGGATGACGGGGGTACGCGACCGCATGAGCGAGCGTCAGCGAGCGAATCATCGGTGCAGTGCGGTGGTGCCTCATGGCGGCCCGGAGCGCAGCGGAGGGCGGGCATGAGCGAGCGTCAGCGAGCGAATCTTCAGCGAGCGAACGGGGATCTGGCGGCGTTGGCGGCCGCGGTCCTGCAGCCCGGGTTCGTCGGCACCGTACCGCCTGCGTGGGTCTGCCGCTGGCTCGGCGACGGCCTCGGCGCGGTGGTGTTGTTCAGCCGCAACGTCGTGGACCCGGAGCAGGTGGCGGCGCTCACCGCCGGGCTGCGCGCGGAGCGGCCGGACGTGATCGTGGCGATCGACGAGGAGGCGGGCGACGTCACCCGCATCGAGTCGGGTCGGGGCAGCACCCGGCCGGGCAACTTCGCCCTCGGCATGGTGGACGACCCGGCCCTCACCGAGGAGGTCGCCCGCGACCTGGGCGTCGAACTCGCCGCGCTGGGCGTGACCCTGGACTACGCGCCGGACGCCGACGTGAACTCCAATCCGGACAATCCGGTGATCGGTGTCCGCTCGTTCGGTGCCGATCCGTCGGTGGTGGCCCGGCACACCACCGCCTGGGTACGCGGCCTCCAGTCCGGCGGAGTGGCCGCCTGTGCCAAGCACTTCCCGGGGCACGGCGACACCCGGGTGGACTCGCATCACGACCTGCCCCGGATCACCGGCGACCGGGATCGGCTGGACGCCGTCGAGCTGGCTCCGTTCCGGGCCGCGGTCGAGGCGGGCGTGCAGGCGGTGATGACCGGTCACCTGCTGGTGCCGACGCTGGATCCGGAGCTGCCGGCGACGCTGAGCACCCGGATCCTGAGCGGTGTGCTCCGGGAGGAGATGGGCTTCAACGGCGTGGTGGTGACCGACGCCGTGGAGATGGAGGCGGTCGCCGGCCGGTACGGCTTCGCCGGTGCGGCGGTGCGGGCACTGGCCGCCGGGGCGGACGCGATCTGTGTCGGCGGCGAGCACGCCGACGAGGAGACCGCCCGGCACCTGCGTGACGCCATCGTGGACGCGGTCGTGGCCGGGGAGTTGCCGGAGGAGCGGCTGGCCGAGGCGGCGAAACGGGTCGGCCAGCTCGCGGCGTGGACGGTGGCTGCCCGTACGGCCGGTGGGCGTACCCCGGTGACGGCCGGTGGTTCGGCGGTCGGCCTGGTCGCCGCGCGCCGGGCGATCCGGGTCACCCGGGCCGACGGAGGCGCCGAGCTGCCGTTGGCCGCGCCGGCGCACGTGGTGGAGTTCCACCCGCCGCACAACATCGCGATCGGGGCGGAGACCCCGTGGGGAGTGGCCGCGCCGTTGACCGCGCTGGTGCCGGGCACCACCAGCGCCCGCTACGCGCGGGGCGAGGTGCCCACCGACCCGGCTGCGGACGCCGTCGGCCGACCGCTCGTGCTGGTGGTGCGCGATCTGCACCGGCACGACTGGATGCGGACCGCCGTCGACCGGGTGCTGGCGGACCGGCCCGACGCCGTGGTGGTGGAGTTGGGCGTGCCCGCACTGGTCACCGGCACGGTGCACGTCGCCACGCACGGGGCGACCCGGGCCGCCGGGCGGGCCGTGGCCGAGCTGCTGGCGGGTACCGCCGTCACGTCGGGCTGGTGACCAGGTCCGCGTACTCGGGGTGGCGCTCGATGTAGGCGTGCATGAACGGACACTGCGGGACCACCCGCTGCCCCTGGGCGCGGACCTGGTCCAGGGTGCCGCGCATCAGTGCGCCACCGACGCCCCTGTTCTGGAAGGCCGGGTCCACCTCGGTGTGCGTGAACACCAGCGCCTCGCCCCGGGGCAGGTACGCGGTGAACCCGGCCAGCGCGTCGTCGACCAGGATCTCGTAGCGGTGTTTGGCGGCGTTCTCCTCGACCAGCATGCTCACCGGCCCATTCTCCACCGCCGGTTCGGCACGACGGGGCCGTTCGCCTTCGTCTCGTACGCTGAGGCGGTGACGAACCGATCGCCCGCCGGCCGCAGCCGGCGCACCCTCGCCTGGAGGGTCCCCACCCGTAAGTCGGCCGGTCTGTTGGCCGGGCTCGCGCTCGGTGCCGCCCTGCTGATGGGATGCAGCTCCGAGGGTGCCCGCACCGACTGCGGGCTGGACGCCTGCACGGTGACCTTCGACCGGGGGGTGGACGCGCGCGCCAACATCCTCGGCGTCGAGGCGCGGCTCGTCGAGGCCCAGGACGACGTGGTGACCATCGAGGTCGCCGGTGAGCAACTGTCGCTGACCGTCGGGCAGCAGGCCGCCGACGTCGGCGGCCTGGCGGTCACCCTGGACAGCGTCACGGATGCCGAGGTCAAGGTACGCATTTCGCGCAATTCCGGCTGACGCCGACAACTGCCTGATCCGGCCGTCCAGCCGTCGCTTTCCGGCGACGGCTGGACACGTTTGGAAATCTTCGCGTCCGGAGATTGATGGCCCATGTCTCTCACCCGGAACGCCGAAGCCACCGCCGCCCGAACGGCGGACAGCCGGTGGCTGGAACTCCTCGCCCGGGCCGGTTTCATCGGCTACGGGATCGTGCACCTGTTGTTCGGTTGGTTGGCGTTGCAGATCGCATTCGGCAACTCCTCCGACGACGGTGACCAGTCCGGCGCGCTGCGGACACTCGCCGCGCAGCCGATGGGCACGTTCGTGGTCATCGCCATCGCCGTCGGCATGGTCGCCATGGCGATCTGGCAGGCTCTCGAAGCCGCCGTCGGGCACCAGACCGAGAGCGGCAACGACCGGATCAAGGAGCGGGTCTTCTCCGCCGCCCGCGCGGTCATCTACCTCTGGCTGGCGTGGACGGCCTGGAAGGTCTTCTCCAACGCCAACTCCGACAGCGCCTCCCAGCAGGAGGAGATGACCGCCCGGCTGATGGAGTCGACCGGCGGTCGGTGGCTGGTCGGTCTCGCCGGCCTGGTCCTCATCGGCGTCGGCGTCGGCATGTTCATCTACGGCGTCAAGAAGAAGTTCATGAAGCGGCTGAAGACCGGCGAGATGAACGCCCGGACCACCCAGCTCGCCCGGCGGCTCGGCATGGCCGGCTACACCGCCCGGGGCAGCGCGTTCGCGGTGACCGGCTTCCTGGTCGTGCTGGCCGCGGTGAACTACGACCCGGAGAAGGCCCGGGGCCTGGACGCCGCCCTGCGGACGCTGCGGGACCAGGCGTTCGGCACCATCCTGCTGTCGCTGGTCGGGCTGGGCATCGCCGCCTTCGGCCTCTACTGCTTCCTCCAGGCCCGCTACCGCAAGGTCTGATTCCTCCCGGCCCGCTACCGCAAGGTCTGATTCCTCCCGGCCCGCTACCGCAAGGTCTGACTCCGCCCCCTCCGTCACCGGCCACCGCAGCGGCGTTGCGGTGGCCGGTGACGGCGTTCTGGGGCAAACTTGCCCCTTTGCGTGGATCTTGTTGTCGGTCCGGAAGGAGAACCACACGTGCACAGCTACCTCGTGACGGTCGTCGCCGCGCTCGCCGCAGCGGCGATCGCCATTGCCGTGGTCGAGGTGGTGCATCGCTCGATCCGGCGGTGGGGCCACCGCTCACGACTGCTGATGGAGTTGACCGAGCACGCCCACCGCTCGTTCCAGATCGCCGCCACCGTGCTCGCCGTGCAGTTCGCCGTCCGGTTCAGCACCGGCTACGCGGTCGGCACCGGGTGGCGGCAGGCGCTTCTGCACATGCTGGTGCTCGCGGTCATCGCGGCCACCGCCTGGTTGGTCACCTCGCTGCTGGTGGTGGTGGAGGACACCGCGCTGGCCCGGTTCCGGGTGGACGTGCCGGACAACCGGCACGCCCGCCGGGTCCGCACCCAGGTCGTCATGCTGCGTCGGGTGACCATCGTGGTGATCGTGGTGCTCACCGTCGGCGTGATGCTGATGACGTTCCCGGCGGTGCGCGGCATCGGCGCCGGTGTGCTGACCAGCGCCGGTGTGGTCGGTATCGTCGCCGCGCTGGCCGCGCAGAGCCTGCTCGGCAACGTCTTCGCCGGGCTGCAACTCGCCTTCAGCGACGCGGTCCGCCTGGACGACGTGGTCGTGGTCGAGGGGGAGTGGGGCCGGATCGAGGAGTTGACCCTCAGCTACGTGGTGGTGCAGATCTGGGACGACCGCCGGCTGATCCTGCCCACCTCCTACTTCACCAGCACCCCGTTCCAGAACTGGACGCGTACCGAGGCGGCGGTGCTCGGCACCGCGGAGTTCGACGTCGACTGGTCGCTGCCGGTGCAGGCGATGCGGGAGGAGTTGCGTCGCCTGGTCGAGGGCACCGAGCTCTGGGACGGCCGAGTCTGCGTACTCCAGGTGACGGACGCGACCGGCGGCATGGTCAAGCTGCGGGCGCTGGTGAGCGCCGCCAGCGCCGGCGCGTTGTGGGACCTGCGCTGCCTGGTCCGCGAGCACATGGTGGCGTGGGTACGCGACCAGCGGCCCACCGCGCTGCCCCGGCTGCGTGCCGAGGTCGGCGACGGTACCGCCTCGCTGCCCTGGCAGTGGGTGCACCCCAAGCGCCGGACCCGCCGCCTTGAGGACGGGGAGGTCCCCGACGACGCCCGCCTCTTCGGCGGCAGCGACGACGGCGACGCGCGCAGCGAGGCCTTCGTCGGCCCCGACGAGCCCGTCGAGGCGCGCCGCTGACCCCGGATGCGTGCCGATGAGGGCCGGTGGGCGGTGTGGTCGTCACCGCCCACCGGCCCTCATCGGGTGAAGACGCCCGAACGGGGCGGGCCGGACAGGTTTGACGGAAGGTTTCCCGGGGACCTCGTGCGGGACGCCCTGCTCCTTCTTCGCACGCAGGATTGGCGGGCGGCTACTTCGGGCATACAGCGCGGTGACGACGAGAGGGGGACAGCATGGCTGACGTGGCGAACGTCCGTACATCCCACAACGGAAGCGAGCCCTCCACCGCCGAGCTGGTCCAGCGGGCGACGGAGCAGGTGTCTCGCCTGGTCCGGGACGAGCTCGCGCTGGCCCGCGCGGAGCTGACAGAGAAGGGCAAGCACGCCGGTATCGGCGTCGGCCTGCTGGCCGGCGGCGGCGCACTGGCCTTCCTGGGCCTCGGCGCGCTGGTCACCGCCGCGATCCTGCTGCTGGCCCTGGTGCTACCGGCGTGGGCGGCCGCGCTGATCGTGGCGGCGGTCGTGTTCCTGATCGCCGGCGTCCTCGCGCTGTTGGGCAAGAAGCAGGTCAGCCAGGCGGTACCGCCGGTGCCGCAGGCGACCGTGCAGAGCCTGCGGGCCGACGTCGACGTGGTCAGCGCGGCCGTGAAGGACAGGGGACGGGCATGACACACAACGGGACGCGCAACGGCCACGGCCACGGCCCCGGCGACACCGACGCGCTGCGGGCGGAGATCCGGCGGACCCGGGTCGAGCTGGGCGAGACGGTGGAGGCGCTGGCCGCCAAGGCCGACGTCAAGAAGCGGTTGAAGTCCTCGGCGGACCAGGCCCGCGAGCGGGTCCGGGAGCAGGCGGCGCTGACCGTCGCCCGGGTCCGTGGTCAGGCGGCCCTGACCCATCCGCCGGTGCGGGGGCGGCACGGGCCGGCGCCGTTCGTCGCCCTCGCGGCGGGCGCGATCGTCACCGCCGTGGTGCTGATGATCATTCGAGGGAGGCGTGGGTGAGCAAGGGGTTGAGCAAGGTCGCCTACCGGCCGGTGGGCATCCTGGCCGGTATCGCCGCCGGTGCGATCGCGGGTGCCGTCTTCCGCCAGGTGTGGAAGTTGACCGCCGGCGACGGTGATGCGCCCGATCCCGTCGACGAGGACCGCCGCTGGGGCGAGATCCTCGCGGCGGCGGCGTTGCAGGGCGCCATCTTCTCGGTCGTCCGGGCCGCCGTGGACCGTGGCGGCGCGGTGGGCGTACGCCGGTTGACCGGCCGCTGGCCCGACTAGCTCCGGACGGCGTCCGGACTGCGGTCCGGGCTGTTCGGCCCCCTTGTCCGTACGCGGTCAAGGGGGCCTTTTGCCTTACCTCGCGGATGCCGCACAGCGGATCTTTCGCATCCGTCAGGTCACATGTCGGAGAATTTCGTCGGGTAGGCTGTGCAGAGTTTTTGCGTACGTGGTTTGCTGTTCCACGCTGTTGAGAGATGGCGTGGGTTGAGAGAAGTCTCCTTCATTGGGGGCCGCCTCAGGCGCCGCTGCTCGAAAACGGCCAACCGGCCGCACGGCGTGCTCGGCCGCCAGTTTTAGAAGGAGATACACATGGCGCAGGGAACCGTGAAGTGGTTCAACGCTGACAAGGGCTTCGGCTTCATCACCGTCGACGGCGGGGGTGCTGACGTGTTCGTCCACTTCTCGGCCATCCAGTCCAGCGGCTACCGGTCGCTGGAGGAGAACCAGCGGGTGGAGTTCGAGATCGCCCAGGGCCAGAAGGGTCCGCAGGCCGAGCAGGTCCGCCCCCTCTGACACACCGGTCGGCGACCGCCGTCCGCCAGATGGCGAGGCAGTCCCCGACCAGGTGCAAAAGCCCCGCGTTCCGTACGGACGCGGGGCTTTCCGCATCCCTCGGTCAGCGTCGCGTCCGGGCCCGCATGCCCAGCCAGAGCAGCACCGCACCGACGAGGGCCAGCAGCGGACCGAGTGCGGCCCAGATCCGCTGACCGGTCATCAGGCTGTCCTCGACGTACCCGAGGCCCTGTACCGTCCAGACCGCCCCGATCACCACGGCCAGCAGGCCGCTGGTGAGCCGGAACCAGCCGCTCATCCGGTCCGGCGGAGCCGGGCTCTGCTCCGCCGGGGCGCTGGTGCCGTCGGCCGTCTCCCCGGTCACCATCGCTGGTGCACCTGGGGACGGATCAGCTCGTCGTAGACGGCGGCCACCGCTGCCTGTTCCTCCGTGGACAGTGGCCGCTGACCGGCCACCGCGGCGTTGCCACGGGCCTGTGCCGCGTCGCGGGCGCCGGGGATGACCACGGTGACGCCGGGCTGGTCGAGCACCCACCGCAGGGCGAACTGGGCCATCGTCCGGTCGTCGCCGACCAGCGGGGCGAGCCGGCGTACCGCCTCCAGCCCCAGCGTGTAGTCGACGCCGGAGAACGTCTCGCCGACGTCGAACGCCTCGCCGTGCCGGTTGAAGGAACGGTGGTCGTCGGCGGCGAAGGTGGTCTGCTCGTCGTACCGGCCGGAGAGCAGTCCGCTGGCCAGCGGTACGCGGGCGATGATGCCCACCCCGGCGGCCGAGGCGGCCGGCAGCACCCGCTCCAGCGGCTTGTGGCGCAGCGCGTTCAGGATGATCTGGACGCTGGCCACCCCGGGCCGGGCGATCGCGGTGAGCGCCTCGTCGCAGGTCTCCACGCTGACGCCGTACGCGGCGATGCGCTTCTCCCCGACGAGGGTGTCGAGGGCGTCGAAGACCGCGTCGGTGGCGAACACGGGCGTCGGCGGGCAGTGCAACTGCACCAGGTCCAGCGTGTCCACGCCGAGGTTGGCCCGCGAACGATCCGTCCACTGACGGAAATTGTCCAGAATGTACGCCTCGGGGGTCTGTGTCACCCGACGCCCCATCTTGGTGGCCACCGTCAGCCCGGCGTCCGGGTGGGCCGCCAGGTACCGCCCGATGAACTGCTCGCTGCGGCCGTCGCCGTAGACGTCGGCGGTGTCCAGGAAGGTGATGCCGGCGTCGACCGCGGCGTCCAGCACCGCCATGGCGTCGTCCTCGGTGACCGTGCCCCAGTCGGCGCCGAGCTGCCAGGCGCCGAGCCCGACCACGCCGACCTGTCGGTCCATGCGGGGGAAGGTGCGTTGCTCCATGCGACCGAGCCTAGTGACCCCCCGGCGGCCGTGCCGAGGCCGGGCCGCGCGAGCCGGACCCGGTGGACGTGCCTCTCCACGACCGGACCGGCGGCCTGCAAGACTGCGCACGGACCGTCGTCGTCGCCGGTGTGCCGGTGCCATCGCCCAGGAGAACCCGTGACCGATCTGCGTACCTTCATCGCCGGACTGCCCAAGGTCGAACTGCACGTGCACCACGTCGGTTCCGCCTCGCCCCGGATCGTGGCCGAGCTGGCCGCCCGCCACGAGGGGCGTACGCCGGTCCCGGCCGACCCGGAGTTGCTCGCCGACTACTTCGTCTTCCGCGACTTCGCGCACTTCATCGAGCTGTACCTGAGCGTGGTGGACCTGGTCCGCGACCAGGAGGACGTCTGGATCCTCACCCACGAGGTGGCCCGGGAGCTGGCCCGCCAGCAGGTGCGCTACGCCGAGTTGACGGTGACGCCGTACTCGCACGTGAGCCGGGGCATCCCGGCGCCGGCGTTCTGCGAGGCGATTGAGGACGCCCGCAAGCGGGCCGCCGCCGACTTCGGCATCGAGCTGCGCTGGTGCTTCGACATCCCCGGCGAGGCGGGCCTGCCGGCCGCCGAGGAGACGCTGCGGATCTCCCTCGACGAGCGCCCGGACGGGCTGGTCAGCTTCGGCCTGGGCGGCCCCGAGATCGGGGTGCCCCGGCCGCAGTTCAAGCCCTACTTCGACCAGGCCCGGGCGGCGGGACTGCACTCGGTGCCGCACGCGGGGGAGACCACCGGCCCGCAGACCGTCTGGGACGCCCTGCGCGAGCTGGGCGCCGAGCGGATCGGCCACGGCATCTCCGCCGCGCAGGAACCGGAGCTGCTGGCGTATCTCGCCGAGCGGCAGATCGCCATGGAGGTCTGCCCGACCTCCAACGTGCGGACCCGGGCGGTGGCCGCCATCGAGGAGCACCCGCTGCCCACGCTGGTCAAGGCCGGGCTGCTGGTGACGATCAACTCCGACGACCCGCCGATGTTCGGCACCACCCTCGACGACGAGTACGCGGTGGCCGCCCGGCTGCTCGACGCCGGCCCGGAGCAGGTGGCGGCGCTGGCCCGCAACGCGGTGACCGCCTCGTTCCTCGACCCGGCGGGCAAGCAGCGGATCATCGAGGAGATCGACGCCTACCTGGCAGCCCCGCGCGACTGACCTCGCCTGCGGAGGTCCCCGGTCCCGACCGACCCGGTCGGGACCGGCGGAGGCCTGGAAGTGCGCGCGACGGGAGGAGGTGTGGGGGGACCGTGTCTCCCGCCGCGCGCACGGCTCCACCGGCCGATGTGCGCTGGGAGCGGAGAGCCGGCGGAACTGCTGGGTTCGGAGCTGATCCTGGCACCCTTACCGGGCCAATGGGACGTCGTTAATTCGGATCTAAGGAAGACTTGTGCCGCCGCACAACCCGGCCGCGTGTGACCCGGTCAGGAGTCCGTGGGACGTTGCCTCGGCCAGCGTCGTCCGCTGCCCTTCTGCTCCCGTGCCTCCCGGGCCATCCGACCCACCAGGCCGAACCGGCTGACCTGCCGGGGCGTCGCCTCCGGATCGGCGAGCAGCATCACCACGCTCGCTCCGCCCAGCCGCGCCCGGTCGATGCTCACCGAACCGTTGGCCTGCAACGCCACCCGTTTGGCGATGTCCAGCCCGAGGCCGGTGGAACCCTGGTCGCTGGTGCCCCGGCGCAGCGCGCGATCCGGGTTGGCGATGCCCGGCCCGGCGTCGTCGATCCGGATGGCCACGTACCCGTCGCGCCGGGACACCGCCACCTCGAACGCGGTGCCCTGTGGCGTGTAGCGGAACACGTTGCCGATCACCGCGTCGAGCGCGGCGGCCAACTCGGCCCGGGGCACCGGCGCCGGGATGCGCAGCTGGGCGCCGACCACCCGGTGCGGGCGGTTCTGGTCACCGGCCAGAGCCGCCCAGAACACCATCCGGTCCCGGACAACCTCGCTCACGTCGCACATCGCCGGAGCCGCCTCGGTGGCCACCGCCTTGCGGGTGGTCTTGATCAGCACGTCGATCTCACCCTCCAGGGTGACGATCGCCTGCCGGATCCGCCGGATGCCGCGTCGATGGTCCAGCTCCGCCTGACTGAACGCGTCCACGCTGGTGTCGTCGGACTCCAGCGCCTCCGCGTCGAGCCGGAGCACGGTCAGCGGGGTCCGCAGCCGGTGGGACAGGTCCGCCACCAACTCCCGCTCCTCGGTGCGGGCCGCGACGAACCGCTCCGCCATCCGGTTGAACGCGTGCCCGGCCTCGGCCACCTCGCGCGGGCCATTCGGCTCCACGCGTACGCCCAGGTCGCCGTCGCTGACCGCGAGCGCCGCCTTGACCAGCCCCCGGGTGGCGTCGACCGTACGCGCCGCGAGCCGGTCGACCACCAGCACGGCCGCGCCCACCAGGGCTACGGCCACCCCGGCCAGCAGCCACCAGCGCCCCGAGCCGCCGAGCGCCTCGTCCGGTACGAACACCTCCACCACGGCCGTCCGGTCGCCCAGCACCACCGGGTCCAGCCGCAGCACCCCGCCGTCGACGTCGACCACCAGGGAACGTCCCTCGTCGCGGGCCCGGTCGAGCTGCCCGGCGTCGGCGCGTCCGGCCTCGGCGGCCACGCCGTCGAGACCGTGCACCACCGGACGGGTCGCCGGGTCGGCGCCGCTGGCCTCGATGGCGCGGTCCACCACCGCCGGCTCGGTGCTCACCGCGAGCGCGCCGGTGACCAGCGCGCTGCGTCGGGCCGCGTCGGCGATCGCCTCCTCGCGGGCCTGACCGCCCAGGGCCAGGCCGAGCGGGATCAGGAAGGCCAGTGCCAGCAGGATGCCGGTGCCGCCGGTCAGCAGCGCCAGCGAGCGCCTCAGTCCGGCGCCACCAGCCGGAAGCCCACCCCCCGCACGGTGCGCAGGTAGCGAGGCTTCGCCGCGGACTCGCCCATTTTGCGGCGCAGCCAGTACAGGTGCACGTCGATGGTCTGGTCCTCGCCGACCGATGGCTGCCGCCATACCTCCTCCAAGAGCTCCCGCCGGGACACTACCCGGCCAGGTCGGGCGGCGAGATAGGCCAGCAGGTCGAATTCCTTACGTGTCAGCGCCAGCGCCTCACCGTCCAGGAGGGCGCTGCGTTCACCGACGTCGACCCGCAGCCCGCCGACGCTGTGCACGGCCGGTGCCACGCCGCGACTGGCACGGCCCACCCGGCGCAGCACGGTGGTGATCCGCGCGTCCAGGTGCGCGCCGGTGAACGGCTTGACCATGTAGTCGTCGGCGCCGGCCCGTAGCAGCTTGACCACGGACTGCTCGTCGTCGCGGGCGGTGGCGATGATGATCGGTACGTCGGTGATGCCGCGCAGCATCCGCAGCGCGTCCGATCCGTCCAGGTCCGGCAGGCCCAGGTCGAGCACCACCAGATCGGGCGTCTCGGCGGCTACCCGGCGCAGCGCGTCCAGCGCGGTGCCGACCGCGTGCACGGCGTGGCCCCGGTCGGTGAGGGAGCGAAGCATCGCGCCGCGTACGACGTGATCGTCTTCGACCAGCAGGACGGTGGCCACGCCAGAACGGTACTCGGAGTGGCGCGGTACGTCGTTGCGGCCCACCCGACAACCCGCCGAGCTGGTACGACGACGAGGCCGACCCTCAGCGGTTCGCGCCGGCCTCGACCACCTCGTCGTCGCGGCGCTGCGCCGGGTCCGCGTCGACCGACGGCTCGGCGGTGGGCTGCTCGTCGAGGACCGACCGGTCGATCTCCTCGGTGGTGCCCCGACGGCGTCGGCTGATCAGCCAGCCGATCACCGCGCCGCCGCCGAGACCGGCGACCAGGCCGGCGGCGAGCAGGCTGTTGGCGTTCGGGCCCTCGTCGGGCGTGGCGGCGGTCGGCACGGGGTCGCCCGGCGCCGCACCGCCGGGTGCCGCGCCGTGACCGCCGTGGGCCGCACCCGGGTACGCCGGGTCGCCCGGCGTGAGGGTCAGCGCGGGCAGCGGGCGCTGGCCGGGACGGTTGCCCCAGTGCACCTGGAGGCCGTCGGCGTAGGTCTGGGTCAGCTCGAACTGCACCTGCTCGGTCTGCGGCAGCGGCGCCATCGAGAACACCAGGCGGGCCGGGCCCGCACCCGCCTCGCCGGTGGCCCGGGTCCAGGTCAGTGCGGCGGTCACCACGTCGGTCGCCGGACCGTGCATGCCCGCGATCGGGGCGTCGAGCTTGCGGGTGGTGATGGCGGGCGCCCAGCCCTCCACCGAGAGCGGATACACCTCGGCCACCGGAGTCTCCGCCGGCATCCGGATCTCGATCCGCTCGGTCCGGACCCCGGGCCGCTCGTCGGGCACCGCGAACTCGAGCTTGACCGAGTTGCCCTGCTGGGCCTCGGCCGGAGTGAACGTCACGCCGTCGGCCCACGCCGTGGTCGCGGGCCAGAGCAGTACCCCGGCCGTGGCCAGGGCGGCCACCAGCGCGCCCCGGCGTCGACGGCTGCCGCCGCGCGTCATCGCCATGCTGGGTCCCCATCCGTGTCGACGTGGCCGGAACCGGCTCCGGCCACACCTGGTAGTTCGGATGCCGGGCCGAAAAGGTTCAACGGTGGCCGGATTCGTCCCCTACGGTGTCGGGGACGGTGGCCACCACGCCGACCGATACCATCGCGGTGAGCCGTCACCGGCACCTTTCCGTCACATCTGCTGCGAGGAGTTCACCCGTGTCCGCACCCCGTATCCCCGCCGTGGCCGACCCCGTCGTCGTCGCCGCCGGGACGACGGCGGCCGACGCGGTGGCGGCGGCCGGGTTGCCCACCACCGGCCCGAAGGCGATCGTGGTGGTCCGCGACCCGCAGGGCGCCCTGCGCGACCTGGACTGGCGTCCGGCCGAGGAGACCGCCGTCGAGCCGGTCGCGCTGGACTCGCCGGACGGGCTCGACGTGCTGCGGCACTCGACCGCGCACGTGCTGGCCCAGGCGGTGCAGGACGTCTTCCCCGAGGCCCGCCTCGGCATCGGCCCGCCGATCGAGAACGGCTTCTACTACGACTTCGCCGTCGACAAGCCGTTCCAGCCGGACGACCTGGCCAAGGTCGAGAAGCGGATGCAGGAGATCGTCAAGTCCGGGCAGCGGTTCCGGCGGCGGCGCTTCGACAGCCTCGACGAGGCCAAGACCGAGCTGGCCGCCGAGCCGTTCAAGCTGGAACTCATCGACGTCAAGGGCGAGGGGCTGGACTCCTCCGAGGTGATGGAGGTCGGCGGGGGCGAGCTGACCATCTATGACAACCTCGCCGCCGACTCCGACAAGGTCTGCTGGTCCGACCTGTGCCGGGGCCCGCACCTGCCCAACACCCGGCTGATCGGCGCGTTCAAGCTGATGCGCTCGGCCGCCGCGTACTGGCGGGGCAGCGAGCGCAACCCGCAGCTCCAGCGGGTGTACGGCACCGCCTGGCCGACCCGGGACGCGCTCAAGGCGTACCTGAAGCTGCTGGAGGAGGCGGCCCGGCGCGACCACCGCAAGCTCGGCGCGGACCTCGACCTGTTCAGCTTCCCCGACGAGCTCGGCTCCGGCCTGGCGGTCTTCCACCCCAAGGGCGGCATCATCCGCCGCGAGATGGAGAACTACTCGCGGCTCAAGCACGAGCAGGCCGGGTACGAGTTCGTCAACACCCCGCACATCACCAAGGGCCACCTGTACGAGGTCTCCGGGCACCTCGACTGGTACGCCGACGGCATGTTCCCGCCCATGGAGGTGGAGGGCGCGAGCTACTACCTCAAGCCGATGAACTGCCCGATGCACGACCTGATCTTCCGGTCCCGTGGTCGTTCCTACCGGGAGCTGCCGCTGCGGATGTTCGAGTTCGGCACGGTCTACCGGTACGAGAAGTCCGGTGTGGTGCACGGCCTGACCCGGGTGCGCGGCATGACCCAGGACGACGCGCACATCTTCTGCTCCGAGGAGCAGATGGCGGGGGAGTTGAAGTCCCTGCTCGCCTTCGTGCTCGAACTGCTGCGTGACTACGGGCTGGACGACTTCTATCTGGAGCTGTCCACCCGCAACCCGGAGAAGTCGGTCGGCACCGACGAGAACTGGGAGCGGGCCACCGAGGCGCTGCGGTCGGCGGCCGAGGAGTCCGGCCTGGACCTGGTGCCCGACCCGGGCGGCGCGGCCTTCTACGGCCCGAAGATCTCCGTGCAGGCCAAGGACGCCATCGGCCGGACCTGGCAGATGTCCACCATCCAGGTCGACTTCAACCTGCCGGAGCGCTTCGGTCTGGAGTACCAGGCGGCCGACGGCAGCCGGCAGCGGCCGGTCATGATCCACCGGGCGTTGTTCGGCTCGATCGAGCGGTTCTTCGGCGTGCTCACCGAGCACTACGCCGGGGCGTTCCCGGCCTGGCTGGCCCCGGTGCAGGTGGTCGGCATCCCGATCCGCGAGGACCACGCCGACTACCTGCACGGCTTCGTCGCCGCGCTGCGCGCCGAGGGCGTCCGCGCCCAGGTGGACGCCGGTGACGACCGGATGCAGAAGAAGATCCGGACCGCCCAGCAGCAGAAGATCCCGTTCATGGTGATCGCCGGGGACGACGACGTGGCCGCCGGCACCGTCTCGTTCCGCTACCGGGACGGCTCGCAGCGCAACGGGGTGCCGTTGGCCGAGGCGGTCTCCCACGTGCTCGACGTCGTCCGCACCCGCACCAACGTCGGCCCCTCCGCCCAGATGTAAGGAAGGGCACCTTATTAACGCCTGCGGTAGAGCAGGGGACCCTTCCTAACACGCACGCCGGGTGCTGCTCCATCGATCACGCCGGGTGCCGGGCCGAGGCTCGGCACCCGCTCGGCGGGGCCGTAGGATCGCCGGTGTGACTGGGGGAGCGGACGAGCACAACGACAGGGACATGGCCGACGGGCTGGACCGGCTCTGGACGCCCCACCGGATGACCTACATCTCCGGCGAGGACCGACCCGAGGGCGGCTACGAGCAACCCTCCGGCTGCCCGTTCTGCCTGGCCCCGGCCCGACCGGCGGAGGAGAGCCTGGTCGTGGCGCGGGGCGAGCACGTCTTCGTGGTGCTCAACCTGTATCCGTACAACCCGGGGCATCTGCTGGTCTGCCCGTACCGGCACGTGGCCGACTACACCGACCTGGACGAGCCGGAGACGGTCGAGCTGGCGTCGTTCACCCAGGCCGCGATGCGGGTGGTCCGCAAGGTCAGCAACGCGCACGGCTTCAACCTGGGCATGAACCAGGGCGGCGTGGCGGGCGCCGGCATCGCCGCCCACCTGCACCAGCACGTGGTGCCCCGCTGGGGCGGTGACGCCAACTTCATGCCGGTGATCGGGCGTACCAAGGTGTTGCCGCAACTGCTCGGCGACACCCGCGACCTGTTCGTCCGCGCCTGGCCGACCTGACCCGGCCCGCAGCCCCCCGCGTCCGGGGCCTCGCGCTTCGCGTCCTGCGGGCTTCGTCGCGGGGCCTCTGTGCCCACCGTGTGCCCCGGGCGGGACCCGCGCCGGGGTCCACTGCCGCGCGGCGCCTTTGCTCTGCCTCACCCCACGCAACGGTTACGCGCTGGAGTCGATGCGTATCGGTGAGCAGAGCAAAGGCGGCCACGAGGGCAACCGGATCCTCCGGCGATTCGCAGGTCGTCCGGGTGGGACACGAGACGGGGCGGATCCGGGCCGCGCCGGGGTGATCCGTGGGCGACGGTCCCCCGTACGGATGATCGTGCTGGATGTCTGTCAAACCGTGTCCGGAAGATGGCACGATGCGCCGGTGGCGGAGTCGACGCGCACGCTCGGGCGCAGCGGGATCGAGGTCAGTGCCCTCGGCATGGGCTGCTGGGCGATCGCCGGTCCCTGGTCCGAGGGGCACACCCCGCTGGGGTGGGGGGCGGTCGACGACGAGGAGTCCGTCCGGGCGGTCCGCCGGGCCCTCGACCTCGGCGTGACCCTCTTCGACACCGCCGACTCGTACGGTGCCGGGCACGGTGAACGGCTGCTCGGCCGGGCGCTGACCGGACGGCGCGACGAGGCAGTGATCGCCACCAAGTGGGGCTACACGTTCGACGAGCGGTCCCGGCAGGCCACCGGTCGGGACGCGTCCCCGGCGTACCTGCACCGGGCGGTACGGGACTCGCTGCGCCGCCTCGGCACCGATCGGATCGACCTGTACCAACTGCACCTGGCCGACCTGCCGGTGGCCCGGGCGCAGGCGCTGATCGGCGTCCTGGAGGACCTGGTCGCCGACGGGCTGGTGCGGGCGTACGGCTGGAGCACCGACCGGGTCGACCGGGCCGTCGCCCTCGGCCAGGACGCCCGGCACGGCGCGGTCGTGCAGCACAGCCTGTCGGTGCTCCGGGACGCCCCCGACCTGCTCGCGGTCTGCGACAAGTACGACCTGGCCAGCGTCAACCGGGGGCCCCTGGGGATGGGGTTGCTCACCGGCAAGTACCACCACTGTTCGACGCTGCCGCACGACGACGTCCGGGGGATGACCTCGGGATGGCTGGAGTGGTTCCGGGGCGGGCGGCCCGCGCCGGAGTGGCTGCGCCGGGTACACGCCGTGCGGGCGGCGCTGACCGCCGACGGGCGCACCCTGGCGCAGGGCGCGCTGGGCTGGATCTGGGCCCGCAGCGACCGCACCATCCCGATCCCGGGATGCCGCACCGTCGCCCAGGTCGAGGAGAACGCCGCCGCCCTGGCCCTCGGTCCGCTCCGCCCGGACCACTTCGCCGAGGTCGAACGTCGACTCGCCGCCCTGCGCTCGGCCGCCCTGCGCGAGGTCGACCGCCCCTACTGGCCCAGCCCCATGCTCCCCACCGCCCGCCCCTGACCGGCCCCCGGAACGGTCAGGGGGTGGGGTGGGAGTCGTAGCGGAGGAAGCTGCGGCGGAAGGTGCCGGCGCCGGCGGTCATCGCGCGCAGCTCGACCGCGTACCGGAGCAGCCCGCTGGCGGGCACCTCGGCGCGGACCAGGGTGCGCCCCTCGGCGTCCGGGTCCGGTTCGGTGCCGAGCACCCGGCCGCGCCGACCGGAGAGGTCGCCCAGCACCGCGCCCACGCTGCCGTCGGGTACCCGCACCGTCACCTCGTCGATCGGTTCAAGCACCACCGGTGCGCCC
Organism: Micromonospora sp. NPDC049903; assembly: GCF_044460945.1. Taxonomy (NCBI): domain Bacteria; kingdom Bacillati; phylum Actinomycetota; class Actinomycetes; order Micromonosporales; family Micromonosporaceae; genus Micromonospora; species Micromonospora sp. NPDC049903. The sequence goes on from NZ_JBITKL010000008.1 coordinate 254,429, forward strand.
CGGTCGGCGGCGTCACGCAGGGCCAGCGCCCCGGCGGTCTGGAACGCCGCGTCGGAGGAGTCGACGCTGTGTGCCTTGCCGTCGACCAGGGTCACCCGCAGATCCACCACCGGGTGACCGGCGACCAGCCCGCGTTCCATCTGGGCGCGTACGCCCTTCTCGACCGAGGGGACGTAGTGGTGCGGTACGGCGCCGCCGACCACCCGGTCGACGAACTCGAAACCGCCTCCGCGTGGCAGCGGTTCCACCTCGACGTCGCAGACCGCGTACTGGCCGTGTCCGCCGGACTGCTTGACGTGGCGGCCGTGCCCACGGGCCGGTGCGGTCAGCGTCTCCCGCATCGGCACCCGTACCGGTTCGGTGTCCAACTCCACCCCACCGGCGCGCAGCCGGTCCAGGACCACGTCGGCGTGTGCCTCGCCCATGCACCAGAGCACCAACTGGTGGGTCTCCGGGTTGCGCTCCAGCCGCATCGTCGGGTCGCCGGCCACCAGCCGGGCCAGGTTGCGGGCCAGCGCGTCCTCGTCGGAGCGGGTCTTCGCCACCACGGCCACCGGCAGCAGCGGCTCGGGCATCTCCCACGGGGCGATCAGCAACGGGTCGTCCTTGGCGGAGATGGTGTCGCCGGTCTCCGCGCTGCCGGACTTGGTGATCGCGCAGATGTCGCCGGCCACCGCGACGCCGACCTCGCGCAGCGTGGCGCCCAGCGGGCTGTAGAGGTGGGCGATGCGCTCGTCGGCGTCGTGGTCCGGGTGGCCGCGTTCGGCCAGTCCGTGTCCGGCGACGTGCACGGTACGGTCCGGACGCAGCGTGCCGGAGAAGACGCGTACCACGCAGACCCGCCCGAGGTGCCGGTCCACCGTCGTCTTGACCACCTCGGCGACCAGTGGACCGTCCGGGTCGCAGGTCAGCGGCGGGCGCGGCGAGCCGTCGACGCCGGTGACCGGCGGCAGGTCGTGCTCGGGCGGGGACGGGAATCCTGCGGTGAGCACCTCCAGCAGCACGTCCAGCCCGACGCCGGTGGCCGCGCAGACCGGCACGACCGGATAGAAGTGGCCCCGGGCGACGGCCTTCTCCAGGTCCTCGACCAGCAGGGCGGGATCGATCTCCTCGCCGCCGAGGTACCGGTCCATCAGGGTCTCGTCCTCGCTCTCCGCGATGATCCCCTCGATCAGCTCGTCGCGGGACTCCGCGATCGCCGGCAGGTGCTCCGGGTCGGGCTCGCGTACCTGCGCGGGCAGGCCGGCGGTGTAGTCGAAGACCCGGCGGGTGATCAGCCCGAGCAGGCCGGCGACGGACTCGCCGTCGTCACCCAGCATCGGCAGGTAGAGCGGGACCACGTTGTCGCCGAAGACGCGCTGGCACAGCGCCACCGCCTCGTCGAAGTCGGCGCGCGGGTGGTCCAGCCGGGCGACGGCCACCGCCCGGGGCATGTCGACGGCGGCGCACTCCTCCCAGAGGGCGGCGGTGGCGGCGTCCATGCCGTCCACGGCGGAGATGACGAACAGGGCGGCGTCGGCGGCCCGCAGCCCGGCCCGCAACTCGCCGACGAAGTCGGCGTAGCCGGGCGTGTCCAGCAGGTTGACCTTGATGCCGTCGTGGTGCAGCGGCGCGCAGGACAGCGCCACCGAGCGCTGCTGGCGTACGGCGGCGGGGTCGTGGTCGCAGACGGTGGTCCCGTCGGCGATCGAGCCGGGTCGGTCGATCGTGCCGCTGGCCGCGAGCAGCGCCTCGACCAGCGTCGTCTTGCCCGCCCCGGAGTGCCCGACGAGCACCACGTTGCGGATCCTGGCGGGGTCGGTCACCGCCGGCACACCGCCGGCGGCCCCCTTGTCGTGACTCTTCTGCGCCATCGGGCGCACCTCCCTCAACCGGTGGTGGTAGGTGGCGACCGCCGCGCGCGACGGGGACCGGCCCGGGCGGGTACTGCGGCGATATCTTCCGGGCAACCGCTCCGAACCGTGCAGTCAACGGGTGGTCGGGTGAGCCGGGTCACCTTACTGGCTCGATCTCACACCCGTCGGCGGACCGACACAACCCTTGCCACGCCGACCGGCGGTGTCGCCGGCCAGGGGGCCGACCGTTATCGTGGGACCGCCATGGCGAAGATCTTCCAAGTGTCGGCCCGCGCGGGGATGACCCGCGTCGTGGAGCCGATCGCCCGCAGCCTACTGCGCGCGGGCATATCCCCCAATACGGTCACCGTCGCGGGCACCGTCGGAGTGCTCGTCGGCGCGCTCGGCTTCGGTGCGCGCGGCCACCTGGTCGCCGGTGCGCTGATCGTGACGGTCTTCGCGCTCACCGACCTGCTCGACGGGACGATGGCCCGGATGAGCGGCGGGTCCACCACGTTCGGGGCGTTCCTCGACTCCAGCATGGACCGGGTCGCCGACAGCGCGGTCTTCGGCGCGGTCGCCTTCTATCTGGCCGGCGAGGGGGACCGCGGTGGCGTGGCCGCCGCGCTGATCTGCCTGGCCGCGGGCGGTCTCGTCTCGTACGTCAAGGCTCGCGCCGAGGGGCTCGGGATGAGCGGCAACGTCGGCATCGCGGAGCGTACCGAGCGTCTGCTGATCGTGGGCGTCGGCGGCCTGCTCGCCGCGTGGGTCCACCCGGCGGCGCTGCCGATCGCACTCTGGCTGCTGGCGGCGGTGTCGCTGTTCACCGTCGGCCAGCGGATGCGGTACGTCTACCGGCAGGCCCAAGCCAGGTGAACCTCACCGAGCTCGGGTTCGTCGCCGGCTGGCGGCTGGTCCGGGTGCTGCCCCGGCCGGTGGCGGCGGCGGCGTTCGACGCGGTGGCGGACCGGGCCCACCGCCGTCGGGGCAAGGGCGCCAGCCGGCTGCGCGCCAACCTGCGCCGGGTGGTCGGGCCGGAACTGCCCGACGCGGAGCTGGACGAGCTGGTCCGGGCGGGTCTGCGGTCGTACTCCCGCTACTGGATGGAGGTGTTCCGGCTGCCGTCGCTGAGCCGGGAGCAGGTGCTCGCCGGTTTCCGGCTGGACGGCACCGAGAAGCTCGCCGCCGACGTGGCGTCCGGCCGGGGCGCGGTGGTGGCGCTGCCGCACGCCGGTAACTGGGACCTGGCCGGTGCCTGGGTGGCCGCCAACGGGTGGCCGCTGTCCACCGTCGCCGAGCGGCTCAAGCCGGAGGGGGTCTTCGAGCGGTTCGTGGCCTTCCGGGAGGGCCTGGGCATGGAGATCCTGCCCACCACCGGGGGAGCCCGCCCGCCCATCGACGTGCTGACCGATCGGCTGCAGGCCGGTGCGGTGGTGCCGTTGCTGGCCGACCGGGACCTCTCCGCCCGGGGCGTGGAGGTCGACTTCTTCGGCGGTCGGAGCCGGATGCCGGCCGGTCCGGCGCTGCTGGCGCTGCGGACCGGCGCGCCCCTGTACGTGGCGTCGCTGTGGTACGAACCGGATGCGGCGTGCGCCTCGATCGAGGGGCCGCTGCCGCTGCCGGGGCCGGCGGAGGGCTCGCTGGACGAGCGGGTCCGTACGCTGACCCAGCGGATCGCCGACGGTCTCGCGTCGGGCATCGCCCGGCATCCGCAAGACTGGCACATGTTGCAGCGGATGTGGCTGGACTGAGGGGACGGGACGCAATGCGGATCGGCATCGTCTCCCCGTACTCCTTCGACGTGCCGGGCGGGGTGCAGAACCACGTCATGGATCTCGCCGAGGCGCTGATCGGGCTCGGCCACGAGGTGAGCGTGCTGGCGCCGGCGGACGAGGACTCGCCGCTGCCGCCGTACGTGGTGCCGGCCGGCCGGTCGGTGCCGCTGCCGTACAACGGCTCGGTGGCCCGGATCGCGTTCGGTCCGGTCTCCACCGCGCGGGTGCGTCGCTGGATCACCCGGGGCGACTTCGACGTGCTGCACGTGCACGAGCCGCTGACGTTGAGTCTGTCCATGCTCGCGGTGCTCTCCGCGCGAGGGCCGGTGGTGGCCACCTTCCACACCGCGATGACCCGATCCCGGGTGCTCTCGGTCGCCCAGGGCGTCCTGCAGATCGTGCTGGAACGGATCACCGCGCGGATCGCGGTCAGCGCGCTGGCCCGCAAGGTGCAGGTCGAGCACCTGGACGGCGGCGCGGTGGAGATCCCCAACGGGGTCGCGGTGGCCAAGTTCGCCGGGGTGGCGTCGTTGCCGGGCTGGCCGGGGGAGTACGCGCCGGGCGACGGCGGGACGCTGGGCTTCCTGGGCCGGTTCACCGAGCCCCGCAAGGGGTTCCCGATCCTGCGCGACGCCTTCGTGGAGTTGGCCCGGCAGCGTCCCGGGCTGCGCCTGTTGGTCGCCGGCCCGGGTGACCGGGACGACCTGTTCGACCAGTTTCCGCCCGATCTTCGGGATCGGGTGACCTTCCTCGGGCTGGTCTCCGAGGAGGAGAAGGCCCAAATGCTGCGTAGTGTGCACCTGTACGTGGCGCCGAACACCGGTGGTGAGTCCTTCGGCATGATCCTCACCGAGGCGTTGGCCGCCGGCACCACGGTCGTCGCCAGCGACCTGGACGCGTTCCGCCGGGTGCTCGACGGTGGGCGGGCCGGGCGGTTGTTCCCCACCGGCGACGCGGTGACGTTGCGCCAGCGCCTGGCCGAGCTGCTGGACGACCCCGCCCAGCGGGCCGAGCTGACCGCCTGCGGGCACCAGGTGGTGGCGAATTTCGACTGGCCCGTGGTTGCCCGCCGCGTTCTGGAGGTATACGCAGCGGCGATCGAGGCGACCGACGGACGGGTGATCGACCAGGAGTGGGTGGGGCCGGACTGACCGGGAGGAACGGGAGCAGCACTACGATGCCGGGCATGTGGTGGGTGGTGGGCGCGACGGTGGTCGTCGCCCTGGTGGCGGCGTACCTGATCTGGACCGCCGGCCGGGTCGAGCGGCTCCAGTCCCGTGCGCAGCTCGCCGCGCGCGCCCTGGACGCCCATCTGCTGCGTCGGGCCGCTGCGGCGGCGGTGCTGGCGGAGCGTCGCTACGGCGTCGAGCTGTACGCGGCGGCGCGGATCGCGCTGGACGCCGGCCCGGACGAGCGGGAGGCGGCCGAGAACGACCTGACCCGGCAGTTGCGCGCGGTCGAACTCGACCCCTCCGACCCGGACTGCGACGCGGTGATCGCGGCCAGCCGGCGGCTCGCGCTGGCCCGGCAGGTGCACACCGACCTGGTCCGGGACGCCCGTTCGGCGCGCGGCCGGCCACTGGTGCGGCTGTTGCGGATGGGGCGGGGGCACACCTGGCCGCGCTACTTCGACATCGACGATCCGACGCTCACCGTGCCGGCTGCCGACGTGCGTACCCGCTGATCCGCCGTCCGCGCCGGTCCCCGGCGCGTGGGTGACCGGGGCCACAGAGCAGGCCACCACGCCTGGAATTGGCGCTCGGAGGGGCCTCGCGCCGCGCGTAGCATCTGCGCTGCCCCCGCCCCGAGTACGCCTGAGGAGCCTGTCCAGATGACTTCCCCGACCAGCAGTGCCAGCCCGGCCGTCGGCACCGCCCGCGTCAAGCGCGGGATGGCCGAGATGCTCAAGGGCGGCGTGATCATGGACGTGGTCACCCCCGAGCAGGCCAAGATCGCCGAGGACGCCGGTGCGGTCGCGGTGATGGCGCTGGAGCGTGTCCCCGCCGACATCCGCGCCCAGGGCGGGGTGTCCCGGATGAGCGACCCCGACATGATCGACGGCATCATCCAGGCGGTCTCCATCCCGGTGATGGCCAAGGCCCGGATCGGGCATTTCGTGGAGGCGCAGATCCTCCAGGCGCTCGGTGTGGACTACGTCGACGAGTCCGAGGTGCTGACCCCGGCCGACTACGCCAACCACATCGACAAGTGGGCGTTCACCGTCCCGTTCGTCTGCGGCGCGACCAACCTGGGCGAGGCGCTGCGCCGGATTACCGAGGGCGCGGCCATGATCCGCTCTAAGGGCGAGGCCGGCACCGGTGACGTCTCCAACGCCACCACCCACATGCGCAAGATCCGCCAGGAGATCCGGCGGCTCCAGACGTTGCCGACCGACGAGCTGTTCGTCGCGGCGAAGGAGTTGCAGGCGCCGTACGAGCTGGTCAAGGAGGTCGCCGAGAGCGGCAAGCTACCGGTGGTGCTGTTCACCGCCGGTGGTATCGCCACCCCCGCCGACGCGGCGATGATGATGCAGCTCGGCGCTGAGGGCGTCTTCGTCGGCTCCGGCATCTTCAAGGCCGGCAACCCGGCCCAGCGGGCCGCCGCGATCGTCAAGGCGACCACGTTCCACGACGACCCGGACGTGCTGGCCAAGGTCTCCCGGGGGCTCGGCGAGGCGATGGTCGGCATCAACGTCGACGACATCCCGGTCCCGCACCGTCTCGCCGACCGCGGCTGGTGACATGTAAGGAAGGGCCCCCTGCTAACGCCTCGTGCATAGCAGGGGACCCCTGCTAACACCTCGGAAAGGAACGCATGTGACGGCACCCGTGATCGGTGTGCTCGCCCTGCAGGGCGACGTCCGTGAACACGTCACCGCCCTGACCGGGGCGGGCGCGCAGGCCCGACCGGTACGCCGACCGGCGGAGCTGGACGCGGTCGACGGCCTGGTCATCCCGGGCGGGGAGTCCACCACGATCAGCAAGCTGGTGGACATCTTCGAGTTGCGCGAGCCGATCGACAAGCGCATCGCCGCCGGCCTGCCGGTCTACGGCTCCTGCGCCGGCATGATCATGCTGGCCACCGAGGTCCTCGACGGCCGCCCCGACCAGCGGGGCTTCGACGGCATCGCGATGACCGTCCGGCGCAATGCGTTCGGCCGCCAGGTCGACTCGTTCGAGGCGCCGGTGGAGATCACCGGAGTCGAGGGCGGCCCGCTGCACGCGGTCTTCATCCGCGCACCCTGGGTGGAGCGGGTCGGCGACGACGTCGAGGTGCTCGGCACGGTCACCGCCGGCCCGGCCGCCGGGCGGATCGTGGCGGTGCGCCAGGACAACCTGCTGGCCACCTCGTTCCACCCGGAACTCACCGGTGACGCGCGACTGCACGCCTACTTCGTGGACCTGGTCCGCGCGGCGCGCTGACCGCGCCTCGGGGACGCGCGCCCACGCGGACGGATCGAACTCACGCGGGCGGTGGGGCGGTGCCGTGTCGGGGGTTGGCGCGGGCCCAGCCGCGCAGCACCGGGTCGGTCAGGTGGTTGAAGCGTTCCATCTTCGTCGGCCACTCGTTCTTGAACGCGATCACCTGCTCGTCCGGGGCGAGTTGCAGCAGCTCACCGACGCTGCACCCGATCCGCATCGACAGGGCGGTCGCGGCACCGAAGTTCGCCGGGCTGAACACCTGGAGCACACCCGAGTTATTGATCATGGTCTCGGCGGCGAGGCCGTAGAGGCTGGACAACTGCGCGAGGTCCTGCCAGAAGGTCCAGGTGCGCAGCCCGTACCCGCGCAGCAGCGTGATCGCCTCCTGGAGCAGCGAGAACCGGCCGAGCTGAGCCGCCTCGTCGATGAGGAACAGCAGCCGGGACTGGTTGATCGACCGGCTGTTCATCACGTAGTACAGCAGGCAACCCACCCAGGCCCGCAGCAGGCGCTGATGGGTACGCAGCTTGTGCGGCGGGATGACCACGTAGATGGAGATCCGCCGCTCGGGGTTGGTCAGGTCGCTCAGGGCGAAGCTCGTCCGGGCGGTGGCGTCCACGGTCCGCCGGGAGCTGAAGGCGGCCAGTTGCTGGGCGGCGGTGGCCACGATCCCGCTGAAGGTCTTCTCCGCGTCCGCGATGCTGAGCAGCATCTCGAACTCCTGTCGGGTGCCCGGCGGCATCGACTTCGACCGCGTGTCGAGCGCCACCGCGAGCCGGTAGCGCAGGTCCGACTCGAAGAGCTGGGTACGCAGCTCCTGCAGGGTGTCGGGCCGGTCCGGCTGGCCGGTCATCAGGTCGGTGGCCAGTGCGGCGATCAGCAGTTGCGCCATCTCGTCCCAGAACGGGTCGGACAGCGACTGGATGCCGCCCATCAGGATGTCGGAGAGCACCCGGCCGAAGTCCTCGGCCTCCTCGGCTGCGTCGTCGTCGCGCCGCAGCGCGCCGAAGACGTCGAACGGGTTCAGCGAGCCCCGCTCGTCGCTGCCGCCGTGGCTGGCACCGAACGGGTCCAGCAGCACGATCTCGTTGCCCAGCACGGTACGACGGTGCTCGTGCGTGACGTCGTAGTTCTCGCCCTTCGGGTCGATGACCACCACCGAGCCCTCGTAGGTGAGCAGGTTCGGGATGATCACGTCTCGGCCCTTGCCGGCTCCGGTGGGCGCGATCGTCATCAGGTGGCTGTCGTCGTCCGAGGCGACCACCGGACCCAGCTCGGCGTCGTCGACGATGTGTTCCTCGCCGAGTCCGAGGCGGGCGCGTACCCCGGTGTCGCTGGGTCGCCGCTGGGCGAACTGGCTCTTGGACAGCGGCTCGGGTTCCAGGTGACGCACGACTGCCCGGCCGAGAATGAGCTTGGACATCCGCGACTGCCTCTCTAGGGGTTCCGGCTGATGCGGGCGGGACGGACTCCGGCCATGGCGCCGCTGCCGGTGCCGGAGACGACCGTCAACGGCAGCGGCTGCTGGTAGTGGTTGCCCAGCACGTCGAAGTACTCGATCTCGACGAGCACCAGACTCGGCTGCGCGACCTGCGGTGGGTCGACGAAGCGGAGCCGCTGCTCGACGTCGGTGGTGGGCATGACGACGTCCGCCTTCGGAGCGTTCAGCGCCTCGAAGGCCAGGCTGGTGCGGTCGATCCGGATGCCGGTGATCTGGATGCCGAGGATCGGCCCCGATCCGACGTTGCGGAGCCGGACGGAGAGCACCACCAGGGCCTGCCCGCGCCAGGTCAGCCGGGAGTCCTGGATCATCGGAACGGGGATGATCGAGGCCCGGAGCTGCTCGGCGGCCACCCGCACCTCCCGATCCGAGGAGCGGTTGTTCTGCCAGGACAGGAACAGCGCGACGATGCTGCACACGAAGGTGGCCACCAGGCCCGCGAACTGGATGACGTTGAGCGTCTCCTGCGTCACGGCATCGTCCCGACGGCGCAGGAGAACTCGCAGTCCTTGAAGAAGTCGGCCAGGAAGCCCTTGACGACGCGGTCCCGGAAGAAGTCGCGGTACGGGACCGTGTACTGCTCCAGCAGGAACTCGGGCCGTGGAGCGATGCGCGACTCCAGGGCCGGGTCACCGTCGCCGACGGTCTCGGAGATGCAGTAGAAGTCCAACCAGATGCCGCGGTAGCCCTGGTTCGAGGGGGCCTGGATGTCGTAGATCTCGCGTACGTGCACGTCGGGGGCGACCTCGCGGAAGTTGGAGATCTCCACGTCGAGTCGGCCGGTGCGCAGCGGACCGGCGGCGCCACCACTGGGCACGGAGAGGAACCGGCCGTCCTCGCCGGGGCGGTGCGACAACAGGTTGCCGATCAGTTGGTGGCTGCTGACCGGGCGGGGTGCGCGTACCGGAATGAAATCGTAGGTGAGCAGGGAGAACAGGTAGCTGGTCCGGATCGGTTGCAGGTCGAAATCGGAATGCAGGATGTCGGACAGGTCGATCGCGATTCGCGACACCAGCCCCTGGATGTAGGGCATGAACACCCGGTACCAATTGTGGAACAGTCGCAGCGACGATCCGGGCCGTTCGAGGATGATGCGCAGGTCGCGCCGGATCGCCATCCGGAAGCCGAAGGACGAGTCGTCGTAGACGATCCCGATGTTGCCGTCGGACCAGTCCAGCCGCAGGTGCTGCACCGAGTACAGTTCGGCGGCCTCCAGCACCTCGGCGACGCTGCGGTACAACCGGGCGCCCACCGCGCGTTTGCGTTCGGGCGGCAGGTCGAGATCCTGTGCGTACGGCAGTTCCACCATGAGCGAGAACTTGTTGAGCGCGCTGACGCCGCCCTTGCCGATCATCGGCAGGTCACGGCCGAATTCCTCGAAATCCTCCAGCACGTATCGCCTCCGGGGTGCGGTCGACTGCTCACGACAGCGCCAGTGTGTGACACCCGGGCCAGCCGGAAAAGGCGCGCCCCGGAGCCGGAAGAATGGCTGTTCGGCGGATCCTCGGCAATTGCCGGATGTGCCGAGGGCTATCGTCGGGCGGTTTTAGGGGAATTGCGGTACGCGCCGCCGACGACCCCCGCCATTTCTGTCGGAAAGCCGCCAGGAAGCGGTTCTGCTAGCCGGCCACCGAGCGCAGGGCGCCGGGACGTCGGCCCAGCAGGCGGTCGAGCGCCTCGGCGCAGGAGGCGTCGGCGGGCAGGTGGACGAGCAGTCGCTGTCCGTCGTCGGCGAGTTCGAGCGTCTCGTACGCCAGACGCAGCGGCCCGACCTCCGGATGCCGCACCACGCGCACGCCGCTGGCCTGGATCGCCACCGGACGGCGCTCCCACCGGGAGGCGAAGGGTGTTCCCACCGTCCGGGCGAGGCGCTCGGCGAACGCGTCGACGTCCGGATCGCCCTGACGACGCCGGTGCAACTCGGTCACCTGCTGGTCGGCCAGTTCCGCCCAGTCGGGCAGGTGGCCGCGGGCGCGTTCGTCGGCGAAGACGAACCACACCAGGTTGGGCCGGTCGCCGTCGAGCAGCCCGAGCGGTCGGGTCACCCGGTCGAACGGCTCGTTCCAGGCCAGCACGTCGCCGAGGTGGTTGAGCAGGCACGCGGGCCGGTCCCGCAGCGCGTCCAGCAGGGCCCGGACCTCGGGCCGGACGGTACGCGAGGCGGTCGGGTGACGCCCCTCGCACAACTGCTGACTGTGTTCGACCGACGCGAGCCGCCGCAGGTGGCTCCGGTCGTCCGGGCCGAGCCGGAGGGCGTTCGCCAGCGCGGCGAGGATCTCGGGTGAGGGCCGACTGTCGCGGCCCTGTTCGAGGCGGGTCAGGTACTCGACGCTGACCTGCGCCAGCGTGGCCAGTTCTGTCCGCCGCAGCCCCGGGGTACGCCGTCGCGGCCCGGCGGGCAACCCCACCTGCTCGGGTCGTACCGCCTCCCGTCGGCTGCGCAGGAACGCGCCCAGTTCCCCGTCCATCACGGTCCCAGTGTGCCGGTCCGGACGGCCGTGAGGGTGTCCCCGTCAGGGCCACCATCCGCACGGCCTCCCACCGTGGGCGCTCCGCCGGTGGGATCGGACCATGGACAGTGCACAACGAGAAGAACGCTGCCGCATCGGCGTGGTGCTGGGCAGCAGCCGTCCCGGTCGGCGGGGTGCGGCGGTGGCCGGCTGGGTGACCGAGGTGGCGGCCGGGCACCCGTCGGTCCGGTCCGGCGCGACGGCCGTCGACGTGATCGACCTCGCCGAGCAACAACTCCCGATGCTCGACGAACCGTTCCCGGCGTTGTTCGGCGACGCGGCGGGTGGCTGAGCGGTGACGACGATGCTGATCAGGTACCGGGTCCGCCCGGACCGTCTCGACGAGCATCTGACGTTGCTCACCGCCGTCTACGACGAACTGGCCCGGTCGGCGCCGGAGGGCCTGCGGTACGTGACGCTGCGGCTCGACGACGGGTACACCTTCGTCGACGTGGTGTCGGGACCGCACCTGCCGGATCCGCTGCCCTCGCTACCGGCGTTCGGTCGGTTCCGGGCGAGGCTGGAGGAGCGCTGCGAGCAGCAGGAGATGGCCGAGGCCACCGTGCTGGGCACGTACCGGGCAGGTGAATGGCTTTTTGTCTGATCTGTGAAGCTCGGGGGAGATCGGGCCGGCGGGGGGGGGGGGGGGGGGGGGGGGGGGGGGCGCGCCCCCCCCCCCCCCCCCGGGGGCATGGGGTAGGGGGGGGGGGCCGGCGCGGACGCCCCAACAACACAACCCCCCCCCCCCCCACCGC